>JAUGSS010000100.1:0-35665 GCA_044426515.1 Methylococcaceae bacterium | reverse complement strand
TCTGGCAACTTGAACAGCGATTCTGGAAAAATCCATAAAAGTGTTCAGCTTGAAACCAGAATCGGTGTTCAACTTGAATCAGAATAGGTGTTCAGATTGATCCAGAATGGGTGTTCAGGTTGGGCCAGAATATGCAACGTTTAAGTTGATTTATTGTAGCACGTAACGATAAATAATTAATTATCGTAATTATCGTATTATGGTTATGATAATTAATTGCTTTAATTATTGTAACACGTAACTATAAATATAACACATCGCCGCTAGGGCGACCTTATGCGCTGGGGTGGTTGAGAGTAAACGTTATTTCTTATGCGCTAGCCCAGGGCTATTAAACTATTCAATAACCGGCCCAGCGGGCCAGCTGCGCGTGGTGAATGGCCCTAATGATAAAATGTAACACATAACGCCATTATCAAAGCGGCTTCGCCATTCATCACCCTAATAAATTGCTTTATAGCAAAAACATAAATAATAGGGGCAGGGAAGCAGCCCCGTCTATATTCCGTTTAAATTATCCTGCGACAACCTTAATGACGTATTCTGTTTTCTCTTCTTAGCATTTTAGGGCGATTTAAATCAGTGTTATCGTTATTTATTAATGATTCTATTTTTGTTTGTATTGTTGAAATGTCTGGAATTGATTTTACCTGCCAGCGTATTATTTTTATATCTGCTGCATTTAGTGCTTTATCTTTTTTTTGCGTCAGCTATTTGCCTGTCTTTTCTTTGGTGCGTTGCGTTGTCAAGTTCTATAACGGCAACAATGCTTGAATCTTTTTTGCATATTACAAAATCGGCGCTCATTCGGTTTATTCAGTTCAACCATGCTTGATAATTGTTGCCTTTTTTTACCCTAATATTTGGGAAAGTTGAACTTGGGCAAGGATTATGTAATCAGGTAAGGATTGAACAAGTCTGAAATAAAGGACTTGTTCGGGTTGTGAAAGTATTTTCTTGGCGTAAAAAGGCCATATTTCATCTTCGGTTTTTGTTTTTGCTTTTTTAAAAAATTCCTTTAATTCCTTTTAGTTTTCTTAATTCGCTTTCGGCTTTATCCGCTCTATCAATAGCGATTCTTCCGTAAATTATATTATCTGGTCTCCATTGTTGATTTTTGTATCTGAGTGTTCCTCGGCTAAAGCTCCAGCCGTCCCAGCCGGGTATTCCTATGTGTTTTCTATCCCAAATGATTAAAAGGCGGATTGCTAAATCTGGTCCTTCGTTTTCGTCCCATTCTTGAACTTGTTTGACCGTAACGCCCAAAATTTCCGCTGCTCGTTCTTCGTTTATCCCGACTTTATTCCATCGCGTATGGTAGAAAACGGATTTTTTCTTTGCTGCCATTTGTTTGACTCCAAGTTAATAGAATCAGGTCTAGCGCAATAAATAAGCCGATAATTAATAATGATACAATTTTACATAATAACCATTATACGAAGTCTTTTATTATCGGCGTAGTTATTGCGTTAATGTGGCTCCTATCCACTAAGAGTCAAAATCATGACAAAATACTACGAACTTCCGCAAACCTTCAAAGAATGGCGGCAATTTGCTTTTTATACGCTGGACGACTGCGCACAAATCTTTAACGTAACCCGGCGAACGGTCAACAACTGGGAATCCGGAAAAATAAAACCGCCTCGTGCGGTTTTAATTTGCCTGCAACTTTTTTCAAGCCGAATAGATTTCCTCGGCAAGCAATGGAAAGGTTTTCGAATAACGCCGGATTGCATTGAATCGCCTGAAGGCGATTTTTTAAGGCCCGGCGAAATCCGGGCCTTGCGCTATGCTATGCAAGCTTTAGATATTAAACGCGATCGACGGTGCCGAATGAACGATAACGATGAACCTGGAAGCCCGGATTTTAGCAAAGTCACTTTTATTGACGAGAAAAAACGCGATAAATCAATGACTAATGATGTTGTTGTTCTTGATAAAAAAAAGAAAAACAAGGCTTAAAAAACCGATAAGAAAATAAGCGTTACCCACTGGCCGAAAAAATCACCTAGTGGGTAACGTTTTAAGAAAATACCCACCGCATAAAAAAGCGACAGGGATTGCAAGCATTAAATATAAAAATAAAAATGAGGAAACTTAGACACATTTCGCTTCATATCCAGAAGCTTTTGATTGTAAGTTCTTGTATCATCAGGATTAGGTGAAATATTAAATGCAGCTATCATTATTAATAATAATAGAAATAAACCTAAAATAGACTTAATTGTCTTTAAAAACGAATTAGGCTTATCAGGTATTTTTTCTAAAGATTGATTAAATTCGTTTAAGCATGAGTCATGCTTTTTCATGTAATTGCGGTCTTGTAATCCCATCTTATGCACCTCATGCTGAATGTAAGTTTAAGTATACATGTAACATGAGTGTTTTGGAAATTGCGCGACACCTCTACGGGGCTGCTTCCCTGCCCCTATCTGTATAAATCACACGTTTAAAGCGATTTTATAGGGTGATGAATGGCGCAGCCGGTTTTGATGGTTTCGTTATCTGTTACATTTTATCGTTATAGCCATTCACCACGCGCGGAAAGGCCCGCTGGGCCGGTTATTGGATAGCTGAATGGCCCTAGGCCAGCGCATAAGAAATTGCGTTTATCCTCAACCACCCCAGCGCATGAGGTCGCCCTAGCGGCGATGTGTTATATTTATAGTTACGTGTTACAATAATTACAGTAATTAATTATCATAACCGTAATATGATAATTACGATAATTAATTATTTATCGTTACGTGTTATATAATTATTAACTATTTATCGTTACGTGATACAATAAATCAACTTAAACGTAACGAGTAACAAAAATGAAAAATACCGCCGAAAAATCAACTCTAGAATCGATCGAAAACCCAAAGAAAAGAGGACGGCCAGCAAGCCAAAACCCAAAAACCGATGCGGAACGACAAGCCACCTACCGTGAAAACAAGTTGAAAAGAACAAAGGGAAACCCTTATGGGCAAAGAAACTTAAATATCTGGGTTAAAGGAGAGTGTAAATGGGATCTTGAGTATTTAGCCAGGCATTATGAAATAAGCCCAGCTAAGATGATTGAAAGACTTGTGAAAGAAGCCCAAGAGAAAAAAATAGAAACCATGGAATCTGGTTCTGAGGAATACAATCATTATTTTCGTGACATATAACATTAAAAGCAGCAGCGCCGCCGGCATTTCGTAACGTTACGTTTTATAGACATGCCGCCTGTGGGCAATGTCGGTTAATACGATCACAAGCCGGTGATCTTCGAATATGGCCAACAAGCGATAATCCCCAACGCGATAAACCCAGTAATCGGATAAGGTGCCTTGAAGCGATTTACCCAGTTGCCTTGGGTCATCCATTTTAGCTAGGCGACTATTAAGAAATTTAGCTATTCTGGCTTGAACGGTTTTATCAAGCTTATCAAACTGTTTAGCGGCTTGTATTGTAAATTCAATTTTCCAAGCCATGTTTTTCTATCAATTGGTCCAACGATACGGTTTCACCTGTACGCTGATATTCGGCAAAAGATGCATCAGCACGAATAAGGGCTTGTTTCTCTGTCTGATAATCCAGGATAAAGTCTTTAATTAATTGGGTGACGCTTATACCCTGCTCTACTGCTATGCCCTCAAGTTGGTGTTCAAGTTGTTGATCTAAGGTAATCATGAAGACCTCGAATTTATGATGTTTGATTTTTTCAGTATATCAAATGAGCCGGCGTTTCGTAACGATAAGGAATCTTGAGTACAGGTTCCAATAACGTTAACCGTGTAGCGCCGCCGGCATTTCGTAACGTTAAGTTAGTTGTAAAGCTTGTCGGTTAAAGGTTCTGGCTGATGTACGGGTGCTGTTTGAGAAACGGCCAAGGGTTGCGCTTGAATCTGGGGTTCGAGTTCTGTTTGAGATAGAACGGCGGGATTATCAGGCAATCGCCAAGCGGTCACAATGAAGACTTTGCCGGAATAGATAAGGTCAACACCGTACGGTTTACGTAACAAGGTAACGCCAAGGGCATGCATTTCTTTGATGGAATACGATTCGATCAGTTCAAAGTTGTCATAAAAGTCAATGTTGCCGACATAACCAAGTTCTGGAGAATAAGCGGTTGTAGAGAGTCTAGGCCGATAGGTTTTTAAAAGGGTTTCTACAAAATCGGAAAGCTGAGGCGCTTTAAAAACGACAGAGGGTTCAGGTGTGAGCGGTACGGGAACGGATGTTGATGTTGCGGCGACGACAGGAGGAGCAGGCTGCGCTTGTAGGGGGGCAACGGGTGCGGTTGATGACGGGGCGGCGGTAGCAGCTGTTGAGGCTGAATTGGGTACTTTAAAGCCGCCTGACAGGAAACGCCAAGCCAAGAAAAGCAGGAGCGCTATAGCTAACAAGCCAATTTTTAAATATTGGGTTTCAGCGGATAGGTTTTTTTTAGCCATTGATAACGGTTCGGTGGTTGGTTTTAGTGGGTTTTGGAGGTGTTCAATCTGTTTTTGAAGTCTGGCCACAAAGACATGACGGGTTAGGTAATTGGCCGGTATGAATGAATAGGTCGCCCTCATATCAATTAAGGTGCCGTTTAGTGCTTCCTGGCCGTTTAAAAACTTTTGATTAGTGTCGTAACCATCATAAAAATCTTTACCGGTGTAAGCCCAAGTTTCAACGGGCGGCTGCGCAGTCGATAAGCCATAGAAGACGTGATAACGGTGTATTCTTGGCATCATTTGGTTGAATCCCAAGAAACCCAGTATAGGCGCAAGGTAGGGTATTTTCTGCCGGTCCAGGCGTGAAGCTTGAACGAGATAATCACAAAGGGTTGTGCGCACTTGGGCGTCTATCATTTCATGATCTTGGGCGAGCAAGATTAAATCCCAATGGTCTTTGCGGCTTAAAAATAACCAATTAAGAAGTTCAAGACGTTTTTTATCGTTCCAATTTCTGGAGTTAAGCCAGGTGCCAAGCTCATCAAGAACCAGGAGGCCGTTCATGTCTTCGCCTTTATATTTAGGATCATACGCAGGCGGCAAGATTTGAAGATCTTCGAGTCGCGGGTGATCGGGAAGGCGATAGGCCACTACGGCATTATCGGCGGGCAAGAAGGCGTCCAGGAAAAGGGTTAAGTTGGTGGCGACGGGGCGGCCTCGAGCCATGTATTCTTTTATTTTTCCAACGGCGGCAAGTGATTTGCCCTCACCTCTTACACCTTGGATGATCCAGCCAGGCATAAACTAATTAGAGATTGATGCGCGAAACCGAGCGTTCAAGAGCAACAGGTATTGCTTGGTAACAAAGCGCAGCATGATTGATGAAAATATGGCAAACAGACAAGCATTGGTATTTTCCGGCATAACCCAGCCCCAAACGCCGTTTACAATTTCCGGAACGGTTTGAGCTATGCCATTAACGATGACGCCGAAGGCTTGAACATAGGCAACAATGGCCGCAACAATCAGCGAAATAAACGCCAAGGTGATAGCAATCTTAAAAGCCGCATGCAAAAAAAGTTTGCCGAATATATCGACAAGAAAATTCATCAAGATTGAAAATAAGACGGACATTTAGACAGAACCCCTAAAAATAACGATAAAACACGCCCACGCAGTTAATACGGCAAAGGCCCACTGAAGAACGGCACGTAACGGTTGAAGCGGCACACAAGGCGCAAAGTCAAATTGTTGAGTCCCGGAAAAAGGCACATGTATTGTGCGATGTATTTCATAACTACAGGTAGTCGTCGGAATCTCCGGTAAATAGTCGGCTACATCGAATGAAAAAGGGTTAGCCATTGGCAAAAAGTTAAAGTATTTCCAAGTGTCCGGATAAAGCGTAGGCGAACCCGGTACAGTATCTTGCTCCGGATTTAATGGAGTACCCGGAGCAGGCGTAGATGTCGGCGACGTTGTAGATGTCGAACCGGTGGGATTCGGATTAACTGATGGATTAGGAGTCGGGTCAGGGGTCGGATCAGGAGTCGGGTCAGGAGTCGGGTCAGGGGTCGGATCAGGAGTCGGGTCAGGAGTCGGGTCAGGAGTCGGGTCAGGGGTCGGATCGGGAGTCGGGTCAGGAGCTGGGTCAGGCACAGGAACAGGCACAGGAACAACATAATCAATCGGAGAAGAAGGCGTAAAAGTTGCCAGCGGTTCAGTTAATTCAGATGAAGAAATGGTTACCAACGTTGAAGATTGAACCGCTGGGAAGTTTTGAGCACTTAAAGTACCAATGGGATTAAAAACCTGTTGAAAATCGCCTTGAATAGCATTAATTCCCGGCAATACCCAAGGTAAGGTGTCAACAGAAATGAAAGGCATAATGTCAGGCAAAGGCAAGGGAACCGGAGCAACAGAAACAGGGCGAGACGAACTGGAAGGAATACCCTGATTCAATTGCATAGCTAAATCAGCAAGCTGATTAGATGATAAAGGGGAAGAAGAACCTGAACGGCTAACAGAACCGGTATTAGGATTAATGTCTAAAGGAAAACCAGCCTCACTTGATCGAGAGGCTAAATCTTGAGCATAAGTAGAGGTAGGTGAAGAAGCAATGTATTTTTGTAAGGCGGAACCCAAAGGCGCACTGGGAACCGAGGAACCTACATTAAAAAAACGAGTTGAACCCGAATAATTGCCAACGCGCATAGGAAAAGTAGCTCGAAGATCAGAACCTATAAAACGCAATGAGTTAGGAGACGGTAAAACAGGAGGGCCAATAGGTGTAATGGTACCCAACGCACTGGTCCCAAAAAATACATTGCCAAAATAGGCATGATACCAAGCGGGTGTATGATCTTGATTATCTACCAATTCCCCCAAATATTTAAAAAAGCAGGATTGTCCAGGGTTGGAAACGGAACCATCAGGGCAAGTAGAAGACTCCCCAGGACCAGGCGTTTTATAACGGTCCCAATAGTCAGCAGGACAAACCATAGGCGGGTAAACAGTCGATCCATCCATGCAATTAAGCGCATCGCCTGATTCAGGCCACCTGCAACCCGCCGTCAAAGGATTCTGAGGAATAACACAGGTAGGCTGAGAAGTGTAAGGCGTAATACAGGCACCGGTTATTGCATCATTAATTTGAGATCCTGAGCATGTTGGAGCAACGCATTGATTAGTAGCAGGGTCTACTGTCTCGGCAGATTTACAAACAGGCGGCGGTGGGGGTGGCGGTGGCGGTGGAGTACACTGACTAGAATTACTGGGATCAAGCGTGTTATTAGTCATTGTGCAATTAGGCTTGGTTCCGGAATTACAATAAAAATAATAATATCGGTAATTTTTGTTAACGTTATCCTGCATAACCCATAAGTCTTTGAACCAAACACCGGCATTACCGGTACCTCCAAGACATGTAACTTGAGTCATAGCAGAAAAATTACAATTAGGAAGCTCACAAGCAGAACGAGCAGAAGTGCTTGCGTCATAAGGCCCAAAAGACTGCTGATAGGGCGGCATCGCAAACAAAGATTCAGCAAAAAAAAGAAGCGCTAAAAAAAGGATTTTTTTAAGCATTACAAACCCCTTCGAGTAAAGCAAAAACGATACATCCCTGTATCGTCAAGTTAAAGTTAAACGGCTTTGCCGGCCGCTTTCTTGAACAAACCCAAGATGATAAACCCAACCGTTACGGCAATCGCAACGGGCCAAGCCATATCGATCAAATCCAACGCATCAGCTTGAAGTCCGGAAAAGGCTGTAGAAACACCCGCATTTAACGCAGCATTAGCGGAATCAACCACCATCAAAGAACCAGCAGCAACGCTACCAGCAACAATAATTTTTTTGTTATCTTTCATAATAAAAAACTCAATTAAATTAACGAATAGCACCCGCAGCACGGCGGAATACTCTAAAAAGAATTGATGAAATCAAGCCAAAGCCAAATGCGCTTAGAAAAAGACTCACCAATTCGGCTACATCGGATTCGGTCATACGATCCAAAGCCCCGCTAAGAAGCCCAGCGCAAACGATAGGACCAAAAAACCGGCCTCAAGGACGTAAACAACGGAATCCAGTGTCATGGTTTAGCCCGCTTTAGCTACTTGGGGCGTTTTGTCACCAGGCTTAAAAGCCGATGACGAAGATTCGAGTTCAACAACTTTGGCAACAGGGATGGCCGGAGCCGGACGAATGACAAAAAACTCTTCATCAGTCTGTGAAATGTAAAGAATCGATGAACCGTTCATCATGGTTTCTTGCGCGGGCAAGGAAAGGACTGCACCTACGTTGTTTTGCAATGTCATAATTTGTTCAGCATTGCAGCTTTTTAAGTTCACCAAGTGAGAGCGTGGCTTAAGTTCTCTAACACGGGCTCTAACACGAGGAGCGCGGGTAGTCGGGTCGGTATCTTCTAAAAGTTCTAAAATTTCTAAATTAATAGCCATTGTTGTGTTTTCCTGTGGTGATTTAGGCAACTAGCCTGAGTTGTGGTTTGGGTGGTTGTGGGTTTAATGTTGGTATTTCAGGGTGACGGTACCAAGCAGGGGGTAAAATATCGCTGACTTCGATAACTTGGGATTCTTTCAAGCGCAAGGGGGCGCGGGTAATGTCGAGCTTTTGACTGATGTCGATGCCGATTTGTAAAAGTCGCTTTTTGTGCTGCTTAAATTGAGTTTTTGTTTTATCCATATATTCACCATGCAGCCACATGGAATAATACATTTGCGTTGAATTAGCCGACTGACGACTTTTACAAACATTTTCTTCAAGCAGTTGATCTGCAATGGTTTCGTATTTCATGTTAGACACCTCTAAGCGTTTTCTGAGTTCTGTAATAACCTGTAATTCTTCGTTAAATGCGTTCATATCGAACAACCCGTAGGCAAATAAATTATGTCGGTGTAAATATTCTCGTTTAAAACTGTGCTCTTCACGGACAACACCGTTTTTAACAGTGAATTGAAGAAGGTCATCAAAATATTGATGATCTTCTTCGCTGACATCCTTACAAAGCTTGCGTTGATTACGGAGTAAGTCAGCGGTTTTGGTATAGACTTTGATGTACCGGTAAGTTGAGCCATTTTTTTGCACGTTGGCGCCATACCACTCAACTGTATTTTCATCCGGGTACAAAAAAGGGGAAACGGAACGGCCGATTGATTGCGTAGACAGCGCTTTCAGAAATGGACGTTCGTTCCCCAAGCCAACAGCGAGGTTTCTAGTAAAGTCGATATGTTTGATAATGGCACCGTCAGCGGTTTTATTGACATGTTTACCATCAGTACCTTGAAAATACAGGTACTTAGTGCATTTGGTAAAACGAGGTAAGCCCAGGCCATCCAAAATGTGGTTATAAACCGCTATACAATCATCCAAGGTTTTCAAGCCATACAGGTTATCGATACGGCCCCAGCGTGAAGGGTTGCCATAAACCTCAACCTTGGAACCGTCGCAACGTACAATCAGCGCACTGGAATAAGAACCCTCTAATTTCAAGTGCGTGAGAAGTTCGGTGGTTACGCCGGTTTTCATGTCCACGCGGTAAAGCTTTTCTTTGCCGACTTGAGGTAATACACCATCCCCTAAATCGTGGTTTTGAGTGACATTCAATTTATCAATGAAAAAGTTTTCCATAACGATTTAACGGGCTAAAAAATCACGTCGATTTATGGGTAATACCGCCTCAATCGCGGCGATATTTTTAAATGTATAAAAAAACGAGTTGTCAAGAAATATGTAATTCATGAGCAATTACCGCGCTAAAAAATCAGTTTTATTTATACGCAATAAAGTCGGACGTCCGTCTCTAGTTTGGGTGTTACTAAACCAAACATTTTCGGCCGTTTCTGGGCTTGAGCCATCCAGACCAGAAATATACAAATTAATTGCTCTTTTGGTGTCTATGGACCGCAACGCTTGCGGTTTTTTTGCATTAAAACGATCTTCGGTGCCGCATCCGAACCCTTCGGGCCCGGCTACGGCCTCGATAGATAATTTTGTTTCAGCTTCTCTTTTTTGTTGATACGCAGAGGCTTCAAAATCGGTATAAATTTGATATTGCTCGTTTGGATCGCCAGCTGGTTTGACAGCTAAAACGTAGGCATCAAGGTCTGCATCAAAAATACGATAAAGGCCGCGCGCGTCTAAATCGACTAAATGTGCAGATAGCCGAGCCTTAGAGCGGATGTCTAAGGCGATTTGATGGCGGTCTTGGGGGGCGCGAGACGATAGGGAATCATCCCGGAGTGGACGTTCAAGATGTGAACGATCCGAAGTTAAAAGAGATTGTTGGAAATCCGCTTGCAGCTGGCGGAACTGTTCAGACGGACGAAGATGGGATCGATTCATGATTCCACCCAATCGACTTGTGAAAAGGTTCCGGATTTTCGTAACGGTTGAGCCTGATTTAAGCCAGCGCCGGTAACATTTCGTAACGGTTTATTACGTACTGATTCAATACGGGAAAGATGACGATTCCTTTCAGCAACTAAATGAAGACCAACTTTAGTCAACCGATGATTAGCTTGCTTGCAAGCGGCAGAACAAAAAACAGGGATGCGGCCGCGGCCTTTTTCAGTAATAGGACCATAACAATAGGAACAGATGGTCATATCACACCACCAACGGAATGAAATTGCTCCGAATGCCATTCGGCAAAAGATTCGGATTCGTTGATGGCTATCTGATCTTGCTCCCACTGCAAAATGATATGATTGGGGTAGAACTTTTTACAAATCAGACAATCAAGGCCCTGGTCATCAATTAAATCGAGTGGTTCATGGCATTGAGGACACTTAAACATGGTTGCCACCCTGCACCGCTGAAACAAGCGAAGAATAGAAATAACCCCGGTAAAAACGAAAGCCTTGGGCAATTTTCCTTTTTCGATAAGCAACTTGACGGCAAGCATCAGAGCAATAAGTACGTAAAGAAGCGCCGCGAGGATTATTAAAATTGCGTGTAGAACCGCAATTAGCGCATTGAGAAGTCATTGAGCGCCACCCTGCCCTACATTGCCTTGAACTTCTTCAATAGTCAGACGTGTGCAATCCTTGCAGCGAGAATCGGCAAAAAGATAATCAACGCGTTTATCGCATTGATAACAAAGATTAGTGCCACCCTGCCCCACTACATCGGGCGACTGAACAGGGTGGCGGCAAGCGTCGCCAGATTTTAATTGATTGCAAAGAAGAAAAGTTTGATGCATTGCCTCACGACAACGATCCTTAGTCTTACCTGCTGGAATAAGGTGAATTGAATTATCAAGCAAATTGAATAAATGAGAAGCAGCAAAAAATATTACATCTTGCTCAAACGAAATAGGTGTTTCAGGTTTCATAGGCTTGCCTCTATGGATTAAATAAATTTTGTAAGCATTGGATTACACAAAAACAATATTTGTAATCAACCGCTTACAATAAACGGTTATGTATAACATAACCGTTATGCATAGAATAACCATTGTGGCAAAAAATAGTCAAGCCTAGAATAACCATTACCACAACTGGAGTAGAAAACATGAAAACAGTAATTGAATATATTGATGATTTAAAAGAAAAAAATGGAAGCGATTACAGAACAGCAAAGCTTCTAGGAGTGGCAAAAGAAACCATAAGCCAAATAAGAAAAAGAGGAACGGTAGCGGACGAAACAGCCATAAAAATGGCCGACGTGTTAGGTGTGGATCGGAATGAGGTTTTAATTTCAGCCGCGATAGCGCGAAGTGAAGGGGAAGTAAAGAAAACTTGGGAAAATATTTCTAAGCTATCCGGTCTGGCGGCAAGCGTGTTAATCGCTTGTATTGCAATGCAAAATGTGACGGATATTGAGCGTTATTCTAACGTTTATGACATGTCAAATAATAACCATTATGCGAAGTCTTGGAGGGGTATTTTATCCCCCGTTTTTGGGGATAATGCTGTGGATGGCTCCCTGTGCTAAAAGCACATAAGTTCTAACTCAAGTCAGATTTTGAAATTTTAAATCTGGTGATCTGTTGCGTTAAGTCATCGTTGTAACCGGGGTAAACGAAACTATTCGTCCAAGCGGGCTCAACTCCTAACCCGCCCATACGACCAATATGCCGCACAAGCTCCCTCCGACGACACCATACAAGACCCCATCGGATTTTCCGGCGTACAAACCGTACCCAACAACTTGCAATCCTGCGGCTTTTTCGCGCCGCGTAAAATAGCCGGGCATTCGCAGCCTTTTACGTCGGAGGCCTGAATAGCAGGCATATTAAAGCGCTGTTCGGCATCTAAGTCGGCATAACCGGCTTTCAGTTTTAACGCACTGTCGGGAATCAAGCCTAAACCGCGCCATTCGAATTGCGGCCGCAACTCGAATACCTCCCGCATCAGCGCTTGCGCTTTCAGGTTGCCCTGCCGGGTGACGGCGCGGCTGTATTCGTTTTCGACCTCATGACGGCTTTCGTTGAGCTGGCGTATCAGCATCAACGAAGATTGCATCACGTCCAACGGTTCGAAACCGGCGATGACTATCGGTTTGGCATAATGCTCGGCAAATATTTCATAGGGCCGGCTGCCGATTACGGTACTGACGTGGGATGGCCCGAGAAAAGCATCGATAGCGACCGGCTGCGGCGCATCCAGTATCGCCTGCATCGCGGCAGGCGTCAGCACATGGTTGCAGAACACCGAAAAATTAGCCAGTCCCTCGGCCTGCGCTTGCTTGATCGCGACAGCCGTCGGCGGCGTAGTAGTTTCAAAACCGATTGCAAAAAACACCACCTGTCGCTTGGGATTTTCGCGGGCGATTTTCAGCACGTCTTGAGTCGAATAAATCATCCGAATATCCGAGCCGTCCGCCTTGGCTTTCAGCAGGCTGTTACGGCCGGTGGCAGGAACCCGCATCAAGTCGGCATAGGTACAGAGAATCACGTCCCGGCGTTCGGCCAGTTGTATCGCATTGTCGATACGGCCGGTCGGCAATACGCAGACAGGACAACCGGGGCCGTGAATGAATTCGACATTGTCCGGCATTAAATCCTGAACGCCGTAGCGGAAAATGGCATGGGTATGGCCGCCGCAAAATTCCATTAACCGGTAATGCCGGCCGGGATCGACGCTTTGCGCTATCGCCTTGGCCAGCTGTCTCGCGAGATCTTGCTGTCTGAATTCGTTGATGTATTTCATGTGTTTGACATTAATCCGGCTTCGGCAAACAAGGCCAGGGTTTTCAAGGCTTCGTCTTCGTCGATTTTATTCAGCGCATAACCGACATGCACCAGAACGTAATCGCCGAGTACGACATCATCGACCAGGGCCAATGACACTTCGACTTTGACATTGCCTACCGATGCGGTCGCCATGTTGGTGGCGGGATCAAGGTCGACGATTTGGGCAGGGAGAGCTAGGCACATAGTTTTGTTTTTTGATTAAGGTTTTTTGGCTGAGGATGCTCTGTTTGATTGTTTGCGTAACCATGCAGGATTACGTCAGCTGTCATCGGTTAATGTTTTTCAGTTCCTGCAAAGAAAGCAAAGTTGCTTGCTTGGAATTGAGCAGTTCCAGTCTTTCGTTAAGTATATCCTGATGCCACAGTGGAGATTTTACCTGCTCATGCTCATGGCAAAGACTATCCCAAATTTCTTCCGTCAACATGATCCCGGAAACCGGTAAAGGATTTTATTTCTGTAATCGTCATTGGCTTGCCTTTTAGGTGTAGGGTGCGCCGTGCGTACCGTTTTTCAGCATATCGCTACGCATAATCGATACGCTGCAACTCCAATTCGGCCTTCAGCCAGCGTAGCCAGCTGTCCATGCCCTCCCCTGTTTTGGCTGATAACGATAGTATCTTGATGCGCGGATTGACCTGTTTTGCATACTGTATGCATTGCTCGCTGTCGAAATCAAGATGCGGCAACAGGTCGGTCTTGTTCAAAATCATTAAGTCAGCGGCATGGAACATATCCGGGTATTTAATCGGTTTGTCCTCGCCTTCGGTGACCGACAAAATCACCACTTTATGCGCTTCGCCCAGATCGAATGCCGAAGGGCAAACCAGGTTGCCGACGTTTTCGATGAACAACAGGCTATGGTTTTTCGGCTGGAGGCTTTCCAGCGCATGGCCGACCCGGTGCGCGTCGAGATGACAGCCTTTGCCGGTATTGATTTGCAGCGCCGGTACGCCGGTGGCGCGGATGCGCTCAGCGTCGCGGGTGGTTTGCTGATCGCCTTCGATGACCGCGATGTCGAGGTCTTCTTTCAGCCGGACGATGGTTTCGGTTAATAACGTGGTTTTGCCGGAACCGGGGCTGGAAACCAGATTTAACACCAACATGCCGCGTTCGCCGAAATAGCGCCGGTTTTCCGCAGCGTAGCGATTATTTTTGGCTAAAATATCCTGTTCGATTTGCACCATGCGTTTTTGGCTTAAACCCGGTGCATGGCAATGTTCCGAGTTGTGTTCGTGATGATGGTCATGAGAATGTTCGTGGTCATGATCGTGATCGTGATCGTGCGAGTGGCCCTCGCCGCAACCGCATACTCCGCACATTATTCTACCTCCAGTTCTTTGATTCGCATTTGATCCCCGCTGTTGACTTGTAATTGATGGCTGCCGCAATGTGGGCATAGATCGTATAAATGCTGCACAACCACATTGCGGCTGCATGGCATACACCAGGCTTGGCCCGGTACTTCGATGATTTCAAGGCGGGCTTGGTCGGCCAACGAGCCTTGTACCACAACATCGAAACTGAAACGCAATGCCTCAATCTCGACACCGGCCAACGCGCCGATTTCCAGCCAAACCGTTTTGACTTTACTGTATTGCTGAATTGTGGCTTGCTGTTCCAAAACCTGCAAAACACTTTCGCAGAGCGACATTTCATGCATGGCAATCCCTGCCATGCACCCTTCGGGTAAATGCAAATCTGCTCCCGGCAGATTTGTCATGCATGGCAATCCCTGCCATGTGCTTCCGGGTCAGTGTAAATCTGCTCCCGGCGGATTTGTCATGCATGGCAATCTCTGTCATGTGCTTCCGGGTCAGTGTAAATCTGCTCCCGGCGGATTTGTCATGCATGGCAATCCCTGCCATGCACCCTTCGGGCTGGTGCTTGTTGTTCCAAACAGATTTGTCATGCATGGGGTCTATCTCGTTAACGGTTATCCGTCAGGTTTAACGCGTATTGTACGCAAGGATCTATCGCATTGATTAACAATTCCGCCTGCCGTCTTAGGTCGTTGGAATCTTCGGCCTGTAATTGTTTCAGACCCTGAGCGACAACGCCTTCAGGATGAAAATTCCATTCGGTGGCTGCGATAAGGCGGTAATCATACACCCGCCCTTGCCGTAACTCCAGACGATGAATCAACAGACCGCGCGCCGCTTGCACTTGGGCCAGGCCGATACCGTTACTTGGGGCGTTATCTGCCGATAAAACGCCGGCGTTTTTTATCGGTGCAAAAAGCTGTCTTAGTTGACGGGGAATTAGGGCGACCTCCAGCAAGCGGCCCAGCATGCGGACGATCAGACCGTTACCGTAACGACTGAGTAATTCGGCGATTAACGGCTGCAACCGTTGCCGGTTCAACAGCGTCGTTTCGAAACAGCGGCCTTGCCAGTGCGGCGCTCGGCTGAATGCCGTTAAGTCTTCCTGTTGCATCTGCCGATTCAAGCTATCGGCATCAAGTTTGGGTAAACAGGCAATAGCGTTTCGCCCGGATGCCGCCCAGTTCCGGCTATATAAATAGTTCAGCAAGTTGGCCGGTAAGGTATCGTTTTGCTTCAACCAATCGTGTAACTGTGCTTCGCTCATTAACACCTGAAACTCGGCAAGCCGACCGTTAAAAATCGAGACGTCGATTAGCGCTTCCAACTCGTCGACCAGTTTTGTTAACTGCGCGGCGTCGATGTCGAGACAACTGTCGAGTTTGAATGCCTCACCGTGCCGGAATAAATATCGCTTGAACAGCGCATCGAATTTAAGCAATGCCGCCAAAGCTTGTTTATCAGGGGCGAGTCCTACAAAGCCCGGCCAATCCAGCAAAATACGCCACGCATGTTCGCGCAAGGTTTCCAGTTGCACCAGCAGGTTGCGGGCAGAATCAATATTAGGCTCGAATCTCATGCCCAGTGCCGCACGGCAGGTCAGCAAAGCGGCATAGGTCTGGGCATTGCCGCACAGCGTAAACAGCAGCGGAACGGTGTCGAGCAGCTGTTCCGGGGTTTTACCGATTAATACTCGTGCTATCGCATCAGGCCGGGTAGAGGCGATTTGCACTCCGGTTGCTTTGCCGGAGCGGTGATACAGATCGATGCGGATGGAACCGGCCGGCGTCACTCAACTCTTTCCGTTGCCCAGAGAACCACGCAACAAATCCCTGCGGCTGACAGCACGCAATGCTGCTTCGGCCAATAAGCCTTGCAGTGCGGCTTGAGCTGCGGCAAACGCGGCAGCCTGATTTTCGAATTGAAACATCGGCGAGAACAGCGAACAAAGTGCGTAGATACCCAGCTGGGGTTCGCTAGCCAAGGTGAATTCGAATACGCCATACGGGTAGCGCTTTTCGATTTTTGTTCCGGGTTGATGCTCGCGCCAAGTGCTTTCGGACCCCGGTAACAGCAGCAAATTCATGAACCAGGGCGTAATCAATACGCCCAGCCAGTCTTCGTTGATACGGTTAAAGCCGACCGCCTGTACCGAAAGAGAGGCGTTAACTACCGGCAATCCACGCATGCGTTCAGCCAATATTTCATTAAATGTTGTTTCCAGCTTATGCCGGATTTGTTCGCTATTTTGCCAGATCATTACTTAACGCGTGCCCCGTTCGCGCCAAAAAGGAGATATCCTCGTTCCCAGCGCTGCGTCCCGTATACGCAGATCTTGCGCGTGGAAACGAGGTATTTTTCTTCGTGCCTTCGTGGTGAGTAAATATTCAGACATAACATACTCAGTCATCCAACACCAAAAAATCCTGTTTTCTGCTGTCGCACTCCGGGCAGCTCCAGTGATCCGGCAATTGCGCAAAAGCCGTACCGGGCGGCATTTGCCAGACCTCATCGCCAATTGCCGGGTCGTATACATACCCGCAAATCTTGCACTCCAGCCGGGTTTGCGGCGGCAACTTCGAGGCATCGCCGCCGAAGGCTCCGGCAAAAAAGGAGTCATTCATAAATACACCTTAAGTATCTCCTGTAAACGCTCGCAACTGTCGGTAATGTCTTCCGCCGAAGCGCAGGCTACGCTGGGTACGTCACTGACTTCCAGAGTGTTGAGGATCAAGGTGTCTTCCGAATTGAAATACTGTACCCACCAGACGTATTTTGTGCCGGTGGCGGTGATTCGGCAGTTGCCGTAGCCGCGGGATAGAATCGTCACCGAACCGCCGCCCAAACGTTGCGCCAAAAAGGCCAAATCCTGCTCGGTTTGCGGCAACAGAGTCAAATTGATGCTATGCGCCTCGCTACCTGGCCGGTATTCGGCGATTTTGGCGTTGAGTTCGGCCAGCAGCGGCGGCGCATTCATCACGCCCGAAGGCAATTCTGTCCAACCGGTGTCGATTTGCGCCGCCATACCGTTAAAGGCCGATTGCGGGAGCTGTTGCGGAATAATGCCGACTTCCAGCGCATCATTTACGATCTGCCGATAGGCGTTGAGTTTTTGCAAGCGCCAAACTCCGGCCAGCACCGATTCCTGAATACGGATGCTTTGCTCATCGGAACAGATCACGCTGACTTCGCCTTCTCCGAGCAGCTCGTCGATAAATCGCCGGTTGCCGACATCCAGTTGCGTCAATTCGATAGGCGCTGAAACCGACGGAAACGCGGCCAAATTCTGCTGTAACTGCTGTAATACGTTTTTGGCTTGCGTCAAAGCCGGTGCGTTTAAATCTACCGAAATCTGCGGCATCGCATAAGTCGTCATTTCCTGCGGCATTTGCAGGTATTCCAAAGCGATGCCGTCTTGTTCAGGCGGTTGGCTGCCTTGGCCGAAAATCGGGAGTGATATAGAGGTCATAATGATAGTGGATTATTTAGTAGGGCGCGCCGTGCGCGCCTTTTGCGAGGTTTGAAGGTTTCGTGCATCTCTGGCGCGCACGGCGCGCCCTACATTATTCAATGCGCGCTGCCGCATACTTTATCCAAATCGAAGCCTGGCGGTTGGCTGGGCGCGGCTGCCAAAATTTCGCTGGTTTCCTGCTTATATTCATGCCAATCGCGGATGCCGGAGATGACGCCTAAATACTCGCCATTACGCAAAAACACCAGCGACGGCCAGCCGGTAAAGCGAAAACGCGCCTGCAATTCGCGTTCAATAGATTTTGCTATGACCGCCGCTTGCAGCCGACCGTTAAACGCTTTGACCAATTCCGGCAAAATTACCGCGGCATCGTTGCTTTCCGGAAACTGGACGGGATCGTTACAGAAAAACAGCACGACGCTTTCATTGCCGTAGACGAAATGGTCATAACTGTCCGCATCCAACAACGGACAACCGTGGCGGGTTTGCAGTTGTTCAAGCAGCGCTGAGGTCATGATTTTAAAAACTCCGGTAATGGCGGTTCCCTGTCTGCCAGATCGGGAAATAAATGGTCGATTCGATTGTCGCCCTGCATCGCCAGACGCATGGCTTCCAGCGCATCGGCGATTTGCCGGGCTTTTTGTTCGCTGATCACTTCACGGGCGGTATCGAGAAAAACCAGCAGCCAAGTACCGATAGGTTGCGGACCGACCAGCATCATATCGACCAGGCTTTCCTGACCGCGATAGCTACAGCGCGCCGATTCGTCATGCTGTTCAACAATTTGCATAGGAATACCGATACACATCAGTATTTACCCCGGTAATCGACATCGACCTGCAGCGTACGTTCGTCGGCAGGTTGCTGCGGCGGCCGCAACTCAAAGCCCTCTGTGTGCAAGACCCGGTCGTCGCCGATGCGGCAGGCTTCGGCAGCGCTGGGCCGTTCCTGTTCGTAGCGCTGTATGTTCAGCACCGGGTCGGCTAAATCATTATTTGTATCGGTACTTTCAGCGCTAATGCCGAAAGTTTGCAGATAAGTAAACGCCATATCGATAGCCGGTTGAATTTGCGCTTTGACCGTCGGCCTTAAGCTGCCGCCGTAATCGTCCAGTTCCTCGGGCTGTACGCCGATCAACAGTAGATGCTTAGGATAGCGGCCCAGCATTTGCGCCATCGCCAGCACTTCCTGAAATCCGGTTTGATGCAGGCTCATCTTTTTTGCACCGAGAAAATTCGGCACCTCATCGTTTTCGATCTGCTTTAATGTGCCGGGCGGCAAGCCGTAATCGATCGCATCGAATACGATCAATAGCTCAGCCGCCTGAACATGTTCGACCAGATAAACGCCTTGAGTGCCGCCGTCCATGACTTTGACCTGATCGGGAAAACGGTAGCTTTTTTGCAGGCGCTCAATCACGCGAACGCCGAAGCCTTCGTCGGCCCAAAGTACGTTGCCTATGCCCAGCAGCAAAATGTTCATGGTTAGTGGATGTCGTCTACCGGCTTATCATCCTTGAAGGTGCGCCAGCCGGTCACTATCGACGACAAAATGCTTTGCCGGGACAATTTATCTTCGCGCACGGCGACATAAATATGGGTCAGCACAAAACAAACGATCAGCCACATAACCAGATGATGCCAGCTGTGCAGGTTTTGGCTGTCGCCGAAAATCGGCAGCACCCAACTGCTGAACAGCGCATGTTGCCAACTGCCCTGCCCTGTGCCTTCTCCGTACAGAGCAAAACCGGTGATTATCATGAACAGCATGCCCCAAACGAAGACGAAATGCATGAACAGCACCGCCAAGGGATTATGGCCGATGTATTTTTTCGGCTCCTTGACCAGAAAGGCATACCACAATATTTCATGGCCGACGCCTTGCCAAAAATCCTTCGACAATAACGGCGGCATAAAAATTTGCCGGGCATGTTCGTTACCGGCATAGGCCCAGTATGCCCGAAAAATCAGGCCTATCGCCAGCAGGTATCCGGCGGCGAAATGGGCAAATCTGACGTAGCCCATCACGAAATGATCGGACGCTTCGCCGCCGACCGATGCGAGCGGCGAGGCGATTAAATAGCCGGTCACGGTTAACGCGACGATGACCAAGGCATTCAGGCTGTGCCATAGCCGGACCGGTTTTTCGTAGACGTAAACGGCATGCGCCCCTTCTCCTTCTGGGAGAAGGCTGGGATGAGGGGATTTAAATAAGCTTTCTTCCTTATTTTTATTTCCCCTCACCCAACCCTCTCCCTCTGGAGAGGGCTTTATACCGCTTTCGTCAACGGCATTGGGTGTTAAAGTTGGCTCAGTCATGGTAATTCCTTATGCAGCGAACAGCAGCCAAGCGCCGATCATGCCGGTCAGGGTGCCGTAAACGCGGATCAAACCGATTGCATTGACGCGCCGTGCGATCAAGCCCAAAGCCAATCCGGAAAAATGCAAAACCGCAGTACCCGATACAATCCCGGCGATATAAGCGTATGCCGAAGCGGCGACCGGCATCTCGCTGCCGTGGGCCAGTCCGTGCATAGAGGCAAAAGCTGCAATCGACGCCAAGATAACTGTCTTGGGTAATTTAGCCGTTCCGAAGCTCAGCGCTATGCCGACCGATACTAGCGAGACCAGAATCGCCGTTTCAACATAAGCGAAACCGAATCCGGCTAAGCCGAGCAGAGCCCAGGCCGTCATGAACAACAAAAACAAGCCTATTGCCTGCTTGGCAAGGCGTCGGCTTTGGCTGCTCGCCCATAAACCCAAACCCAGCATCGCCAGGAAATGATCCAGACCCAAAAACGGATGCTGAAAACCGTGGCTGAAACCGTTTGTCGGCAACAAACCGGTATGCGCCGATGCGGCCTGGGAAAACGCGATAAGACCGGCGACCACTATAATTTTTTTCATAAATCTGCTCCTCAGCGTACTTTAACTTTTATCGTTCCCACGCGCTGCTGGACGCGCTGCGTCCCGAATACGCAGCAAGACGTTGGTCGTGACTCGCGGCGCAGCGCGTGGGAACGAGTGGAATATAATTTTTTTCATAACCATGCTCCTCAACGAACTTTGACTTGGGTTAATTCGGTGCCGTCCGGGCTGATGATATGCGTCGAACAGGCCAGACAAGGATCGAAGCTGTGCAGGGTGCGCAGGATTTCCACCGGTTCCTCGGGGCGTTCCACCTTGGTGTTCATCAAGGCCGCCTCGAACGCGCCGATATTGCCTTGCTCGTCGCGCGGCGAACCGTTCCAGGTGGTCGGTACCACGCATTGGTAATTGGCGATTTTGGTATTTTCGATTTTCAGCCAATGTCCCAGCGCGCCGCGCGGCGCTTCGGTAAAACCGACGCCTTTGACGCTGCTCGGCCAGGTTTCCGGGTCCCATTTTGCAACGTTCGCGGTCGCCAAATCGCCGGATTTGATATTGGCGACCATCTTGTCCATGAAATAACGCATTTTGCCTGCCGCCCATTGCGCTTCCAAGCCTCTGGCCGCCGTCCGGCCCAAGGTCGAGAACAACGCGGTAACCGGAACGTCCAGCGTCTTCAATACAAAATTGATTTGTTCGGTAATTTCCTTGTTGCCTTGCGCATAGCCGATCACATAACGCGCCAACGGGCCGACTTCCATTGCATGGCCGCGCCAGCGCGGCGCCTTGATCCAGGAATATTTGGCCGCTTCGTCCAGTTCTTTAATATGAGTGCGGTCGCCCTTGGTGTTCGGCCCCAACTTGTAGTTCGGTTCGGTGACGCCGTCCCAAGGATGCAGGCCCAGCAATTCGTCCGGGTATTTGTACCAGGAGTGCGGGATGAATTCCTTGATTTGCTCGGGGTCGGTCAAATCGACTTCATGGACTTTGCTCAAATCGCCATTGATGATTGTGCCGCGAGGCATCAGCAGGTTAGCCGCCGAATAGTCGTTGGCGTTATCGGGGATGTCGCCGTAAGACAGCAGGCTTTGTCCGGAAATACCGCCGCCGTACATCCAGCCTTTGTAGAATCCGGCGATAGCCAGTAAATCGGGGATGTAAACCTGATCGATAAAGGCTATGGTGCGGTCGATAATCGACGAAACTAAATTGAGCCGCTCCATGTTGATAGCGCCGTTAGCGCCGACGCCGTCGATATTGATTGCACACGGCACGCCGCCGACCAGCCAGTTCGGATGCGGGTCTTTGCCGCCGAAAACGGTGCGGATTTTCATGATGTCTTTTTGAAAATCCAACGCTTCCAGGTAATGGGTCACCGCCATTAAATCCGCTTCCGGCGGTAACAAATAAGCCGGGTTAGTCCAATAGCCGTTCTTGAACGGGCCTAATTGGCCCGATTCGACAAATTTCTTTAAACGGTTTTGGGTGTCGCGAAAATAACCGGGCGACGATTTGGGATTATGCGGCGAAATCGATTGCTGCAATGCCGAGGTTGCAACCGGATCGGCTTTCAACGCATTGACCGGGTTGACCCAGTCCAGCGCATGCAAATGATAAAAATGCACCAGGTGATCCTGAACCTGCAAGCTCAACTGCATCAGGTTACGGATAGAATTGGCGTTTTCAGGAATCTTGATTTTTAGCGCATCCTCGACCGCGCGCACAGAAGTCAAGGCATGGGTGCCGGTGCAGACGCCGCAGATGCGTTGCACGAAAGCCCAGGCATCGCGCGGATCGCGACCTTTTAGAATCACTTCCAGACCGCGCCACATGGTGCCGCTGGAGATCGCATTGCGGATGATATTGTCGTCGTCGATGTTGACTTCGCAGCGCATGTGGCCTTCGATACGGGTGACCGGGTCGACGATAACGCGGCGGCCGGCGTCATTCAGGTTAAAGCCGTTGGGGGTGTTGGTGACTGTCATTGTTGTTCTGCTCCTGGTTGTTTGGCGCGCTTCAGCGCTGTCAATCCGGCATGCGCGGCAATGCCTAGGCCGACTACGGCTGCAGCAGTACCGCCGACCGCATCGGCATTGGCTTCGATACTAAAGTCATTAATATCGGTCAGGCGTTGGTAAAAACCGCCTTTATCCCAGAAACCGTCCTCGGAACAGCCGATGCAGCCGTGACCGGATTGAATCGGAAACGATACGCCTTCATTCCAGCGCACCGTCGAGCAGGCGTTATAAGTGGTAGGCCCCTTGCAGCCCATTTTGTACAGACAGTGGCCTTGGCGCGCGGCCTCGTCGTCCCAATGTTCGACGAATTGTCCGGCATCGAAATGCGGACGGCGGTAACATTTATCGTGGATACGCTGGCTGTAAAACATTTGCGGACGGCCCTGGCGATCCAGGGTCGGCAGTTTTTCGAAGGTCAAAAGATAAGCCACCACAGCGGTCATCACTTCGGCAATCGGGGGACAACCGGGTACTTTGATAATCGGCTTATCCGCTAAGCCGGGAATTTTATGGGTCGGCGTCGCTTGAGTCGGATTGGGTTTGGCGGCCTGCACGCAACCCCAGGATGCGCAAGAACCCCAGGAAATAATCGCCTTACAGCTTTCGGCGGCATATTTGAGCTGCTCCACGAACGGCTTGCCGCCAATGATGCAATACATGCCGTCTTCGGCCAACGGCGCATTGCCTTCCACGGCCAGGATGTAGTTGCCTTTATATTTTTCGACGATTTCGTCAACGATGGCTTCGGCGTTGTGGCCTGCCGCCGCCATGATGGTATCGTCGTAATCCAGCGACAGCATCGACAAGATCACATCCTTGGCTAAAGGATGGCCGGAGCGGATAAAAGACTCAGAACAACAAGTGCATTCCAGGCCATGCAACCACAGCACCGGAATGCGCGGCTTGGTCTCCATCGCATGAGCGATTTTGGGAGCGAAAGCGGGGGAAAGGCCTAACGAGGCGGCGGTCAGGCTGCAAAACTTGAGAAAACTGCGGCGGGTGATGCCTTGCCTGCGCATGACATCGTAAAAGGTTTCATTCATTCAGGAACTCCTGGCGTTATAGGTTACTTGAAGAATGCACGGCCTTCAGGCGGTCTTGATCGTTCTTCAGTACCGCGTTTCCAATACACCTAATCTTTGTCGATATGCAGTCGCCGCTTTATCCGGCAGGGACAGAGCCACTTGGAAGCGCTTGTTGTTATTATGTTTTTATGGCTGCAACTTAATCATCCTGAGCCCTCCAATTGCGCTCGGGAGCTTGCTAGCTTAAGTGAGAAACCAAACCTCTAATGCAGTGATCGGCGCAGTTCCCCTGCCTCTGCTGCTCCGCAAAGCAAGAGCAACATCTATGCCGGATTACTGTCGGGCATAGAAACCTTTGTATTTGTAGGATAAAGATTGAGTGAAGAGAAATCAGAAAACATCAATGAATGTTTGCTATGCAACAAAGACAACAAAAAGATCATGTGATTGCCGGAAAGCTTACATAAGCCGAATGCAGCCGATGATGGCATCTGAGCCAAGGCTGCGGATTTGGAGAGAGTCGCGTATTTGTTGCGTTTAGGAATTCTGCCGGCAAGCTATAAAAGAACAGATCCGGCAGCCGTTTGAGGCTACGAATGGGGTGTTAAGGATTGGCGGCAATAATACATGGGAGCAAGCAATCACAAGGATAAGTGCTCAGCTCTCCCTCTTTTTCAAGAGGGAAATTGAATCGTAAGCCCAGGTTGTTTTTGCTTGCCGGAAATTAACGCTTAGGTGCACGCCCGTATTGATCGGAAAAACGCACAATATCATCTTCACCCAGATAACTGCCCGACTGCACTTCAACCATCTCCAGCGGAATAACGCCGGGATTTTCCAAACAATGCACTATTCCTAACGGAATAAACGTGGATTGATTTTCCGACAGTAGCATTTTTTCATCGCCCTTGCTAACTAATGCGGTGCCTTTAACCACGACCCAATGTTCAGCACGATGATGATGCATTTGCACAGACAATTTCGCGCCTGGTTTAACCACAATACGTTTCGTTTTGTGGCGTTCCCCATCATCGACTGAATCGTAATGTCCCCAAGGGCGATAAACTTTACGATGCAGATCGACTTCCGGCCGTTTAGCCTGCTTTAATTTCTCTACCATGAGCTTAACATCTTGCACCCGGTCTTTGGGCGCAACCATCACCGCATCATCGGTCTCAATGATCACTAAATTTTCAATACCAATCGCAGCGACTAATTTATTTTCGGAATGAATAAATGAATTATGAGCATCAACCGTCACAACGTCGCCGCGAATAGTATTGCCAAAGGCATCTTTCTCGGTAACGTCCCATAACGCAGACCACGAACCGACATCACTCCAACCCGCCTCTAAGGGAATAATCATTGCACGATCGGTTTTTTCCATCACCGCATAATCAATTGAATCCGATGGACAGGAAGAAAAAATCTCAGCGTTTACCCTGACAAAATCGGCATCAATTTCAGCAGCGGCATAAGCTTGTCGACACACTTCCAACATTTTTGGGTTAAATTTGGCTAATTCCTGCAAAAACACGCCGGCTTTAAAAACAAACATGCCGCTATTCCAAAAATAGTCGCCACTGTTAACATACTCATTAGCCGTTTTAATATCCGGTTTTTCAACAAAAACAGCTACCCGATACGCACCGTCATGCGCTTCGGAACTTCGTTTAATGTAACCATAGCCCGTTTCCGGGCTGGTCGGCACAATCCCGAAAGTAACCAAAAAACCTTGTGCGGCCAGCAAATTAGCTTTGTTAACGGCTTCTTGAAAAGCGGGTATATCCATAATGATATGATCCGAGGGCAGCACTAATAACACGTCATCCTCAGCAGCGGCCAATGCCGCCAGCGCCACGGCCGGGGCTGTATTTTTGCCTACGGGTTCCAAAATAATGGCGCTGGGTTTGACGTTAATTTGCCGCAATTGTTCCGCTACCATAAAACGGTGATCTTCATTGCACACCGCAATAGGACTCTGTAAACCATCCAGGCCATTTAATCGGCAGTGGGTTTCCTGCAACATTGTCTTATCGGAAACCAAAGGCAAAAATTGTTTAGGGTATTGGCTACGCGATAACGGCCATAAACGCGTACCGGAACCGCCGGATAATATAATAGGTGTCATAGGCTATCCATTTATGATTAAGGATTAATGGCTACAGGGAGCCGATTTAAGATAGGGGCTTAAATTTCAAGTCCTATTTTTAGTTACGTCAATAGAGTACCTCATTTAAATAATGCAGACCATCCATGGCAGTGGATATATCCGCTCCCGGAGTGTATGGCGAACCTGCGTATAATCAGGGAAAGTGGAATCGGTTATAATAGTTTTTGTTGTGGATAGATCAAATTTTTCAGCTCTAAATTACCGGGGATATCCTGTAGAGGGCTTAATATAGGGGTTGGGTATGTCATTAGATAATATAGGAAAAAAATTCGGAACGGATAAGTCTAGCGAACTTCACGATTATTTGCGTCATTATGAGGAGTTATTGCGTGGTTTTTCCGGCAAGCCGTTTACTTTGGTCGAACTTGGGGTTGGGCCGACCAATAATATGGGTAAATCGTTGCTGACATGGCATGAGTACTTTCCGAAAGCAACGGTTGTAGGCGTTGATATACGTGCCGACGCTATTGAGGTTCAAAAAGAGGGGATATTAATCGAGATAGGCGATTGTGGGAATGAGGAGTTTTTGGACTATATTGGCAGGAAATATACCCCTCATGTCGTCATTGATGACGCAAGTCATAAATGGTCGCATCAGATTTTATCTTTTGAGCATCTTTTTCCACATATTCAGCAAGGAGGCATTTTTATTGTGGAAGATCTTGAAACCAGCTTTACGCCGTGGCGCGAGAGAAAAGCCCATCCTGACCACTTCGAAGATGCGGTCAATTATTACTCAAGATTGGCCGTGCTCACAGTGGGCGATAATAAAGATCATGCGTCTTTCCGTAATTCATCGCCCAGTGTGCGCCAGTCCAGGCTGGCAGCTGCAATCGATTGGATGCGCATGTCAAAAGGGCTTTTGGCTATCAAGAAAAAGGAAGCATCGTAATGGAGGTAAGGGATCAAGTACCGCAGTCGATGTTGACGCATTACAAAAATCTTCTATCCAAGAGGCCGGACTATAAAGACTTGTCAGACCCTTCTTCATTTTCTTTTTCGCGATTTGACGCCTACCTTTCGCTGGTCTCATGGGTTAATGGAAATGACGTAAGTAACGTTGATTTATCCTCCATGCTATCGGGGGGCTTGCTTGCGCAGGCCAAAATGATGCAGTCTCTTGGATTTTTCGGGCATTTCGGCGCTACAGTCGATGTTCGGAAGTATATGTTGAACTTCCCCGGCTCTAAGCTTACCTTGCTGTGGATTCCGAAAAACTCATGTACATCAGTAAAGCGCATGTTAATTAAATATGAGCCTGAAGATTTGCAAAAAAGAATCGCTCCGCATCGCTTTCATGAGACCTGCCAGGAGCAGTTTGGTCTTACCCTGCCGGAGTTCTCTAATGGCAAGACTTACCCGAAAATTGCAATAATTCGTCATCCGTATGAACGGGTTGTCAGTTGCTACCTTGATAAATTTGTAAAGCCGGTTATTGAAAACAAGCCTTTTGAGGGTTTTGTTGAAGGGCATATAAAGGCAATACATAAATTACTTGGAACAGGAGGTGACTTGCGCCGATCAGTAAGCTTTTGTGAGTTTGTTTTCTACATTTTTCAACAACCTGTTTGGTCCTATGATGCACACTGGCGACCGCAATCTAACTTTATTTACGGCTATGACGAGAGCTGTATTTTAATCCCGATCGAAAATATTCAGATTATTGACTCAATTCTTGGCGTTCAGGGGGAAGAAATGGCAACCAATAGATCTTATGGCAAGAAATTTTCTGAAGCGGACGGGTTTGTCGGTGATTTTTCAGAATGGCTTCCCGGCGGCATAAAAAAAGCGGATATTTCCAGTTATAACCAATTTATTTCAAGATCATTGGGGTTTATGTTGAACGCTTTTTATAGCAAAGATATTGAGCTGTACAATTTGGCCCGTCAGCGATTATCCGAAGCTGGAGCGTCATAATGGTAGCTATCTATTCACTGAAAGAGTTACCGCGTGAACGTATTTTTGGCGAGACTTATGTTTCGCAGCAGGAGCCCCTGGTAAGCCGTTATCACAATGCTTATGTTACGCCGGACGCCGATCAAAAAAAGGGAGGCGTTTTTACAACCGATGGCTATATGGCATCGCCGGCACTGATTTCACGGGGGCGCTCAGAAACGCCGTTTTTTGACCCTACAGTGAATACTTTTAACGACAAGGATGCGGTTCGTTTGGATCATGCTGTATATGGAGGGCGTTTGGTTGGGCATTTTGGACATTTCTTATTGGAGACCTTGCCACGGTTAACGTTCTTGAAAGAAGCAACCGATTTTCCGCTTATCTTTCACTGCGATGAGTCTTTAATGAATGTTTACCAAAAATCTTGTCAAAACTATTTATTAAGCTCATTGGGTATCTCTTTTGAGCGGATCGTAATCGCAAACAAAACATTAAATATTGGCAACCTTATTGTTCCTTGGCCCGCCTTTGAAATCAGGCGAAAAATTCATAAAAGTTTTCTTGAATTTACAGCGGGATTAGCGCCCTCTTCTTCCGGTAGCCCTGGTATTGGGGCGAAAAAGATTTTTTTATCCCGGACCGGGTTGGCCGCTTCAGGTTTACGTAAAATCACTAATGAAGTTAAGATTGAGCAAGCGTTTGCCGATTATGGTTTTAGTATTGTGCATTCGCAAACATTAAGCTTTCCGCAGCAGATCGAAACTTTCCAATCTGCAGAAATCGTAGCGGGGTTTGCCGGATCGGCTTTTCATAATCTTTTATTTTGCCAGGGAGCAAAAAAGGTTTTGTACCTGACTCCGGAAGAAAGGTTTAATGCCAATATGGTACTTATTGATAAAGCCAGGGGCGATGAGTCAATGTGTCTTTTTTTAAGTGCCGAGAAGTCTATCGTTAATCAGAAGGCCGGCTTTAGAATCAAGCATGTGAATGCCGCATTATCCTCGGTGGAGAAAATTTTAGCGGCATGGCAATCTGATTGCCATGCCTGAACCTCGGTCGAGATGGCTATCCGGCGGCAGATTGGGCCAAGCCGAGCTCCTTTCCGCTCATGGACAGCCATGTTGTTGGCTACTGGATATTTTTTAACGTATCAAGATAAAGTGCCGCCAATTCCTTTGCTTGGCTATCGGCGCTACGAAGCTTAGGTTTATGGCTAGGCGAACTCCGGTAAAATTCAGGATTGGCGTCAATCGCTTTAAGCACCTCTATTAACGCCGGCGTACCGCTCACATCAACAACGAAGCCATTCTCGCCTTCGATGACGTCAGCACCGATTGCTCCTCGGTCTGAAGCGATAACCCAAAGTCCGCAAGCCAAAGCCTCCCGAGTGACCAGGCCATAGGACTCGGGCCAAATAGATACCGCCAACAAGACATCGAGGCGGCTATACAACTCACCGATACGTTCCTGCGGCAACTTGCCGATCACATCGACCGGTGTAGACCCGTATAGCTCGTGGCGAGCGAATTGCGAATAACTTTCGGCAAGGTCAACAACGGTTAAATGAAGATTATCAAAACTTGTACTCAATAAGGCCCGTTTTACCAGCGGCAAACCTTTATGCGCCTGCATTCCCCCGATCAGCCCCAACCTGATTCTATGATCCGGATGAGGCCGTTTTTTTACTTTCGGCAAATGCGACACGCCATTGCCGATAGTTCGGGTGTTATGTACGCCATGCTGACGATAAACGGCTTCGAAGCTTTCCGAGACGCTCAGGATAGCTTGCGCACCGGCTAATTCCGTTTTGAGTTTTTGCAGACGAAAAAAACCGTCTATCGCAAACTTGTCTTCATGTTTGAAAATATCGATGGGGGAATGATCCATACGAAGTTTGCCGGATTTATCAACCATGAACTGATAATCCGATATCCACCAGGCATCATGAGCCGTAATATAGTAAGGCGTCCGCTTTTTCCGGGCCGCACTGACCAAGGACGCCGTAAGGTGTTGCATGCAATGAAAATGAATCAAGTCAGGCTGAGAGCGTTCCAGGAAATCAGTAAAAACAGCCTCCATTTCATCATCGAATGCTTGCCAATGACCTCGCTTGCGCTTCGGAGTAGAGACTGCGGTGACGCAAACGCCCCGGTAATCGTAACAACGCAATTGGTAAGGTTCTAACTCGCCGTCAATAGAGGTAAAAACGGCCAAGTCGAACTGTTCTCCAAAATGATCTATGAAGTAATCGACATTATCGTGTACCACACGAGTGGCTCCGCCTATGGTTTGAGGCGGGAAAAATACATTAACAATAAGAATCAAAGGGCGCTGAGCGGATTGCTGAAGTTCCGGGGTTGCATTCAAAACAATGCTTGAAATATTCTCAGCCTGAGCCGTAATGCTGTAGTTCTGCCGGGATAGTTCCCAAGCTTGGCGGGCTATTTTTTTCCGCAACTCGGTATCATTAACCAAGGCAGCCAGCTTTTGTTGCCATTCTTCAATCGATGCGGCGATCATGCCGGTCTGCCCATCTTCAAGCAGGTCTCGATAAGTCGCGGTGGAGCTGACAATGGATGGAACCCCCAGCATTGCCGCTTCCAGCCATTTGATTTCGCTCTTGCAATCGCTGACCAAGCCGGGCTTGAGTACGGCAATATTGATATCAACAGCGGCAACGATTTTTGTCCAATAGGTTTCCAGGTCCCAGATCGGCGGTATGCAGATAATGCGGTCTTCAAATGAAGAAAGGACAGTCGGCAGGCTAAGATAGCCTGCAATGGTCAATCTGACTTTGGCGTTTTTTTGCATGATGTCTGCGATAGCCGGTGCCGCATAAGCATCGAAATCTTCATTGTGCGCTTTGGTGCCCGAACCGTAGAAAATATCGATCGTGTCCTTAGCCTCGTTAGACAAAGGGCGGAATGTTTTTGCTATGCGCTCATGCAACTCGCCAAAGGCATTACGGTGTAAAAAACATTTAGCCTTTTTTACCTTGGCGGCAATGATTTTCTGTAGGCTGGGCGTAGACGCAATACCGTAATCGCACATAGCCATCGCCTGCTCAAACAGCGGCACATCGACAACCAGATTGGCGTATTCTTCCGGCTTTAACAGGCCGCCATAACTGGTAATATCATCCGGAAAATAATCGGGATCGAAAATAAGATCATCGATTTCATAAAAAGTGGTCATACCCAACTGCCGGGCATAGGCTATCGCTTCGACAATGCCGGGAAATGCCGGTACCCGATAAAAAATAGCCGCATCATAATAAGAAGCCATAGAAATAAATTTTTCAGGCTCATTTTGGGAAACAAATTCCGCTTCAAATCCCGCGCTGCGCAGATGCTCCATTTTTTGCCTGACCCGGTAATGCAAACACTGGGCAAGATCGGCTGTACCCATGATTAATACGCGGGGTTTTGTTGACGCCTTTCTTCGGATACGGTTAACAGCATTCGCCTTTGGCATATCGTTGAGATACTGAATAACACTTTCATTAGACACACGGTAAGCCGCTGCCTTGTCATCCTGCAAGGCAAAATCAATTGCGATTTGGCGCGATTTAAAAAACGCAGCATTACGGATTTCACGACTGGCAAAATGTGCAAAAGTGCTTTCCGGAAAAAGATCGCAGGCCTTGCTTATAACTTCCATAGCGCGACTGTACAAGCCAAGCTTAGAGTAAGCCTTGGCCATATTAATGAACACAAATACATTGCTACTGCCCAGCTGAATAGCTTTCTGGTACGCGTTGACAGCGAATGAAAAGTAACTGCCGCGTAGATAGATATTCCCCAGATGCACAAGAGCCCGCACGGTATATACACCGTCGCCGCCAAATGCCAGCGCATTAGCGTATAACTTGGTGGCGGATTTATGCTTGCCTTGGCTGAGCTTATGATCACCCAATAAGGTTAAGACGTGCACCGCTTCGGGGCTATCGCGAAGAGGAATTAAATCGCTCTTCGATTTTTCGGTTGATTCAATCCAATGCTTGAACAAATGCCATGGGGTTCTGAAATCGCTCTTATTCTCCGATAATGAGGACAAATATGTCTCGGCATCAAATGACTTCGGCAGCGTCGAAAAATCAACCCCGAAAGTTTTCAAAAACATGACTTCAGAGCAGTTGCGCCCTTGTTGCTTGCCTGTTTTTATCCAGTGCCGATAGGCGTCCGCAACATTTAACTCCTCAACATCCTCGTAATAGCTTCTATAGAAATCGGCATTAAAAATCTCACGATCCGAATAAAAGCAGCCCTCTTCGATGCCGACCGTCAGAAAATGCTCCAATGCTTGAGCGCATGTCGAAAAACGCCCTTGCAAGTGGGGATTCAACTGCTCATATTCATCTGAATTAAAAGCAATTAACCATAACGCCTCTTCAAATCCGGTAGCGAACAGAACCTCATGGAGCGGGAACTCTTTTTTAGTGCACAGAAAAACCTGGACCGGTCCGTATGTTTCGATATTGTCTAAGCCGGTTTCGGGGATAGGATAAGGCAGCTCAAAATCAACAATAAAATTCCCCTTATTCATTAACCGTGCAGTCTTGCTATCCAAATCCAAACGAAAAGTGCCGTTAATGTCGCCAATATAAGCATTATTTTCGTTAGCCCAGTGATTATTGATGCATGAATTAAGGACAACTTTACCGTCCTTGGCGCGCAGAGCGATATGAAGCAAAACATCTTTGTTATGCTCATTAACAAAATTCATTCCGGCTTCTAATAACGCATCGCTTTTGTACAACAAGACATAAAACATTTAGGCTGTATCCTTTTTTTGGATAATGGGTTGATTTTGTAACTTTAAGTCAAGCTACCAAAAGCGGTTAGGTCTAACCAAGGCTGCTGTTTAAAAGCATGAGCGGCTGTCAATATATCAGGCGAATATTTCGGTCAAAAAGTTTTGCATCGCTATCCATGAGCGCCGGTCTGCGCCGGGCTGATAAACAGCGCCGAATGCCGGATCATTAGCCAGTGGATTGGTAAATCCATGCATCGTATTACCGTAACTATGCAACTGCCAGTCTGCACCCGCTTCGGTCATTTCCTGCTCAAAGGCAAGCACTTGTTCGACCGGAACCAACGGGTCATCCCGGCCGTGCAAAGCCAGAATTTTTGCCTTAACGGCATTGCCCTGCGTATTGCCGGGCGCCGCCAGCAAGCCGTGAAAACTGACTACACCCTGAATGTCGGCGCCGGTTCTGGCCAGATCAAGCGAGCACAGGCCGCCGAAACAAAAGCCGATCGTGGCGATTTTGCTATCGTCAACCCAAGGCATTAATTTCACCGCCGCCAAAGCCGCTTTCATGCGTTTTTGCAGCATTGCCCGATCAGCCATAAAAGGCTGCATCAGCTTCATGTTTTCTTCGGGGCTTGAGCCTAAAACGCCTTTACCGTACATATCAACGGCAAAACCGACATACCCCAAAGCGGCGAGTTTTTTGGCTTTTTCGGCAACGAAATCATCCCTGCCGGCCCAGGTATGATTAATTAAAACCGCCGGCCTGCGCCCGGAAAACGCATCGTCAAATGCAAAAAAAGCTTCCAGTACGGCATCGTCATCCAGATAAACTACGGTATTCGATACTATTGCCATTACATTATCCTCTTTGTTTAATGCTGCCCGATTCTTGCAAGGTTTTTAAAAATCCGCCGGAAGCCTCTTCTATCATATCCAATACTCTCTCAAACCCGTATGGGCCGCCATAATACGGATCGGGAACCTGGCGCTCATTGAGATGCGGCGCGTAGTCGAGAAAATATCTGATTTTGGCTTTGTATTGTTCGGGACAGGCATTGATCAGTATTGAATAATTATCGTCGTCCATCGCCAGCAAAAAATCAAAATCCTCAAAATCGCCGTTAATGACTTTTCTGGCCCGTAACTTCGATAAATCAATACCTCGCTCAAGAGCTGCCGCTTGTGAACGCAAGTCCGGCTCGTTGCCGACATGGTAGGCATGGGTACCGGCCGAATCAATGACAAAATGCGCTTCCAGATTATGATCCCTGATCAGCTTGGTAAATACGCCCTCAGCCGTGGGTGAGCGGCAAATATTGCCTAGGCAGACAAAAAGCACCTTTATTTTTTTCATATGAATAAGACCGATGAAATAACCGTAATAACGCTTATTGTAACGCCTGAACAGAAAAATGGGCAGTGCACGGCGACGGCTTCCAGTTAATCTTTACTGCCGTTACTCACAGACATCAGCGCTATCACCAACAAAACAACAACCAGCACCGGCCAAAAATAAGGCGCCATAATAAAAATACCGAGCAATGCCACCAGCATGGCGAACAAAAACATAAACACGCCGATGCCTAAAAACAGCAGCACCATCAGTACGGCGGTGAAAATCATGATCAACAAAAAGGAGGGTATAGCGACAAAGTGAGCCATAGACTCTGCGATCGGCTCACCATTGAGTATAAAGTTGAGTGGCTCGATGCCGGGATAAAACAGATAGCTCAGAATGACAATAATGGCACCGACTATCAGCACTTTTACGATCAGTTTTTTATTGCGCTTTTGTTGCATAAAAGTTACTGCACTTTATGGTGTAGGCTTATTTTAGCCAGCGACCAACCCAGGAAAACCATATTAATGCCTAAAAACAAGCCCAGTAGCCAATGCGCTGTTTCAGACCAGCTCAGCCAAATAATCAGCGCAAAAACCAAAGCCGTCATACCGCTGAACAAAATAAATCCCCAATTAGCCAAGGGACGCATCATTAACGCCAGGGAAATTTTGGCGACACCTTCCAAAGCAAAAAACACCGTCATCAACATAGTTAATGTCAGCGCTCCTGCAATCGGTTTAGTAACAAACAAATAGCCGATAACGACCTGCAAGGCGCCCATAAATAACCACCAGCCAAAACCGGGCATGCTGGAAAACATAAAGGCTCGGCTAATATGAACAATTCCGCCGAACAGCAAAATCCAACCTAAGAATAGGACTGTCGCCACAGTAAAAAGCTGCGGCACCACTATCGCGCAAAGCCCAAGGAAAATAAAGAAGATCCCTTCCGCCAAAAACAGCCGCCAATGGGTTTGTAAATAATTCTGCATATGCCGTATTTCAATATTGATGTCGTCTATTTCGCTCATGTTTTTTCTCCGAAAAAAGGCTTGGGTTACATTTTTACCAGACGATAAAAAATGCGTTTTGCTATTTCAGCCGTTGATATATAGAGCATAACGATGACGCCAAGCAAGCCGAGTAAGCGAATCGGCAGCGGCTGAAAACCTATTAACGGCGCAATCGGCGTATAGGGTAACGCTAAAGTAACGGCGACGATAGTCAGCGTTGCGGCGATCAGGTATTTGCCGGGCCGACTGAAAAAAAACGGCTTGCTGCTACGTACCACAAACACGATCAGTGCGGCTGAAACCACGGATTCCAGAAACCAGGCAGTGCGGAACTGTGCTTCCGGCACATCCAGCAGCAACAGCAGGCCGAAGGTCATAAAATCGAACAGCGAACTGACAAAGCCAAAGGTGATCATGAATTTGCGGATGAACTTAATATCCCAGCGTCTGGGCTGCGAGACCATTTCAGCATCGACATTATCCGAGGCGATGGTCATTTCCGGGAAATCAGTCAGTAAGTTGGTTAGGCTAATTCCGAAATAAAGAATACCCCTCTTGGCCTATCTTTAGGCAGGTCGAATTAGGATGTCCCAGTTAGGCAATAAAGGATTGCGTAGCAAGCGTGCCTCGATGTCTGTCATGGCCTGCTTGGTCAGCGTGATGC
>JAUGSS010000127.1:0-19991 GCA_044426515.1 Methylococcaceae bacterium | reverse complement strand
CTCGTCAGCGCCCGAAGGCCTGTTACCGTTCGACTTGCATGTGTTAAGCATACCGCCAGCGTTCAATCTGAGCCATGATCAAACTCTTCAGTTTAAATCAGTTTGCCACTCAATAAGATGAGTAGCCAATCTTGGCTCGACCTCAGAATTAAACGTATAAATTACTTTTTACGTGTAGTTCTTGTGTCGATTATTTATTACAAGCCTAAACAATCCATCACAAGCACCCACACAAATTATTTTGATCGGATTTTTAAAGAGCGTGGAGCTAAGCCCCGGTTGAGCTGGACAATTATACAGAGCCATTTCAACTTGTCAACATCCCGTCAACTTTATTTTCTTTCCGTCCCTGCCGGAGTCACTTTCGAGACACCGAAGAAGCCGACCATTGTAACCTACCCAGCCAACTTGTCAACATCCTTGCTCACTTTATTTTCAACTACCGCCTCTTTCAAAGCACCCTGCCCCGAAAGAACTGCGCATTATACAGCCTTTCTACTCTTCGTCAAGCGGTTATTTTTACGAATGTTGATTTACAGATAACGCTGACTTTCTATTTAAAAACAGGATCCCCCCTGATTCAAGGCGCATAAAAGCCAGGAGCAGTATCGTCTGATGCTCTATTCAAGTCTTTTTCCTACAATTAATAATAATTTTTCGAGTTAGATTGATGCTATTTCATTCCAATAACCTTGCGAAACCAAACATGTAACACAGGCTGTTTAATGATCTAATATGATTTAGAGAGCTATAGACAGTTTACAGATAAAACGACAGCGATTGACCGTTGAGTTTTGAAATTCCCATTCACCCTAATAAGGAACACATAATGGCATCAGCAATTAATGATAGAACCAATCTGTTTTCACCCATAGTCATCGGAGATTTAGCATTAGCCAACCGGATAATAATGGCGCCTTTAACGCGAAACAGAGCGGACGAGAGCAATGCGCCTCAAGACATGAATGTGGAATATTACCGGCAGCGAGCCAAAGAAGCCGGGCTGATTATCAGCGAAGGCAGTCAAATATCGGCTGGCGGCGTTGGCTATCCGAGAACTCCGGGCATTCATTCCGAAGCACAGATTGCCGGCTGGAAGCGCGTCACCGATGCCGTTCACGAGCAAGGCGGCCTGATTTTTATCCAGCTCTGGCATACCGGGAGAATATCCCATTCCTCCTTGCAGCCCGGTCTTTGTTTACCGGTTGCGCCATCTGCGCTGAAAGCAGCCGGCCAAGCCATAACCTATCAGGGATACCAGGATTTTGAAACTCCGCGTGCACTCACTATTGATGAATTACCCGGCATTGTTGCCGATTATGCAAGTGCGGCAAAAAATGCAAAAGCAGCCGGCTTTGACGGCGTAGAGATTCATGCCGCCAACGGTTATCTACTGGATCAATTTTTAAGAGACAGCACCAACCGACGCGAAGACAGCTATGGCGGCGACATTGCCAATCGGATGCGTTTGTTGGTTGAAGTTGTTGAAAAAGCCCTCACTGTTTGGGCCCCCCATCGTGTCGGTGTGCGCGTGTCGCCGGAAAACAGCTTTAACGATATTAAAGACAGTCACCCGCAACAAACGTTTAACGCCGTCGCCAAAAAGTTATCCGAGTACCCGTTAGCCTACCTGCATGTTCTGGAAGGCGACATGTTGACCGGTGAACGGCAAGTGGATTATGTGGCGTTAAGAAATTGTTTTGCCGGCTATTACATGGCAAATAACGGTTATGATCTGGAACGCGGCAATAACGCCATTGAACAGGGCCATGCTGACATGGTGGCGTTTGGTCAGTTATTTATCGCTAACCCGGACTTGCCGACGCGATTCGCAAAAAACTTGCCGCTGAACACGCCCGATCAGGCAACATTTTATGGCGGCGATGAAAAAGGTTATACCGATTACCCAAAATATGGGGAGAGATGAGTCATCGTTAATCGCACATGCTTTAATAGACTAATCCACCCGCTCAACTTTAACCAAAATATGCATCCGGTCTTTGTCGATTTGATGCATATTAGCAAATCCGCTGTCAGTGCTGCGATTAGTGTTTTCGCCAACTCCTCCGAGCTCTACCCATTCACCCAGATTAATTCTGATTGTCGATAGCGCATCTTGAGTCTCAACCTGTCCCCGGCCATTCATTTTATCCGACCAAGGCGCTACGCTAAGAATGACTTGTCGCCCGGCCAACCGGGGTATTACCGCAAAACCGGTTGTCGCTTCGATAGCTTCGGTGCTCGTGGGGTAACCAAAGACTGAAAAGTTTTGTCTTGGATAAATATTGCCTGTTTTGATGTGGGCGGTTACGCCTTCCATTGTTCGAACGGTCTGGGTGGTTTCATCGGCGCTCTTACCTTGAGTTTGATACAAATGGCCGATGATTCTGCCGCCGGCTCTTGCCGGATCATCGATCGGAACATTCAGTTGAACTCCGGCCGCCTCGTTAAGTTCCTCGGCGGTAGTCTGCCGACTCTGAATAACAGTGATGAGCAGATTGCTTTGACGTACATCCAGTTTCTTGACGATGGCCTTAATTTCAGCCAGCTGATCAGGAGTGGTTTTGACCAGCAGATTGGAACCGTTGTCAATAAGCTGGGCGCTATTCCCAAACAATGACGCCAGCGACGGCACTATCTCTGACGCCGGCCGGTTAGTTAAGGGAATCACTTCAATAACAGTGTTTACGGCAAAAGCGCTGCTGCCGAACAGGGTTATGAAAATCAAGACTAAGAATTTTTTCAAGGTGAAGCTCCTGATACAAGTAATCAAATCATGAAACCGAAACGAAACGGGCCGGTCATCCCACAGACTGACAGTCCATTCCAACTATTTCCTACCCTCATGATGACGCAGCTACTTTCACAACAGAATTTTGGCTTACTCTGGTGACCTTTACGAGCGTATGCATTCCCACGAAGCTCGTGAGAATGAGAAAAACGACTCAGCTCGCCAAAATAGAATATAGCGCGTTTAAGAAAAATCTTACCCATCATACACACAGCGTCATCAGCATGACGTTTTACTGACCGACTCGTTAGTTATTCATTATCAAACGATTCATGCACTTCAAGTTAAATCAATCGTAAATAATTTTTTTAAAACCGTGCGCAAAATACCGCCATCCCGATAATATTGAATTTCTATCGGCGTGTCGATCCGGCTTACGGCGTTAAAGGTTGTAACGGTTCCATCAAGCGCTGTTGCTGAAACGTTAATTTCCTGTTGCGGTAGCGACGTATCGGAAATATCGATAGCAAATGCTTCCGTCCCGGTCAATTTCAGGCTTTCAGCCGATTCACCGTTGCTAAATTGTAGCGGCAAAATGCCCATGCCGATCAGGTTGCTGCGGTGAATTCTTTCGTAACTCTCGGCGATTACCGCTTTTACGCCTTGCATAAACGGGCCTTTCGCAGCCCAGTCGCGGGATGAACCGGAGCCGTATTCCTTACCGGCAAGAATACACAGCGGGATGCCCGCATCTTTATATTTCATCGCGGCATCAAAAAACGTCATCCGTTCGCCGGTAGGATGATGGATCGTAACATTACCTTCAACGCCCGGCACCAACAGGTTATGAATGCGAATATTGGCGAAAGTGCCCCGGCTCATGACCTGATCGTTACCTCGACGCGAACCGTAACTGTTCCAGTCTTTTTGTTCTATGCCTTTACCCAAGAGATATAACGCCGCTGGGGAGCCGGGGGCGATTTGACCTGCCGGTGAAATATGATCGGTGGTAACCGAGTCGCCGAACAGGGCCAACACCCGCATGCCGGTAAGAGAATGTATCTGTTGCCGGGCTGTCGTCAAGCCTTCGAAGAACGGCGGATTCCTGATATAGGTCGAATTATCGTCCCACGCATACAGTTCGCTGCCGCTGACTTCAACCGCCTGCCATGCCTTGGTGCCGGTAAAGACATCCGCATAACGCTCCCGAAACATCTCAGGCGTTACAAACTGCCTGATGACTTCAGCCACTTCCCAAGGCGCAGGCCAGATGTCTTTCAGGTAAACCGGCTTGCCGTCCTTGTCTTCGCCCAGAGGTTCGCGGGTAATATCCAGCGCTGTTGACCCCGCCAACGCATAAGCAACGACCAACGGCGGAGAGGCGAGATAATTGGTTTTGGTCAACGGATGCACGCGGCCTTCGAAGTTCCTGTTGCCGGACAGCACCGCCGACACGATCAGATCGTTTTCCAGTATCGCTTTTTCGACAGCTTCGTCCAATGGGCCGGAGTTGCCGATACAGGTGGTGCAACCGTAGCCGACCAGATAAAAACCAAGCTGTTCCAGAAAGCCAAGCAAGCCGGATTTTTTCAGATATTCCGTTACCACCAATGAACCGGGAGCCAGCGAGGTTTTGACATAGTTTTTCACTGTCAAACCCCGCTCTACCGCTTTTTTGGCAACCAAGCCTGCCGCCAGCATCACCGATGGATTGCTGGTGTTGGTGCAAGACGTAATCGCCGCGATGACGACTGCGCCGTGGGTGATTTTCTCATGGGCATCATTCCTCGATACGATGCCGCTACGTCCCAGATCCTGTTCAGACAGCCCCATGCCTTTGATACCTGACGGTGCGATCAGGGTTTGCCGGTATGTAGGACCCACTTGACTGAGTGAGATCCGATCTTGCGGGCGCTTGGGGCCTGCCAGCGAAGGTTCAATGCTGCCGAGGTCGACTTCCATGACCTGTGTAAATTCGGGGTCGGGTGTATTATCGGTGCGAAACAGCCCTTGCTCTTTGGCATAACGTTCGGTCAGATCGATCAGGTCCGCACGACGCCCGGTGAAGCGCATATAGCTGAGAGTTTCGTCGTCGATCGGAAAGAAACTCACCGTCGAACCTTGCTCAGGCGCCATATTGCTGAGGGTGGCCCGATCCGGGATACTCAAGTTGGTCAGCCCGGAACCGTAAAACTCAATGAATTTTCCGACCACGCCAAAATTCCGGCAAAGCTCGGTAATGCGCAGCACCAGATCCGTCGCAGTCACGCCCGGAGGCAGTTCGCCGGTCAATTTGATACCGACCACATCGGGAACCAGCATATAGATGGGCTGGTCCAGCATCACCGCTTCAGCCTCAATGCCGCCGACACCCCAGCCAAGCACGCCCAGACCGTTAATCATAGGCGTGTGCGAATCGGTACCTACGCAGCTGTCGGGATAACAGACGTTTTTATGCTTATTATGGAACACAACCGGCGCAAGGTATTCGAGATTGACCTGATGAACGATGCCGGTAGAAGGAGGCACCACGCGGAGATTTTGAAAGGCCGATTGCCCCCACTTAAGGAACTCATAGCGTTCGGCATTTCTTTCAAATTCGACGGTTTCGTTTAATAACAAGGCATTGGCCTTGCCGAAATAATCCACCTGCACGGAATGATCAATGACCAGGTCGCAGGGAATAAAAGGATTAATTTTTTTCGGATCGCCACCCAGCTGCTTCATCGCATCCCGCATCGCGGCCAAATCCACCAGAGCAGGCACGCCGGTAAAATCCTGCAATATCACTCGGGCCGGTTTGAACGCGATTTCATATCTTGCGCCTTGCGCTTGCCAGTTGGCGACACTCAACACATGGTCTTGAGTAATCATGTCGTTGTCGCAGTTACGCAATAAAGACTCAAGCAGGATTTTTATCGTGTAGGGTAAGCGTGAGACATTGGCGGCACCGACAGTCTCAAGCCGAGATAAGGAATAATACGCAACCGAGCCGACGCTATCTGTTGCCAGTTGTTGACGCACACCCAATGGATCGAGGTTAATCATAATAGAAGCCTCCCTGATAGACTGGACAAATGGAACAGCTTTTACCCGTATTTGTGGTTGCGTCAAGGTTTTTGATTTTATTTTTAGCTACTTGACAGCTTAATGGGATTGGAGAAATCTTATAGTTCAAAGCTGATTAGCTTACGCGCGCCCAGCCACCGGACACTCTATACGTATGAAGGCCTATTTCATCAAGGCACGGATAGAATTCTGTATAATTCCCTTGAATGTAAAATGGCATGTTGAGCCCTTGCACTAAAAGTAAAACAGATGAGGTCAATAAATCCATTATTGCTTTTAAGACAGCTAAAAATTAACAACACCCGGTGAAAAACACACCAAGGATTAACAACATGCCAGACCTTAAAATTTATGACATAAAGCCGGAAATAGCGGACCAGGCGCATATTACCGGCGAAACCTACAAAACACTGTATCAGCGCTCGATAGCCGAGCCCGAAGCTTTTTGGGCTGAACAGGCCGGACTGTTTTTGGACTGGAGCAAGCCTTGGGATAAGGTGATGGACTGCGCTTATCAGACCGGTCATATCCGCTGGTTTGAAGGCGGAAAACTGAACGTCAGCGTCAATTGCCTGGATCGTCATCTTGCAAAGCGCGGCGATCAGGTTGCCATTATCTGGGAAGGCGACAATCCGGCGCATGACCAAAAAATCACTTACCGGCAATTGCACGAACAAGTCTGCAAGTTTGCCAATGTGTTAAAAGCGCAAGGCGTCAAAAAAGGCGATCGCGTTTGCATCTACCTGCCGATGATTGCCGAAGCCGCAACAGTAATGCTGGCTTGCACCCGCATCGGTGCCGTGCATTCGATAGTATTCGGCGGCTTTTCCGCAGAAGCGTTAAAAGACCGGATTTTAGATGCCAATTGCCGGTTTTTAGTCTGCGCCGATGAAGGTTATCGCGGCGGCAAGACCGTAGCCATTAAAGCCAATGCCGATGAGGCCGCCGCTTCCTGCCCCGGCCTTGAAAAAGTTATCGTCATAAAAAACACCGGCAATCCGGTCAACTGGCACGAACAGCGCGATGTCTGGTATCACCAAGCGATGGCAACCGCCTCAGCCGATTGCCCGGCCGAAGCAATGGATGCCGAAGATCCGTTATTTATTCTGTACACCTCAGGCTCCACCGGCAAACCTAAAGGGGTTTTGCACAGTACCGGCGGCTATTTGCTATACACGGCCATGACCCATAAATATATCTTCGATTACCACGATGGCGACGTTTACTGGTGTACCGCCGATATAGGCTGGATAACCGGCCATTCTTACGTGATCTACGGCCCGTTATGTAACGGAGCAACCACCTTGATGTTTGAAGGCGTACCGACTTATCCGGTAGCCGACCGCTTTTGGCAGGTGATCGACAAGCACCAGGTTAATATCTTCTATACCGCGCCGACCGCGATTCGCGCATTAATGGCCCAGGGCGATGAATTCGTTAGCCGCAGCTCGCGCCGCAGCTTAAGAATTCTCGGCAGCGTCGGCGAACCGATTAATCCGGAAGCCTGGGAATGGTATCACCATATCGTCGGCGAAGGTCGCTGCCCTATCGTCGATACCTGGTGGCAGACCGAAACCGGCGGCATCTTAATCACCCCGCTGCCCGGTGCGATAGCTTTAAAACCCGGCTCAGCCACCCTGCCCTTCTTCGGTATCAAACCTGAAATCATGGACAACGAAGGCCGAATCAGGGAAGGCGCAGCCGAAGGCATTTTAGTCATCAGCCGATCCTGGCCGGGACAAGCGCGTACCGTTTACGGCGATCATCAACGTTTTATCGACACCTATTTTAAAAACTACCCCGGTTATTATTTTACCGGCGACGGCGCGCGCCGCGATGAAGACGGCTATTTCTGGATTACCGGCCGGGTCGACGATGTAATCAATGTCTCCGGCCATCGCATGGGTACGGCGGAAATCGAAAGCGCCCTGGTACTGCATGAACATGTCGCCGAAGCGGCGGTGGTCGGCTATCCGCATGATATTAAGGGGCAAGGCATCTACGCTTACGTGACTTTAAATGTAGGTATCGAACCCTCCGAACAACTGCGGCAGGCGTTGATCGAACTGGTCAGGAAAGAAATCGGCCCGATTGCCCACCCCGATATTATTCAATGGGCGCCGGGCTTACCCAAGACCCGTTCCGGTAAAATCATGCGCCGCATTTTGCGTAAAGTGGCATCCAATGAGATCGGCAGCCTGGGCGACACCTCCACGCTGGCCGACCCGGCGGTGGTTGAAGATATTATTGAGCATCGGGCTAATAAATAAGCGCTGTTACACGATAGCCGAAACATGAAGAACATAAAGTCGAGGTTGGGTTAACAGCTTTAGCGTTAAGCCAAGCAATGTTTTGAGGATACTCCAAAATTTGACTCATTCTTTTGACGGAGGAAATGATCATGAACAGACCCGCATTAAAGATTGCTGCTATTCTTGTTTTTGCACTCGCATGCCTATTTTTCATCACGTTAATCCGGAATAAAGAGGCAAATGCATTACAGGTTGCCAACAATGGAATAGACAGCAGCACCTGCGGCAATCGAGATAAGCCTTGCCGCTCGGTCAGTCAAGCCATCGCTAACGCCAAAGCCGGCGATACCATCGAAGTAGGGCCGGGACGTTATGGCGACTTGAACAAAAACGGTACCTTTGGCGAGCCCGGCGAAGAGTTCGCCCAAAGCTACAGCATGATAAATATCGATAAGCCGGTAACACTTATCTCCAGCGACGGCGCCCTTATGACGGTGCTGGACGCGAACGGCGCCAGACTGAGCGTGGTATCCATCACGGCTAATGACGTTACATTCGGCCGGTCTAAACACGGCTTTTTGCTCATCGGCGCCGAAGCCAATGGACTTAGCACCGCCACCCTATCGAACGTAACGGTGGCCGGTAATACCGCCCTTGCCAACGGACAGGGCGGCCTGGTTGTCAATGGCAACGCCAATCGGCTTCAGGATAACTTTGTCAGCGGGAACCTTGCCGCTGGGATTGCGGTATTCGGAAGCGGGAATGAAGTCCGTAATAATGTCGCCGACAGCAATGGCTCTCAAGGCTTCGTCATCGTCGGCAGCCAACATGTGGTGCGCGACAACGTGGCCGGCAATAACGCTACCGGTTTCGGTATTCAAGGCACCGATATCCGACTGCTACAAAATACCGCGGTTGGTAATAAACTGTTTGGCATTAGCATCGAGATACCGGGAGCCGGCGCGACTATCAGCAGCAACAACATCTACGGCAATAATAGCGTCCCTTTTAACGGCCTGACCAACTGCGGCATTCAGAATGCGTCCGGGAGCACGATCATCGCTACCGGCAACTTCTGGGGTATACCTAGCGGGCCGGGAGCCGATCCCGCCGATAATGCCGGCAGCGGTTGCGATGTTGAAGGCAGCAACACAACCGTCATGCCGTTTGCCAAAGAAAAATATCCAATACCAAAGATTTAGACATTATCAATAATCGTGTATGGGGATTTTCGCCAACTGTTCATCGACTTCATTCAAGCACATAGGTTGGCAGCCCAAAGCAGTTCAACAAAAAACCAGGTGTCTGCTTATTCACCACCGAGACACGAAGAGCACGAAGAAAAAACATAAACCTCATGTCCTTCGTGCTTCGTGGTGAATAAAAAAATCGAAGATGCTGGATATAGCCTTAGGAACGTGCATGAAATAACTTGAGCAAGTTTTATTTTAAACCATGAAGAGCATGAAGGATTTAAGTCTTCATGTCCTTCATGCTCTTCGTGGTCATTGCTTAAATTAATTTATGCATGTTCCTTAGCTAACAGGTAATTTCATTGAACAGTAGGAACTCGGACATAAAGCCTGTCCGCTAAGTGTTCAACTTGAGCCAATACATTCGTTTTTTTAGAAGGGAAGAGGAAAAAAAGCGCCTTATTAACCCTTATATCCTTACCGCAAAAACGCCATCCCACCCTTACAAAAATAACTCATGAATATCATCTTTAAAGAATACAGCCGGGTTGTCTGGCAGAAAAAATGGTTTTTCCTGCTGGCCTTATTCGCTTTGGCTTCGGCCATGACCCTGGATTTATCGGCGCCGATTTATTATAAAAACATCGCCAACGGGCTGGCGGCCCCCTATTCGGACGCCACCCTGGCGCTATTGCTGGACAACCTGAAACAGGTCGGAATTATTTATGCGGGCATCTGGCTGTCATGGCGCTTGCTTGAAATCGCTATTGTCCCGCTCGATGGCGGCGGCGTTAACCTGCTGGAAAAACGCTGTTTCGAAGTGCTCAAAAAACAAAAATATGTCTTTTTCGAAAACAGTTTTTCCGGCAGCCTGATCAAGCAAGCCAACCGCTTTTCGCGTTCATTCGAAATCATCATGGACTGGTTTCTGTTCCAGTTTTTCATGAACATTGTCGCGATAGGCATTGCCTTTACAATCTTCTACCGGCAACAACAAGAGTTCGCCTGCTATTTCCTGATTTGGGTCGTACTCTTTGTCACCTGGAATATCGCCTATTCGATATGGAAACTGCGTTTCGATAAAGCCGTAGCCCAGGCCGACTCGACCGTCGGCGGCGTGTATTCGGATGCGGTCAGCAATATTTTCGTGGTCAAAAGCTTTGCCATGGAAGCTCGTGAACAGGCCTGCATCAATCAGGCATCGGATAAGGTTTACCGGAAGAAAAAAATCGCCTGGACGCTGATGTTTATCTCCTTTGCCGTGCAGGGCTTGATGACCTTCGGCATTGAATTGCTGCTGGTTTATTTGATGATCCAAAAGTGGAAAACCGGCAACTTCCAGGTCGGCGAGTTTGTTTTGTTTCAATCGATCATGATTATGCTGATCCAGCGTTTATGGGAGTTCGGCCGCAATTTCAGGAACTTTTTCACCGCCCTGGCCGATGCCTCGGAAATGGCCGAGGTTTTCAGGCGGGAGGATGTCGAGATCGATGCCGAGAATGCCCGAGCGCTGGTCATCAGCCACGGCGCCATCGATTTTAACCATATCCACTTTACCTATAATGAGGAAAACTCACGTCAACCCCGGCTGTTTGAGAACTTCTCCCTGAACATCAAAGCCGGTGAAAAAGTCGCGCTGGTCGGTCAATCCGGCTCCGGCAAATCGTCGTTAACCAAACTGTTATTTCGTTTTCTCGATCCGCAAAAAGGCAGCATCAGTTTTGACGGCTTCGATGCAAAAACCTTTACCCTGAATTCATTGCGCCGGCAAATATCGATGGTGCCGCAACAACCGGATTTATTTCATCGCTCGATACGCGACAACATCACGCTGGGTGCGGACATTTCAGAAGCCGAGCTGATTGAGGTCGCCCAAAAAGCCCACTGCCTTGAGTTTATCGAACAGCTGCCCGAGCGCTTCGACACGCTGGTCGGAGAACGCGGCGTCAAGCTTTCCGGCGGCGAAAGACAACGCATCGCCATTGCCCGCGCCTTTTTGGAAGATGCGCCGATTGTGGTTTTGGATGAAGCCACCAGCGCATTGGATTCATTGACCGAAAAACAAATACAAAGCGCAATTTTTGAACTGATTAAACATAAAACGACTCTGGTTATCGCCCATCGCCTTTCGACTATTTTAAGCATGGATCGGATTATCGTACTGGAACAAGGCAAAATCATAGAGCAAGGCACGCATCAGCAATTGCTCGCTAAGCAAGGCAAATACTACGCCATGTGGCAACATCAAAGCGGTGATTTTCTGCTCGAATAAGCGATTTCGCCGTAACTGTTTGGTTTCATACGGTGTTTTTATTATCTCGCCAAAACACTATATATTGTGCTATTCTAAACGCATAGACACTATATATCGATTATCAGTCCCCAACAGGCTGGTCTTTAATTTCCACTACCAACCGAGACATCTCAATGCCGACAAAGCTGCACGTCATTCCGAACACCGTGACCGAAATACCTTTTCAAGACGCTTCGATGGATATTTGGGATACCAAATATCGCTTAAAGACCAAAGACGGCGTAGCGATTGACGGCAGCATCGATGACACCTATCAACGGGTTGCCAGAGCGCTTTCTGCGGTAGAAAAAGGCAAAACCAAACAGGAGCAGTGTTACAAAGACTTTCTGTGGGCATTGCGCCAGGGTGCGATTCCGGCCGGGCGTATTACTTCCAATGCCGGCGCACTGGAACACAAACCGGCCACATCGACGATTAACTGCACGGTATCCGGCACTATCGCCGATTCCATGGATGATATTCTGCATAAAGTGCATGAAGCGGGGCTTACGCTAAAAGCCGGCTGCGGAATCGGTTATGAATTTTCGACGCTAAGACCTAAAAACGCTTACGTCTCCGGTGCAGGCGCTTACACCTCAGGTCCGTTATCGTTCATGGACATCTATGACAAGATGTGTTTTACCGTGTCGTCCGCGGGCGGCAGACGCGGCGCGCAAATGGCGACTTTCGATATCGGCCATCCCGATGTCGTCGAGTTCATCCGCGCCAAACGCGAAGACGGTCGGCTGCGCCAATTTAACCTGTCGCTGCTGATCACCGCCGAATTTGTCGAAGCGGTAAAAAACGACCTGCCTTGGCCGCTGTCATTTCCAGTCACCGAAAAAGAAGTCAATCTTGATAACCTGGATTTAACTGACGACCAACAAATCATCTGGCGCGACCTGCCTTATATAGACGGCTATATCCTGAACGAAGATGGCCTGGTCGCCTGCAAAATAAACAAAACCCTGCCCGCACGGCGTTTGTGGGACATCATCATGAGTTCGACTTACGATTATGCCGAACCGGGATTTATCCTGATCGACAAGGTTAACGAGATGAATAACAACTGGTTTTGCGAGAAGATCAGGGCAACAAATCCATGCGGCGAACAGCCGCTTCCGCCTTACGGTTCGTGCCTTCTAGGCTCGATCAACCTAACCCGCTTCGTTAAAAAACCGTTCACCACTGACGCGCATTTCGACTGGGAAAACTACCGCAAAGCCATCAAAATTTTCACCCGCATGCTCGACAACGTGGTTGAAATCAACGGCCTGCCGCTGCCCCAGCAACGTGAAGAAATCCTCGGCAAACGCCGTCACGGCATGGGTTATCTGGGTTTGGGCTCAACCGTCACCATGATGGGCATGCGCTACGGCGACGCGCAGTCGCTGCAATTTACCGAGGAAGTCACCAAAGTCCTGGCCGTCGAAGGCTGGAAAGCCGGACTTGCGCTGGCCAAGGAAAAAGGCCCGGCGCCGATCATGGAACAAATGTTTACCGTCACCGGCGAAATGCTGCATAAGCGCCCGGAAATGATTGCCGACGGCCATCAAGTCGGCAATCGAATTCCCGGAAAATTATTGCACAGCAAATACAGCCGCTATATGCAGCAACTGGGCAGAGAAGAACCCGAACTGGTCGCCGAGCTGATCGAAACCGGCGCCCGCTTTACTCATCACAGTTCGATTGCGCCGACCGGCACTATTTCCTTGTCGTTGGCTAATAACGCCAGTAACGGCATCGAACCGAGCTTTGCCCATCATTATTCGCGCAACGTGATTCGCGCCGGTAAAAAATCCAAGGAAAAAATCGACGTGTTTTCCTTCGAGCTGCTGGCCTACCGGGCTTTGATCAATAGCGACGCGATGCCGTACAGCGAAGATCCCGACCGGCAACTGCCGGATTATTTCATCGCGGCGGATGACGTAAGCCCGAAACAGCATGTCGATATTCAGGCGGCCGCGCAAAAATGGATAGACTCGTCGATCTCCAAAACCGCCAACGTGCCGACCGATTATCCTTATGAAGATTTCAAGTCTATTTACGAGTATGCCTACGACAAAGGCCTGAAAGGCTGCACCACGTTCCGCTTTAATCCCGAAGTGTTTCAAGGCGTGTTGGTTAAAGAATCCGATCTGGAAAACACCACCTACCAATTCACGCTGGAAGACGGCCATGTGGTCGAATATAAAGGTAACGAAGAAGTGGAATACGACGGCGAAATCCACAGCGCCGCCAACCTGTTCGATGCCTTGAAAGAAGGCTATTACGGAAAGTTTTAATCCTTAAAACAATGGGCCATAAAAACCGAACGTTTTTTGCAGCACCAAAGCTAACCATTATGGTTAGAACGGGGTTATAATTTTGCCATTCTTTGATCTTGCTAAGATTCGCGAAGCCGCTTCACAGCAACGAATACAATATAGAGGAGGAAGCCGCAGCAAAGTGCGAAAAGACATAGCCAATCTAGGTTATTCATTGGACGATGTTACAAATTGCATTATTTCTTTAACCGCAACTGACTTCAAAAAAACCATAAGTTATCCCGATCAATCTTTTGATGATGTTTACTTTAAAAATGTTATTCGAGAAGAACAATCAGATGAGATTTACATGAAGCTACGATTAATGGAAGACGGAGAAATTCAAATAGTCGAAATTGGCTCGTTTCATGTTTAAGTTTCATTAACCCATAAAGCCGCGAAAACATATAAAGTTTCGCGGTCTTTTTTGGCAAAAAAATTAAAAGCTATAGTTCTTTGTTAATTCAAGAACTATTAGCTGATTATTTAATCAATAACTTATAAGAATGCAATTATGAGTAATAAATGCGCTAAATGTGGCTCTTCAAATTTTGATATATATATAGAGTCCGATGATTTTGTACGGAATGGACAATCATTTAATGTTGATGTAGAACATTCTGTTTGTCATCAATGTGGCGATATGGTTATTTTTTCGGAGCAAATCAAACGCAATGACTGTGTGTTACGTGATGCATGGAGAAAAATAGACGGTCTGTTGACTGCACAAGAAATCGTTGCGCTGAGGAACACATTAGGACTCACCCAACAAGATGCCGCAAAGATTTTCGGCGGAGGTCCTAATGCATTTTCAAAATATGAACGCAGTGAAGTCATTCAAAGTGTAGCGATGGATAAACTAATGCGGGCTGCATTAGCTGTACCGGGTATGTTTATTTGGCTTAAACAGCAAGCAGGATTCCATCTGAAGAAACAGCCTGCGCCGGATTACGACAATATCGTTCCGATTACACATAAAATCATTGCCGATTTACAAACCAAATCGCACAAACCCTTATTTTCAGAACACGACGATTACCATGAGACGGCAAATTATGGATAAAGAACTCATAGCGCAAGCATCGGAAAATTTAAAACTACTGGATATTGTTTTATATGAATCCGGTTTTAAACAGTTTGCCAACAGCCATAATCAAATTCAGTTGGGGCAACAAAATAAACGGGCAATTAGAGCTGAAATAGTTGAAGCGGTTAATAATAAAAATAATGAAGTTAATTTTTTTAGAGTATTTGTTGATTTAGGTATTCGGGTTAATGACTTATCGAACCCGGATACTGAACCGCAATTGCTGTATCAAATTGAAGCAACCTTTAAAATAGATTACGAATTGATAAATAATGTAAATGAAGAAGCCTTAACAGAGTTTGCTCACTTTAATGCAGTGGACACTATCTGGCCTTTCTGGCGGCAATTTGTTTTCTCTACAATAAACCAGGCGCATTTACCTTGCCCCGAAATTCCTCTTGCAAAAACGCCCTGACAATATGACACAAACCACCAGTAAAGACGCGTTGCCTTTAAAGCAAAGCTCGGCAACCCTGATTGAGACTACAGACATGACCCATAAAATTACTAAAAAAATCGTCAGCTACAAAGTCCTGAGCAAAGACGATGCCGAACCGGTTAAGCAGGAACAACAGCCATCGCTGGAAAGCATGAATGAAAACCTGGCGCGCCCGGAAGTGCTGCTCGGTTCCACCTACAAAATTAAAACGCCGCAGTCGGAACATGCGCTGTACATCACCATTAACGACATCATCCTCAACCATGGCACCGCCTTTGAGGAGCGTAGGCCTTACGAAATCTTCATCAATTCCAAAAATATGGAGCATTTTCAGTGGGTGCTGGCGCTGACCCGGCTGATCTCGGCGGTGTTCCGCAAAGGCGGCGACGCCTGCTTTTTGGTTGAGGAAATGAAAGCGGTATTCGACCCGCACGGCGGTTATTTCAAAAAAGGCGGCGTGTTCATGCCGTCGCTGGTCGCCGAAATCGGCTACGCGATTGAATCGCACATGAAGCATATCGGCATGATCAAGCCGGAAAAAATGACCGATCATCAGAAAAAATTTCTTGATGAAAAACGCAAGGAGTTTGAAGCCCAGCATGGGGAATCGGAGGGGCAGGCGTTTCCTGAAAAAGCCGTGCTGTGTAATAAGTGCAGCACCAAGGCCATGGTGTTGATGGATGGGTGTATGACTTGTTTGAATTGTGGGGAGAGTAAGTGTGGGTGATGGGGATGTGTGTATTCCCAATCTCTAACACATGCCCTCCCCGATAACAACCTGCCACAATTGAGGTGACTTGTCTAACGACGAGTCCAACCTATCAAACCTGGAATTGTAGAAAACTGATTTTTGGAGTCCTTTATGAGTTTTAAAATTTTATCTCTTGATGGTGGCGGGGCAAGAGGCTATTTAAGTGCCAAAATATTAGCAAATATAGAAAGTCATTTAAATATAAAAAATAATGAAGAAATACCTATAGGACAACGATTTGATTTTATTGCAGGAACATCTACAGGTGGAATTATCGCCTTGGCATTGGCTCTCGGCAAAACAGCTAAAGATGTAGAAAAACTATATTACAAAAATATCCCAGAAATTTTCGGAAGAAAACAACGATTCTGTTTAAAAGCTATTTCTCCAAAATACAAGTCATTTGCGTTGGAAAAAATGGTTGAAGAGGTTTTTGATGATTATTCGTTGAACGATGTTAAAACTCATGTTTTGATTACGTCAGTAAATTTAGATAATGCAAAGCCTAGATTCCACAAGAGTGGTTATTTTCAGAGAAACTCTGAGAGACTAAATGAAAAATTAAAAGACATTGCTATAGCAACATCTGCCGCACCTACATATTTTAAAGCAAAGGCAGACTTAAAGCATTCTCATAATTTAATTGATGGCGGAATATGTGCCAACAACCCATCGCTATCTGCTTTAATAGATTCATTAAATTTTCAATCAAATAGTTTATTAAATACTATTCCGCCGAAAAATATACAAGATATAGTTCTTATTTCTGTTGGAACAGGAGAAATAGGAGAAATGCCCTATAACTCTAGCAAATTAGCAAATGGTGGTTGGTCTGATTGGGCAATACCAATTATAGATATTTTAATGGAAAGTCAGTCACAACTAGCACATTTTCAAACTAAGTTTTTGTTAAAAGAAAATTACTTACGAATCAATCCTAAACTTCCATTTAAAATGAAATTAGACGACATTAAAAAGCTTGACAATTTAAAAAATTTAGCCAGTTTAGACGCTGATACAGATAGCTTTTTGAACTTATACTTTTAGGATAAATTAATGAATAACCATGGACAGTTTTTAATTTTTTGTTCCAACAAAAGGCTGACTTCTACAAAGAAACAGGAGTTAAAAGAAAAACGCAATATTATTAGAGAAAAAATAAGAAATAGTTTTGCAAATGAAGGAAGGAAGAAACCCAATTTTGCAGGGCAAGGTTCTTATGCTATGAAAACTACTATTAAACCTATAGATAGTGAGTATGATATAGACGATGGTGTTTATTTAAACAACATAGATACGTCAAAAGACATACACGAATGGGAAAAAACAGAAATGGTACATTTGTGGGTTCATCAAGCTGTAGAGAACCATACCAATAAGACTGACTCAAAGGCCCGTTGTGTACGGGTTATCTATGCTAAAAACTACCATGTTGATTTACCTATTTATGTCATAAAAGATAATATTTGTTATATTGCTGAAAAAGGAAAAAAACAATGGCATAAAAGTGACCCAAAAGCTATTAATGAATGGTTTAAAAATAGAGATAATGAAGAAAAGAAAAAACTGGAAAGATTAGCTATTTATTTAAAATCATGGAAAGATTTTAGAGAATTTAATAATGAATCATTAAAATTAATTGGAGGGCTGCAATTAACCGTTTTGGCAGAAAAATATTTTTATACAAGTAATGATGATGAAGAAATGTTTTTTAAAACGATAGAAAACATAAATAGCTATTTATTTTATCATCCCCCACTTTCCAATCCTGTTGATAATTATTCGGATTTATTTTCTGTTTACCGTAATGAAAGAATCGATATTTTTAATGAAGAATTTAATAAACTATATATAAAGTCAAAGTCTGCTTATGATGAAAAGGACAGTTCAAAAAGCGCTAAGTTATGGCAAAAAGTTTTTGGTGATGATTTTTTATTACCAGAAGAAAATAAAGCAGAAAGCGTCAGTAATTTTAATACGATAAGTTCTGGGAATTTTAGACTAAATATAAACTCATCAAATTACTCACCAACAGAGCAATATATAGAAGACCTTTATTCAATAGATATAAATCCTGCATATTTTCTAAAAATTAATTGCGAAGTAAAACAGAATGGACATAGAATAGCTTGGCTAAGAGATATGTCTTTTTTGAACGCAAGAAAAGAATTAAAATTTATTATTTCTACAAACATTCCTAAACCTTATGCCGTTAAATGGAAGATAAAAAATCAAGGTGAAGAAGCAAAAAAGATAAATCAATTAAGGGGGGAAATAACGAATGATGGTGGTTATGCAGAAAAAATAGAACATACCAAATATAAAGGTAGTCATTTTGTTGAATGTTACATCATAAAAGGTGGTCAATGTATCGCTCGGGATAAAATAGAAGTTCCTATAGAAACCTCCCGTAACTTGTAGTTTTATGCTGGTTCCCAAGCTCCTGCTGGTACCCTGCTGGGTAATTATTCAGACCCCACCGACATTAATTCGTCATTCCAGCAGAGATTGCCGAAATCCAGAATACTGGGAGGTGTTCGTAGCCTGCCATCCGTGGCTTCTGGATTCCGGCAATCCCTTCCGAGATGACATTATCTCTTTTTACGCTGGTTCCCAAACTCCTGCTTGGCAACCCAGTGAGCAAAGCTCCAGCTTTGCGAGCCGAGAAGGAAGATCAGAGACCCGCAGGATTTAACTTCACCAAGGCGGCCGTTGAACAGCTTGACATCCCTAACGCTAGGGTTTCAAGCCGCTCAACGATTTCATGCGCGTGACAAGGCGCGCTGCGCCGCGAGTCACGGGCAACGTCTGCGTATACGGGACGCAGCGCGTCCAGTACTGCATTCCCACGTAGCACGTGGGAACGAGGTGTACTTGAACATTTATGTATAAAGACGAGCGCTCCGGCGTGGGAATTCAGCCCGCAACGCTCCAGCGTTGCGGGACGCTGGAGCGTCTACCACGGCATTCCCACGCCGGAGCGTCACTGCCATTAAGTTAAGCGTTGTAGGAGCGGGCCGTGCCCGCGATAAGGCCGCTACAAGTCTGCAATCATTGTGTAAAGGTCGCGGGCACGGCCCGCTCCTACGGCGTGTCGATGTGCCTAACTTAATGGCAGTGACGCCGGAGCGTGGGAACGAGAAACCTGAAAAAAACTAGCTTAAAAAAAGGTACCACACATCATGAGCAAGATTGTCATTATTGACTTTGAAACGACCGGATTATCGCCGGAAATGGGTGACAGGGCCACTGAGGTTGCCGCTGTTATTATTGACGGCAATGAAGTCATCGATAAATTCAAGAGCCTTATGAATGCCGGGGTGGGAATTCCCGGCTATATCCAGCAATTAACAGGCATATCGAATGCGATGCTTCGTAAAGCGCCGTCCTTCCAACAGGTAATGCGGGAGCTTGCCGATTTTATCGGCGATAGTCCTCTTTTGGCGCACAACGGTTCTTTCGACACTAAATTTCTTGATGCGTAGTGGGCGCGCATTGGTTATAAACGCCGCCAACCGTTTGCTTGCTCAATGTTGTTATCGCGCCGTATTTACCCGCACTTTCCCGATCATAAGCTAGGCACTCTGGTACGGTATTTAAAACTTCCCACGACCGGCGAATATCATCGCGCCCTAGCCGACGCTGAAATGACGGCAAGTCTGCTAATCAAAATTAAATACGATATTCAGGAAAAGTATAAGCTGTCATCGATACCCCATGAATTGCTGTGTCTGTTGCAAAAAACACCCAAAGCCGGAATAGACAACGCTGTTAAAAAGGCGCAAATAAAATTGGGATTATAACTATGGGCGACCCACATAAGCCGGGGCAGTTTTAAGTGGGTGGCTGGGAACGCCAAGCCCCCGCTTG
>JAUGSS010000088.1:0-41132 GCA_044426515.1 Methylococcaceae bacterium | reverse complement strand
TAGATACTCTGAAAACTATAGATTCTCTATTATAGAGGAGGATATATGAAATTAATAAAAGACAAGGTTGCTAAATTATCCTTTGTCGCACTGCTGGTAACTGTTACAGCAGCGATGTTTTACGCACCAACTGCATCTGCTCATGGTGAAAAGTCGCAAGCTGCATTTATGCGTATGCGTACAATTCATTGGTTTGACTTGAACTGGTCAAAAGATACAGTGCCTGTTAATGATACAATGACAATTTCTGGTAAATTCCACGTTTTCGCGGGATGGCCTGAAACTGTTGATAAACCAGAAATCTCATTCTTGAACATCGGTATTCCAGGACCTGTATTTATTCGTCAAGGTTCATGGATCGGTGGTCAATTGGTTCCTCGTTCAGTTACTCTGGAACTGGGTGAAACTTATGAGTTTAAAGTATTGTTGAAAGCACGTCGTCCAGGTGACTGGCACGTACACACTATGATGAACGTTAAAGGCGGTGGTCCAATCATCGGTCCAGGTAAATGGGTAACTGTTACTGGTACTATGGGATCATTTGTTAACCCAGTTACTACGTTGTTAGGTGATACAATCAACCTAGAAACGTATAACCTGAGCAACACTTACTTCTGGCACGCTTTCTGGTATGCTTTAGGTTTGGCTTGGTTGGGATATTGGGCTCGTAAGCCAATTTTCGTTCCACGTCATCTTGCTGTCGAAGCAGGAAAAGCAGATTCTTTGATTACTGCTGCTGACAAGAAAGTTGCTTTGGGTTTTGCAGTTGGTACTATTGCGGTTGTTGCTTTTGGTATGAGCAGCACAAACGCAGCATATCCTGTAACAACTCCATTGCAAGCTGGTTTGTTGCGTGGTATGAAGCCAATTGAATTGCCTGCAAAAACTGTTAACGTTAAAGTTGAAGATGCAACTTATCGTGTACCAGGCCGTGCTATGCAAATGACATTGACTATCACTAATAATGGTGATTCATCAGTGCGTTTGGGTGAGTTCAACACTGCTGGTGTTCGCTTCTTAGATCCTAAAGTTCATACTGATGAAACAGGCTATCCAGATGACTTGTTGGCTGAAGAAGGTTTGACTGTTAGTGATAACAGCCCAATCGCTCCAGGTACTTCAAGAACTGTGCAAGTTACTGCTTCTGACGCTGCTTGGGAAGTTTACCGTTTAGCTGACTTGATCTATGATCCAGACAGCCGTTTTGCTGGTTTGTTATTCTTCTTTGATGAAGCTGGCAACCGTCAAATGGTTATGGTAGATGCTCCATTAATTCCGTCTTTCATCTAAATGAAATAATTAACTGATGTAACCTTTGTTTGTCAGTTAAGGAATTGAGACCCTCGTTACCAATAGGCGGTAACGAGGGTTTTTTGAAAACAAGCTAAAAACCTTGATTTTTATTATTACGAACAACATGCCCATTAAATTTATTGGGGCATGGGGCAAACTTGTAATTTGCCGTGAATAAAGGCTAAAGTCTACCTTATAGAAATTTAATGACGATATCGAGCATTAAAACTGACATGTAAAATAGCTAGGAGTTTGTCTAACTTAGAAATTGAATATGCCACTTTTCTTTGTGAAAAGGCCAAAAAAATGACGTGTTGCCCTTGAATGATCCATTTATAGAGTATTTTTCACCATTTCCGCACTGATTCCATTTGGACGCCTGTCTCGCCAATACATGGAACCGCTTCAAATTGTAGCCAATACTGACCCGCGTCCATTCCCCCAGTCACAACCCTCAGCCCTCGCAACAGAAACTGCCGGAATCCCATCACTTGCTTAACGATTCCAAATACTGGTTCCACTTCAGTGGATTTGCACTTGGCGTAGATTGCCTTGTCTTTAGCCGCGCATTCCTGTCATCGCATCCGCCGTGGCGGCGTGCGGCGCCTCGCCAGCATCGGTAAAGCAGTCTTTCGGACGGGGATGATGTGTTTCTTGGCCACAAGCCAGCAGTGGAATAACTTTACGCTGCAATACTCTGGTATCTGCCGTTAGATGCCGGACGGACGTGCTCAAGTTTATCCGATAATGCATCCAGCATAGCCAAAGCAGGCTTGATTTCCTGTTTATCGTTGGGCGGTTGCGTCACATGATTTTCTACTACCAGTCGGCTGTCTTGATCCGTAGATGATAAAGAAAATATCACTCAGCTTGTGCCGCTTCCGTCGCTCCATGTGCGGCGGGGATGGTCGAGAAGTGTTCAATTATTGAGGCTGTAGGATTAAGTTCCATGATGTTTAGCAAAGATCCTTTAAAACCACTATTCCAACTATAATGTCAATAGTGTTTTAATGCGATTGCCCTGCCCTGCTGAGTGGAATCGCATGACAACCGTGTTGATCCGGTGGTATAGTCCCGGATGGCGAGACATAGCGGTACCTCTGGTAAACAGATGCTGATGACCCCCATCAATTTACCGCAATATACTCTCGCCACACTTTTTTTAAACTTACCCTTGGGCCATAGGTATCTGCACAAGTGTCCGCTCCTTCTTTCTTGAGAGAAAAGGTTGGGATGAGAAAAATATAAGCATAGGAGTTACGCATTGACAAATTATTTATATTTGAAATCAATGTGTTAGCGGATAATAATATTGTCGGCCTCCAGTCAATAACCTATTGATTTTATAGTGGTTATTTCTGTCAATGCGTAACTCCTGAAGCAGTTGATTTTATTCTCCTCACCCCGCTCCAGCAGGAGAGGGAGCCAAGCCGGCTTATAACTCATTGTATTTGTAATGTAAAAAGTTGTGTAGATACTTATGCCCTTGGGCGGGGGCAATCCCGTTTCACGCCCCGATCCATTTTAATCATGGTCTTTTAAACTTCACAACCTTGTTCAAAGGACTTAGGTTGATTTCATCGATCACTATCTGTGTTCGAGAATTAAGCACGTAGGATACGGCTTCGGCGACATCTTCCGGCTCTATAAAATTGCTTTGATCATCTCCCGGTGCAAAAGACAGTTGTTCAAAGAATGAGGTTTTGACCATGCCGGGATTAATCAGGCAAACCCGCACATTGCTTTTGCCGCACTCTTCGCGTAAGGCCTGACTGAAGCCGCGCACTGCAAACTTAGCGGCGCAGTACATCGCACCTTTGCGGCTGCCTTTTAATGCGGCTTCAGAACCGATAAAAATTAAATCACTGTGGTCCTTGCGTTTTAATGCAGGCAGTAACGCTCGAACCAAAAAGGCTTGACCGGTAAAATTTATGGTCATTAGGGCTTCAATTTGTCCATAGGAAAATTCTTCCAACGAGCCGAATTGCCCCCGCCCTGCACAAAGGATTACCGCATCGATTTGGGGGAACGCTTGCTCTAGTTTGCGGATTTTTTGCGGTATATCATTTAACCGGCTTAAATCCAGTTGTACGGCGGTGAAGTTATCCATTTGCCGGATAAACCTGCCGCTATCTCTGGACACACCGATTACATGATGCCCTTGTTGCAATAGCTTTCTGGCTATGGCACGGCCTATGCCGGAACTGGCTCCGGTTACCAGAACGGTGCGTTTTATGGTGTGCATGGGAAAAAATTTACGGCGGGAATGTAGTTTAAGATTTGTTCGGTACAGTAGTGCATCATCTCTAGCTCTAGTTCCTGATTATAGGAAACCATCCCTTGCTGGTGACCGATCCTCTGAGTGGTCAAGGGGCCGGCAAAGAGTATTTCTTCCGGGTAAAGTTTGTGCACTTTTTTAAAAAAACTCTCCGGCAGTCTGAACGCACCAAGGCTGACTGAATGCAGTCGTTTTAAATCGATACGGGAAAAAACCTGATCGAATAATTCACTGTACTGCTGCTGGTAGCCGACTTGATAAATCAGTGGATCGAAACGCAGCCCGATTTGCCAGCCCTGTTCCTGCACTTTGCACAGCGCATCCAGACGGCGCTCAACCGGCGGCGCTTTGGCTTCGATTTTTTCGGCTATTTGATCAGGCGACAGGCTGAACGCCACGATACAGCGGGGTAGCGGCTCCCGATTTAACAGGCTCCTGACTTGGGTGCTTTTGGTTCTTAATTCCAGCCAGGCATTGGGCAGCGTTGCAAAAAACGGCAAGAACTGTTCGGCAAAACCGGTTACCGGCTCCAAAGCCAGGCTGTCGCAATCGTAGCCGGAAAAAAAATGCAGGTTTTCGTTCGGCAACTCAAAGCACAGTTGCCGGATGTCTTGCTGGAAATCCTCGTAATTGACAAACAGCACATAATTGGCCGACTGGTACATACCCTGTAAAAAACAGTATCGGCAGTCGTACAGGCAATTGAGCATGTGGGAAAAATAGTAATTCCTTGTTGCCCCGATGCCGTACCCTATAGGGGCGGGTAGTGCAAAATTCTTATATTTTTCCGCCAGTATCAGGGCGGGTTGCTGCTTTTGCAGGCGAAAATTTTGCGCTTTGGGATTAAATACTTCGCCGTAACGGCCGCAGGTTATTTTCCCGGCTTGCGGAAATCGCGCCACTATATCCAAAACACGCGGGTGTTGCAGGATAGCTTCTTCTATATAGATGGTTTCAATCATAAGTTCTGTTTATCGTTTGATGCCTGTACTGTAGCACAACTTGTTAGATGAAAAGCCTTGTGATTTATTACACTGACCTTATATATGCATAGGTATCTATGCAAGCCATATCTCTGCCGAGATGACTTGTGTAGATACCTATGCATATAGGGTAAAATACTTTCAACTCAACAAATACATTAACAATCATGAAAACAAACAAGATAGGTTTTATCGGCGGCGGCAATATGGCGTCCAGCTTGATCAGCGGATTGATTGCCAGCGGCCATGCTCCTGAACAGATTTGGGTGTCGGATATTAACCCTGATACGCTAAACAATCTGGCTAAACAGCTAAACGTTAACACATCGGCAAACAATGATGACGTCATCAATGCAGTTGATGTCGTGGTTTTGGCGGTTAAACCGCAGACGCTGAGTGCAGTGGCGCAAAGTGTCTCCGCGCTGATTCAGCAAAAAAAATCCTTGGTGGTATCCATCGCTGCGGGCATTAACCAGGCTAGTTTGAGCCGTTGGTTAGGTGTTGATACTGCCATAGTGCGTTGTATGCCCAACACTCCGGCGTTGGTGTTGACCGGCGCTACTGCATTGCATGCCAATGACAAGGTAACGGCAGAGCAATGCGATCTGGCGGAAAATATTTTACGTTCGGTCGGTATTGCACTCTGGGTTGAAGATGAAGCTGAATTGGATGCGGTTACCGCTGTTTCCGGTAGCGGCCCCGCCTATTATTTCCTGCTGATGGAGGCGATGGAAAAAGCCGCTGTGGAATTGGGCTTGAGCCAAGAGACCGCCCGATTACTGGTACAACAAACAGCATTAGGTGCGGCTAAAATAGCGCTGGAGTCAGCCGAATCGCCGGAGCAGTTACGCAAGCGCGTGACTTCTCCCGGCGGCACTACGCAGCAAGCTATAGAGACTTTTGAGCAAGGCGGTTTTATCGAATTGGTTGCAAAAGCATTACATGCGGCACGAGACCGCTCTATTGAAATGTCTAAACAAATGGAGAATTCATAATGGATTCCAGTTACATGACCGACCCGGCTATTTTTATCATCGACTCGCTGTTTTCGCTCTATATTCTGGCGGTGTTGTTGCGTTTTTTATTGCAATGGTGCGGCGCCGATTTTTACAACCCTATTTCCCAGTTTCTGGTCAAGGCGACGCACCCACCGTTAAAGTTGTTGCGCCGCTTTGTGCCGTCTATCGGAAAGATTGACACCTCCTCGGTGGTGTTGGTATTTGCCTTGCAAATGTTGGCTGATTTTTCGATACTGCTGCTGAAAGGTGTCGCCATCAGTATCGGTGCATTGACTATTTTATCGCTGACTCAGCTGGTTTCGTTGCTGATCAATATCTTCATCTATGCTGTATTTGCCAGAGCCATCCTCAGTTGGATGAATCCCGGAACGTTTAATGCTGCATCGTCTATTTTGTATAGCCTGACCGAGCCTGTGCTAGGCCTCTGTCGCAAACTCATTCCCGACCTGGGCGGCATAGACTTGTCGCCTTTGGCCGCGTTAATGCTTTTGCAGCTGGCAAAAATGGTCCTACTGCCGCCGTTACATCAATTAGCCAGTTTGATCGGTTGAACTGGTATCAGTGGGAACAGGGGATTTTGACTTTGAATCTCCATATTCAACCCAAAGCCAGCAAGGATGAATGGGCGGGACTGCACGGCGAAAGGTTGAAGCTGAGAATTAAGGCCGCGCCGATTGACGGTAAAGCCAACCAGCATCTGATTGGTTTTATAGCCAATGAGTTTGCGGTCAGCAAATCGGCCTGCAAGCTCATTTCAGGAGAATCGGGGCGGGAAAAACGTATCGCCATTACCTCGCCGAAAAAGCTTCCAGCCCTGCCGGACTCCCTGCAATTCGATATTTCTTTGTAACTATAGACTTTCAGATAAATAATTTCCATCTTCGATTAATACAGATAACTTCCCTTTAAGAGATGTTATCTGTGAAATTGCTAAAATTCGGAACTTTAATTTCTGAAAAGCTATAAGTCATAAAATTTCATATCCGCTGTCTTTGCAATATAATTCATCTTTCCCGGAAAAAACCAGTTAATCAGTCATGCAAACACGTACTCTTTCAATCGGTATTTTTTTAGCCTGTTTCCTTTATTTATGCACTAGCCAGGCGGTGTTTGCGAAAAAGATGTATCGGTGGGTGGATGAGAACGGCGAAACTATTTTCTCCGATCAAGTGCCGCCGGAACATTCTCAATATCGCCGGGAATCGCTAAACGAAAAAGGACGGGTTCTTGAGGTCACCGAACAGGCAAAAACAAAAGAACAGCAGGCGATGGATAATCGGTTGAATGCCTTGAAAAAGGCTCAGGAAAAGATCATCGCCCAGCAAGCGGCTAATGATAAAGTGTTGCTCAGCACTTTCCGCAATCTGAAGGATATGGAAGCGAGCCTGTACGCAACCATGCAGTCCTTGGATGCACAGCGGAATGTGGCTCAGGGCAATTTAAAACGCGTGGAAAATCAATTGGAAACGCAACAAAAGAAAGCTGCGGAACTCGAACGTAACGGCAAAAAAATCCCACAAAGCTTGCTCGACGAAATCAAACAAACAGAAGCCCAGATACAAGTCGCTTATGCTGAAATTAACAAACAGATCGAAAAGAAAAATCGAGCCAAGGCCGAATTTGAAGCCGATATTGAGCGTTTTAAATTTTTAACTCAGGAAAATACCGATCCATCGAAAGCGTCTGACAAAATTGCCGAAAATAAAACTGCCGATCAGATTGGCCTGTATGCCTGTGAGACCGATGCACTTTGTACCAAGGCTTGGTCCAGCGCACATGACTTTATCAGAGCTCATGCCACAACGCCTATTGATACCGATACCGACAAATTGATTATGGGCCGTGCGCCTGCAACCGACAGCGATTTGAGTTTGTCGGTCTCAAAAATAGAAGATGAAAACAGAAAACAGCAACTCTTTCTCGATATCCGTTGCCGGGAATCCTCTTTAGGCACTGAACTCTGCGCCAGCCAAAAAATTCGCGATCTAAGATCTGCGTTCAGGCCTTATATTGAGTCCCAGCTGACTAAATGAAATTTTCATGCGTTGCCTACGCCTACTTGGGAACTCTATCCGCATCGTGCCGCCTTTTGTGGTAAAAATTCCTTAGTTTTTTAAAAGGCTATTGCTTTGCCGCTTCCTCACTAAACCGACGCCGGTTTCAATCCAATAACTATGCTGGAAACCTCTGAAGATACACTGGACCCATCCGATTGGAATGCCTTTCGCTTACAAGGCCATCGAATGCTGGATGACATGATCGATTATCTTGAACAGTTGCGCGATCAGCCGGTCTGGCAACCTATGCCCGAGGAGGTGCGGCATTCATTTCAGCAAGCTTTAGAAAACGAACCGTCTGATCTCGCAACAGCGCATCAACTATTCATGAAAGATGTGCTTCCCTATGCTTTAGGTAACGTCCATCCCGGTTTTATGGGTTGGGTTCATGGCGGAGGAACTCCCGTCGGCATGCTGGCGGAGATGTTGGCAGCCGGGCTTAATGCCAATCTCGGCGGACGCGATCAGGCACCGATCGAAATAGAACGTCAGGTAGTGCAGTGGGTTAGGAAATTATTTAATTTCCCGGAAACCGCCAGCGGACTGTTTGTGACCGGAACCTCGATGGCCAACCTACTTGGTGTATTGATTGCGCGAACCAGTCTGTTAGGCACCGATGTGCGTCATAAGGGCCTTACATCGAGTAAGCGGCAATTGATTGCCTATACCTCCGCCGGCGCTCATATCAGCGTTGTCCAAGCTATGGATATTGCCGGTTTCGGTAGCGATGCACTGCGTATGATCGCTATCGATGAACAGCACCAAATGGATATTGCGGCACTTGAGCTTGCTGTTGTCGAGGACATAAAAAACGGTATGACGCCGTTTTTTATTGCCGGAACCGTAGGTAGCGTAGGTGTCGGCGCCATTGATAATCTTCAGGCTATCGCCGAGCTTTGCCAACGCCGGAATATCTGGTTTCATGTCGATGGCGCTTACGGCGCGCTGGCCATGCTGGCGCCTGATCTTGCGCCGCGTCTGCAAGGCATCGAGCGTGCCGATTCCATTGCTTTTGATTTTCACAAATGGGGACAGGTTCCTTATGATGCCGGATTCATCTTAGTCCGAGACGGCGAGCTGCACCATAACGCTTTTGCTTCGTCCGCTGCCTATCTGAAACGCGAATCGCGGGGCATGGCGGCCGGTTCGCCGTGGCCGTGCGATTTCGGTCCGGATTTGTCGCGCGGTTTCAGGGCGCTCAAAACATGGTTTACCATAAAAGTTTATGGAGCGGAAAAACTAGGCCAAGTTATTTCAAATACCTGCGCACTGGCTCAATATATGAAGCGGCGTATCGAAGCCGAACCGCGGCTGGAGTTACTCGCGCCCGTGGCGCTGAATATTGTTTGCTTCCGTTATCGCAGCCCGGATGCCAACCGGGTCAATGCGGATCTGGTGGCGGCACTGCAAGAATCCGGTGTTGCCGCCCCATCAACGACTACGATCAATGGGCAATTAGCCATACGAGCCGCTATTGTCAATCACCGCACCACCACAAGTGACATTGATGCCTTGCTCAACGCTACACTCGCCTTAGGCGACTGTGCGCTAAAAAATACCCAATCTTAGGGAAAACTAATGCATATTAAAAAACGTAACAAACCGTTGATCGGCTTGGCAAAGCTGATGCGAATGGCTTATTCCGGCTGCGATCTCGCGCCCTTGGGTACGCAATTAATTCAACGTGCCGAAACCGAGACCGGCGGTCATGCGCTGATGGATTTAACCACTATTTTGCAACTTAGGGGCAATCGCGACTTAGCTTTGACCATGCAGGCTCAGGCTATCCAAACACAGCAAATATATTCCCCGCCCACGGCGACCGGCAAAATTAATATCCGCTTGCTTGCGATTATGGGTGCGGGCGATTTAATGGCCAATACGCCACTGGAATTCCTGTTGGAAAACTCCGATGTCGCCCTCGATATAGTCTATGTAACTCAGGACTTGCCTTTATCGGCTAAGCTGCCGAAACACGATGTGCTGTTCGTTGCCGTTGCCCAATCCGATCAAAATATGCCGCTGCTAAAACAGATCAATACGGCTATTGCATCATGGTCGCGCCCGGTGTTGAACAGGCCGGAGCGTATTGCCTTGATGTCGCGCAATGAGGCTTGTGCTTTATTAAAATCCGCTCCGGGAGTGGACATGCCGATCACGATACGCTTAACCCGGCAAATCCTGCAGCAAGTCGCTGATAAAGAACTTTCGCTTACCGATATTCTTGCCGGCGGCGAGTTCCCGATCATTATCCGTCCGGTCGATTCCCACGCAGGGAAAGACTTGGACAAAATAGAAGATTCGGATGCACTGTTTAACTATCTGCAAAACATGCCCGATAATGAGTTTTATCTATCTCGTTTTATTGACTATCGCGGGCAGGATGGTTTGTTCCGGAAATACCGTATCGTACTGATTGAAGGAAAACCCTTTGTTTGCCATGTTGGCATTTCCGAGCACTGGATGATCCATTACCTGAATGCCGGCATGGCCGAAAGTGCCGAAAAACGCGCTGAAGAAGAACGTTTTATGCTCGATTTCGATAGCCATTTTTCCTGCAGGCATGCCGAAGCTTTTCGCGCTATCAATGAACGGGTTGGCTTGGATTATCTGGGCATCGATTGCGGCGAGACCGCTGACGGCAAATTGCTGATTTTTGAAGTTGACAGCTGTATGATTATCCACGCCATCGACCCGGTCGATGTATTTCCCTATAAACAGCCGCAGATGGACAAAGTATTCAGCGCCTTTCGCCGGATGCTGATCAATGCAATGCAGCGTGGCAGTGTTTAAAACATTGTGCTAAACCAATCTCAAGCATGTAACAGCCTGCCATCCACCGAACAACTCCTGATTATGGGCGGCGACGCGCGTCTCGCACTGGATCCGGTCAGCGGGCTGAATAAATACGGCTGCCGGCCGCTCCCCGACCCTCAGCTATTGGCATTCGGTTCTTCGACGGCATCCGTTATTTCCACGGAAGGTTTTACCGTTGCCAACCGGCTGCGGCAAACCTTACTGGAAGCCATCGTCACCGAGCCGCACACAGCCGTTTATGCTCTGGAAATGCAGCGGATTCGTTCGGAATGGCTGCAATTATGCGAGTTATCCGACGTCACCGGGCTAGAGCTTGTATTCTCTCCGTCGGGTACCGACATCCATGCCATTGCCGCCCGATATACCGGTAGTGGAGCACCGGCACTGGTCATTATGGTGGAAGCCAATGAAACCGGAAGCGGGGTGTTTTCAGCCTTAGCGGGTTATTCCGGCATCGACAGCAGCACCGGTGAAGTTGCGCAAGTAGCTATCCGGCTGGATGATGGGACGCCCAGACCAGCAGCGGCAATCGATGCCGAAGTTGAAATTCTGGTCAGTAAAGCCGTTGCATCGCATCGCCGTGTCTTGCTGATTCTTGTCGATCAGTCCAAAACCGGCTTAATTGCGCCGAGTCCGGGCTGCGTCATCGCGTTACACCGTCGCTTCCCCAATAATGTTGAAGTACTGGTCGATGCCTGTCAGTTTCGTATCGCAATACCGACTTTGCGCGCCTATCTGGAACAGGGCTTTATGGTCGCTCTGACCGGATCGAAATTCCTGAGTGCGCCGTCTTTTTCGGCCGCATTATTGCTGCCGTCAATAGTAGCGAAGCGGCTCCAAAAACGTGCATTTCCACGCAGTTTGCTGTCTTGTTCATCCCGTGCAAATTGGCCGCCCTATTGGACTGGGGCAGAGCATGCGGATCATGGCGCTAATTTTGGCTTGCTGCTACGTTGCGAAGCGGCCTTGGAAGAACTGCGCAGATTTCGCGCCGTACCGCTAACGGCTGCGATAGAGTTTCTAGCCGCTTTTGCAAAGGCGATTCGGCAACGTCTGCTATCCGACCCTCACTTCGAACCATTACCCGTACCTCAGCTTGACCGTCGCCCGTTAATAGAGGCAAGTAGCTGGGATCATCAGCAGACCATCTTTCCTTTCCTGCTTTATGCGCCTCAGCCGGCCGGACGAATGCCGTTAACTCGCGAACAAACTCTGCGTGTCTATCAACAACTGCCGACCAAACTCGATCAAGCCAACAACAAGATTGCCCCGGTAATTACTCCGCCTCCTGAGCTGATTTCCATAGATGGGGCCAGACAGCCGTTATCAATACGCTGCCAACTTGGGCAGCCTGTTGTTTGCGGCACCCGTAACGGCATAGCGGTAAGCGCCTTGCGTTTATGCGCCAGTTCACGCTTGATTGTCGAAGCCGCAACGCATGAGGCTAAGGGCAATGCCATCATTAAAAATGCGCTGGCGGCTTTGGACAAAACAGTGTTGCTGATCCAACAATCCGGGCAATAGCGGTTTTGCCCGAAGCTGGTTTTTCTTCAAACACGAGCTATTTGCAATTGCCTGAATATCGGGTAGATTATCTTTTTTATAAACAATAATGATGGTTGATATGAATAACTTTTTGTCTTTTCAAATTCACGGCGGAGCCGATCACGGTGGCGGGATTGTTGATAGTGTTACCAGCCTGCTGGCTTTTTTTGAAGAGCTCTCAACGCATGATTCGACCGGTATTTTTTCAATATTAATGCCCGGTATTTCCGGCATGGAGAATATTCATCCTTTGCTGGTGCATTTTCCTATCGCGTTTTTATCGGCTTTTTTTGTTTTGGATCTGGTCGGTACGCTGGCTAAAAAACAACACTGGCGTAATGTCGCCGGCTGGCTGCTGTATTTGGGTACTGTCGCTGCTGTTTTTACGGTTACGGCCGGATTTATTGCCGCAAGTACTGTAGCGCATAGTGAGGAGGTTCATGCCATCATGGAACGGCATGAACATTTCGGTGTATCCGTGCTTTCTTTGGCGACTTTATTGTCGCTTTGGCGCATCAAAGCCGGTGGCATCATTCAGGGCGGAGCTAACGGCTTTTTTCTGGTGTTAGCGGGATTGCTCTGTGCCCTGATGGCATTAGGCGCTGATTTAGGCGGCTTGATGGTTTATCACTATGGCGTGTCTGTCAAAACGGCGATTGTTTCCGTTCCTGAAAGCGGCTCTTCTATGCACTTGCATACTCATTAGAGTGTGGAGCAGTCACTCTGAAAAAACTTATGGCATCCGTATTCCATTATAAAATCAGCCCTGAGTCGTTACCGAGGCACGAAGGACACGAAGCTTCTGTTCTCTTCGTGCCTTCGTGGAGAAGCAAATCGGTTTAATCCCTGTCATCCGAGTTCTGCTTTAAACTCAGCATCTGCTGAAAGTAACAAAAATGCTATCATAGCCTTTTTTATTTCAATGAGCGCGCGAACCATGAGCGTAAAAATCCATCACAATCCGCGTTGCGGCAAATCGCGTCAAACCTTGCAGTTATTAAAAGAGCAGGGCATCGAGCCGGAGGTTATTGAATATCTTAAAACGCCTCCCAGCGCTGAGGAACTGGATGACATTCTGCACAAATTGGGCATGGAGCCTCGCGAGTTAATGCGTAAGAAAGAAGCCGAATATAAAGCCAACGGCCTGGATGACGTAGCGCTGGATCGGCAAACGCTGATAGCAGGCATGGTCAATAATCCTATTTTAATTGAACGGCCTATTGTTATCGCCAACGGCAAGGCGGCGATAGGCCGACCGCCGGAAGCTGTGCTGGCTATTCTTTAGTTGCTCGGTTTATGGCAAAAATCTTGATTCTGTATTTCTCCCGCAATGGCGCAACCGCAGACATGGCTAACCATATCGCTCGCGGCGTGGCATCGGTTGACGGTGCGGAAGCGGTACTCAGAACCGTCCCCGATATTTCAACCGTCTGCGAAAAAACGGCAGAGCGCATTCCTGCCCACGGTGCGCTTTACGTTACCATTGACGACTTAAAATCCTGCGACGGCTTGGCTCTGGGCAGCCCGACTCATTTTGGCAATATGGCCGCGCCGCTGAAATATTTTATCGACAGCACCACCGAAATCTGGTTTTCAGGCGCGCTGTCCGGCAAACCCGCCGGGGTATTTACCTCAACCGGCAGCATGCACAGCGGACAGGAAACGACTCTGCTATCGATGATGTTACCGCTGCTGCATCACGGCATGCTGATCGTGGGCTTGCCCAGCACCGAACATGCCTTGCGTGAAACCACGTCAGGCGGCACCCCTTACGGCCCCAGTCATGTATCGGCAAGTCACGCAGGATTAAGCGGCCATGAAAAAATCTTGTGCAAAGCCTTGGGCGTGCGCATTGCTGAAACCGCGCTTTGTCTGAAACAACATTGATGAACATAAAACCGATTTACTTCTATATTACTGCTCTGAGCGGTTTTTTCGGGCTGTTCGTCTTGCTGATGCTTTGGAACACCGTGCTCGTACCGTCCACTCATTTTCCGGTGGCGTTGGTTTTATTAATCGTCGTTACGCCGCTGTTGCTGCCGATGCGCGGCTTGCTGGATCGCAATCCTAGAAGTTGCGCATGGGCGGCTTATATCAGCCTGATTTATTTTCTCCACGGCACTGCCGAAGCTTACGTCAACGCCGACGAACGCCTGTATGCAGCACTTGAAATTATGCTGAGCCTGATGCTTTTTTTCGGCAGCGCATTTTATGTCCGCTTTGCGGGAAAACAAAACTGACAATGGCCGAGCAACTTCCATTACATTTTGAATTCAGGGCCAATCAAACCTTTAATGATTTTTTTCCCGGCGCCAATCGGGAAATCGTGACTCACTTACAACGGTGCATCGCGGGTCAGGGTGAACAGCAAATTTTCCTGTGGGGCAAATCGGGCCTGGGCAAAAGCCATCTGTTACAAGCTTGCTGTCACCAAGCGCAGAAGCAAAATCTTAGTTCGTTTTATTTTGATTTATCGAATGCCGGATTGCCGAATCCTTCACTGCTGAACGGGCTTGATGAATATGATGTGGTTTGCTTCGACAACATCGAGTGCATAGCCGGTAACGGGGCTTGGGAGCTGGCTTTTTTTAATTTTTTTAATCGGCATCGTGACTGCGGCCATAAACTGATCTTATCGGCAAATTCTGCGCCTAACGATATTGCCATTCAATTGCCTGATCTAAGAACTCGTCTTAACTGGGGCTTGACCTTAAAAATACAGCCCTTAACCGACAGTGACCGTATTACCGCATTAATTTTTAAAGCCGATCAAATGGGTTTTGAAATCGCCCCGCAAGCCGGACGTTTCCTGTTGGCGCATTACGACAGGGATTTGGCCTCTTTGTGGGCTTTACTGGAAAAGCTGGATAAGGCCTCATTGGCCGCCAAACGCAAATTAACCATCCCTTTTTTAAAACAGATTCTGGACCAACAAGGCCATGATTAAAGTACTCGTCATTGGGGCAGGGGCCGTCGGCGCTTTTTACGGTTCGCTGCTGGCGAAGGCCGGCGCGGAAGTGTCGGTAGTCTGCCGCTCCGATTATGCGCAGGTAAAGCAACACGGTTTTATCATCGATAGTCAGCCTTTAGGCCGGTGGAACTTTACTCCTGCGCAAGTTTTAAACAATGCTGCGGATTTTGAAGGAACTGCGGACTATATTTTACTCTGTACCAAGGTCATTCCGACGCTGGATCGAGCTGCCCTGATACAGCCCGCTGTTGCCGAAAATACGGCAATAGTCTTTATCCAGAATGGTGTGGAAATCGAACAGGAAATGCTGGATGCTTTCCCCGAGAATGAAATTATCAGCGGTCTGGCGTTTATTTGCAGCAATCGGGTAGGCCCCGGCGAGATATTGCATCTGGCTTACGGCCGTCTGGTTTTAGGCAATCTGCCGAACGGCATCAGTAGTAAAACCGCACAGCTTTGCGAACTCTTTAATCAATCAGGCATTAAGTGCAACGCAAGCGAAAACATTGTGACCGGACGCTGGCAAAAATGCGTTTGGAACGCGCCGTTTAATCCGTTATCGGTATTGTCAGGAGGCTTGCTGACGCTCGACATTCTGCAAAATCAGGAAGCTTTCGTGCGCAGCATCATGCAGGAAGTTTGCGATATTGCCGCGGCCTGCGGACATCCGCTGTCCGACAATAGCGTTAACATCAACATCGAAAATACCTACGCCATGCCGCCTTATAAAACCAGCATGTTGCTGGATTATGAAAACGGCCAGCCGATGGAGACCGAGGTCATTCTGGGCAATGCATTGCGCGCCGCTCAGCGCTTAGGCATAGCAGCGCCACATTTGGAATCGGTTTATGCGTTGATGACGCTTAGGGAATTACAGCTCAGCAATTAGAAAAACGGCACACGGATAACGCGGATTTGACAGATAAACACGGGTAAAAAAATCCGTTTAAATCCGTCTGATCCGTGTTCCATTATCGACTCTTATTTTCCGCAAAAAACATAATCCGCCGTATAAGCAACGCGCTTTTCACTGCCCAAATGATTGGCGTTACATACCGATGAAGGCGGCAGGCCGCCGCGGGTATTAATCCGGTTAATAAAGCTGACGTTCGAAAACAAGCCGTCACCTTTATGGGATACCACTTCAACAAGCAACCAAGAGATAGCCGAGCCGGGTGCTATATCGATTTTCTTGACTACCCGTCCGACCACGCGGCTACCCTCTTTGTATTCCCACAGCGGGCCGGCAGTGTGATTTCCGACGATATTACCCTGCGCATCGAACAACTTGGCATCGGGCGCTTGAGTTTCCCATGAATACTCGCCTTTATTGATTGAGCATTGGTAAATCTGATCGCCTTTCGCATGTACCGTTAGAACAGGACGATAGCCGGCAGGCGCTTTAATCTCTTCAGGTATTAAAGTCTCGGCATAAGCCGTACCTTGTAATATGGCCGATAAAATCAATATTTTTTTAATCATAATAATTCACCATGGCATTGGCGTTCCGTCATATTTGACGAAACTGCCGGATTGATCTAATGAAAAGTTATCTATTAAAGCACACATTCCGCTAATGCTTTGATCGGCATTAATTAATGCATTAGGCCCGCCCATGTCGGTTTTGACCCAGCCGGGATGAAAAATAAGTACACCGACAGATTGATTTTTAAGATCTATGGCCAGACTCTTCATTGCAGCATTCAGCGCTGCCTTGCTTGAACGGTAAAAAATACTGCCGCCACCTTCGTTATCGGCCATGCTGCCCATCAAGCTGCTGATTGCCACAACCAATTTTTTATCGCCGTTTTTAATTTGCGCTAAAAAAGCTTCGGCCATTTTGACCGGTGCTTGCGTGTTGATTAACAGTGAGTGGGTCCAGGCCTGATAATCAAGGTGGCCGAAACCGTTACTTCTGTGATCCGCGTAAATGCCGGCATTATTTATCAAAATATCAATCGGCTGGTCCGCTAATTTTCTGGACAGCGCATCAATTTGTTCAAATTTTGCAACATCCAGCGTTTCCAGCTGGATATTAGGGTGACCGGCGATATTATTGAGGTCAAACGCATCATCGGGATTACGGGAGCAGGCGATGACATGCCAGCCCTGTTCGGCGTATTGGCGGCAAAACTCCAGACCCAAACCGCGATTAGCGCCGGTAATTAAAACTGTAGCCATTTTTAGTACCTCCCATAAAAAAGCCTTCTGCATCGGCAGATGCAGAAGGCTTTTTATACTACTTAAAAATTATGCTGAAAAGTTTTTTGCAGCAAAATCCCAGTTAACCAGAGCCCAGAATGCTTCCAGATAAGCAGGACGCGCATTGCGGTAGTCAATGTAATAAGCGTGTTCCCAGACATCGCAAGTCAACAAAGGCTTTTGACCGGTGGTTAACGGGCAACCTGCATTACTGGTGCTAACCAGCGCCAAGCTGCCGTCGGCGTTTTGTACCAACCACGCCCAGCCTGAACCAAAAGTGGTGACCGCACATTTGGTAAATTCTTCTTTAAATTTTGCAAATGAACCGAAAGTGGCGTTGATAGCATCGGCTAAAGCACCGGCAGGTTCGCCACCGGCATTCGGCGCTAAGCTATTCCAATAGAAGGTGTGATTCCAGACTTGCGCCGCATTATTGAAAATGCCGCCGGAAGATTTCATGATAATTTCTTCCAATGATAAACCTTCAAGTTCAGTTCCGGGAACCAGATTATTCAAGTTTGTTACATAGGTCTGATGATGCTTGCCGTAATGAAATTCTAAGGTTTCCGCAGAAATATGGGGCGCTAATGCATCTTTAGCATAAGGTAAAGCAGGAAGTTCAAAAGCCATGGGATTCTCCTAAATAAAGTTGTTGAAAGGTTATGGTGTAAACAGCCGGCAACAAAAATAAATACCAAGTGTTTTAATAAACATTTACTTTAGCATTGCTCGCCGATTAAATAAAGTAATAGCACAAGCAGTAAGAGGACAAATCGTTAAAATTGCTTATGCGGGACCAATGCTAAGCTGTAAGAATGTACCCAGTTTTGGAGTATTGATAAAAGCTGCCATCCGCTATGCTGAAAGCTACTTTATACCTTATTTAAATAGTACTTTCAAAAGTTGGCAGCATTTAATCGGGCCATTCTCTAAACCGCCTAATAACCTACAGCAGGCAAATTGCTGAGCGATCAGGAATAATGGTGAGGCCTAACACCGCCAAAATAAGGTTGTTAATTAAAAATGCCGTGGTATTGGTAACGAACGACTCTTTGTTGATTTTGTTGAGGAAAGTCACGATAAGGTTTCACTCGATTATCCTTTCCTAGGAAAACAGTCGGTAGTACAGTGCCCGGTATTTTCCTTATAGGGAGTTCGTTTTTGGCAAGATAAGTTTCTGAAAATTAATATCACGGCTTCCCGCGCACAAGCCGAACAGCAAGGCCGTTACTCTTATTGTCGTTGTCGTCGTTACCGCTAAGGAAGTTCACGACCCAGGCATGGTCAATCATCGTAGCGTAAGGCGAGGACGACCAATACCAACCGCTAGTGGCATTGGGAAACGCCTTTAGATTTATTGCCGGACTATAACAATGGTATTCGGCTAACGATTGTAATTCTTTTTGATTAGGCAAACGCCAATCGTTTAACCCGGCGAATACGTTGTCTTCGGCGGCTTGTAATGCGCCTTGCCAAGTGTAACTTTGCGCAAAACCGGTGCAGCCGGCGTTTTTCCATGTTTGTCCCAAGGCGCAACGCATCCATGTTAAACCGGTTTTTTTATCTACCGCCGTGCCATTCGCATTCATGAGATAACGGCCGGCGGGCGCATCGGCAATCGTATTGGGATTACAGCTTTGGGCAAAACTTAAATCAATGTTGATTAATAAACAAAAATAGAGGGTTAGCTTAAGCCTTTTCATAATATATCCTCAAGGATGACAAAAATTAAAGAGTGAATTCGCCATCGTTCACACGCCGGCGTCACTACCATTAGGTTAATTTTCAAAGGGGAGATTTCATGCTCATCCTAATCTTGGCGTACCAGTCGAACTGCATAGCTGTGGCTCTTATCGATGTGATTATCGTAACCACCATTAAAATGTACGAACCATGCGTATAGGCTGCCGAAATTGGAATAGGAAGAAGACGACCAAAACCAAGTGCTTACCGTGTTTGGAAAGTAAGTTGTGTCAATGGCCGGATTATTACGACTGTAATCAACAATGGAATGTAATTCGGCTTCTCCAGGTATTCGCCAATCCTTATAGCCACACCAACCCGCCGTATTTACGGCTTTGATATAAGTATCGGTATCACAGGCACCGGCATTGCCGCAAGTGCCGTAATATTGATAGCCCGCAAAACCACCGTTTTTGGTATTGTCGGGCTCATACCAACTATAACGCCAGTCTTTATCATGCAAGCCGTTGTCATCGGTTTTCACTTCCCACATCAACCCTGTCACATTGTCTTTGATGCAGCTCCAGCTCGTAGCGGTTGCCGTTAAAGTCGTGCCGGTACTGCTGATTTTAGTGAAGTCAAATCCGGCATGGCCGTTGCCGTTGTTATTTTTGCTGACATCGCGCCCTGATTGGGCATCTTGATTAGGATAACCGCTCACAGGGCAAGGCAGGTTATTGTTGGCGTCGTCAGAACAGGTGGTGATGCCGGTGTCGTTGAGAGCGGGCTTTAACGGAGTGGCGCCGATACTATCGCTGGTCTCCAGGCGTTTGGTATTTTCAGCTAAAACACGAAAATAGTATTTCTTGCCATTGGTTAAGTTGGCGATTTTAACTGTAGTACCGGTCATATTCTGCCAAGTACCGTCCGCATAGTTCAAGCAGTTGTTAATATCGGCAATGGTTTCGGTGGCATAGCAAACGCCGTAGTTTGTTGCTGTTTTGATCGGGAGCCATCGCAAAATAACTTGTTTATCGCCTGTAGTCACTTGAGCCGCCCATGCCGCAAAAGACGTTATCGGATAACTTAGCGAAAAGAACAATAAAATGGAGTAAATAAATGGGCGAAAGGGGTGTTTAATCATGGTGAGAGCCTCATTATTTGTGATGGACACATAGCGCCCTGACCACGCTACATGCTGTATTAGGAGCACAGAAACACGTTTTGCGCTCCGAAAATAAAAATAGCACTGATGGTAAAACAGTATAAATGCCAGTTTAAACATACCCAGGACAATTGTTATCCGGTTGCAGGCATTTATGCCCTGCGGTGACTTACTACGCGCCGCATGAGCAGCACAATAACATGTTTTTCTATACGCCTAAAACCAAAACATTAACGGTACGGAACTCATTTTACTCCGGCTTTGCCAAGCAAAAGCTATCAAGCCGGAGTAAAAAACTGTCAATTGCAAAAAAAGCATTATGCCGACATTCAGTGCGGCATCAGGAATGTCTTACAATTCAAATTCCGCCGGATCAATTCCTAATTCTTTGGCTATTTTAATGGCCACCTTTTTTTCAGTGTCATCAAAATTCCCATCCGAAGAGGCAATGCCGATAATCATGCGGATCAATAGGCGAGAGGCTTGGGCATTCGACTTCATTTTGGCTAATGCTTCATAAGCTTTGGCTTCGCCGATGTCTTTATCGAATTCGAGTTGGCCGACAAAATCCTGAAAAGCCTTGATCACATCGCTGGTGGTGAAAATCGACAGCGCATCATGGCTTTCGATGAATTTAACCATTTTTTGCTTTTCTTCCGAACTGACGCTGCCATCGGCCATAGCGACCAATGCGGAACCTGCCATCGCGGCATTCAAAAAATCCTTGTTCTTATATTTTAAAGCTTCTGTTTTTAACTCACTGGCTTTGCTTTTTAATTGGCTTAGAAAATTATCGAAACTCATTGTGTTCTCCTGATGTTAAGTGGGTTGTTTAAAAATCAATATCTTGTCGATTATCGTCAAAATTTTTATCATGTACAGAGAATAAAATATTTAACCGCAAAGTTGCAACGAGGTGGGGGCGAAGTTTCGCAAAGCTTTGTTGGCGTTATGTTACGCTCTTTAGCGGTAATCATTTTACTTGCTGCTCGCGATATGCCCGGCACTATGGGTTAAAGGCTATTTCAACCCAACCGCTTGGCATTTTCGTGATGTTGATGTGGCCGGCGCTACATCAGCTATTTAGCTGACAGTTCAGGATATTTGACTCCCTATCGCCGTAGCATAGCCTTCTATCCATAATATCCCGTCCCCATCGTTTGTGTGTTTCCACTTCACACATGGCGTTATGCATCCTAAATACGGCGGGCGACGAACAGTGACTCAAGGCGAGCGCCATTTCATAGTCGTCACCATCGACACTGTACATAGCTTCAATAATCGGCACTTGGGTAGGATGAATAGCGGTTTTACCTATTAAGCCATGCGCCAAATCCAGCCGAATCTCTTTTTGCAGGGTGGCGGCGTCATCCAGATATTCGAACACCGGCGCTGCCAAGTTGAATCGGTAAGGTTTAAACGCCGTAACCAGCTGCGCTATAACATGACCCAGCGGCGTTTCATACAAGGTCATATTTCTGGGTCGCCTGATGCCTAAAAGATTCATCAAGTCGTTGCCGCCGATTCGCAGCATTAATATCCGCGCAAAAATATCGTCCTGCGCTAAAGCCTGGCGTAATTCGGTCATCGCGCCGGCATCAAAAACATCCTTGGTTTCCAGCGTCGGCATGAGCTTAAATGATGTGCCCTGCAATTGATCGAAATAAGCGTGAAAGTTGGTTTCGTTAAATTTCGGCAACACAAAACCATCGACTTTTTCAATATCGGGCAGTTCCAGCAGCCGGGCCAGAATCTCGGGATTTCTGGCGCGAATAAAACGGAATCTGTGCGGTGTATCTTTAAAACCCTGCAAGCAAAGCCCTAAATGGCGGAGGCTGCTGTCTACCTCGCTATGAGATACGGCGTCTTCGGTACAAAAAATCATCGAACGCAAGAATTGCAGTTTTTCGCCGTTGGCACAATCCATGAGGTCGCGGCGATGTGCGGGCATATACAGTGACGCGCCTAAACACCAGGGTGAAAAGGATTTTGGCGGTATATTCATAATGGAATCTCTTTAATTAGCGCCACTGCGCGGTACGGCAGGTCGGTAAAAATATCTATCGGAATCGAGCGGGATTCGGCCAGCCAACGCAAATGCCGGGTGGCCTCGCCATCCAAGTCCCGTAACAGCAATACTCGCGCTTCTCGGCGCAATAGAACTCGCGTTGCTTCCCCAATACCGGGCTTAACGTAATTGTGCTGTCCAATGCCGTAACATCTCCCAATCCAGCGCAATAGCGCCTGGGAAGTTGTTTGTAATTGTAACCGGTCATGGGAGCCGCTTCCAAACCTCAATCCTGCCGGCTTTAGAGCATGCGCTTCTCCCTCGGGAGAAAACTCTACACCACTTAAGCTCACCGTATGGGGTCCAAACTCCCCCTGATACTCTTGCCAGGCGAGTTCAACGCAAGCCAGTATGGCGTCAATGAAATAACGGGATAAATCGTGTTGCTCAAATTGCCGATAATAAACGCAACCATGAAAATCGGTTGGCGCGGCTGCTTGCGGGTCGTAAACCGAGCGGCTGATCAGCCCCGATACGGTGGCATTCAGGATGCACGAGGGAATCAAATAATCCTCCGAACTCGCCGCAACCGCCGCGCTGCCTGACAAATCGGCCAATACATACAATTCGCCCGGAATAGTCACGCCATCGGTGGCGGCAAAAGCCTGCAAGCTGGTGCTTAACTGTCGTGCAATAACGCCTTTACCGGTCCAACCGTCGATAAAAACCAACGATTCCGGCGCATGTTTTTGTAAAATATGGCGCAAGGCATTTTGATCGATACCGACATCCCGCAGTATCGAAATGGAATAATGGCTCGCCTCGGTGTTGAAATAGCGTTTGAGCACATGCTTGAGCAGCACGCCGATAGGCGTTCCGGCACGCGCCAGTGAAACCAAGGTAATGCCGTGAGGACGGGTGGCTAAAATGCGCTCCGCCAACACCAGTAAATGTTCCGCCATGCGCTGCTGATTTAAAACCATCGCTTGGTAAAACAGTTGCAAATAATTTTCCGGCGGCAGCGACTCATGAGTCAACATCTGGGAATAATGTTTTTTGCCGGATTGAATCAAAGCTTCTTTTATGTGAATAGGCGTGTCCTGCACCGTCATTGGCTTTAACAGGAACTGCACATCGTCTAAGCGGTAACTGCCGGTGAAAGGAGTTGTCATTTATGTTGTTTGGGCAAAAGCCAGCGTGTGAAACAGCTGGGTGTTTTTGGGAATCAACGCGTAATCGCACAACGCCATAAATGGCGCATCGGTTTTGCTGTCGCCGGCGCCAAAGGTTAATAATTCGGGGTGTTGCTGTCTGTAGCCTTCCAACAGGTAACTGACAGCGCTTTCTTTGTTGATAATCTTCGGCAATAACGCAAGATTATTACCGTTTAAATGCCAATACAAACTGCCGTCGACAACATGCGGATGCGCGATGATAATTTCATCCAGCAGTGTTTTTAATATCGCTTCCGTACCGTCGCTATGCTTGATGACGCCATACCAAGTTGTGCCGAAGTCGTTGACCAATCGGGGTTTAAAACCGGGGCGGCATTTTGCATAAAGCTCAACTTCCTCCCACACGGCCAACAACTTTTCATGATACGCGGGCAAGGCTTGCATGATCTTGTCCATCCATACCGTATCGACGCCGCGCTGCTTGTCCAAGATCACCGCGCCGTGATTCAACACCACTTCTTCCCGGAACGGCAGGTTGACGCGTTCAAAGGCGTGAACATCGCGCGCCGTGACCGGTACGATCTTGAAGCCTTTGGCTAGCCAATACCACAACCATTGTTGCTTTTTGGTGGCGAACGAATTGGCCGAACCGTCCGGCAAAAAAGCCCGCGCTTCCAAGCTGCGATCATCCACGCCGGGTGCGCATTTTCTCAAGGTTTGGAACAGCGTGTCGTCAAGGTCTAAAAAAATGTAGCTTTGCATGGTTGGGTTTGTCGGGTTGAAGTTCAAATCTTGCGCTAATGGCCTGCCATGCGTGTAAGCGGTCGTTTAATGATCCGCACAGCGGCGTTTCATGGCAAAGAATAATATCCCGGTAATCGTCCGGGTTCAGGTTGTAAATAAAATTGGGGATGCCGTCGTCATAATTGTCTTCAAACCGGCACACCCTGCCAATATCGTTGCCTTGATGAATCGGCGAACGGGTGGTGCTTTGCACCTTGACCTTGAAACCTTGAGCTTCCAATTCCCGCCCCAATAAATAGGCGGGGGCGTTGCATTCGCCTGTGCCTAAAACCAGGATTGGGCGTTCATCCAGGCTGAGTCCGTTCAGACATAGCTGCTCGACTACATCTTTGTCCAGGCTGATCGGCGCATCCAAACCTAAGCGGCCCGGCCAAGCCAACAGCGCTTTTTTACAGGCGCCATTGCCCGATACATTGACGGTGATGCTGTCAATGGCGATGTTTTGGCTGTCCTCAAAACGCAATAAACCCTGCCTGAAACACACCCACTCCACCGCTACACCGGCTTGGGCTTCCAACGCAGCACGGTCATCGGGACGGGCAAAATTAACCAGACTGACAATAAATACTTTACGCAAACCGGGATTAACGGCTTTATAGGCTTTAATCAGCCGTAAAAAAGTAAGCCCGGTACTGATTTCGTCGTCGATTAAAACCAGCGTTTCGGCCGTTAAAAACTGCTCCCGGTGTTTCGGCTGCTCAGGATAATACAAGAAAAAGTCAGTAGCATGACTATGGGCTTCTTCAAACTCAAGCCGTTCGATGCCGTCCAGATGATAACGGGTCGTCTGGATAAACAAGACCCGCTCCGCAGCTTCGCGGCAGGCTGCCTCAAATACGCCGTAACCCAGTCCGGTTGCGGTTTCCGCCATGCCTATCCACACCGAACCTGTCCCTACTCCGCGTTTTAACACCGCTCGCGCCAAGGCGCGATAAGACCAGCTCATCAGTTTAGGCGATACCGGATAATGCTTGCCCAATACCTTGCTGACCAACAAAAACTTGCGCTTGCTGCTGACTCTGGCTGCGAAACCCAGCAAGCGCTTAAGCGGGATGTGTCCGGGTTCCAGATCGAGATGCAGGATTCCGGTGTCTAATGTTACGGTTAATGTGTTCGACATCAAGTACGCGTCCCCATGCTGCTTTGAGCGTGGCTCAAATTAGCAATGCTGTTGCTCAATTTCATCTTATCGTACACGCCTTGGGTTGGCGCTATCCAAACCATGCCGGGGCCGGTAAAGGTTTGTAATAAACCTTCGCCGCCGGTCACCGATTGGAATAATGATTTGCCCGATTTTTCCGCATGAAAGCTGACGCCGGCGGTTCTTACAAAAGCAAAATTACCGTCGACAGACAACTTTTCCCCGGCGGCTAAATCGTACATCAGCAACTCAGCAACAGGCACCGGCGAGTTTAGGACAACCACGCCCGAACCTTTTACCTGGGTCTGAAAAAATCCCTCGCCGCCAAACAAAGCGCTGGAGACGTTCTGCTGCATTTTAGCGCTGACCTCCAGACCGGCAGAGGCGCAATGGAACACGCCTTTATCAAAAATCAGCGCATCATTGTCGATATTGACCAATAAATAATGACCGAAGCCGGGCTCTAAATAAATCTCGCCGCTGCCTTTAATCCGCGACTGGAACAAGGTCTCGCCGGTCATGAATTTACGCATCAAGCCTTGGGCGATGCCTCCCTGGGCGCTCGATTCCAATTGCAGCGCACCTTTCATAAAATACAACGCGCCCGGTTCGATCAGCAGTTCGCTTTTATCCAGTTTCACCCTAATCATCTTTAAATGAATATCGGCCTGATTGGCGAAAAACACTTTTTCCGCGACATCCAAATCGTCGGAACCTTTCAGCGCTTTGTACTGCACCACTTCCAATACCGCGCCCGGTATACTTTCGCTTTCTACAACTTCAAAAGGATCAATGTTAGTCATGATTATTGCTCTTTAAGTTATAACAAACCGCCTTTGCAGGCGGAATAAAATCTTAGACCCGATTGAAGCCACCACTATATAGGGTCTGTGCCATGCGCGCCTTTGCCGATAACTGAAACTTGTACTGTCCCTTTGGCGCGCGCGGCACGCCCATGATTCATCAGGTTACGTTGCCATTCGTCTTAAACCATCTCGAAAACCACAAAAGCTCGGAGATTGGTTTTGTTCGACATTTAAATGCGGACAAATGCTTTTCGTCCAATTGGCTTTTTCTTGCAGAACCAAGCTGGAACGCTTGCCTTTTGCATGTAATGCATTCAAGCCGCCCGGATAAACCATTTCAGCCAATACTTCCCATGTACCGACTTGTGAATCTTGAACATAGCCATCAAGAATGTCTTGTTTAATATCAGGGTAAGCCAGTTTTAGTGCCGTTGAATCGCCTAAATACCACGCTTCCAGTTCTTCAATAGCAATACGAAATAAAGAACGCGGCTTTTTGTCACAATAGTTCAACAGAGCGACAAGTTCATTTTTAAAAGCGACACAATCGTCTCTGTCATCAAGGTCGACTAAAATGACAACAACCAAATCGGAGTCTTCCTCCGCACCGTAGGCTCTTAGTTTCGCCGGTAAATTGTGCAATAGCGACTTGTCTCGGATGTCCGGCTGCTGTGCAGGATTATCTGAAATTTTGCCCAAACCTTGGTGTTTGTGAATTTTCCAAGTATGAGGATTACGATATTCACCGACAATTTTGCTCATTAGAATCGATAGCGCGATGACATCGCTTTGCCCTTCGACAAGAATCTCAAAGTGCATAATTTTACCGCGCGTCTAAATAATCGCCATACCAAAGCCCGCCTAATGGCAGCCCTTCGTTAACCATGTTTTGAACGTATGGAATTTCGCTGGCTCGCGTCACTGTAGAAAAACCGTCTTCGCCTTTTTCCAATACCCACACTTCATCCGGGTCAAGCGCATCGACAAAATAAGGCTGGTGCGTAGTGATAAAAAGTTGAGTGCCGCCTTTGCGTCCGGTGGCATGAGTGCGAAATTCAGCGGCCAATGTTTCCAGCAGTTTGTGATACAAGCCGTTTTCAGGTTCTTCGATACAGATAAAAGGCGGCGGCGTGGGGTCTTCCAATAGCAGCAAATAGGCGAACACTTTTAAGGTGCCGTCTGACATTTGCGGGGCATAAAACGGGTCTTGAAAGCCCTTATCATTGAAACGTAACAGCAAACGCCCGTCTGAGGTTTTTTCGGTGTCGATTTTGTCTATGCCCGGAATTTTTTCCGCGATACTGTTCAAAATGCTTTGAAATCTGTCCCTGTGTTCGCGCTCCATGAACTGTACCACATTGGCAAGATTGTCGCCTTTGCTGTTCAGGTGTTGTTGCGCTCCACTCATAGGGAGATTTCTTGCTGCATCGGGGGTGAAGTAGCTGAGATACCAGCCTTCTAAAAATTGGCAAAAAGCTGAAATTCTCGGGTGCTGTTTAAGTGCGCCAAACGTGGCAATGCCTAATTTTCGTGTTTCAGAAAGTTCTACCCATTCAGCATCTGGATATTCTTTAGCGAGTATTCCAAAAGTCTTATAAAAATCAAAACCTTCATTTTCCTCAAGCTCTCTACCTTCCCCTTTCCACACAAAACCATATCCATCAATTAATACCAAAAAATAAGACGGTAGTTTATGCGCTTGATTTTTACTGTATTGTCGTAGACGTTCCGCTGTTACAAAAGGCCTCCCCAAATTATCAATATTAATATGCAGATCATAGACAGTAATACAAATATCATCCTCTCTAAAAGATACTTCAAATTCAATAGCCCCTGTTTGCCCTTGCGAACGTATTTTTTCAAAACCACCTCGACCGCGTAAATCACAAGCTTCTTCCACACCGAATTTAAGCGCGTCAGCTAAAAAGCCGAACACATCAAATAAAGTGCTTTTACCAACACCATTTTTTCCAATAACAACCGTCATAGCAGTGAGCGGCTCTGATTCCGGCTTATTCCATAATCTTCCAAGCGTAACATCTTTCAAGCCGCGAAAATTTCTTACCCTGATGCCTTCAATTCTAGCCATGCTTTACCTTCCGTTTTTTCAGCTGATTAATCACAACTCTTCCCGCATCACCACCGGCATATTAATCTCAGTCACCCTAAGCCCATAACGAATACTCGGCAGCTGAAATACTTCGCCTTTAATACTCTGCAACGCAATCTGCGCCAAGTTGGCACCGGATAAACAGGCCATGCCGAAACCGCCCGAAGGACGCGGATTAATCTCCAATAAACGCACACCGTGAACACCTTCCTTGAATTGGATATTGAACAAACCGTTAAGCTGGTAGTGCGCGGTTAATCTTGCCACCATGCCGTCAATATCGGCATTGTTATCGATCACTTGCCCGCCGCCCGGAATCTGCGATTTTTTGCGTTGCACCGCACACAATAATTCTCCGTGCCGTCCGGCGCAATCGACACTCCATTCAGGGCCGTCCAAATGTTCCATGACTAACAGGGTGGCAAACTCAGGAGTATTAGCCATGCCGGAGCGTAATTCTTGCAGAGGAATTTGGTATTCAACGCCTTTAAGTAGCTGGGTAATGCTGTTGCGTTGCGTATCCAAAACCCGAAAGCCCAGACCGAACACCGAAACCGCAGGCTTTACACAGAGTTCCTGATGTTTTGCCGATAACCTCTCAACAGCGCGATCAAAGCCGTCGCGGTCGTTAACGGCGATAAAATCCATAGTCCGCGCAACTTCCGGATTTAAAGCGGAATAAAAGTCCGCCTTGTTATGCAATAAAGTCAGGGTGTCGAAATCGGCGACCGACAGCACTTGTACGCCAATCGCCTGGAATAATTCAGGGTGCTGACTGACCAGCGCCGCCGCTTTGCCGGGCCAAAACAACTGGATATTGTGTCGCCGGCAAAAACTCACGCACCATTCAAGATATTCCGTATCAGTGAGGTCTTCGGGCTCAAGGTAGCTTTCATCCGCCGCCAAAAAGGCGGCGGCATGGGCATAGGTGTGAGTGCAAATCAGGGTGATTTCGCCGGCCGGAACCGACTGGCGAAGATTTCTAAAGACTGCCTGTATGGTCGAGAATGTAAGGTTAAACCAAATTCTCATGGATGCTTACAAATGAATGGTAATTTGCGGCAGCAACGCGTCAATGGTGCGGCCGACGCCATTTTCGCCTATTGCATGCATTTTCCATTCTCCGTTATGCCGGTACAGCTTGGTCATCACCAGTGCGGTATGGGAACCTTGCGAACTCAGCGTGTAACGGGCAACTTCCGCATTATTGCTGCTGTCGACTATGCGGCAATAAGCATTTTCAACTTCATCAAAAGTCTGGCCGGAAAAAGAGTTAACGGTGAATACCAGCGATTTAACATTGGCGGGAACATGGTCCAAATCAACCTTGATTTGCTCATCATCGCCATCGCCGGCACCCGAACGATTGTCGCCGGTATGGATAACGCTGCCGTCGCGGCTTTTCAGCTGGCCAAAATAAATAATGTCGATGACTTTGTTTTGATCGTCAAACAATACGCAAGATGCGTCCAAGTCGATAGCTTCAGTTTTTCCGCCGCCAAACAAGCCTTTTAATTTGCCGCCGGTAGTTTGTTTTGCATCCCAACCCAAGCCCATGACAACTTTGCTCAGCGCACCGCCGGATTCTTTAGATAAAGAAATTTTTTGCCCTTTTTGTAAATTAATAGCCATACACACTACCTCGATAAATGAATTAAGTTGCTTTTAAAGACGGGATTCATAATCCCGTCACCATTTAGTGCCAATACTGTTGTTGATGATTAGGAAGAAGTGTTTTGTGGAAAGGAATTGTAATGAACCGACCTAAAAAATTGTCCACGAAAATCACGAAAGAAAGCAGTCAAAAAATCATATTACGGTTTTTCGTGCTTTTTGTGTGTTTCGTGGACAATTTTTTAGGTCGGTTCATTGGAAAGCCACTTCACAAACACTCATAACATGGATGTGATTAATAAATCGGGCTACTTTTGATCCGGTAAGAAGCCGCAGCTCAAAGCTACTTACGAGTGATATAAATAAAATCTGTTTAAATCGGTAAAACCAGAGTGTACGCGAAACTTTACATAAAGCTTCGCTTACTTTCGTTTAATCGCAATTAAACATTAACGCCAAAAGACGCGGCTAAAGGTCCAAGTCCACCGGCAAAGCCTTGGCCGACGGCTTTAAATTTCCAGTCTGTGCCTACACGGTAGATTTCGCCGAAAATCATCGCGGTCTCAATTGAGGCATCTTCGCTCAAATCGTAACGGGCAATTTCTGCGCCGCCGTCTTCGTTGATAACGCGAATATAAGCATGGTTGACTTGACCGAAATTCTGTCTACGCGCTTCGGCTTCATGAATGGTTACGGCGAACACAATTTTGTCCAGGTCGCCGGGTACTTTGGCTAATTCAACTTTGACCGATTCATCATCGCCTTCGCCCACGCCGGTGGTATTGTCGCCCATGTGCTGAACCGCGCCGTCGCCGACCACTTTATTGTTGTAAAAACAAAAATCGTTGTCGGAACGGACTTTACCATCCATTTTGACTAAAAACGCACTGGCATCTAAATCAAACGCAGCGCCATCGGTTGCGCGGGCATCCCAGCCTAAACCGACTGAGATTTTATTCAGTCCTGGGGCCTCTTTGCTAAGATTAACGTTACCGCCTTTAGTAAGTGATACAGCCATGATTCTCTCCTGATTATTGTTGAAATTATTGTCGTTAAAACCGCATGCGGCTTATTTTATTGCTAGATGTTAATACCGTATTGACGCGCTAAAGCTGCCAATCCGCCTGAGTATCCCTGACCTACGGCTTTAAATTTCCATTCGGCGCCGTGTTTGTAGATTTCGCCGAAGATCATCGCGGTCTCAATGGAGGCATCTTCGCTTAAGTCGTATCTTGCGACTTCGGTGTTTGAGTCTTTATTAACGACCCGGACAAAAGCATGCGATACCTGGCCGAAATTTTGTCTGCGCGCTTCGGCTTCGTGGATGGTAACGACAAAAACAACACGTTGAATATCAGCCGGTATTTTGTCGAGCAACACAATAAGCGATTCATCGTCGCCATCACCCGCTCCGGTACGGTTATCGCCGGTATGCTCAACCGAAGCGCAAGTGGATCTGGTCTGGTTATAGAAAATAAAATCACTGTCGGATCTGACTTTACCATCTTCTTTGACCATAAATGCGCTGGCATCCAAATCAAAGTCCGCACCGTCAGTAGGCCTTGCATCCCAGCCGAGACCGACAATCAGGTTTTTGAGGGTCGGATCAGTCTTGGACAAGCTGATGTTGCCGCCTTTAGTAAGTGAAACAGCCATAATCAATCTCCTTGTAAGTGCGCGGATTTGTTTTCTTAGATTGCTAAACTTGAACTATCAAGAACCCAATAGTTTTTCGCGGTGAATAATCACCAGACGAAAGCAGGTGAGTCGAAAAATGTTGCAAGTCTGCCACGAAAATTCGAATCAGTCACCGGAATTTTGTCGGAATTCACGCTGAACGGCAAACGCGGCACGGGACTTAAACAACAGACTTAGTATTTTGCCGACTTTCATGCTCATCAAACGGCCCCGGCAATCGCGGCTTGCTACAGTGGAGCTATTTAGCCTATTAAACTGTTCGTGCTGGAAAGCAAGTTAGGTGCAACACTGGGCAGTATCATAAGCCGCACTGTTATTTAGCTTGGCTTGATTGCCATTGGCCGTAAGTCGCCCGTGGTTGGCCGGACAAGTCAGCATAAGTTTGCACGCAATCGTAATGCAAATCCTTAAATAGGGCTTGAACGGCTTGTTGCTGGTTGTAGCCATGCTCAATCAACAAATGTCCGCAAGGCTTTAGGTGGTTGCGTGCGGCGTTTGCGATGATTCCAATATCGGCCAGTCCTTGTTCGGGTGCGCATAAGGCTGTTTGCGGTTCAAACCGGATGTCGCCTTGTCGTAGATGGCTGTCATCTTCCGCAATATAAGGCGGATTGCTGATAATCAGGTCGAATTGAGTATCGGGAACGTCGGCAAACCAGTTGCTTTGGTAAAATTCAATGTTGTTGATCCGGTGCTTGTCGGCATTGAACTGGGCGATACGCAACGCGGCTAAGCTAAAATCGACGGCACTGATCTGTGCATGCGGACGTTCAGCAGCCAGTGTAACGGCAATAATGCCTGAACCTGTGCCCAGATCGATGATCTTGACAGGCTGATCTGCCGGGATCAATTTTAAACTGAGTTCAATAAGCAGTTCGGTGTCGGGTCTGGGAATCAGTACGTCCGGAGTAATCTGGAAATCCCGAGACCAGAATTCCCGGTTGCCGGTGATATAAGCGATGGGCATGCCCTTTTGACGTTGTTCGAGCAGCGCATTAAAGGTGCTTAGTTGTTCAGGGCGTAGTTGCTGGTCCGGCCACGCGCGAAGATGGGAGCGTGGTTTGTTTATCGCTAGGCATAGTAATACTTCCGTATCTAATAAGGCTGAGTCGGAGACTGCCGTTAGTGTGCCGGCAGCCTTGCGCAACACGGATTTTATGCAATGCATCTAATTTAATCTTCGCCTAATTGGGTGAGCAATTCGGCTTGATGTTCGCTGATCAGCGGTTGCAGGACCTGTTCCAGGCCACCCTGCATGATGTCATCCAGTTTATACAAGGTCAGGTTGATGCGGTGATCGGTCAAGCGGCCTTGTGGATAGTTGTAAGTGCGGATGCGTTCGGAACGGTCGCCGCTGCCGACTTGCAGTTTTCGGGTAGCCGATTGTTCGGCGTGGTGTTTTTCCTGCTCGGCGGATAACAGGCGAGACGCGAGTAAAGACATGGCCCTGGCGCGGTTTTTATGTTGCGAACGTTCGTCCTGGCATTCCACAACGACGCCGGTTGGAATGTGGGTAATGCGTATCGCGGATTCGGTTTTGTTGATGTGCTGACCGCCGGCTCCCGACGAGCGGAAGGTGTCGACTTTAAGATCGGCGGGGTTTATGTCGATGGCGTCGACTTCTTCGACTTCCGGCATGATGGCGACGGTGCAGGCCGAGGTGTGAATGCGGCCTTGCGACTCGGTTTCAGGCACGCGTTGCACCCGGTGCGCGCCGGATTCGAATTTTAACTGGGAATAAACATCCTTGCCGGTAACGCGCAGTATGACTTCTTTGTAACCGCCGTGGTCGCCGTAGCTTTCGCTGATGGCTTCGGTTTGCCAGCCTTTGCGTTCGGCATAGCGCTGATACATGCGGGCAAGATCGCCGGAGAAAATCGCCGCTTCATCGCCGCCGGTTCCGGCACGTATTTCTATGAAAATGTTGCGGTTATCGTTGGGGTCTTTGGGCAGTAGCAGCACCTGCAAGTCATGTTCGATGGCCTCCAGTTGGCTTTGGGCGTCGTTGATTTCTTCTTTGGCCATTTCCCTTAATTCGGGGTCGCTGTCGTTGGCCATTTCTTGGGCCGAGGCCAGTGTTTCCAGCGTCTGTTGGTAGCGTTTGTAGCAATCAACCAACGGGTTGATCTGGGCATATTCCTGGCTCAGGGAGCGGAATTTGTTTTGATTGCCTTGTATTTCGGGTTCTGAAAGTAAGGCGGCAATTTCGTCATAACGTTCGCACAGGTTTTCGAGTTTATGTTGTATGGATTGTTTCATTAAGAGTCGATAATTTAAGAGTTGGTCAATTTAAAAATTTCGCGGGCGGCGGCAATCAGATCGTGGCGTTCGTTTTCGGCGGCGGCTCTGATTTGGGTGCTGGGCGTATGGACGAGTTTGTTGGTCAGGCTGTGGGCCAACCGATTCAGGGCAACTTCTGCGGGAACGCCGCTTTTTAGTAAAGACAGGGCTTTTTGCAAGGCTTCATCACGGGATTGTTCGGCCTGCCGGCGATAATCCTGAATAGTCGATTGAGCGCCTTGGGCGCGTAGCCAGGCTAAAAAATAATCGACTTGGGTATCGATTATTTCTTCCGCCTGTTCCGCCGCCAGACGACGGGAGTTCATGTTTTGATCGATGGTGTTTTGCAGGTCATCAATGGTGTAAAGATACACATCCCTGAGTTGCTCAACTTCTGCTTCAATATCTCGAGGTACGGCAAGGTCAACCATGAACATCGGTTTGTGTTTGCGTTTTTTGAGCGCGCTTTCAACGCGGCCTTTGCCCAGTATCGGCAGCTGGCTGGCGGTTGACGAGATAACGATGTCGGCTTCGGCCAGATGCGCGGGCAATTCGGATAAGGCGATCGCGTAGCCGTTAAACTGCATGGCCAGGGCGTGGGCTTTATCGTAAGTGCGGTTGGCGATAATGATGCGGCCGATGCCTTGTTGGGATAAATGCCGCGCACTCAGTTCGATGGTTTCACCTGCGCCGATTAGAAGGGCGGTTTGTTCGCTGAGTTTATCGAAGATTTGCTGCGCCAGTTGCACGGCGGCAAAGGCTACCGATACCGGGCTGGAACCGATGGCGGTGTCGGTGCGTACTTTTTTTGCGGCAGTAAAGGTATGCTGAAAAAGTCTGCCCAGGCGCTTGCCTAAAGTTCCCGCTTCATAAGCGGCCTGATAAGCCGTTTTCATCTGTCCCAGAATTTGCGGTTCGCCCAGAATCATGGAATCCAGACCGCAAGCTACCCGAAACATGTGGCGGATCAGTTCGCTATCGGTATGGCAATACAGATAAGGGGTAAAATCGGCGGCGTTGATTTGCTTACTTTGCGCGACCCAATCAATCAGAATTTGTTTGTTCGCGGTGCTTGAGGTGCAGTAAAACTCGGTACGGTTACAGGTTGACAGTATAGCGGCTTCGCTGATTTCTTTGATGCGCCATAACTCCTGTAACGAGGATTCCAGGATTTCGGCAGGGAACGACAGGCGCTCACGGATCGAAACCGGCGCGGTGTTATAATTAATCCCAACTGCAAGAAGTGTCATGTGATTTACGGGTCAAGGTAATAAGGTTCAAGATTCAAGGCCGGTTTTTCAAATAGGGAGGCTTTTATCTTGAGTCTTAACGGCTGTATTATGTGAGCGTATTCTAAGAAATATAATGGCTTTATCCAAATGGAATAAATCAGCTGTCTGATTCAGCTGGATTTTCTGATAATCTATTGCAATTGTGTGTGGGGAAATAAATAGGATGATGGTGTGTTAATTTTTAGATTGTTTTTAGTGATAATCCTTATTTTTATTAATGGTTGCGCCAGTTCGCCTGAAAAGCCGAACGCGCAGGAGGAAGTGGTTGAGCCTGTCAAAATAGCCGAACTCAAGGAAAAATCGCAGCCAAGCCAAGAAAAAACAGCGATAGATCCTGATGTGATGTATATGGTCATGGCGGCAGAGCTTGCGGGGCAAAGAGGAGACTATGCCATTGCGCTGGAGGGCTATATGGAGGCCGCCAAGCGGGTTAATGATCCCCGATTTGCGGAAAGGGCGGCAAAAATTGCCATGTATATGAAGGATGGCGATAAAACGGATGAGGCTGTTTCTTTGTGGTTGAAACAAGATCCTAAAAATTTGACGGCAAGAAAAATTGCCGCATTGTCAGCGTTGAGAACCGGTAATAAACAGGCGGCTGTTGATCATTTAGATGCGCTGCTGAAAATTGATCCGGCCGGTTTTGAAAAGACTGTGCTTGAGCTGGCCGGTGTTCTGCAACGGGATGGCAAGTCGGACTTCTTTTATGGCGTGTTGGATGATTTGGCGGTAAAGAATTCTCGTCAGGCTGTGGTTTATTTTGTGCAGTCGTTGTTGGCTATGGAAATGAAAAATAATGCGCTGGCTGAAAAAAAAGTGCAACAGGCTTTGAATATTCAGCCTGAGTGGGATAAAGCATTAATATTTCAGGCTCAGATAGCGGTGTTTTCGGGGGATTTGAACAAGGCGAAAACCTTGCTGAGAACCGCATCGCTTAAATATCCTGAAAATAACAAGCTTAAAAAAATGCTGGCTCAAGTATTAATTAAAGCAGCGGAATACGAGGCCGCGGGCGAGGTTTATCAAGGCATTGTTTTGGACAATCCGAAAGATGCCGAGAGTCAGATTGCTCTGGCATTAGTGTATTTGCAATTGGATCGTGACGGGAAAGCAGAAGATATTTTTAAGCAATTGCTTGATCAGCCTGAATGGAAAAATCAGGCCGGTTTTTATCTAGGTAAAATTGAAGAAAAACGTGAACATACGCAAAAGGCGCTGGCTTGGTTTGATAAGGTAACTGAAGGGCCGTTCGTTTTTGAGTCGGCGATTTCGGCGGTTTCATTATTGACAAAAGACAAGAAATTTGATGAGGCCGATTCACGGTTGAATCTGTTATCAGATCAGTTTCCAAAACAAAAGTTGCGCATTATTTTGATGCGGGCAGGGTTGTTTGGTCAGCAAGAACAATATGAAAAGGCCTTTAAACTATTGACTGATGCGTTGGCCGATCAGCCGGATCAAAGAGATTTGTTATATACCCGTGCATTGATGGCCGAGCGAATTAAGAAGCCGGATGTGCTGGAAGCTGATCTGAAAAAAATATTAGCTCAATATCCCGATGATGCTGAGGCTTTGAATGCGTTGGGCTATAGTTTGCTGGATAATGCTGGGCGTTATGCCGAGGCGGAAAAGTATTTGCAGCATGCGCTTAAGTTGCAGCCGAACGAGGCTGTGATTATGGATAGTTTTGGTTGGCTACAGTTTAAGCTGGGTAAGCTTGAGCAAGCCTTGGATTATCTTGAGCGAGCTTATGCAAAACAGCCTGAGAGTGAAATAGCTGCCCATCTTTCCGAAGTGTTATGGGTTTTAGGCAGGAAAGACGAGGCCAAAAAGATATTTAATAAAGCGATGAAAAAAGCTTCTGATGATGAATATTTGTTGGATTTTCAAAAGAGAATATTAAGCGGCGAAGAATAGGGTGTTAAGTTTTAAAGTAGGGGTGTTGGTGGGAGGCGGGCTGATATTTTTGTTGTCAGCTTGTTCCGTCGTTCCGGTTAAGCCGGATATGCAGTATTCAAGAGTCGCAATGCTTCCTCTTTATGAACTGGAGCATTGGTCGTTTGAGGGGCGGTTGGCATTAACGGGGCAAAGTGATTCCTGGTCAGCCAATATAAGCTGGGAACACAGTCCTGAAACAGAGAAAATAAAATTATCCGGCCCCTTGGGGCAAGGGGCCGTCGTTATCTCGTTAACAGGAAATGCCGTCACCATAGATCGAGGTGGGGATGATGTGCAATCATCAACACAACCGGAAGAGTTTATTAATCAGCAATTAGGTATGTTTGTTCCTGTGCGATCGCTACGGTATTGGGTGGTGGGGTTGCCGGAGCCGTCCCGCCCGTATAAAGATACCGACGTCGGTTTTAATCAGGCCGGTTGGTTGAGTGAATATAAACAAATGCAGGTTGTTAAGGATGATGGAACTATGCCGCATAAGATGATGGTTATGAATAATCAGGTTAAGTTAAAGTTAATCATTGATCACTGGGTTTTAAATGACACAAAAACAAATTAATCGGTCTATGTGGACGGAAAAATGGCCGGCGCCGGCAAAATTGAATTTAATGTTGCGAATTACCGGGCAAAGAAGTGACGGTTATCATCTGTTGCAGACGGTGTTTCAATTCATAAATTTGTGCGACTGGATAACATTTCATCCTGTTTATGACGGGCGGGTCAGCTTACAAAAAACTATACTTGGTGTTCCTGAAGAGGATGATCTGACGATTAGGGCGGCAAAGCTGTTAAAAGCGGAAACCGGCTGCGAGCAGGGGGTATGCATTGAGGTTGAAAAAATCTTGCCGATGGGGGGGGGGCTTGGCGGTGGCAGTTCTGATGCGGCAACGACGCTGGTTGTGCTGAACGAGCTATGGGGATTGCGGCTATCGATAGAGAAATTGATGGAGCTGGGCTTGGTCTTGGGGGCTGATGTGCCTGTGTTCGTATACGGTTATTCATCATGGGCGGAAGGCGTTGGTGAAAAATTAGAGAAAATAGATATTTCTGAACAATGGTTTGTGGTGATAAAACCGGATTGCCATGTGGATACTAAAGAAATATTTTCAGCAAAAGATTTGACACGGAATAGTAAATCGATCAAAATAGCCGACTTTATAGCAGGCCAGCATCAAAATGATTGTCTTAATGTTGTTCGTGATCGTTATCAGTCTGTTAGAGATGCTTTAGTTGATTTGTCTAGGTTTTCTGAGGCAAGGCTAACTGGGACGGGGGCTTGTGTTTTTGCTCAGTTTGGTTCGGAAGAGGCTGCGAAAGGCAGTTATCTCTCACTTCAAGAGAAGTGGCAGGTCTATCTGGTAAAGGGTTTAAATGAATCGCCTTTGTTTTCGCAGCTAAAAAGCAGTAGCTATATATCTTGATTATTGGGTCGTCGCCAAGCGGTAAGGCACGGGGTTTTGATCTCCGCATACCAAGGTTCGAATCCTTGCGACCCAGCCATTTACCTCCGCTAAGTTAAATTCTATTTGGGAGTGCTTGATGAGTGACACCTCTGTAATGGTGTTTTCTGGAAATGCTAACTTGGCTTTGTCAGAGGGTATAGTAAAGAAACTCAATATGCGTCTAGGGATGGCGACCGTCGGGAGATTTAGTGACGGAGAGATTGCAGTAGAAATTGAAGAAAATGTTCGCGGTAAAGATGTTTTCGTTATTCAGCCGACTTGTTCGCCAACGAATGAGAATCTTATGGAGTTGTTGGTGATGATTGACGCTCTTCATAGGGCTTCAGCTTCGCGAATAACTGCGGTCATGCCTTATTATGGTTATGCGCGGCAAGATAGGCGTTCGCGGTCGGCGCGCGTGCCAATCAGTGCAAAATTAGTCGCAAAAATGATTGAACAGGCCGGTACTGACCGGATTTTAACTGTTGATTTGCATGCAGACCAGATTCAGGGTTTTTTTGATATACCGGTAGACAATGTTTACTCGTCACCTATTCTTCTTGGTGATGTGTGGCGGCAAAAATATAAGGATTTAATTGTTGTTTCGCCTGATGTCGGTGGAGTTGTCAGGGCTAGGGCGCTTGCGAAGCGTTTGGATGATGCTGATCTTGCGATTATAGATAAGCGTAGGCCAAAGGCAAATGTTGCAGAGATTATGCATATAATTGGCGACGTTGACGGGCGTAGTTGTGTGTTAATAGATGATCTGGTTGATACGGCTGGAACATTGTGTCACGCTGCGGAAGCGTTAAAGAGGCATGGGGCAGTTAAAGTGGTTGCGTATTGTACGCATGCGGTGTTATCCGGTTCTGCTTTAAAGAATATAAATAATTCAGAGCTTGATGAGTTGGTTGTTACCGACACTATTCCGTTGAGTCATGAAGCTGCTGAGTCAGGTAGAATAAGGCAGTTAAGTGTTGCGGAAATGCTGGCTGAAACTATTAGGCGTATTGCTGTTGGTGAATCAGTTAGTTCGCTCTATGTGGATTAATGGTTGTAGATTGATGAAACTAAATTTGTTGTGCTTAAGGGCACGGGGTTGAGAGGAAAATGTCTAACGTATTTGAGTTTGTTGCCGAAAGTCGTGGGCAATCAGGTAAAAGCGCAGCCAAAAGAGCGCGTCGTACAGGAAATGTTCCGGCGGTAATATACGGTGGGCATAGTGACCCTCAAATGCTTTTGATAAATCATAATGAAGTGATTAAGCATCTTGCACACGAGGCTGTTTATTCGCATGTTTTGGACATTACTGTTGATGGAAAAACTGAGAAGGCCGTTCTGAAAGGGGTTCAGCGTCACCCTGCTAAATTTCAGGTCTTACATATGGATTTTCTTCGGGTAACTATGTCTGAGGCATTAAAAGTGCATGTGCCTCTGCATTTTATTAATGAGCATACATCTATTGGCGGAAAGAAGGGTGGTATTGTGACTCATGCTATGATTGATGTTGAGGTTTCTTGTTTGCCGGCTGCTCTGCCTGATTATATCGAAGTGGATCTGACTGGTTTGGATATTGGTGAGTCGGCTCATCTATCGGATATTATTTTGCCGGCTGGTGTTGAAATTGTGGCTCTGGCTCAGGGTGCTGAGCATGATCATCCTGTTGCGTCAATGATGGCTTCAAAGGCAAGTAAAGAGGATGCTTCTTAGTTGTTTGTAGAATTGGGGTGTGATTAAGCTTATAGTTGGCTTGGGTAATCCGGGCTCGCAGTACGAAAAAAACCGACATAATGTCGGTTTTTTGTTTTTGGACAGATTGGTGTCTGGGTCTGGTTGTGGGTGGGTCAGGGAGTCTAGGTTTGATGGGCTGTTGGCGGAGATCGGGGTGGGGGGTGGAAGGGTGTTGTTGTTAAAGCCAGTCACGTTCATGAATCGAAGTGGTCAGTCTGTTGGTAAGGTTGCGCGATACTATAAGCTGGCGCCGGAAGAGATTCTTGTTGTTCATGATGAGCTTGATTTTGGTGTGGGTGTGGTTAGGTTAAAAAAAGATGGTGGGCATGCCGGTCATAATGGCTTGAAGGATATTATTGCGCATCTGGGGTCAAAAGAGTTTTATCGTTTAAGAATAGGTATTGGGCGCCCTTTATCTGGAAAAATTATTGCTGATTTTGTTTTGTCAAACCCCTCTAAGATTGAGTGGGATTCGTTATTGCTGGCTTTTGATCTTGTTGGTGGTTATGTGGGGCAAATGATTGCAGGTGATTTGCCGGCAGTGATGAATAAATTAAATTCTGGTTGAATGAGTAATTGACAGTTGCTGATTAATGAAGGATAATAGTCAGCTTATCCAATAACGGAGGGGTTCCCGAGCGGTCAAAGGGATCAGACTGTAAATCTGCCGGCTCTGCCTTCGGAGGTTCGAATCCTCCCCCCTCCACCATCAAATTTAAAAAATATCCGCGGGTGTAGTTCAATGGTAGAACTCCAGCCTTCCAAGCTGATCACGTGGGTTCGATTCCCATCACCCGCTCCATATTCAAATAAAGATTAAGCTCATATAGCTCAGTAGGTAGAGCACTTCCTTGGTAAGGAAGAGGTCACCGGTTCAAATCCGGTTATGAGCTCCATGTGTTGATTATTAGGGGTGTATTAATGGCCAAAGAAAAATTCTCACGTAGCAAGCCGCACGTAAACGTCGGTACAATCGGTCACGTCGATCATGGTAAAACTACTTTAACGGCTGCTTTAACAAAAGTAATGGCTGAGCTCCAGGGTGGAGAGGTTAAGGCTTTT
>JAUGSS010000210.1:0-6007 GCA_044426515.1 Methylococcaceae bacterium | reverse complement strand
CTGATCTATGTCCTTCCGATAGCGCTGGTCTTTATTTCCCGGACGCTCGCCTTCAGGCAGCAACGGCTGCAATCCGATCGATATTATGGCTTCTATATGGCGATGATGATAATGGGCTTCATCGTCAGCACCTCCGCATCGGCGCTTATACTCGAGTTAACTTACTACAAAGATCACTTCAAATTTCTGGAAAGCTTCATAGAACATATGCGTTGGGGCATTCTGCCGGCGCTGATGTGCGCTTTTGTCGCTTACAGAATGGACACTCCGGTCAGCGAATCGGAAGCGCTAGGTAAACTCATTATCGCAGCCGTGTTGCGCTTTATCGGCTGGGGCTTGGTCGCCGTCATCATCATGCTGTATGCGACCGGCGACATGAGCATCCAGGAGACGAATCTGCGTTTCACCCTGGTCGGCACGGCTTTCTTCATGGCCGGTTTGTTGGGAGCGTCTGCCAGTTTCAAAACGGCGAGGCGGGATGGTTAGCTGTTTCATCCCGTGTAATAAATTGCGGAAAGAAATTCGCCGGTAGAGCGGGAACGGGAAAACGTTGTAGGTCTTGCAACATCTTTTTGTTGCAAGACTTTGAAGTTTGGAAATGTCGAGTGTAAATAGCATGCTCGGTTTACCGAGCTGCGTCTTACAGCGTTACTAAGTGTTTGCCAGTTCAGTATCGATCATCAGAATTCTCCAAGAAACTGCTGATCAGATCACTTGTAGGATTCTTCAGAATATAGATCAACGTAAACGAAGTCACTGTCTCTGAACTGAAACTCCTTTATTTCAGCAGGTTCGCCGTTATCATGAACTGCGATTGACATGGAAAAGTCGGCATTCAGGACAACCTCAGTTTCACCGCTCACATCATCGAAGGGAATAAGCATCTTTTCTTCGGAGTCATACATCGCTTCGTCCCAGTTCGGGTGCGTGTATAAAACTGTCGCAGTAACTTCGGCTCTACCAACGACCAAGATATTGCCGCCTTTTTCCAGTGATCCAAAACTGATGAGGTTATAAAGCTCAACCTCTGTAACTGTACTTTCCTCGATCTCGGCATCCTCCACATCGGACACCTGTAGACCCCAGTCACTTATTTCCATATCGACGAGGTTGACCAATGCTTCTTCGTTTTCCTCCAAAAACTCCTCGATTTCAGGCGCCTGAACCTGCAGGCCAAGCGATTGGAATAAACCTGGGATGGTTTTGAGAAGCGATATGTGCTCGACACTATTAACAGGAGCATCAAAGTCGCCGTCGTTCGAGACAATGATAACAGGCGACTTTGACGTAGCTTCTGTCTTCAAACACTCAAAAATGAAGGCGTCGGGAAATTGATCCCTCTTTCCTTCCCCGGTAAAAAAGCCACTCTTTTCTGTGTAGGCAGTGAACACCTTAGATGGTTTAATGTCATCGATGGCTAGCGTCTTTGCTTTGAGATGTGCAAACATCGCGGCAACCAACTCGGAGTATTTCTTCGAAATAGACAATTTCAATTCGGCCTTGTTAATATTGGGAAGACTAATACCAAGATGCTCACTCATGATCTTTCGAAAATGCGGTCGGCCGACCTCCTTTATGACCTCATAGTCGTTATCGGCATGCTTCTTCGCGACTTCGGCGACTGTAAGGTCTGTCGTGAGAACCTTTATCAGCCCAGCGTTCACGAGGTCAGCGACACGTGATATAAGTGGTCCGCCTGGCGGTTTTCCTGCTTGGATAATGATGTTTGCGTCGAAAAAAACCTTGACTCGGTGCTTGGACATTTGTTATTCCTTTTAAAATCGGTAGCTTGATAAGGATAAGCAATGTATCCCCACCGTGTTCGTTGTCTTTTAATTCTACTGGACAAGCGATTTTTCCGCATTGCCAATGTGGGCGGTGTGCAAAGCATAATGCCGGAATTGAAGTATCAAACGTTACCAAAATAACTTAAAATCGCATCGTCAATAACACAGGGGATTTTTATGGCTACTGTTTTTGTAATCGATGTATCTGTTTGTGATGGTGTTTGGACGGCTGAGTGCGATGAACTGGGTTTAGTAACAGAGGCTGCAAGCTATGATGAACTGACTGAACGCGCCGGAGCAATCGCCCCTGAACTTGCCGAGCTTAATCATGTAGAACTGGATTCAGATAGCATTCGCTTACGCTTTTCTCATGAACAGTCGTTCAATCGATTAGCGGGATGATGACATCAACGCTTTACCCTCAGTTAGTCGTCATTCTGCGCTCCGCCGGCTGTATCTTTATTCGACAGGGAAAAGGGAGCCATGAGATTTGGCAAAGCCCGGTTAACCAAAAAATCTTTAGTGTTCCATTTACGATCAAATCTAAGCCGACCGCTAATGCGATTCTTAAGCAGGCCGGGTTAAATGTGAAAATTTAGAAATTTACTCCATGACCGCTAGATAAGCCGCACGAGGAAGGGAGCGGACGGGTAGTTCCAGTTCTACGCCATTGGTTAACGCCAAGATTTGTCTGTGTAAACGGCTATCCAAGTTTTTTTGATTTTCAACTGGAAAAAGCGCTTGTTTAAGAATACGGTAAACTTCTTCTTCCTTAGAACAGTTATGTTGTTTTGCACTGATTTGCAGTTGCTTTTCCATCGCATCATCAAGATTGTGAACAGTCAGCGTAGCCATGATAACCTCTAAATAGTCAATGGATTGTTGATTGGGTTTAATTTTATACAATCTGATCTTAACTGTATTGCCCGAACTTTCCTCACTTTTTAACAGCATTTGCAACTTACTGTATTTACAATATATAAATAATCGCTGATAGTGATTTTTGGCAATATCGCCATTACAGGCGAATGACATAAGACCTCATATGCAAGCAAAAAAATTTAAATTTTCTCTCTTCGCCGGGCAACGAAAATATGGTTTTCTGATTGTTATTTGGAGCTTGTTGGTTATCGGGTCTTTGCTCTGGAATCTCCAACAGGAATCCCAAAATACTTATGAAATCGCAACCGCCGCCGGCCGTGCGATTATCAGCAAAGATTTGGCCTTTCGCAGGTGGGTGAGTTCTCATGGCGGTGTTTATGTTCCTCCTACTGAGACAACGCCTTCTAATCCCTATCTCAAAGTACCCGAGCGCGATGTAATAACAACCACCGGTAAAGTGCTGACTTTGATGAACCCAGCTTATGCCTTACGTGAACTGCAAAGCGATTTTGGGGATGAATACGGTAAGAGCCACATCACTAGTTTGAAGGCACTAAACCCTAAGAATGCGCCGGATGCTTGGGAAACCTCTGCCTTACTGGCCTTTGAACAAGGCTTAAACGAGCAAAAAGAACTTCAAGACATTGCGGGACAATCTTACCTGAGAATAATGCAGCCTTTAAAGGCCGAGTCCGGTTGCCTCAAATGTCATGCTTTTCAGGGTTATAAGAAGGGTGATATTCGTGGTGGACTCAGCACCTCTATTCCAATGCGGCCTTATCTGGCCAATGAGCATGAATCTAGTATCCGCTTGGCTTTTTCTCACGGCGTTATCTGGCTTATCGGTTTCGTGGGGCTTTGCCTAGCCGGCCGGCGTGCGCATCACCTGAAAATCGAAAGAGAACAAGTCAGAGATTGGTTAAAAAATCAAAATATCTTACTCGAAGCTGAATTAGAACGTCGCCAGCAAGAAAATCAACAAGTACAGCTACAGCTTTTGCAATCGGAAAAACTGGCATCGATTGGACAGTTGGCCGCCGGTATTGCTCACGAAATTAACAATCCTATCGGTTTTGTTAATTCCAATTTAAACGCTTTAAACCATCACATAGCCGATATTTTTGAGGTATTGAATAGCTATGAGTCGCTCCTTGAGCATGAACCTGTTAATCCCGATACACTTGAAATAATCAATAAGCTTAAGCGTCAAAAAGAACTTGATTATCTGAAAAACGATATTCCGCAATTAATTGCGGAGTCCTGCGAGGGCTTAATCAGAGTGTGCAATATTATTCAAGATCTGAAGAACTTTTCTCGTGTTGACGGCAATGATTGGGAGCTCGTCGATCTGCATAAATGTCTGGATTCAACGCTAAATATCCTCCGCAGCGAACTCAAATATCGCTGTACCATCCATAAGGTTTACGGCGATATTCCTGAACTGTATTGTCTGGCTTCGCAAATTAATCAGGTCTTTATGAACGTGCTGGTAAACGCGGCGCAAGCGATTAAAGACCAAGGCGATATCACCATTCATACATTAACATCAGCTGATGAAGTTTGGGTGGAAATTTCCGACAGCGGGCAAGGAATTGCTCCTGAACACATTAATCGCATATTCGAGCCTTTTTTCACTACCAAGCCGGTAGGCAAAGGCACTGGCTTGGGCTTGTCAATATCACAAAACATCGTACAAAAACATGACGGTAGGATTGAGATTATAAGCGCCGTCAATAAAGGAACTACCTTTCGGATATGTTTACCCATACAGCGTAAAGAAATAACCATGAAACTGTGAAAACTTGGCCTCGTTCCCACGCGGAGCGCTCATCTTTATACACATCTCATATCAAGCATTTCCAAAAATTAAAAGCCATGACAAAATCTTTTAAACACCACGAGTTGACCCGCATGGCCCTTAGATTAGGAAGAGCCCATCGCAGCAAACGCTTCCAGCGCTATAACGAAATCTCTCATGCGTTGCAACCCTATCCACATCGTCTTGGGGCCTGGAGGCCCATCGCACTTGCGCCCAAGATAACCGCCCAGACTGGCGATCAAACAGATTATCTCGCCCAGGCGGGGCGGCTTCTGCGGCGGCGGGCAACGCTTGATCACGATATAGGCGGCTTGCCACTCCTGACGCTCGAAGAGATCACCTCGCAATTGATATCCGGGCATGCACGCTCCAACATCAGGGTAAACAGTACCCGCCAAGCGATGATCATGTACAGCGCCAGGCACGGCCGTAATGACGCAAACCGATTTGGCAAGCGCTCAACAAATTGAACGAATTAGTGCGCGACTGGATCAATTAGCCCCCGCCGCAACACCACTGGCCGCTATAGGCTGATCAGCTTGACGCGTCTAACTTTTAACTAAAACTCTTCCCATTCTTCACTGGAAGATTGGGGGACTGGTTTAGGCTTAATAGTTGCCGGTTTTTTGGCTGCTCCCGCTCTAGCCGGTGCCGTTTCTTTTTGCGGCGGCGCGGTATGAAAAGAACCGGCTTTAGAGACGCCGCTACGGGCATTGCGGGAGTATCCGTCCACTTTGAATTGCGCTACCGTGTCCGATAAGCTTTGTGCCTGCTCTTCCAGCGATTCCGCTGCTGCGGCGGCTTGTTCCACTAGCGCGGCGTTTTGTTGAGTCACGTCATCCATTTGGCCGATGGCTTGGTTGACTTGCTCGATACCGGCCGTTTGTTCCGCTGAGGCGGCGCTGATTTCAGACATCATTACAGTAACGCCGCGTATGGAATTGACGATTTCTTCCATAGTCAGCCCGGCTTGGGTTACCAATTTACTGCCGCCGGAGACTTTCATCACCGAATCGTCAATCAGGAGTTTGATTTCCCCGGCCGCCGTTGCGGCGCGCTGTGCAAGGTTGCGCACTTCTACGGCCACCACCGCAAACCCCCGGCCTTGTTCGCCGGCGCGCGCGGCTTCGACGGCGGCATTCAGGGCAAGGATGTTGGTCTGGAAAGCGATGTCGTCGATGACCGAAATAATGTCGCCGATCTTGCGCGAAGAATCGTTAATATCATCCATGGTTCGAACCACTTGACCGACGACTTCGACGCCTTTGCCGGCTATGTCGGAGGCGTCGCCGGCGAGTTGGTTAGCCTGTTTGGCATTTGCGGCATTATGTTGCACGGTGGAGGTTAGTTCTTCCATGCTGGCCGCCGTTTGTTCCAGGCTGGCGGCTTGCTCTTCGGTGCGATGCGACAGGTCATTATTGCCGGAGGCGATTTCCTTGGCTCCGGTGTTGATGTTGTCGGTGGCTTCTTTGATTTGGTTGATGATTTCCTTGAGCTTTTCCACCGTGGTGTTGGCGTC
>JAUGSS010000214.1:0-6707 GCA_044426515.1 Methylococcaceae bacterium | reverse complement strand
GACCCGAGCGTTAGCAATGATGCCAACGCCATTCAGGATACGGCCGGCAACGATGCAATCACCATTACCATCGCTGCCCCGGTCACCAACATCACGCCTGCTGACATCACCGCGCCGGTCTTTGCCAGCGCCGCAGTCAATGGCGGCACCTTAGTGATGACTTACAACGAAGCGCTGGATGCGGCCCATGCACCGGTTGCCGGCAACTTCGCCGTTGCGGTGGGCGGTGTCGCCAATGTCGTTACGGCAGTGGCTGTCAATGCCGCCGCCAAAACAGTGGTCCTGACCCTGACCACTCCGGTGATCAATGGCAATACGGTAACGGTAGGCTACACCGACCCGAGCACCGGCAACGACGCCAACGCCATTCAAGACGCATTCGGCAACGATGCGCTTAGCATCGCTACCCAAACGGTCATCAACACCACGCCTATTGACACTCTGGCGCCGGTCTTTGCCGCCGCCGCAGTCAATGGCGGCACCTTAGTGATGACTTACAACGAAACGCTGGATGCGGCCCATGCCCCGATCGCCGGCAGCTTTGCCGTTGCGGTGGGCGGTGTCGCCAATGCCGTTACGGCAGTGGCTGTCAATGCCGCCGCCAAGACAGTGGTACTGACCCTGACCACTCCGGTGGTCAACGGCAATGTGGTGACGGTTGGTTATACTGATCCAAGCGTTAGCAATGACGCCAACACTATTCAAGATGCGCTCGGCAACGATGCGCTTAGCATCGCTACCCGGACGGTCATCAACACCACGCCTATTGACACCCTGGCGCCGGTCTTTGCCGGCGCCGCAGTCAATGGCGGCACCTTAGTGATGACTTACAACGAAGCGCTGGATGCGGCCCATGCACCGGTTGCCGGCAACTTTGCCGTTGCGGTGGAAGGTGTTGCCAATGCCGTTACCGCCGTCGCTGTCAATGCCGCCGCCAAGACAGTGGTCCTGACCCTGACCACTCCGGTGATCAATGGCAATGTGGTGACGGTAGGTTACACCGACCCGAGCACCGGCAACGACGCCAACGCCATTCAAGACGCGCTTGGCAACGATGCGTTTAGCATCGCTGCCCGGACGGTCATCATCACCACGCCTGCCGACACCCTGGCGCCGAGCTTTGCCGACGCCGCAGTCGATGGCGGCACCTTAGTGATGACCTCCAACGAAGCGCTGGATGCGGCCCATGCACCGGCCGCCGGAAACTTTGCCGTTGCGGTGGAAGGTGTTGCCAATGCCGTTACCGCCGTCGCTGTCAATGCCGCCGCCAAGACAGTGACCCTGACCCTGAGCACTCCGGTGGTCAAGGGCAATACGGTAACGGTAGGCTACACCGACCCGAGCATTATCAACGACGCCAACGCCATTCAGGATGCATCCGGCAACGATGCGCTGAGCATTGTTACCCAGACGGTCACCAATAACACGCCTGACAGCACAGCACCGGTCTTTGCCGGTGCTGTTGTCGATGGCAGCAGCTTGGTGATGACCTACAGCGAAGCGCTGGATGCGGCCCATGCACCGGTCGCCGAGAACTTTGCCGTTGCGGTGGAAGGTGTTGCCAATGCCGTCACCGCCGTGATAGTCGATGCCGCAGCCATGACGGTAACCCTGACCCTGAGCACTGCCGTGACCCATGGCGCAGTGGTGACGGTAGGCTACACCGACCCAAGCCCTGGTAACGACGCCAGCGCTGTTCAGGATGCGGCCGGCAACGATACGCTCAGCATCCCGGCCCAAGCGGTCACCAACAACACGCCTGACACCACAGCGCCGATCTTTGCCGGCGCTTCAGTCAATGGCAACACACTGGTGATGACCTACAACGAAGCAAACACGTTAGATGCAATCCACACAGCGGCTACTTCGGCCTTTGCGGTAAAGGTAAACGGTGACGCAAACGCCGTCACCGCCGTGGCAGTCGATGCCACGGCCAAGACCGTGACCCTGACCTTGACTACTGCAGTGACCACCAGCGCCGCTGTGGTGACAGTGGCCTACACCGACCCAAGCACCGGCAATGACGCCAACGCCGTTCAGGATGCGGTCGGCAACGATGCGCCGAGCATCGCGGCCCAAACGGTCACCAACACCACGGCACCGGTTTTTGTCAGTGCCTTTATCGACGGCGCTACGCTGGTGATGGCCTACAACGACGCAACCACGTTGGATGCAATTCACACGGCAGCCACCACGGCCTTTGCTGTGAAGGTAAATGGTAACTCGGATGCCGTTGCTTCCGTGGCAGTCAATGCCGCAGCCAAAACAGTGACACTGACGTTAGGTAATGGCGTGAATTATGGAGATAGAGTAACGGTTGCCTATACTGACCCGAGTACGGGCAACGACGTCAACGCCATTCAGAATGCGGCCGGTTACGATGCGGCTACGATTGTTGCCCAAACGGTCACCAACTATACGTCTTACCCCACGCCTACTGACAACACGGCACCGACAATCGGCAGTGTGACTATTGCTAGCGCGACAGGTGCGGTAGCAAGCACTTTAAATGTTGGTGACGTAGTGAGTGTAACTGTACCTTTTAGTGAAACAGTCAATGTAACGGGTACACCTAATCTCAGTTTGGTTATCGGCAGCACACTTGTTCAAGCGGCTTATGCGAGCGGCACAGGCACTAACAGCTTAACGTTCACCTATACTATTTTGGCGAATCAAACGGATGCTAACGGCATTTCTATTGCTGCTAATGCGTTGGCACTCAACAGCGGGACTATTAAAGACGTAGCCGGTAACGCTGCAACATTAACACATGCACCAGTGGCTGATAACTCAAGCTATTTAGTTGATACCGCGCCGCCAACGGTAAATACAATCAGCATTGCGAGCGCAACTGGTATTCAAGCAAGTACCTTGAATACCGGCGATGTCATGAGCATAACCGTACCGTTAACTGAAGTTGTAACAGTAACGGGTACGCCTCAAATTAGCTTAGTCATTGGCAACACGGATGTTCTAGCGAATTATTCAACGGGGACTGGGACTAACAGCCTGACCTTCACCTATACCATTTTGGCCGGTCAAACCGATACTAATGGTATTGCTATTAAAATCAATACGTTGGCACTCAACAGCGGTATGATTGTCGATACTGCGGGTAATGCGGCGACATTGGCAAACGCGGCGGTGACTGACAATGCGAGCTATATGGTTGATACCACGGCACCGACAGCGCCGACCGGCGTCACACTAACGCCGCAAGGTGGCACAGTAGTAGTCAATGCTGTCAATTCCACCAACACCAACCTGAACATCGCGGCAACAGTTGTGCCCGGTCAGGCCACCGGAGGCAAGGCCGAATTCTATGTGGATACAACCAAACTGGGTGAAGATAGCAGTATCGCCGGTGGCGACAGCTCGGTGACCTACACGACTTCGGATGGTACTCCGATCAACGCTGAACTGCAGACAGCGATTATTGCCGGTGGGGTAGTAACGGTCAAACTGTTCGATGCAGCCGGTAACAACGCCACCAGCACGGCATCTAATCCGACGTTGGCGGTGGATTACACATCAGCTTCCATCATCCCGTTTACTACGGTGGGTGCAGAGAGTGTTATCGGAACTTCGGGTAATGACACTTTTACGGCCACCTATGGTGATGGATTGGCGGGTACATTTAATGGTGTTGGCGATATTCTCAATGGTGATACAGGCACAGATACGTTGAATATCACTATTGGCGCTGAAGCCACCACATCGCTTGACGCAGATTGGACTAATATCAGCAATATCGAAAAAGTTGTATTTAATTCATTAGGGAATGGCGCACAAAGCATTACCGCAGGTACTCTATTTAATGCAGCATTCACGACAGCAAATGTAGATTTGACGGCACAAACCTTGTTAGGTGCGATTTCAATTGACATGAATACAGTTGTTAAGAATGCAACAATCACAACAACAACAATCGGTGACGGTGCGCACACCATTACTACGGGTTCAGGCGTTACCACAGTGAACGCAACCGCCCTTGCTGCAGGTGCGCAAACTATTAATGGTGTAGGTCTTGCCACAGTGAATGCAACAGTCAATGGAGCGGGTGATCAGATTATTGGCACTACTCATGGCGAAAATCTTGTCACAGTGAATGCAACAATCGTTGGTGCAGGTGCGCAGACTATTACCAGTACTAGTGGTAGTGATGCCACAGTGAATGCAACAGCCGCTGCGGGTGTGCAGACCATCGTAACAGGTGTAGGCAACGATACTGTCACCACGACGGGAGCTGCCGGTCAAACCAATACAATTACGACCAATGCTGGCAACGATACCATCGTGGCGAGTCTGGGTACGGATCTGATCACCGGCGGACTCGGCGCGGATAGTATGACCGGTGGTGGCGCAACCGATACGTTTGCGGCTGGCAATAACGGTTCGATTATCGGTACGTCAATGGATGTCATCACCGACTTCAATACTGCTGGTGCTGACGCTCTGACCTTCGATGGTATCACCACATTATTGACTGCTGATGCAACTGCCCTGGTCGCGACTTCAAACGTGAATACGTCTACCGGAGGCTTGATTACCTTCGCAGCAGGTGATAACAACTTGGCACTGAAAACTGCTGCGATTGAAGCGGATGCTGAACTTGATGCCGCCGGTTCAATCGCAATGTTCGTTGACAGTGGCAATACCTATGTCTATTACGCAGGCGCTGCAATTGGCCCGGCTGATGACCAATTGATCCAATTGACCGGCATCGATACGCTGGTGACGATCACTGGCGGCAGTACAACGGTCTTCGCCTAATCTTCTTCACTGCAGCCAAGTAGGGTAGGCACAACGTACCCTACGTTGCGCTAGCTCCGAAGCTCCACAGCTTGTAAACTAGGGCAAAAAATAAACCGCCACAAAGCATTCAATAAAAATCATAATTATCAGCGCTCTATTTTTGGCCGATAAGAACTAAAGAGGCGCACTGAGATGAGCAATACCGGAACAACGACAGCTGATGCGCTGGTGATCTTTGGCGTGACCAGCGACCTCGCCCATAAGATGATTTTTCCGGCACTTTACGCGATGGCCAAGCGCGGCGCCCTTAATGTACCGGTGGTAGGCGTCGCCTCCTCGAAGTGGAACTTGGCACAAGTGCATAAAAAGGCGACTGACAGCATTAAGCAAGCCGGCAAGATCGATGACCCGGACGCTCTCAGCCATCTTCTTTCCCAGCTCCAATATGTGGGGGGCGATTACAACGACTTAGCCACCTTTAAAGCACTCAAGCAGGCGTTGGGAGATGCGCAGCACCCGGCGCATTACCTCGCCATTCCGCCCACGTTGTTCACGATAGTTATCAAAGGGCTCGGCGCGGCGGGCTTGACCCATCAGGCCCGCATCATCATTGAAAAACCGTTCGGACGCGATCTGGCTTCAGCCCGTGAGCTCAACCGCATCGCGCTGTCGGTATTCACGGAAGATTCGATCTTCCGCATCGACCACTATCTCGGGAAAGAGGCGATCATGAATATCCTCTATTTCCGTTTCGCCAATTCATTCCTTGAGCCGATTTGGAATCGCAATTACGTAGCCAGTGTGCAGATCACGTTATGCGAGAATTTCGGAGTGGAAGGCCGTGGCGCATTTTACGAAACTGTAGGCTGTCTGCGCGATGTCATTCAGAACCACCTGTTCCAGATCGTCGCGTTGCTTGCCATGGAGCCTCCGGCCTATCAGGGTTATGGCGCCAATCACAGCGAAAAAGTCAAGGTCTTCCAAGCCATGCGCCCCCTGCAGCCGGATGACGTGGTGCGCGGCCAATATACGGGCTACCTGAAAGAACCGGGCGTGGCGAAGGACTCGGATGTCGAAACGTTTTGCGCTCTGCGGCTTTTTATCGATTCGTGGCGCTGGGAGGGGGTGCCGTGGTATCTGCGTTCCGGCAAATGCCTAGCGGCTACAGCGGCCGAGGTTCTGGTGCAGTTAAAGCCGCCACCGCAAAGGCTGTTTGCCGATTTAACGCCGGTGTCCGGGCAAGCCAATTATTTGCGCTTTAGACTCTCCCCCAACTCCGCCGTCGCTATCGCCGCGCGCGTCAAGCGTGCAGGCAAGGAGTTCGTCGGCGACCAGCGCGAGCTTTATCTGGTTGATGAACAGCCTGGCGAGGAAACACCCTATGAACGGCTATTGAGTGACGCTATGGCCGGCGACGGAGCGCTGTTCACCCGCGAGGATGCCGTTGAGGCGGCCTGGGCGGTGGTTGATCCCGTTCTTAAGACGCACCACCGAGTACATCTCTATAAGCCCGGCAGCTGGGGCCCCAAACAAGCTGATGCACTTATTGTAAAAGACGGAAGCTGGCACAATCCCATAATAATGGAGCAACAAAGTAACCCTGTTACGAAACCATTAAGGAAAAAATCATGATCCCATTAAACAGCCATTACACCAGGATTCACAAAATAAAAGGCGGCCACCTCTTATGGAAGCAACATGATTATTTTCTGAACCCGGAAGATGAGCCTGCTGCCGTCATGACACCCAGAGAGTTGACCCAACAAGCTTTTAAGCTATACGACGAGATTAGAATTAAAAGTTCCGATACCCCCGTCTATTTAGACCTTCTGGTGCGGTTACATTCAATTCAACTTCAGGCTTTTTTAAGATACAAACGGCGCCTGAAAGCCGAACGTTGTTCATCATGGAAACTATAAGGTATAGGACTGATTTTTTGTTTCTAAGCTCCG
>JAUGSS010000086.1:0-1143 GCA_044426515.1 Methylococcaceae bacterium | reverse complement strand
TGACGACGTTTTGCTCTTCGTTTTTGACGAGCCATTGTTTGACGATGCCGGTTCCGTCGAGGTGACCTTCGACGATTGCCCAGTAGATTTTGTCGACACCGTGTGCTCGAAATTGTTCGCAGAGACGAGATGCGCCTTTTGATGTTTTTGCGAAAATGACAACGCCACCGACGGGCCGGTCCAGGCGGTGAATGAGGCCGAGGAAGACGTTTCCTGGCTTGTCGTCACGCTGTTTAATGAAATAGCGTACCTCGTTGATGAGCGTTCCGTCGCCGGAGTCGTCCGCCTGCACCAACATGCCGTGCGGTTTTTGCACAGCGATCACGTGATTGTCTTCGTAAAGGATAGTGGGATGCATAGGCGAAAGTGTAACACGACGCGCCATTGTGGCATATTTTGGCGGAAAAGTGAAACTCTGCTACTGTTTTGGGGTTCTACAACCCGTTCTTGGAGTTTTTCATGCCTGAGCAACTTTCGATTCCTGAGCGTTTTGTTCCCCAACGTTGTGAGCGGTGTGGGGATACCATGGTTCGTCACGGCGACAAGGAGAATCAATTCATCTGCATGGGGCATCCACAGCATCTCCGACCGCCGGTGCAGATGACGACGGTGGTTCGTGTCGTCGCAAAGGACATGGCAGGGTGTGCGTATCTCGTTCGTAGCCCTGGGAGTAGTGAAGTGTTTCGCTTTCCGAGTACGGTTCTTCAGTGGGGAGAAATTCCCGAAGATGCAGCACGGAGGGTGCTGTGGGAAGAGGCAAAGCTGCGCTGTGTCGACGAAAAGTGTGAACTGTTTGGATTTTTTCCTCAAGCAATGTCTGGAGAGATGATCTGCGGAATTCTCACGACGTCGATTGCTGGTGCCTACCCAACCTCTGTTCCCGATTCTCCGACGATTGAACGCAAGGCTGTTTCGTTTCGCGCGTTTGATCACACCGAGTTTCTCGAACGCCCTGGTGACAATGACGTCCTCAAAGCCGCCAAACGCCACCTTCACCAGAGGTAGTTTTCGTCACTTCACGCCCTGTCGTCGCTCCCCATTTGGGTTGAAGCGACGATTTTTGTTGAAAGACATTTCTCCTCTTTTTCAACTGTGTTAGGATAGAGGCACCGGAATCCCCCGGCCTTCCCTCATCCTGAGGCA
>JAUGSS010000054.1:0-18862 GCA_044426515.1 Methylococcaceae bacterium | reverse complement strand
CATGGCTTTTTTGACCTTTTATATGAACGATAAAACCCACGCCGCATGCATCATGTTCATTGCGTGGATCATATAAACCCTGTCTGGTCGGTAGCGTACTTTGACTCATTGTCACCTCTGAAAAATATTACAAAAGGGTTGCTATCCTCTAACTGTAAGAACCCTCGTTGCGTACCTGTTCCGATGCCTGCATCAGAGGTCACGGTACGGCAAAACCAGTTAATTATACGGATGGCAAGCAATTCTGTCACGCAGTCTTTTGTTATCGCCTCTGCTCACAGGAGGGGGTATTTTGCGGACATAGCTTAGATTGTGGAGATATTTTATTTACTCTAACTTGAATGGCTTCTTGATTTTAGGAGGAGCGCATGCAAGGTTTTGCCTTAAGCCATCCCATTTTATGCCGGTAGCCATCCGTCTAAGCAAGGGCTTAGATTTTATATGGTTTTCGCATATAACTATTGACGATGTTCAGTTGCAACTCTACACTTTGCCCTTCGCTGCTATTCGGGTGATTGTTGTCTATTGCTGTTTTTTTACGGCAATACTTAATTAATATTCAATTGCTTATTTATTATCCATAAGTGATTTTTACGAGGAATGAGTTAGCTCATAAAACAGGATGAGATCACCCGCAAGAGTTACTGCCGCTGGATCGATATTTTTGAAAAACGCTCAAGGAAGCTATAGTTCTTTAGGCGGTTATCTGGATTCCGGGTTGTAATGCAACAATTAAAAATAAAAAATATTAGAGCTCTTCGTATCAGTTTAGTTAGCAGCCGAGTCACTCAGACTCGTAGATAATATTTTTAAATACAACTCTAATATGAAAATTATCAATAAAATTCTATTTTTTCTTGCCGTCACACAATTTTGCCCTGTACTGCAAGCAGCTTGTAAAGACGCGTCAGTTTCAACCGAATCCCTACTGAACTTAGATATAAAAGATTTAATGAATCTTGATGTCCACACGGCTTCCAAAAAAACAGAATCGGCGGCTGAAGCTCCGGCTGTGATGAACGTGATTAGCTGCGATGAGATTACCCGCTTTGGCGGCAATAATCTAACTGAAGTGTTGGAGCGAGCCGCAGGTTTATACTTTACAGGCAGCCCGGTTTTTGCCCAAAACACTATCTCCTTGCGCGGCGATTCTCCAGCCAGTTTTTCCAGGCATATATTATTGCTGTTTGATGGGCGCCCCATCCGTGAAGGCCAAACCGGCGGCACGGTTTCGCCTTTTTTATTGGCTTTCCCGCTGAGCATGGTCGAGCAAATCGAGATTTTACGCGATCCCGGTTCCGTGTTATACGGTTCAGGAGCCTATGTCGGTGTAATTAACATAATTCCCAAGCGGCCGTCAAAGGAAGGCACTGAAGGCAGTATTGCCGGCAAAGGCGGTTCTTTTAATACGAAAGCCGGTGAAGGACACTTGTTTTGGAAAAAAGACGATGCCGATTTGAGTATTGCTGCAAATGCTTTTAAAGAAGACGGCTGGAATTTTAAAGGCTTTGATAATAAGCGGGTTTATTCACAAGGAAACTATAGCGAGGATAATCTTTCTATAGTCGCTGCGGGCCATTATAAAGGTTTTAAGTTAGACAGCTTTTGGCTCAGTTCCAAGCAAGACACGCTCGGTAGCCTTTGGCCGCTGGACCCAACAGAACATCAATGGATCTATACTAATTTAGGTTATACCCAAGCCTGGAATGAACGTCAGCGGACTGAATTCAATGCCACCCTAAATCAGATGAATGGCGAAATTCTGATCGGCCGGTTTCCGGCTTTTGCCGATGCAAATTCCAGTTTAGTTGAGGTAACGCATTTTTATACCGGTGAAAAATGGCAAGGTTTAATCGGCGGCACGGCTAATTTAATGCTGGGCCATTCCGAGACTAAAGACTTTGACGGTACGGTGATATCACAGGATATGCCCTATTATGAAAATTATTGGTACACCCTGTACACACAAATAGATCATGAGCTTTGGCAAGGTTTAAAGTTGACGGTAGGCGGACAAGCGGTTAAAGCAGGACATGTAGATTGGCAATTTGTACCCCGCGGCGGCATTACCTATCATCATCAACAAGGCTGGGGAATCAAGGCCTTGTATGGCGAAGCCTACCGCGCCGCTTACATTAATGAAAACGGCATTAATATTCCCAATGTATTTAAAGGCAATCCTCTGCTTAAACCTGAAACCATTAAAACCTTCGATATGCAATTGTTTTATCAAAAACGTAATTATCAATTTGCCGCTACCTATTACCATAGCCTGGAACAGAATTTAATTATCGGCACTCTTTCTAATGCTCTTGTTGTGCCTGCCGTACCTGCGAGTAATATCAACGGTAAGCAAATGACTTTTCAAGGGCTGGAGTTGGAAGCTAAAACCAAATTATTTGACGAGCGTTTGTTATTCACCTCGTCCCTTACTTATCAAACCAGTAATTTTAATGGGCGACTGTATACGACGACCATACCGGATTGGATGGGAAAAGTAGGGCTTAGTTATAATTTCGATCTAGGTTTGTCTATGGGTTTATTTCATAACTTTTCCAGTCGCCCGCATAGTAATGAAGTTATTAATCCTAAGGTGTTGAAAATTAACCCGGAAGCGCAGCCTGTTAATTTGATGACATTGAAATTAAGCGCTGATTTGAAAAAATACGCGCCGGTTAACCTGCCTGTTGTGTTGAATTTTTATACCTATAACTTGTTGGATAATGAAGTGAATCTGCCTGAGTTTAGTAATGCGATGATTAATACCATCCCGCAAAGAGCAAGTCGAAGTTTTTATTTTGGTATGGAATATAATTTTGATTTGTAACTGTCCGAACTTGAGCTCAGGTCAATACGCCCGTCTGAGTAACAAATCGCACGCTGATTTAAGACTTGACCGCTAAGCCTGTGGCGATGAGATGTCGTAGCTTAATTTTAGTTGTGTTGGCTTCGTTGTGTTCGTGGAACGTGGGCGTTGCTGAAGAGGCGTCAGTGAGGGAGCTGCAAATCAAGGTTGCGTATTTATATCATTTTACCAAGTTCACTGAATGGCCGGTTGTTACTCCGGTTTTTCGTTACTGCGTTTACCAGAATGCCGATTTTGCCGACTTGCTGCGGCAAGCCTATAGTAATAAAACCATAGGCGAGATCGGCATTGACGTTCAAAATATCAACAGCCAAACCAAATTGGACGATTGCCAATTAATCTATTTTTCTCAAGCCGCACCCACCGGTTTCTTGGAAAAAATCAATAAACTCGCTATCTTGTCAATTGGAACGCAGGAGGATTTTACAAAGCTAGGTGGAATTATCTATTTATTTGAAGAAGATCAAAAAATGCATTTTCATGTTAATAATGCAGCGGCAATAGAGGCTGGATTGAAAATCAGCTCTCAATTGCTTAATCTTTCCAGGGAACCTTAATGCCGAATCGATCCATTAAATTTAAATTGATGTTCATTACGGTATTCAGCAGCAGTATTGCCTTACTGGCATTCAGCGGAATTTTATTTTTTTACGAGATAGCCTTTGTTGAAAAAAGCTTGATTAACAATTTACAGGTCCAAGCGGATATTATTTCGGAAAACAGTTTGGGAGCCCTGGCTTTTATGGATACATCCTCCACCAAAAAAACGCTGGGCGCCTTAAAACACAATTCAGATATTCTTTATGCCGGTCTCTATGACAAATCGCAAAATTTACTGGCAAGCTATCAGAAATCCTCCTATGAAACCGCAGTGCTGCTGCCTTCGGAAGCGTTAAGCAATGCTCCGCAGTTATTGATAAATGGCGATGATTTTGTGCAAATAGTCCAAGAGGTGCGCCTGGATAATGAATTACTGGGCTATTTACTGATACGCGGGAGTTTTGAATCAATTTATAGAAAACTGCATAACTATGCGTTAATTACCTTGTTGGCATTCAGCATTGCCTTGCTGGTCGCCTTGTCATTGTCGCTACGCTTACAACGCATTATTTCCCAACCTATCATTCGAATAGCCAAATTTATTAATAGCGTCACCGAATCGAAAACTTACACGGTGCCGGCAAAAAAAGAAACTATTGATGAGCTGGGGGTTTTAGTTGAAGCGTTTAACCAGATGCTTAAGCAGCTTGATGCGAGTTTACAAAAGCGCGATGAAGCGGAACAGGCATTGGCTCACCATCTTGAGCATTTACAAGAGACGGTTAATGAGCAAACCAAAGATTTACAACAAGTGGCCGCCACTGCAGAAGCGGCAAACCGTTCTAAATCGGATTTTCTCGCTAACATGAGTCACGAAATTCGCACGCCGATGAATGCGATCCTCGGCATGACCAGCTTGGCTCTGTGTACCGATTTGGACCCTAAGCAACGCGGCTATCTGGCCAAAATCGACAGCGCGGCACAATCGCTGCTGCGCATTATTAATGACATTCTGGATTTTTCCAAGATTGAAGCCAGCCGGCTGGATTTGGAGTATTCGTCTTTTTCTTTAGACGATTTGTTACATAACCTGGCCGATTTGGTTGGTTTTAATGCCGAGGAAAAGGGTTTGGAAATCATCTTTTCCGTAGCGCCGAATGTGCCGCGTCAACTTCTGGGTGACCCTTTGCGCTTGGGACAGATTCTTTTGAACCTAACCAATAATGCGGTTAAGTTTACCGAGCAAGGAGAAATTCTAATTTCGATTTCCGTCGAGTTCATCGACGATGTCCAATGCCGGTTGTTTTTTGCGATTCGCGACAACGGCTTAGGCATGACGCCGGAAGAAATTCAAGGCCTGTTTAAACCTTTCTCGCAAGCAGACAGTTCGATTACCCGTCGATACGGGGGAACCGGATTGGGTTTAGCTATTTGCCATCAGTTAGTGGGTATGATGAACGGAGAAATATCGGTTGAGAGTGCCCCCCGGCAAGGAAGTACTTTCCGTTTTAGTGTGTGCCTTAAAATGGAACAGTCGTCTGTTGCATCGGTTCTACCGCCTGTTGATTTTCAGGGGAAACGCATCTTGGTGGTGGACGACAGCGCTATTGTGCGTGAGATGCTTTGCTTCATGCTCAGTTCCTTGGGTTTTGTTGTGGAGAGCGTGGTTTCCGGTAGCGAAGCATTGGAGCATATCCACATTCGGCACCAAGCCGGTCAACCCTTTGATTTGGTGTTGATGGACTGGAGAATGCCGGATATGAACGGTATAGAAACCGCTGCAAGAATCAAATCCGATAAGCGTCTGGCTAAAATCCCTGCGGTGTTGTTGATCACCACATTTTGTGGGGAGGATTTGTCGCATCAGGCCCAACAGGTCGGATTGGATGGCTTTCTTCTGAAACCCATTACCGAGGCGGCATTAATCAATTCTATCGGCGCCCTGTTCGGTCAGGCGACATCGGAAACTACGGCCCTGCCCCGGCAAATGACTGAGAATTTATCGCTTGCGGGACGGCGAATATTGTTGGTGGAGGACAACGCCTTCAATCGGGATGTCGCCATCGAGATGTTGGAAGCACTGCATCTAAAAGTCGATTATGCGCTCAACGGTCAGGAGGGCATCGAGCGCTTGAATGGCGACGTTTTTTACGATCTCGTTCTGATGGATATCCAGATGCCGGTCATGGACGGACTTAAAGCCACCCGTTTGATTCGCACTGATCCGCGTTTCGAACATTTACCTGTCATCGCTATGACCGCCCATGCCATGGCGGAGGATCGTGAAAAAAGCCTGGCGGCGGGAATGAATGACCATATTACCAAACCGGTGAGTTCAAGCCAGCTGACTGCGATACTCCAACGCTGGTTAACTACGGAGGCAGTGATCGATAACGTTTATCCGCCGGAGCCAGCCGATGCCGACAGTAACATCGTTCTGCTCGATCTTAACAGAGCGCTTCAATTTGCCGATCACGACGAGGATAAGATGCGTAATAGGCTGATCAATTTTTATGCTTGCTATGGGACAGTGCCCGAACAACTGGATGCGATGATACAAAGCGGCGATCACGACGATCTAAGGCGAATGGCTCATGCTCTGAAGTCGGCATCCGGGTATGTCGGCGCCTTGCGTTTGCAGCTTGCCGCCTCGCAACTATGGGCGAATATAGGGCTAGTGGAACAACTTGCGGCAACGTTACGGGAAGAGCTGAAAGCGGTGTTGTCTGCCATTTTGCCCCATATACCGGAGCAAACTAAAGTTAACGCATTGGAAAACATACCCACTGCTTTTTACAGCGCACTCGAACAAATGGAGGTCATGATTCGTCGCGGAGACGCTCGCGTTTCGGCTCTGCTGATCGAGCTGGAACGCAGCATGCCCGGCAATCCGCTGGCTGTAGAGCTTGCGGCTATTCGTGATGCCTTCGAGGAACTGGATCTTGATCTCGCCTTAACCCGGCTGGCGGCTTTGCGTGAAGTTCATGCTATCAACTAAAGAGATTTGCTATGAACACTAAGCAACGTATCCTGATTGTAGATGACGAAAAATTCAACCGTCTGATGCTGAGCGAGTTGCTGCTTCCGGATTATGAGGTGTTTCTCGCCAAAAATGGCGAGCAAGGAATAGCCTGTGCCAGAGCCACGCCGCCACCGGATCTTATTTTGCTGGACGTGATTATGCCGGGCATGGATGGCTACGAAGTGCTGCGCCGGTTGCGTGCCGACGAGCGCACCTGCAATATTCCGGTCATGTTCATAACCGGCATGTGCGAAGCGGAGGACGAGACTAAAGGCCTGGACATGGGCGCAGTCGATTATGTTTTAAAGCCTTTCCGCTCGGCGGTGGTTCGCGCTCGCGTGCGCAATCACATGAGTTATATCTGGCAACGCAAACAGCTTGAGCAAGAGGCATTTATCGACGGTTTGACCGGTATTCCCAATCGCCGCCGCTTCGACCAGGTTATGGACATAGAATGGAGACGCGCGAATCGTCACGGGTCGCAGCTGTCCGTGGCAATGGTTGATATCGACTATTTTAAACAATATAACGACACCTACGGTCATGGCGCTGGGGATGAGGCGCTACGGCAGATTGCCGCGGTGATGCTGCAGGTCATTAACCGTTCCGGCGAGTTGGCTGCGCGTTATGGCGGTGAAGAGTTTGTTGTCCTGCTGCCTGAAATTGAGCGTGACGAAGCCGTCCGGATTGCCGAACGGATTCGTTACGCGGTGGAGGCGCTAGGACTTCGACATGAAACATCCAGCGTCGCCTCTTTCGTGACTATCAGCGTGGGGGGCGTTTCTGTTGTACCTTCGGTAAACAGCACAGTTGCCGAGCTGCTTGCATTGGCGGATAACCAACTGTATCTGGCAAAGCGAGAGGGACGAAACTTGGTAAGTTGGTATGGCTGATTCCTCGGCTTTTATTTAAGCGAATTCACATTTGACTGGTTAATTATGAAACAAAACTTTGATGTTGTTGTTGTAGGCGGTGGCATGGTGGGAGCGGCTGTAGCCTGTAGTCTCGGCGGAAGTTCACTGAAAGTGGCGGTGATAGAGAGCCAGCCGCCACAGGCTTTTGCTCCGGATCAGCCGCATGATTTAAGGGTGTCCGCGCTCAGTATCGCATCAAAAAACATAGTTGAAACCGTGGGCGCCTGGGAGGGTATTGTTAAGCGCAGGCTTTGTCCGTTTCGCAGGATGCGGGTATGGGAAACAACGGGCGATACCGAATTTTGCAGCGATGATATTAATTATCCCGAATTGGGTTATATCGTTGAAAACAGGGTGACTCAGCTGGCGTTATTGGAGCGCTTGCAGGATTTTGCCAACGTCGAACTGATATGTCCCGCCAGCATCGACAAAATCAACTATTCGATCGGCAAATCGCCGGAACTGGAGTTGGGCGACGGCCGGATTTTATCGGCAAAACTGTTGGTTGCCGCCGATGGCGGTCAATCCAGAGTCAGGCAAGCCGTGGGTTTGGGGGTAACCAGCTGGGATTATCAGCAGCATGCTTTAGTGATTTATATTGAAACCGATTACGCTCAGCAGGATATAACCTGGCAGCGCTTTGTGCCCAGCGGGCCGCAGGCGTTTTTGCCGTTAACCGGGCATTACGGTTCCATCGTCTGGTATAACTCGCCGGATGAAGTGTGTCGCTTGAAAACATTGTCCAATGCGGACTTAATACGCGAATTGACCGCAACTTTTCCAGATTGTCTCGGCAAAGTGAATGCGGTGTTGGGCACGGCAAGTTTCCCATTGAAACGGCAGCATGCGCAAAGCTATGTTAAACCGGGCGTAGCTCTGGTTGGCGATGCGGCGCACATGATCAATCCGTTGGCGGGGCAGGGGGTTAATATCGGCCTGCTGGATGCCGCGGCATTGGGCGAAGTGCTGATCGAGGCAAGCAAGCAAGGTCTTGAGCTGGGTGATATGGCGGTTTTAAGACGCTATGAAAAAATGCGCCGCAATGAAAACCTGAAAATGATGACGGTCATGGATGTTTTTTACCGGGTGTTCAGCAATCAAGTGCTGCCGGTCAAGTTTTTACGCAACCTGGGCTTAGGCTTGGCCGAGCGCATTGCGCCCGCCAAAAACAAAGTCATGCGCAATGCTATGGGTTTGGAGGGCAACTTACCCAAACTGGCGCGGGGTGAGCCGATTGTTTAAACTAAAGCTTTTGAGTTATTTGATAGCGAGTGTGGGTGGTTATGGAGAGAAGGCTTTATCAAAGGGTGCCAATACAGGTTTCCGCTATTGTGACTACTGAGGATGGGGTTCGTATTAAGGTGGTTGCGGTAGATGTATCCAGCGATGGGCTAGGTGTTGAGTGTCATACCAAACAACGCAACATGATTACGCCGGGCGGGAGTTTTGTTCGTGACGGCAAACCGGTAGCCGTGTTGGTTGATCTTCATTTGCCCGATGCGGACGAACCGGGGTCCAACATAGTAGCGCGCTGTCATGTAGTGTTTTCGCGGCGTATATCCAGCGATCAATGCAAAATCGGATTGCGCTATGCGGATATTGAAAATAACGGACATCAACGGCTCGTTCAGTTTATCGACAAAACGTTGCTATCTTTAACTAACGGATAATGTTAAGTGGGGGCGATCTTACTCGTAACAAATACGGTCGATTTAGGATCTGTCCCCAATTAATCCGTACAGTCTCTGTAGTCTGGCAGCAAGCAATATTGTATGGCTGCGATAAACTCTGGTTCTTTTGATATTTAGCGTCTCAAATGTAACTTGCTCAATTTATTTCGTGTTTGTTACTTGATGAATTTACCTAAAGTAAAGCATCAGTTTTGGCCGCCATAATAAAATCATTAGCGTGCAAGCCTTTGATCTTGTGAGACCACCAAGTCACCGTCACCTTGCCCCATTCCGTTAAAATAGCCGGATGGTGGTTTTCTTGTTCGCAGAGTGCGCCGATTTTATTGGTAAACGCCAAGGCGCCTGTAAAATTATCGAACTTGAAGGCTTTTTTTAAGCGCTTGATACCGTCTACTTCAACAAGTTCCCAGCCTTGTAATTGCGGCATAAACTCGTCAATTTCCGCCTGAGTGGCCAAGGGTGCGCCAATTCTACAGATCTCACAGGTTTTGCCGGTCAGCTCACTCATAGCTATTCTCCATTGGGACTTATATAAAATGCGGTAAAGCGAATACGAATGCTGCTTCCAATATTCACAGGTTAGAGAAATGGATGTCTTGAATCAATAGGTAGCATCACCAGCAGAGCTGATTTCATTAATGCAGTAAGCCAAACAGGTTTTTAGGATCATTGAGTTCGGGTATTAAAGCCGACTCCGTACCCAGTTGATATTGTTTTGCCAGCTCATAGACAACCCGAAGTATCGAGTAATCTTCCAAAGCAAAACCAACGGAATCAAACAGCGTAATCTCGTGGTTATTTTGCCTTCCAGGCTTATTCTTGCAAACCAGTTCCCATAATTCGGCATAGATAAGATCGGCCGCACATTGTTGTACTTCGCCTTCGACAAGACTTTGCGGTTTATATTCGACTACCAGCTTAACTTGATTCAGGAGTTTTGCGGACAGTTCGGTTTTCCCCGGACTGTCGCCGCCCATCGCATGGATATAGGCGCCCGGTGCAATATCCTCAAATTCAAACAGGGACTGTCGTTTCCGCACTGCGGTTGACGTTATGACAATATCGGCATTGCACACCGCTTCGCCGATACTGCGGCAAGGAATTAAGGCGAATTTTTGTCCGGCCAGGTTTTGCGAGAATTTGGTCATAGCCTGAGGGTCAATATCAAAAAAACGGACTTCTTCCAGTTGAAAAAAACCGGCAAAGCCGCAAACCTGAAATTCCGCCTGCGCTCCGGTTCCAATAATGGCTAATGATGTTGCATCTTCCCTGGCCAGATATTTTGCCGCCAGAACTCCGGTTGCGGCTGTCCTGAACGCGGTTAACAAAGTCATTTCACTAATCATAAGCGGATAACCGTTGCCGACATCGCTTAAGAGACCTATAGCGACAACGTTGAGTTTGCCTTTTAGCGGATTATCGGGATAGCCGTTAACATATTTAAAAGTGTACAGCTGCCGGTCGGCACAAGGCATCAATTCAATGACGCCATCAGGATAAAGGGTTCTGTGGCGCGGCGTTAACATAAACTCGTTCCAGCGGCCGAAGTCTTGCTCCAACGCGCAGATAACCTGCTTAAAAAAACTTTCCAGGCCAATGATTCGTATCAATTGCCGGATGTCGGTAACGTTCAGAATTTTCATTATTCATCCTTGCCGGCAATCGGTTAAGTAGCTTTCGGTTTTGTTGATCGTCATTCGTTAGTATATGCATCTATTGAGCTTTGACTATTCGAAATTTAAGGCTACCCGCAAAATAGCGGGACGAGGCCACTACCCCGTCCCATCTTTAAGTTATTTTGTCTGCTTAAAGGTATCCGTCCCGGCATTGACGGCATTCCATGAAGAGTTCGCGCCATTTACCAGATACCATAGCGTGGTTATCTTTTGAGTACTGCTGTCGTATACGCCTGACCAAGCGGTAACTGATGATGATCCTGTCCAGCCCACGGTAAATGCGACGGCGCTCTGGTTGCAGTAGCCGACCAGAGGGCCTTCCCCTCCCTCCGAAGTACCATTCTTATAGCTACCTGTGACATTTCCTTTACTATCGACCGTTATCTTGGCTTTAGAATCGAGTTCGTTTTTCCAGATAACGGTGCTTCCCGCTGCTTGCATGTTGCAGGTAACTGCGGTTGCATCTTCAGCTTTTACTTCCATTGCAGCGGCTAATAATAAAAATGTTGTAACAGTAAAATATTTATTCATGTTTCTCTCCAGTTGTATTGGTGGTTGACGTTTTCTTTCGCAAGTACAACTCATGGAGCAAAACTCATGTGTTTGAGTCTTTTTTGCTCACAAAACGCTGCACATCATCATGGCCCGGCCTAGGGTTTAGCTTGGGCGATTTGACGACGGCGTTAGTGTGGCATAAGAAACTGCTTATGTATGTCGGTCTAAGCTGAACTTTTTGTAAGCTTATTGATATTCTCTAATTAAAAAATAGGCATGAAAAAAATGACCGTCCATGGCGCTAAATTCCCGCCTCGTTATACCTTTCCTCTTGAACCTGACCTTCCTTTGCCTCTTGATTCGGCCCGCTTAGCGCCGGTCGGTTTAGCGCTGCGGGCCGCCGGTTTTTTAGTATGGCGATAATCTTTTTTACCGGTGTTTTTATGGGGTGCGTTCTTTTTCGGCGCATCGACAACTTTCAACGAAACCGGCTCATAGCCGGTATCGGCCACGCGCGGAATTGACCGCTTCAGCAGCTTTTCAATTTCCACCAGCATCCAGGCTTCTTCGGGACACACCAGCGACAAGGCTTCGCCGCTTAAACCGGCGCGTCCGGTGCGGCCGATCCGGTGGATATAGTCTTCCGGCACTTGCGGCAAATCGAAATTCACTACATGCGGTAAGTCGTCAATATCCAGGCCGCGTGCGGCAATATCGGTGGCGACCAGAACCGAAACCTTGCCGGTTTTAAAATACTCCAGCGCCTTGTTGCGCGCGCCCTGGGTTTTATCGCCATGCAAGGCCGCGGCGCGGATGCCGTCCTCAATCAACTGCTTTTCCAGACGGTCGGCGCCGTGTTTGGTGCGCACAAAAACCAGCACCTGTTTCCAGTTATTACTGCCGATCAGGTAAGACAGCAATTCACGCTTGTACTCGCGGCCGATGCCGTAAACACGTTCCGAGACGTTTTCAGCCGTGGCATTTTGTTTGGCGACTTCGACTTCAACAGGGTTATTCAACAGCTGCGCCGCCAGCGCTTTAATCGCATTAGGCACCGTGGCGGAAAACAACAGGCTCTGCCGCTTTTTCGGTATCAACGCCATAATTTGCTTAATATCGGGTAAAAAGCCCATATCGAGCATACGATCCGCCTCATCCAATACCAGAATTTCGACGTTGGCCAGATTGATATTGCGTTGCTGTATATGGTCAATCAAGCGCCCCGGCGTTGCCACTACAATGTCGCAGCCTCGGCGTAATTGACGCGTCTGTATGCCGATGCTGGCGCCGCCGACCACCGCTTCGGCATGGAACGGCAAATGTGCGCCGTAAATTTTTACGCTTTCATAAACCTGCGCGGCCAATTCACGAGTCGGTACTAAGATTAAAGCGCGAACACGGCGAGGTTTTTGATGCGGGTCATGATTTTCGGTCAACCGTTGCAATAACGGTAAGGTAAAACTGGCGGTTTTGCCGGTGCCGGTTTGAGCGCCGGCCAACACATCTTTGCCGTCAAGGATCAAGGGGATGGCTTTTTGTTGTACCGGTGTAGGAGTAGCATAGCCTTGATCGGCTACGGCTTTAAGGAGTTCGTCGGCTAAACCGAGCTGGGCGAAAGACATTTAGAAAATCTCGGGTAAAAGGTGAAAGATAAAAGGCTAAGGGCGAAGGACTCAGCAGGGCGGGGCAGTTATACCCCGCCCGAAACGTTTTGCTTTGGTTAAGTGTAACTATTTAGCTTAGGCATCATAGAAATGCTGGGGACGGAGTTGCCAATCCCGTCCCGCTTGAGCGAAGTCAAAGCTACAAGGCGAAATATTCAATGGGATTTTCTCTTTCGCCCTTAGCCTCCAGTCATATTCATATAGCGCAGGATAACCGGCTGCTCGTTGATATTGAATTCGTGTTTTTCCGGCTTAATCAGCATCGCGTCAATAATGGCCTGTTTCAGCGCCGCCATATCGCCCGGATTGGCTCTGATGACTTGCTTTAAATCGACCGAATGCTCATTGCCCAGGCATAACAGCAAGCGTCCTTCAACGGTTAAACGCACCCGGTTACAGGTGCTGCAAAAATTCTCGCTGTGCGGGGAAATAAAACCGACCCGGCTTTGGCTGCCGGCTACACTAAAATAATTAGACGGCCCTCCGGTTTTTTCAAGGCTGGCGACTAAAGCGAAGTTTCGCGCCAAATCGGCCTTGATCAAATCGCTGGAATAATAGGCATCCGCGCGGTTATGCTGATTAACGACGCCCAGCGGCATTTCCTCAATAAAGCTGATATCGATGCCGTTATCGACCGCAAACCGAACCAAGTCATTCACTTCCTGATGATTTCTATCCTTAAGAATGACCGCATTGATTTTTATCCGCTCAAACCCTGCTGTCTTGGCCGCCTGAATGCCTCTAAGCACCTGATGTAAATCGCCGGTTCGGGTTATCGCCTTAAACTTGTCGGCATCCAGCGTATCCAGGCTGATATTGATACGTTTTACGCCCGCCTCTTTTAACGACGCCGCCATCGTTTCAAGTTGGGAGCCGTTGGTTGTTATCACCAGCTCAGCCAGGCTTTCAATACGGCCGATATTTTGCAACAGCCCCAACGCGCCTTTCCTGACCAAAGGCTCGCCGCCGGTGATCCTGATTTTTTTTACCCCCAATTCGGCGAAGGCTTGCGCCAACGTATAGATCTCTTCCAGCGTTAAAATCTGGTCGCGCGGCAAGAAGGTCATGTCTTCAGCCATGCAATACAGGCAACGGAAATCACAACGATCGGTAATGGAAATTCTCAAATAATCAACGATTCTGCCGAAACGGTCGATTAATTGAGTGGCGGGGGGCAGATGGGTCATTAGAACGGCAATCAAAAATCCAAGCCGCCAATATTAGCATGCGCATGGCAATAAGTCTATTTAAAATCAATGGGTTAATGTGTAAGGTCGGGGGATTGTCTTTTAATGTTAACTCAAAATCAATAGGTTAAGTTTTCCATACGCTTTTTTTGCTGTTTTAACAAGTTGATTATAAATAGCTTTTTACTTATTTATAGAGGCTGTCCCTGTCGCTTGACAAGTGCAGCCTTGTTTTGAAATAAAGCCGCTCTGATAAAGAGCGCATTCCACATGGATATTTTCCCACCCAGTTTATCGCCATTAAATCGCGCGTTCCGTTGCCCCCTCTGTGGGCATGAGAATAGACTGGGTAATTCGGGCTTGAGGATTTTTTATTCCGTTTTATGCGCCGACACTTTGATAAGTTACGTCTGCAATACCGATTAAATGACTACGAAATCCTCGTAGCTTAAAGCCAAGTTGGTACCTAACAACGCAATTTGCGTACCGGCGCCTGAGCCATTGCCGTCTGCATCGTAACGTAACTGACCGGTGCCGCTGTTATAGACAAGGTAATCATTGGCATCGTTTGCGGCTGTACCTATTTTGAAGTTGGCTGTTTTTAAAGTTCCGGTAGCGGTTAGTTTGGTAAATACGCTGTTTTCCAACTGTATCGTGTCATCAGCAACTGAAAAATCGGTGATCGTATCTGTGGAAAGCGCTGTTAATTTGAAAATATCCTTGCCCAAGCTGCCTGTTAGCGTATCAGATCCGGTACTGCCGTCCAGGATATTAGCGGCTGTATTGCCGATCAGGATATTGCTAAGGGTATTGCCTGTGCCGTTAATCGCAGACGTTCCGGTTAAAGTGAGATTTTCTGCATTGCCGGGTAATATGTAAGTAATCGAGCTGTTAACAGTGTCGGTTCCGCTGTTGGATGCTTCCACCACCGTATCGCCGCTATCTACATAATAAATGTCATTGCCGCCAAGACCGGTAAGCGTATTAGCGGCTGAATTCCCGGTTAGTATATTGCCTAAGGTATTGCCTGTGCCGTTAATCGCAGTTGTTCCGGTTAAGGTGAGATTTTCTACATTACTGCGCAGCGTATAGGTGACCGAGCTATTAACGGTGTCAGTCCCCTCGTTGGCATACTCGGTAACGATATCTAAGCTGTCGACAATAGCGTAGGTATCATCCTCTATTCCGCCATAAAGTTTATCGGCATAATCATCGACGATTGTGCCCCGGCAACCGTAGATGATGTCATCACCACCGTCGCCATAGACGACATCAGCGCCATTACCGGCATAAATCGTATCGTTGCCCGCTCCGCCATGAATTTCATCAGCACCGTCGTTACCATCATTGCCATCCACCAAACCAACTTCGTAACCGTTAATTAAATCATCGCCGAGTCCGCCATACATCGTATCGTTGTCATAACCTCCGGAAAGGGTATCGTTACCATCGCCGCCGTATAACAGATCGCCGTCTCTATGGCCTCTTAACAGGTCGTCACCTGAGCCACCGTCAAGTATGTCATTTGCTTGCCAACCGAGAAGATAATCGTCGCCGCCGTTGCCAAAGCCAACATCGTTGCCGCCATTACCTTCCCAATCCTGGCTAATGTTTTTGCTATCGATATAGGTTTTATTGTGTTCTTTGCTGCCGCCGAATATGTTTTTAATGGTGCTGCCGATTTTATCAATGGCATTATCGATCGCATGGCCTGCCTCAGATGAACTGAACAAATGGGTGCCGGAGTGGAAAATATCCGTGACACCATCCGTCAGCGCAGATTCTATATAGGCCGGCAGCGCTCCTATTCCGGCAACAGCCTCATCATAGAGGGCCGAGGCAATATGGCTTGGATCGAAGTCTCTTGGATCGATGGAAATTTTGACATCGCCTATCGCACCCAAATGCGCATCGAGAGTAATAGTTAAATCATTTGACGTAAGTTTAGCGGCTACATCAACGGCTACACGACCCACATTTTGAATATTGACATTCAAAATACCGGCTATAAGAAGTGTGCTATTGTCATATTCCACAACAGCGCGAGCTATGGCTACTTGATTGATTTTTAGCGTCCCTGCCACCGATAACGAATCGGTAGCATTATCCCAAATAAAGGTGCCATCGATTTTCACAAAACCCAAATCAAACAAAGCGGTGAAATCAACCTGCTTTTGGCTGAAGTTAAAGTCGACCCCCGCCAGGGAATGGCCAAACATCGTAATTTCAGCTTTACCTTTTGCCGACGGTACCGTTAGATCAATGTTAAGGTAATCAATATCTAAATATATGAGCCCAGGCGCCAGGGCGAAATAGGTATCTGTAATTTCTACGTGCGTTGGACTGATTGAAAAATGCGCTTGAGAAATAGCCAGCCCAAATAAATTAAACTTACCATCGCCATTAATAAATTGTTTGGTAGCCGATATTTCAAAACCTGCTGTCAAATCGGAATCAGGAGTAGTGCCAGTGATAACCAGAAATCCTTTAACACTTATCTCCCTAATGGTCAAACTTCCCGACATGTCAGTAAATGTCGAATTTACATGCAGGGCTAACAACCCGACTGTACCAAACAGCTTAACTTTTCCATTGATTTCCATCCCTTGTTCTAGCAGTGTATTACCTATATAGGTTCTAAACGGAACAAAGGAGACTAAAGGATCGGCGATATCGTCGCCATTACTATCAAAGGACACAATCGTGAACGGAATATAGTCGAATAAATCACCCGACAAAGAAACCAGTAGTGCGGCTGCCGGCCCCAACGCCATTGCCTGCATCTGCGCCATCAATTGAATAACGCTAATTTCTTCATTGATCGTTAAGGTAAAAGCGACACTTTCAGGGTCGTTAATGTCGAAAACAACAGCCATCGCCAAGTCATAAGACTGCCATTTTAGATCGGCGATAAAACCAACATTATCAATCCCGGTTGCTGCATAAGTAAGACCAACCTGAACCGTTAAATTTCTTATTTGAGCGCCAACCAAACCAAAAGGATTCTTCCAGCTATCCGCAATGACGGAGGCAAAAAAAGTGATTGATTCAGGTTCAAACTTAAGCCCGCCAGCCAAAAATAAATCAGGTTCTCCGGTTTGGGTCGGATCGTAACCGGTTAACCTAAATGTATTCGTTACACCGAATGCAGGCTCAAGTTCCATACCAAGACTAACTTCTACGGTAACCTGGGTTTCAGTGATGCTGAAATGACCAAGGTGGATCAATGTGATCGCGGTATCAAGTTGTCCATACAAATACATGCCTTCTATTACATCAAAATTCACAAACGCAGCAATCGTATCAATACCCAAATTTTTGCCGATGAATTTGAAAATTTTGTTTTCTGAGGTATCAAAGTTAATTACCCCCAGCAAAGTAGCACCGCTATCAATCTGTACCTTGCCCAAATCCGGATTAGTGAGTGATAAACCTTGTTTAGTGAGTGATAAACCTTGTGTGGCTACGACAAATTCCACACTACTGCTTAAGCCAAGGCCGTTTAATAGGGAAACCCCAGTGGTTTGCCCTAAATCCAGCCCGCCCGTGATCAAATAATCCATGGCAAAGGTTATCGCCAACAACAAAAGTCAACCGACTCCCATTGCTCATAATTCCGGATATTGCTGTGGTTCTGCTGTCTGATGTTTTAACTTTTAAATCGTTGACTGTAATGTCTTCTGAGCCAAAAAAACTCTTAAACATTTTATTCATAGCCGTGGAAACAAAATTGTTCCCGGTTGGAAATAGTCTGCTGCTACTTGTGATATAAGTATCTTCAGGCTGTTCTAGGGTACCGGTTTTGTTGAGTACTTTTGCAGTTACTGCGGGTATATCGGTTACAGCCTCAACGTTTAGGGTAATCACATAGTCGGATTGACTGTCTGCCAGGCCATCGTTGACTTTAAAGCGGAAGCTATCATAACTGTCGTTATGCTCATCAGCCACAGGAGTAAACTTTAGTTTGCTGATGTTTTCAGCGCTAATAACTTGATTTAACTTGACGTTATTATCATCCAGCGTCAGTGTTCCTACCTTTTCCAACGCAGTAATTTTGATGCCGGATAGGGTATCGCCACTGTCAACGTCGCTAAAACCAAAATCGTCGGCACTAAAAGTATGATCGCTATCCTCATCGATGGTGATGCTTGTATCGGTGCCGGTGGGCGCGTCGTTCGCGCCCTGGACGATGACAGCGAGGGTGGCGGTGCCGGTCAGGCCGCCGACATCCTTGACCGTGTAGGTGAAGCTGTCGGCCAAGGTGTTGGCCGTGCCCTTCAGCGCTTGCACGGTGCTGTTGCTGTTGTCGACCGTGTAGGTGTAGCTGCCGTTGGTGGCGAGCGTCAGGCTGCCGTAGCTGCCGGTTTTGGCGGAGCCCACCGTGCCGCCGGTTAGTGCGGTGACGGTCTTGCTGTCGCCGGTATCGACGTCGGTGTCGTTGCTCAGCACGTTGCCGATCGGGTTAGTGCCGGCCGTAGCGTTGCCGGTGCCGCCGGCTTCAATCGCTGTGGTGCTGTCGTTAACGCCGACCGGCGCGTCGTTGGCGCCCTGGACGGTGACGGTCAGGGTGGCGGTACCGGTCAGGTTGCCGACATCTTTGACGGTGTAAGTGAAGCTGTCGGTCAGGGTGTTGGTTGTACCCTTCAGCGCTTGCACGGTGCTGTTGCTGTTGTCGACCGTGTAGGTGTAACTGCCGTCGGCGGCGAGCGTCAGGCTGCCGTAGCTGCCGACCTTGGCCGTGCCCACCGTGCCGCCGGTCACGGCGCTGACGGTCTTGCTGTCGCCGGTATCGACGTCGGTGTCGTTG
>JAUGSS010000021.1:0-38069 GCA_044426515.1 Methylococcaceae bacterium | reverse complement strand
TAAACTTGACTAAAAATAATTGGGAAACGAACTTTATCTCGTTTTAGTTTGGAAGCTTAAAATCCATAAAAATAAAACATACTTAATTATCAATGCCTTAAATAAATGCAAAAATTGTTTTAGGGGTGCGGAATGTCGGTTATTACACTTCGTTGGACAATAAAAAACCCGCCAAGTCAGATAACTTGCGGGTTTTTGAACGTCTTTGAATCTATCTGAACTCACTCATGGAGGCTGCGGGCGGAATCGAACCGCCGTAGATGGCTTTGCAGGCCACTGCATAACCATTTTGCTACGCAGCCATAAAAGTTAAATAAAAAAGCCGCGATAGTTCGCGGCTTTTTTTAAAATTAATTGGAGCGGGAAACGAGATTCGAACTCGCGACCCCAACCTTGGCAAGGTTGTGCTCTACCACTGAGCTATTCCCGCGCTTCAATTTATTTGGTCATTATAGGCTCTTTTTAAATCTTGTCAACTATTATTGAACATCAATTGCCAAAACCCAACCCGAATTGCCTTTACATTCGCCGTCTTCAACCTGAACTTTAACAAATGCATTCTTTTTTCCTGCAAAATCCTGGAAGTCTACGACAGATACGGCTGTTCCTTGTGCGATACGTCTGCAGGATTCAACCTTACCTTTCTCTTCATCTTCGCTGTCATCAAATGCCGCTATAGCGCCGGGAACGGCAACCAATTGAATAGGCGACTGAACTTCGTAAGTATTGGGATTTTTCAAAACATACCGCTGCCCGGCAACAAGATTCTTGGCGGAAGGACCGGAAACAATCTCTGGATCACCGCCACTCATCATCATGACAAGCAACAGAAAAACCAAGCCTCCAATAGCCCCAAAAAATACTTTGGGGTTTTGCTCTTTTAAGCTCATCATCGCTGATAATAGTTTGCCCGCCGTTTCTTTTGCAGCTTCGACAGTTTTTTTAGCATTTTCTTCGTTACTCATTTCGTATCCTCACTATTGTAATTTTTTATTATGTTCAGGTTTTACTCGTAGCATATTACCTGATTACCTTGATAACTCATATACTCAAACCATCGCGATACGAGTCGTACCCCCACTTAATTCAGATGTGCATTTTAAAAAGCCGACAATTCATAACCAACAATCAACTTGACTTGCCAACTTACCACGATAAAAAAACTTTTCAAGTGCTATATGCATATAACATTATATTTCAACAATATGCGTTATTTAAATGAAATCGTAACCTTTTTTGCCCTGCGTCGATACGCTTAGCTTGCCTTTTTCCGCTACCCGCCGACATTCAAACTGCCAGTAGCCCAATCCGACATTCTTCCTGTTACTCAAAACCACAGGAAAGTCTTCATTATTCATAAACATTCGAATCACATCGCCATCTTTCAGCATAAAACTATCGGTATTGATGTAGCTTTTTTCATATTCCAGCTCTTTTGCGCTATAAAACAAGCCTTTTTGCGGAATATCCTTCCCCGATTCATCCAAGTGAACATAGGTGACGGCAATAGACTGATGTGCCAACAACTGCATACCGAAATTTATTCTGCCGCTTTGCTTGTCGACAATGACTTTGTTGACAATCCCCAATGAACGCTTATGCTCAGGACTGTCTGTTTTTCTAAAACTAACCAAACTACCTACCGACAGGACGCCCGTTTTTTCAAATACGCCGGACAATAATCGATCTGACGCCGATTGCACGCGAAGCTCCAGGTCTTTTTCACCGATAGGCCCCAACGCATTTTGCAATTCATGAGCTGACTCCAAACCAACGGCAATATATCGATCCGCTCTATCGCTAAAAAAGGGTACGCCCTGCAAATCAATTCCCAGCCATCTTTGTTCGAGATAATCGAGTAATTCTGCCGAGGGCTTTTCGATATTAGTTTTCGATGCATGCATCGAACTAAACCTCGCCTCCGCCGCATTAATCAATTTTCCTTTCTGCCTAAAGGCCTTAAACAATTTGCTAAAGTCCAGATACAGCGTTGCCGAGTCATTTTTGGCGCTTGCTTCGAACTGATGAAGCGGCGATTTATCTTCATCGGTTAAAACAATACTTTGTATTTGCTGTCCACTAACCGGTTCTTTTTTTAAACTGACCAAAGAACCTATGATTTCGATAAAACCATAAACCAACAAAATTTCTTTTTGCATTAAGCCGGTCGGGTCGGCAAGGCTGAGCAAAAGAATCTGTCGATAGCACTCTTCAGGACTGCTGGCCTTATTGGACTGGCTTATATCATTGGCGACTTTGGCGGTACTGTTTTTTATCGTCACACTCAGGTTGTAAAGCGAATGTAAGTCGATCCATACCCAGTCAGGTATCGGCATCCCCATAATAAAATGACTGACAATAATATTGCCCAAGCCTTTAATGCAGCGCTGGACGGCTAACGCCGCATTCTTTCCTTGAAACCAGCCGACCTCACGCTTGGTCAATTCTTTAAGCACCATCCAATAACCGATCGTGAATTCCTTTTCAATGGAGACCAATACGGCCAAAATTTTCTTGTCATTTTCTTCTTTTGGAAAACCCGCCCTAATCAATCTGGAGCGGAGATAGTCTTCAATGACATGAACGCTCGGGCTTAACAGCTCCAGCGCATCCAGCCTTAACTGGACATTCATTTGAATAGTATTGAAATCTATAAGAAAGTCATGAAGCAGGCGAGTGGCTAGCCCGGGATTAGCTGTAGGTAATTCATTAACCCAATGTTGTAGTGCCTTTGTTTCAAATTCTTTTAGACGCTGGGGATTATTTTGTTGCGCTGGAATAACCAGAAAAAAAGAGTTCTTCACTTATTCACCGAATTTATTTTAATGCGTTGCGTGGTCTAACGAAAACTTGCGAGTATATTGCTGACATGAATGGAGATAGAAGCATGGACAAAATATTGCTGCATGCAAACCATAATCCCTGGAGAAGCGCTTTAGGTACAACCTCCGGAATGAGAGATGTAGAGCAACGCCGGAGCCGTTGCCGAGAAAGCAGAAGCTTAGCCTGTCACTATCCGTTGTTTGAGACATTACGCCCCGCCTTTTCTCGTCATCATCCCTTTTGACGGATTGTAGCCAATGATTGCCGCCGCCATAAACACAATGAAGGCAAGCAACGTATAAATAAACGCTTGGCTGTTAAACTGCCCATACAGAGCAAAACGAATCAATTCGACCGCCTGGGAAAAGGGATTATAGTGCGCAAGATGATAAAGCAGCTCACTGGACTCTTTAATTTTCCATAAAGGATACAAGGCCGTTGACATAAAAAACATCGGGAAAATCACAAAGTTCATCACCCCGGCAAAATTTTCCAATTGTTTGATAAAAGACGACAACAATAAGCCTAGAGCACCCAGCATTAACCCGGACAATAACAGCGCCGGCAATATCCATAAATAGCCCTGCCACGGCGCTTGAATGTCATAAAACCACGCAATCGCCAAAAATACATAGACTTGCAAAACGGATACGCCGGTACCGGCCAGTAATTTACTGAGCAATAAAAACCAGCGCGGCAACGGGCAGACCATCAGTATGCGCATACTGCCCATTTCCCGGTCGTAAACCATTGACAATGAACTCTGCATGCCGTTAAACAGCTGGATCATGCCGATCAAACCGGGGGTAATATAAACCTCGTAAAGAATATAGGTTTCGTAAGGCGGGGTAATGGCAAGTCCCAAGGCGGCTCTAAATCCGGCCGCAAAGACAAACAGCCAGACCAAAGGCCTGACCAAGGCGGAAATAAACCGCTCACGCTGGGTAACAAAACGCCATAATTCACGCCAGATGATGCCCCACATGGCACGCCAGTAATGAAGCAACCTCACGCCTGTTCTCCTTGCGTCAAAATATAAAAAGCATCTTTAATGGTTGGGCTGTTGGTTATGTTAAGAACGTTGTCAACCGTTCCGTTGGCTTTAACCTGCCCTTTATGCAATACGATTAAATGATCGTCAGGATAAATTTCATCAATCAAATGGCTCGCCCATAACACCGCCAACTTTTCCTCGACGGCTAAGCGATGCACATATTCGACGATGGACAGCCGACTGGGTACATCCAAACCGACAGTCGGCTCATCCAGCAACAGCACCGACGGCTTATGCAATAAGGCGCGGGCAATTTCCACGCGGCGTCTATGCCCGCCATTGAGCTGGCGTACTTTCTCGAAACGCCGATCATACATATTTAAACGCTCCAACTCCTGCTGAATCCTTTGCACAGCCTGCTTTCGGCCCATGCCATGCAAAGATGTGTGATAACGCAAATTTTGCATCACCGTCAAATCCATATCCAAGGTGGTTTGCTGAAAAACCACGCCCAGTCTTGCCAGCGCCAACAGCGTTTGCCGCTTAATATCAAAACCGCACAGCTCGATACTCCCGTCGCGGGTATCATATAAGCGGGTAATCAAGGAAAATAAAGTGCTCTTCCCTGCCCCGTTAGGGCCTAACAAAACCGTGCATTCGCCCGGCTGAATCTTGAAATTAACCTGAGTCAGTGCTTTTTTGCCGCCATAGGAAAAACTCAAATCCTCGACGGATAACGCTGTGAACGAATTCATGGTTTTACCGCAACTCCCCAGGGATAAGTACCCACACCGACCGATTTGGTCACGGTTTGCTCCTCAAGATCAATCAGCGAAATATCGTTACTGGTACCGTTAGTGCTATAAAGCCGCTTTTGATCCGGCGAAAACGCCAGATTCCAAACCCGCTGACCGACCAGCAGGTATTTTTCCACTTCAAAAGTTTGGGCGTTAACCACCGCGACCCGGTTTGCCGGTCCCAACGCCACATAACCGCGCTTTCTGTCTTTATCGATAACCACGCCGACCGGCTGAATTTTATCGGCAGTCACGCCTTGCACATCAAACTTGATGGTTTTGATGATCTGCTTGGTTTTAACATCCAGAATCATCAAGGTGCCGGCCATTTCCGAGGTGACCCACAGCTGTTGGCTATCGGCAGTAAAACCCAATGCGCGGGGACGCGGGTCAACCAGCGTATTTTCTACAATAGCATTGGTTTTGGTATCGATCCAATGCACCATATTGGTTGTTTCGGAAGCGCTGGCTACCCAGAGATTATCGGGACTCACCGTGATACCCTCAGGCTCAACGCCCACTTTGATCTGTTTGACCGCTTTTTTATGAGCAATATCGATCACAGTGACCAGGCTGTCATCTTCATTGGACACATACAGCCGGTCACCGGCAGGATTTAATGCAAATGTCTCCGGGTCTTCGCCGGACGGCAACTTTCCGGTTTCTTTGAGGGTATCGGCATCGATAACCTTGATGGTATTGTCATCGCTGGTTGCGACATACAAAAACTTATTATCGGGACTAATAGCGATGCCTCTTGGACGCTGACCGATTTCCACCGTTTTGATTAACTTGCCGGCGATGGGATCGACAATCGCCAATGCGTTATCTTTTTCCAGCGTAACGAACACTGTTTCAGCCTGCGCAGTTCCCGTTAGCGCAACCGTCAAAAACAGTCCTAAAACATTTTTTTTCATCATTTACTCCATTTACAGGTCGATTCGGGTTGATCATAACCCAAAGTATCGAGTTCGGTTTTAGGATGCAAAAAACCTTCAATCGGCGCGACAGCAACCAGTGATCTGGGCGCTGCCAGCAAAATAGGCTGCCGCAACTGCCCATCCCAGGATCGGAACGACAAAGGATTGCCTTTATATCCCTGCAGGGCGAATGCATCGCTTAACATATAATCCTTAACCGGTTTTATATCATTGGATTTGGTGCGGGTGGCCGCCTCTCCTATGGCTCTAACCGCCAGATAAGCGGCGGCATCCTGCTCTTCCATCCAACGCCCCGCCCGTTCTTTAAAGCGATTTTGGATCTGCACCGCACCCCATTGTTCATGGGTCCGATGCCATGCCGTGGCAATCAATCCCTGAGTGCCGATCACCGGCCGTGCATTCCAGGTTCTGTATTCGAGGTATTCGCCAAACCGGCCTTGCTCATCGGCAACGACCAGCACATCATAATCGTCCACTTGGGTAAACACCGCCACATCCGATTGCGCCGTACGCCGCGCGTCATAGGTATGCTCCCAGGTTTTTTCCTCAACTATTTTCATGCCGAAACGTTTAGCCGCGCGCCTGATCGCATCGGCAAACAACCGGTCTTCCTCGGTCGCGCCGATGACTAAAAACCACTTATTCCAGCGTTTTTTCATCATGTATTGCGCCAGAGCATCGGCGCGCATTGCCCTGCTAGGCAAAATATGCCTTACGTTATCGCGGCATTGCTCATTGCGTAACGCATCATCGACCGTTGCCACATCAAATAACAGCTTTTGTTTTGCGGCGGGTAAATCGGCTATTTTGTTTAAAGGATCGGCAGGCAAATTAATAATGACATACGGATATTGATCGCCAATATCTTTATTAAAGGTATCGACAACATTGCCGTCCAGCGGCACGATGAATTTTTTCAGCACAAACTGCTGTCCGGTAAACTGCCCGGTCGTATTATTGTCATCAATCGCCAACTCTGCTCCCAGCACGCCCTTGTCCTTGATAAAAGCATCCAGGTTAGATAACGGTGGCGGGACTTTTTGTTCTTGCGTCAAATATGCGATATTGACGGTCTGTTTAGCTTCGGCATAAACAAAACTCATGTTAAGCAAATGAATAATAAACAAAAATTTAATAGTTGCCCGGAAAAACAAGTTAATTGGCCGCATCATTTTCTAACCCTAATAAAACGCACAGGCGCTAATTTTAACGGATTCATTAACTTTATTTTGTTTTTCGACAAAGTTAACTAAAATGAATATCATGAAATCATAAAAATAATTCATTGTTGCTAAGATGAATTTTATTGAGTGAAGCCACATAAGTTGTAAATGAATATTGACTTAGACTCACAAAAAGTTCAGCATCAATAAACATACCCCTTGCCTTAGGGCTGGATTTTACTCAAGACAAAACCGTTGCCGTTTTTACGGCCCCCCTCAACTAAGCTAAAAGGACAAGAAAATGGACCCCATCACGACAAAACCACGACAAGATGCTCTCATTACCGCGACATCTCCACAGCGGGCGAAAAGCTTGGAAAATAATGAGCCTGCTGTCGAAACCCGGTCAGATAACGATCAGGATGACAGCCAAAAAGTTTCTACCGAAACCGTAAAACTTTCCGACACCTCATTAAAATTATCGACATCTTCATCGGTAAAAAGTAGCGACAAACCCGCTTCAATTGAAACTAAAGATCAAGCTCAACAAGCGCTCAGCCAGCTTATAGCTGATTTTCAAAGCAACCCGTCGTTGGCACAAGACGCTCACAGCAACGTATTCGCCGGCGCTGTAAAATCCTTGTTAGGTTAAGGCCACAGCCCGTTGCCAATGACCCACTTTATATTAAGCGGAATATTCGTCTATCCCGTAAAGTCATTATCAGGCATTAGCGCAAACAGCTGGCCTGTCACTGAAAAAGGCTTTCAGCATGACAGAAAATGGATGATTATCGATAATGACCGGCAATTCCTCAGCCAGCGGAAGTTGCCGAAAATGGCTTTAATTAAAACCGCACTGACCGATAAAAACCTGATCCTGTCCGCACCGGACATGGAAAACCTGCCGCTCCCGCTTGAGCCTGTTGAAGGACAAATCATTAACAGCACCATCTGGCATGACCAGTGCGACGCCCGTAGCGTTTCAACCGAAGCCGACCAATGGCTCAGCGATTTTTTAAAACAGGATTGCCGACTGGTTTACCAGCCCGACGATGTCATTCGACCGGTTGATCCCCATTATGCCAATGCTAGCGACAAGGTCGCTTTTTCTGACGGCTTCCCTTTCCTGATTATTTCGGAAAACTCGCTGACTGCATTAAATCATCAAATGCAGCTGAACTTGCCGATGACCCGTTTCAGACCCAATCTGGTTATTTCCGGCTGCCCCGCTTACGCCGAAGACAACTGGCGCGAAATCAGTATTGATTCAATAGATTTCAGGCTGCCCAAGCCCTGTTCCCGGTGTTCCGTTCCAACCATCGACCCTGAAACCGCGCAAACCGGCAAAGAACCGCTCGCCACACTTAACCGCACCCGAAAATGGCAAAATAAAGTCTATTTTGGGCAAAATGCCTTGCACAATCAATGTGGCCGGTTGACTATCGGCGATACGGTGCAAATCAAGTTGACCGGCGAAAGACAACCGCCCATCTAAGCCCGCTTGGGCGCACACAATCGCCTTGCATTCACTTCGGCTCCACTCAGTGCAAGCCGGCTTCGCCAGTTCAAATAAATAATCTTCCACAACCATGCCCCGAGCGCTTTTGCTGATTGTCATCCCGTTATTATCTTACGGCTTTTGGCTAAGTGACGCATTTAAAGGCATTGCGGCGGGGGTGTCGATATTCCTGTTCGGCATGTTGTCCCTGGAGCAAGGCTTTAAAGCCTTTACCGGCGGGGTACTGGAACGGATTCTGCAAAAAACCACCAACACCTCCTGGAAAAGCTTCGGCTTCGGCTTTTTGTCGGCTACCTTAATGCAGTCCAGCGGCTTGGTCTCAGTTATCACCGTTTCATTCCTGAGCGCAGGCTTACTGGATTTAGTCGCCGGTATCGGCATTATTTTCGGCTCCAATCTGGGTACGACCACCGGCGCCTGGCTGATCGCAGGGCTGGGGCTGAAAGTTAATATCGCCACCTACGCCATGCCGCTGCTGGTTTTTGGCGTTTTATGCATATTTCAGAACGGCAAGCAGCTAAAAGGCATAGGCTATATTCTTACCGGACTGGGCTTCCTGCTGCTCGGCATACACTACATGAAGGACAGTTTTGAACACTTTGAAAGCGGCATAAATCTGGCCAATTATTCCATGTCCGGCGTCAAAGGATTACTGATCTACACCGCCATAGGGATCATCGCCACCATTATCATGCAGTCCAGCCATGCCACCCTGCTCCTAACCATTACTGCGGTTTCCGTGCACCAAATCGCTTATAACAATGCGCTGGCGCTGGTAATAGGCGCCAATATCGGCACTACCGTCACCGCGATCATTGCTTCCTTGGGCGCCAATATCCAAGGTAAACGGCTGGCAGGCTCACATCTGTTAATTAACCTGTGCACCGGAATCGTTGTCTTGATTTTTGTTAAACAATTCGCCGCCGCTGTTGACATAATCAGCGTAAATTTGGGTATTGCGGTTTCAGACCCCGCGATGAAACTGGCGATGTTTCATAGCCTGTTCAATCTTGCCGGCATCATTATGTTTTTCCCCTTTATCAAGCAACAGGTTTTGTTGCTCGAAAAAATCTTCATAGAAAAACGCCCGAATATTTTCCAGCCGAAATACTTGGATTTATCCGCGATGGATTTTCCTGAAACAGTCGTTGAATCGGTCAGACTGGAAAGCATCCATTTATATGAAAATGCCATCCATATTATTTTGCATACTTTCGGCCTGCATAAACGCGATCTTCAACAAAACGACTCGCTTAAACACCTGCTGGAAGATAACCATTCCATTGAATACGATATAGACGCCGGCTATGAAAAGAGGATAAAAGGCTTGTACAGCGCCATTATCGCTTTTATCAGCCAAGCCGGATTCACTTGGCAAATGACCCAATCGGCCAAGCTTTCCTGGCTACGCGAAGCCAACAAACATCTTGTCGAAGCCATTAAAGACACCAAGCACCTGCAAAAGAACTGGACACGATTCAGGATATCGGATAATCAAGTCACCATCAATGAATACAATAAAATTGCCTACCAGATAGTCCTGCATATCTGGAAAATTGAAAATTTTCGCCATGAAATTGAAAGTAATGAATTACCGCTGCTGTCGTTAGACGCATTAAAAGCCGCCATTAAAAATGATGACTTACAAATGAATCGCGCCATTGAAACGCTGATTAGAGAACGGAAAATAACCCCGGAAACAGGCTCTTCGCTGATTAACGACAGCGCCTATATGCGCAATATTAAAAAAAATCTGCTGAAAGCCGCCGAAACGCTGTTTTTATACGGCAACGCCTACAATACCGGGGTTGAACATCAATTAACCCTAAATGAAGCTGAAATTAATGACGTTATTCACACCGTGGATAACCAATAGTCTTACATCAAACCTGTCATTCCAGCCATGAAAATAGAAAAACTGCTCCATAAATTACAGGCCTTCTTTAACACGGATAAACATAAAAAAAGGCAACATATCGAGGAGTTAAAAAAAATCCTGCTTAAACTCAAGAAGAAAGAGCGGAAAATCAGCCACGCCCTGCAACAAACCAACGAGGATTGCTTAATAAAACATTATCAAACCGAATTGGAAATTATCAGGGTACAACGAAAAAAAGGCATTGAAGTTTTGCGTCAACTTAAAGAGCCTAAAACTTAATACTTCGGCATTTATCGGCACATGCTCATGCTATTTCAAATATACTATCTCAGTTAGTCCAGGATTCTGATCCACCCGCTATTTTTTGTATCCCGGTGAGCCGCCTATGCAATTTGAAATATTTTTATCCATTTTTACCTTAACATTTGCATTTTTTCCTTTACCTAAAACAAGCCATTTTTAAAGGCTCTTTAAGTAAGGCAGTACCCGTAAAGCAGGCACAGCCGTTGGCTTTATTGATTGCATCGACTTACATGAGAAGCCTTCTTTCCACGCAGAAAACCCTCGGCATCCACATAATCAACATGTTTGATAGTATTACAAAATGAAGCTCAAAAAACCGGTAAAAACATTTCTAAAAAAAATTAACTACTCAACAGCCTTAGGTATTCTGCTAAGCATCGCTTTATTTATTTTCATTACTCTATTTGCTGCAAATGACCCGCTTTCTTTTCTTAACTTGACCGGACTTGTGATTGTCATCGGCGGTACCACAGCCGCTATTTTTTTAAGTTATCCGTTAAGAGACATTAGACACGGCTTGAAATCGCTCAAACTTATTTTCTTTTATGAGAGCCTAAACCCCCAACGCGAAGCCAACGAAATTATCAGAGTGGCTCAAATGTGGTTTAACCGGGACAAGCTCTCCATTGAAAACACTATCGACAACATCAACAACCCCTATTTAAAAACCGGCTTTCAGCTGGTTGTAGACAATACGCCGGTAGAAGATATATTGTCGTTGCTTAAATGGCGAATTGCCCGCCTGAGAGCCAAAGAAAAAGCTGAAGCGAATATATTTTACACATTGGCCTCTTATTCCCCTGCGTTTGGCATGCTCGGCACCCTGATATCCATGACCAACATGCTGCAATTCATTGAACTTAAAGATATAGGAGGAATAAGTTACAACATGGGCACCGCCCTGGTTACCACCTTTTACGGCCTGATCATGGCCAATCTTATCTTTAATCCTATTGCCATAAAAATGGAGAGACGCACTGAACACCGCATTATGATCATGAGCATGGTCATGGAAGGCATTACGCTGATAGCGGATCGCCGCAGTCCGTCGTTTGTAAGGGAAACACTCAAGTCATTCATTACGCACTATGACGATGAGCTAAAAGACTAAAGATACCCGCCGACTTTATCGACCTTGCCGACAAACTCTGAACAAACCGATCAACGACTGCAATGAGCAAAGATCCATTTTCAAAACTACAATCCTCGCTGTCTTTAGAGGATTTACTTGCCCAACCGAGCACTCACAACCCGCAAAAGTGGCTGTTAACCTATCTGGACGTATTTGTATTGATCGTCATGCTGGTCATCACATTGATTACATTAAGCGATATAAACACGAAGCAAGCCGCCGCCAATCAAGCGCAAGCAATTAAACCCAAAACAACACCCGCCGTAACATGCCCTCCGGTTGCCGCAGCGGTCATCATAAATTGCCCTCCTCCCGTTGTCGTTGAAAATAAATCCGTGCAACCGATTGCACTCCCTGAATATAAAGCCGAGATCAAACCCGATAGCTCCGACACCAAAACCGAACCTACAGCAAGCATTATCCCGGCGCCTCCCCATACACCGCAAATTGCCGCTGAAACCGCAACAAATTCCACATCCCAGCCGGCTGACACCCAGCAGGCCGATAACAACTCAGCGGATGAAAACAAATTACAGCAACAGCTAACAAAAACAATTGACGAGTTTGGCCTTAATAAAGCCGTCAACATAAAAGTTACCCAAGGCTATGCGCAACTTGAGATTCAGGACAAAGTACTGTTTAAATCTTCAGAGGCCAATCTAACGCCGTCCGGAGAAGCCTTGATAAAACGCCTTATCCCTTTATTAAAACAAGCCGTCGGCCTGATCCTGATTGAAGGCCATACCGACAACATCCCCATTAAATCCGCCCAGTTTCCTTCTAACTGGGAACTGGGGGCTTCCAGAGCCACCAGCGTTTTACACTATCTGGTCTCGCAACAACTGGACAGCCGCCATTTACGGGCCATTACTTACGCCGATACCATGCCCATTGCCGATAATTCGACACCGGCAGGAAGAGAGAAGAATCGGCGCGTTAATATCTTGATAAAATTCTCAGAGTAAAATATTACGCCAAGGCGGTCGCTTAAATGCGTCAAAGTTGACCCTGCTGTAACCTCTCTTCGCCGTCTAAGCATTTTACGATATATAAATGTCTAGTCATTTAACTTAGTGTACTTCCCTCGCAAATAGGTATTAACAATGATTTTATGAAACCGGAGAATTGATGCTATGACACCAAGAGAATTGACCAAACAAGCTTTTAAGCTCTACGACGACATTAGAATTATAAGTTATACAACACCAAAGCCTTCAGACTATATGATGCGTTTACATTCTTTACGAACACGAGCCTTTTACAGATATAAACGACGCCTGAAAGCCGAATAAGGCCAAAATTGTATTTATCGCAGAAGACATTCTTTCCGCTTGGTTTAACGGCGACCTGAGTCTTACCCGGCACAAACCCATCTAAACGGATTTGCAATAAGAACTCCGGGCAAGGCAGCCCGGAGTGCACCCCTGCCGAAATAACGACGTTTTTCCTTAAGTTCGCGCCTATAGGCCTCGAAAGGTTTTGGGTTAATAAAAGAATTAATATAGCGGATCGGGTCGGGGTAACGGGATTGCGCCCGTTACCTCTCCCACACCACCGGTAATGCGGTTTTCCGCAACGGCGGTTGAATCCAACAGCTTATGCTGTTGAGAGTTCTGATGGTGCATATAATCCATAACGTCTTAAAGTGGCCTTACTTAGAAGCATGTGAAGAATGGGGCATTTGGCTATCGGCCAAGCCCCCAGTGAGCTGCTCGCCAATTTCAACTGACGAGGTTTCGCTCCTAATCTGCGCAACGCATTAAGCCGCCCTTTCTTGTTATGCCAGCGTAGCCAGAAACATTTGCGCATGTGGCGGCGTGTCCAACCGGCTATTCGTTCGATATTCTGACGATTGCCAGCCAGTTTGAAGTAATTCCACCATCCCATACTGTATGTCTGCCATTGTCTAACCAGCTGTTTGCTGGTCAGACTTTGTCTTGCATTCCAAAGACTGCGAACTTTCATCTTGTAACTTTCAATGGCTTTGGGTGCGATTGCAATCTTGCCCTCTTCAGTGATCTGAAAGCTTAGGAACTGTCGCTCCCAAGGTCGGCCTGTACCACTTTTATCTTGATTAACGCTCAGTTTCAAATGCTTTGCTATCCAGGCGGTGAGACTTTCCAAGACCCTTTGGGCGCTGCGTTCGCTGCCAACGTAAATGCTTATATCATCTGCGTAGCGGCAGAAACTCAGCTCTCGCTTTTCCAGTTCTTTATCCAGTTGATCCAGGTAGATGTTCGCCAATAACGGGCTTAGCGGACTACCCTGTGGAGTGCCTTTATCGCGGCGTTCTACTCGTCCGTCTATCATGATCCCTGTTTTCAAATAGCGTCTAATCAAATCCAATACGGATTTGTCTTCGATTTTCCGGCTAACTTGATGCAGTAAAATATCATGATTAACTTCGTCAAAGAACGCGCTGATGTCTATATCAATTACCCAGCTTTTACCATCCCGAACATAGGATTGAGCCATTAATACAGCTTGGTGTGCACTGTGTCCGGCTCGATAGCCGTAGCTGTGCGGGCTGAATCCTCTATCGAATTTGTCGCTTAAGATTTGTTGCACCGCCTGTTGGATGATACGGTCTTGTACCGTAGGAATACCCAGCAATCGTTCACCGCTGTTGGCTTTGGGGATTTTCATGCCCATCAGCGGCGTTGGAACGTAGCTACCTGCTCTTAACTTCGCTTCGATTTCCGGCCCATGCTGCTGCCAATGTTGCTCTGTCTCTACAATGCTCTTCCCATCTATTCCTGCACATCCTTTGTTGCGTCTTACCGCATCTTGGGCATTTTGCAGATTTATAGGCTGAAGTATTGCATCCATCAAACACTCTTTCGTCATCTTCTTTCTCCTTTTACCGCTAACCTTGGCTTGCATCCCGCGATTCTTGATCCGCAAAGAATCCACTTTGCTTCTGTTTCACCGCCAAGAGGGTAGTTTGCCGCACCGCAGCAACGCCCGCTTGTTTCAAAATACTGTTCGCTTCAGGTTAGCCTCGTTTGGATTAATGATCTCGATTCTTCGGCCCTTCGCTCCATCCCCCATTACAGGGACTTCCTCGCTACTACGGCTTCTGCTGACTTCTCCAACACTCTCATGTTGGAGATCTCCCCAAGAAAGGTGCCAAAACTTTCTGCCCGTGCCGTCAAGCTCTACTTGGTGCGTCTTTCGGTAACGGTTGGATTTCGCATTTCCTAGCATGCTCATCGCCCACACCCTGCCTCACTGCTTGTTCGTGTTCCTACGGTCGTGCATTCGCTGTACGCTTCTTTCAGGTTGGCCTCGCGGTTTCCCCCTTGCGTTGTCGCTACGGTTGTCGTTACTACTTCCGGTTATCTCCTTTCAGATAACGAGTTTTGGCCCATGCTGGGCACACTAGGAGCGGGCCATGCCCGCGATATTTGCGCAACGATAGCTGAGTTGTAGCGCCCTCATCGCGGGCATGGCCCGCTCCTACAACGCTTAACTTAATGGCAATGACGCCGGAGCGTGGGAACGATGTCGCTTTATTCACTTCGGACTCTATAACTATTAAGCTCAACGTCGTAAAGATTAGGAAGATAAGCACCCGAAGTAGACCCTAGTGTTTGGATGAACCCTAGTCAAATCGTCGTTTTTTCCCAACCAGCAATATTCGCTATGCTGCTCCACTGGAAGTTGCTGCTGATCGACATCGACCTGTAATTCGTAGGCAAGAACAACGTAATGAGTACTGATGCCCGGTATGTGAGCAAAGTTTGTCCGGTACTTATGTGTAAATGCACCCAATAGCCGGGCATGATCAATGGAGTAAGACTTCCCTAACTCTGCCTTCGTTATCCTCAGAAACGCATCCTCTATTGATTCGTCTTTTCGGATTCGTCCTCCGGGTACAAACCACGATCCCGCTGCCGGCTCGTTTACTCGCATTCCCATAAGCAACTTGTTATCCTCGGATCGAATAACGAGGTCCAGCGATACCAGCGGCGTATTTTTCACTACCCTAATAAATTCATCGTTTTCAAGCATTTTCTCAATCCAAGGTTTGTTAGGCTGCCGGCCAATGAAATATATACGGCGCCAATTGTCTTATAAAAAATCCGATTTGTCGCATATCAGCCTCTTCCGACCTTATCAACTTTCGGCCGTGCCTTGTGTCTTTTTGATTGTTCTACAAGCGACTATAACTCAGAGCTGCCGCGTTATGCGTGCACATCAATTCGTCCGGAACTCGCTACACTTGAGCCAGTCCTGCCAATGTCCGGAAAAAGATGGCTCGGCGATTAAAAACCCAATCTGATTTTAAAATAAAAATGCCGCGTTAACACAGCGCTGCCCCCTCCGCCTAATTGTAAATCGGGGTTAAATTCAATGTGCTTTTCGAGTAAATTATTGCCGACCAGCGAAAGTTCTAATTTGGCTATCGGTTTATACGCCAACCTCAGGTTAAGACTGGTGTAATCAGCTACCGGCTTGTTGTTGACAAAGGCTAATTTATCCACATATCGAAACCACAAATCCAACTCCACATCGTTTAAAATATCGAAGGACGAGCGCAAGTTGAATTGATTTTGGGGATTTTCGTCGCTAAACGGATGCTTGCTGCCATCCGGCCGCTTAAATCTTGCGTCAAGGTAAGCGTAGCTTAAATTCAATTTCCAAATATCGGTTGCTTGCCAAGTGCCGGATAATTCGGAACCATAGGTGTAACCTTTAACGCCGTTAGTCAAACCCGCCGGAAACAAGATATAAGGTAAACCCGCTTCAGACACTGCAACGCTAGGTGATCCGAGACTGACAAGCGGCAATCTCTTGTAGTCGTTGTAAAACAGACTTAAATCAGTCGTTACTTTTGCAACGTTATAACGATAACCCAGCTCATAAGCTAAAACCTCTTCGGCTTTATATTTTTCCGGCAATAAAGAAGTTTGGCCTTCAACTTTTACCGGTAAATTTCCGCTTTCTTCCGAAGGCGGCTCGGTAGACAGCCAAACATTTAAATCATGCTTGCTGCGGCTAGGCGTCATTACAGCCTTAGACACAGCAGTCCAAACGCTATGCTGACTATCGGGACTCCAAATCAAGCGTGCATTGGGTTGAACTTGAAAACCGGAAAAATCATTATGCTCCAATTTACTGCCGATAATGAATTTCAAGCGGTCTGGAATCAGCGCCATCTCATCTTGTAGAGAAGCGCTGAACAACTGGTAATCCCGACTCGCGGGTTGGTACTGATAATACGCATTTTCGCTTAAATAATCCTGTACAAAGCGATACCCGCCTCCCCAAATCAGGTCATGATGACCGGCAACTTTCAGATGGTGTTGAAAATCGAGATCAAATTGATGAAAAACAGCCGGATGAAAAAACTCATGCTGCTGATAGTCATAATAGGCTTGCAAAGAAAAGTCGGAATCGGCGGACAATGTTTTATCCCAACGGCTTAACAAGCTGAACATGGTGCTGTCTTGTTGATTCCGTAACAGTGTGGAATAAGGAGCTGTCAACAGCGGCCTTTGCGATTGCTCATTAAATTGGCCGTGAAAAAAATTACTCTGAATTTTCACTGCATCATCATCGCCGTCCGACAAATCCATCTGTACTCCACCTTGTTGCGCATCCCAACCATCGTAATTATCTGCACCGTTAAGATTAAGATAACTATCGTGTTTTTTACTCTGCACATGAACTCGGCCAAAACTATGCTTATCGATCTGAAAGCCATAGCGTGCGGAACCGAACACCTGTTCATCCCCCCCGGTGACACTCAGTTCAGTGCCCTGCGTTTTTTTAGCATTTTTGCTGATAATATTGATAACCCCATTGACTGCATTCGCGCCCCACAAAGTCGCGCCAGGGCCGCGAATCACCTCAATGCGCTCAATATTATCCAGCAACGTATCTTGAGTTTCCCATAACGTTCCGGAAAAAGCCGGCAAATAGAGCGTTCTGCCGTCCATTAACACCAGTAATTTATTGCTGGTCCGGTCATTAAATCCGCGTACCGTAACCGCCCATTGATTGGCATTGATACGGGCAACTTGTATGCCGGGAACCATTCTTAATGCTTCGGGAATGCTGGTCGCGCCGCTACGGCGGATATCTTCGGCTGAAACAACAAAAATAGCGGCTGCAGAGTCCTTCACATTTTGTTGTTTCTTGCTGACTGAGGTCGTAATGTTCAATGCCATAACTTGCTCAAGCGACATAGCCAGTAAGTCCTCAGTGGAAAGAGTATTTATGGCGTCGGCAAGGTGTTTATTTTCTGCGTAACAATTCCAGACCGAAAAATAAAGCAAACAGACATAACTACAGTTCTTAATAATGCCGGGCATTTATATTTTTCACCAAAAATCACTCTCTAAAATTTAACTTACATTCAACTCATTAAGTACAATCGATAAATTATCCAACTTGAGCAAGGCTCTAACTACTTATAGTTTTCGTTTTTTCAATCCGGCCAAAGACGAGAAAACACATGAGAAACTACCGGTAGCCAGGCCAAGCACAAAGATACCAGATTGAAATGAAAAAAAACCAAAAAGATAGCAAAATTGCTACCGCCAACAACTATTTGGCGAGAATTAAAGCGGAATAAAGACAAAAAGATTACCGTGTCAGCTCATCAGAAAGTGCCGGCCGGCTATTTTCAGACCGCAAGTGCAGCCATTCCCTTGCATTTGCTTTAATTAACCGCCAAGTACATAATTCGTCGGCAAAATAACAAAACCTTTGCGGCACAGCTTAGGCTTACCCCAGGCAATGCGATGCGTTCAACGCACGTAGTCACAACAAGCTTCTACAAGTTCCCGATCCCTTCAGGCAAGGAGAAAAAATATGAGCGCACCGGAATACGATTTGGCCGTGGTGGGTGGCGGAGTTGCGGGATTGTATTGCGCAATGCATGCCGCCCGCGATTCCAGTGTTGCCCTGTTCGAAGGCAGTCATCGCTTCGGAGGTAAATTGGAAACCGTTTCCATGCTGGGTTTCGATGCCGAATACGGGGCTATGCGCTTCGATCCGATTCGGCAGTTCCGCATCGGCGAACTGATCAATGAATTGGGCATCGAAACTTTGCCTTTCCCTGAATATTCAAGCCCTCCTGACCAGCAACGCCAATTGAACTACAAGCTGGATGCGGACGAGCAGGGCCTTACCACTTTGGAACTGTACAAGCTTGCAATACAGCGGGTGCTGGAAGTGTCCGAAGCGGAAATGATGGCCTTGACTGAGCAGCAGCTCGAATCGATCCGGCGGGAAAGCGTGTTTTTCGGACGGCCGTTATCGGAGCAAGGTTTATGGAACGTGCTCGGACAGGTTATCAGCCATAACGCCCTACGCTACATCGTCATGGAAGGCAGTTTTTTCCATTTCATTCACGAGAATCCGAGTGCCGCAGCCTGGATGATTACCTGGGTCAAGATGCTGCAAATGAGCCCAAATCTCAGAACCATCGGTCACGGCATGCAGTCGCTGGCCAGCACTATGGTGGAGCGCCTGCGGCAGCGGGATGCGCAAATTCACCGGGCGCATGTGCTTACCTCCCTGGAACGGTACGATCGGGAACGGGTGCTGCTGCATTTTTCCGAGGGACAAACGTGTATTGCAAAACATGTCGTTCTGGCTTTGCCCGAACATGGCCTGACCCGCATCGGCGGACTTCCTCCGGGAATTCGGACAATGTTCGGATCGGTGCAGGACATCCCTCTGCTCAAATGTTTCTTCGTGGTCGAAGATCCCTGGTGGGACGAAAATATTCCTCATTTGGACCTGCCGAATCTTCCGGCCCGTGAAGTGCATTATCAAAAACAGGATGGCAAAGGCTTGGTCATGGTCTATGCCGATCGGCCGTACCTGAATTTCTGGAGCCAATATCTGCGCAAGGGTTATGAGACGCGGGCGGAGATCGATGGCGATCAAGGCTTGCCGTCGGCCTTCTCCCGGTTTATGGGGATCGACAGCAAACGCATTGTCAGCTACGGCATTCGCCATTGGGGAACCGAACCCTACGGCGCGGCCTGCCATTTATGGAAACCGGGAATCAAATCCTGGACGGTGCAGGACAAGGTCGCGGCATTTTCCCTGGAGCGCAATGGTCCTGCGAACGTGCATATTTGCGGTGAAGCTTTTTCGGATTATCAGGGTTTTGTCGAGGGCGCATTGCGTACCGCTCATCAAGTGATGGTAAAAATTGCGGCCACGTAGCCGATCAAGCTATACATTGCAACTTCTCAGCGCGCCGTTAAATAACAATGGAACGCAGATGGCGCAGATCATTATGATTAACACTGATAACAAGCCTAAAGCGAATTTTCCGATGATTATTCAAAAAATCTTATTTAATCATAAGTTATCAGCGTCGCCTAGAGGCGCCTACTTTTGGCATCTGCGTTCTATTGTTCCGGCTACTGAGTAGCTACTAAGCTAAATGGATGGCCAGCCAAACAGTGTCAAGCTCAGGCGCAGTCCATTCAACGCGGTGTCTGGTATGCGCGGGAATCAGCAAATAATCGCCGGCAACTAAATCAAAGCTTTGATTGTCCTTTTGGTAAAGGACAGTCGCCTGCCCCTGAAGCAACATTACCCATTCATCCCCATCTTGATCGTACCATTGCCCGGCAGGCGTCATATGACCCTTGGATATAATGCGCTCAATCCGGATATTATCCCGCTTGAAAATGCATTCAATCAGTTCTTCCGGTAATTGATCCGGCATGTTTTTAAAAATATTGGCGTTAACTGGATTCATGTGTCGATAACGAGTTTGATTTTATGAATTCAAGGGCGGAAGGGTATTGTATAATAACCGCCATTTAGCTGGCAGATACCCTGCAAGTAATGGAAAAATAAATCAATTTAACTGTAGAGCGCAAGACAATCAGTAACCTATCGATAAGTTTAACGAAGCGCCCACTGTGCACTCGCCGAACTGTTGCAATTATCGGCGGCGGCCCCGCCGGATTGATGGCTGCGGAAGTTTTAAGTCGGGCGGGCGTGAAGGTTGATCTCTACGATGCTATGCCTTCCGTGGGACGAAAATTCCTGATGGCCGGAAAAGGCGGAATGAATATTACCCATTCCGAGCCGCTTGACCGTTTTTTGTCCCGCTACGGCTCCGGTCGAGACGCTATCAAACCGATGCTGGATGCTTTCGGTCCTGAAACGTTGCGAGCCTGGGCGCAGGATTTAGGTATTAAGACTTTCGTCGGCTCGTCAGGCAAGGTGTTTCCGGTCGATATGAAGGCCGCGCCTTTGTTGCGCGCATGGTTGCATCGGTTGCGGGCAGACGGCGTCAGTTTTTATATGCGTCATCAATGGCTGGGTTGGGATGACGGGATGCTGCGGTTTCTAACGCCGGAAGGTGAGAAAAAGGTCGGCGCCGATGCGGTGGTGCTGGCGTTGGGCGGCGGTAGCTGGGCGCGGCTGGGTTCTACCGGCGCGTGGCTGCCGCTGCTGGTTCAGCAAGGGGTTTCGGTTGAGCCTTTACAGCCGTCAAACTGCGGTTTTGACGTAGGTTGGAGCGAGTTTTTCCGGAGCCGCTTTGCCGGACAGCCGTTGAAGCCGGTGCTGGCGTCTTTTATTAACTCGGCCGGGGCTGAATTTCGCCGGCAGGGTGAATTGGTCGTAACTGCAAACGGCGTTGAAGGCAGCTTGATTTATAAGATGTCCGCACTGTTGCGCGAACAGATTACGGCAACAGGAACGGCAACGATTTATCTCGATTTGGCTCCCGGCAAGAACAAACAGTTTCTGCTCGACAGGATTTCAAAGCCGCGCGGCAAGCATACCTTGGCGAATCACCTGCGCAGGCAAATAGGCATTGATGGCGTTAAGGCTGCTTTGCTGAGAGAGGTTTTGTTGAAGGAGGATTTTGGTGATCCGGTTCGTCTTTGTGAAGCCATCAAGGCGCTGCCGGTTAAGCTGGTTGCAGCCAGACCGATTGATGAAGCCATCAGCACTGCGGGCGGCGTTAGCTTTAAAGCCCTCGACCAGCATTTAATGATACGTTCCCTGCCGGGTGTGTTCTGTGCCGGCGAAATGTTGGACTGGGAAGCGCCGACCGGCGGCTATTTGTTAACCGCCTGTTTTGCCGGTGGGCGAGTTGCAGGAGAGGGGGTATTGTCATGGTTGTCGATGCGGACATCATAAAATAAACTAAAATATCAACGAAAAAATTATCGGATCAAAGTCTATGTCGAAGAAAAAAGTCGCTAATATTTTTAATTTTTACCAGGGCAACGTTTAAGGGCGGCTATGAAAACTCCAAAAAGTATAGAACCGCTGGTGCGGGATGGTCTCGTTGACGAGGTTATTCGTCCGCTCAAGAGCGGCAAAGAAGCGGCTGTTTACGTTGTTCTCTCCGAAGGCGAGATACGTTGCGCTAAAGTCTATAAAGACGTTAACAAACGCGGCTTTCACAAACAGGCCCAGTATCAGGAAGGGCGCAAGGTCAGAAACAGCCGTCAGGCTCGCGCTATGGAGAAAAACAGCCGGTTTGGGCGGCAACAGCAGGAAGAGGTCTGGCAAAATGCCGAAGTCGATGCGTTATACCGTCTTGCCGCCGCCGGTGTGCGTGTGCCGCAGCCTTATAACTTCGTCGAGGGCGTATTGTTGATGGAGCTGGTGACCGATGCGCACGGCAGCGCCGCACCCAGGCTTAACGATCTTGAATTGAGCCGCGAGCAAGCCCTCGAATACCACGGCTTGTTGATTAAGGAAGTGGTCAGGATGCTTTGTGCAGGGCTAGTGCACGGCGATCTTTCCGAATACAACATACTGGTTGACGCTCACGGTCCGGTCATCATCGATCTGCCCCAAGCTGTCGATGCGGCGGCGAACAATAATGCGGCCCGGATGCTGGAACGCGATGTTAACAACTTGGCCGATTATTTCGGCCGTTTCGCTCCCGAACTGCTCACTACCGCGTACGGCAAAGAGATCTGGAAGCTCTACGAAAGCGGCGAATTGACGCCGCAAGTCGAATTGACCGGCCGCTTTCAGGGCAGCACTAAAGTGGCGGATGTGCGCAGTATCATGCGCGAAATCAATGACGCCAGAGACGAAGCGATACGCCGCCGCTATGAGCATGAAGATTAGATGATGAATGACAAACAACCGGGAAATCCTCTGCATGGCATCACCTTGGAAAGGATGCTCAACGAGCTGGTAGCCGATTACGGCTGGGCCGAACTGGGCCGGCTAATTGACATCAGATGTTTTAATCACGATCCAAGCATCAAATCGAGTTTGAAGTTTTTAAGAAAAACGCCGTGGGCGAGAAAGCAGGTCGAAGAGCTGTATCTGGTAAAAAAAACCGAGTGATTTTCGGCGTTGCAAAGCTTTCGCCCTGCTCACGATCCCTGCATGCGGCCAAAGCTTGCTTTGGCCGTTCAAAGTCGGCTTGTGATGCCGGGCGGACACCTTATTAGGGACTATCCGCGAATAACTCGTAATCTCCAATTGAATCATCTTGTGTACAACTTGTTGCATTGAAGATGCGTGCCGCGCCAAAGGATTTAAATATGCTTTTCGTGGACTAATCGATTTATCCTAATCGTACAGGTCGAAAAATCCAATAGCCTGTCTCTGCCGCTCTCATATCGTGTTGTTCCAAAATCGGTCTTAAGCTTTATTTATATCGTCGGCCCCTGAAACAGGAAAGTCTATTCGTTAGTACCCAGGACCGTTAATTTGCCCCCACCCCCGACATTGACAATAAAAATCAACTGGCTTACCATCAAAATCCTCCTCATTCCGGTAACTTTAAACGTTACCAACACAACCTGCCCCCCATAAGAGGGATTTATGAGCTACTTTCGCCTTGTTTTGCTCTCAGTATTTCTGTTCGCGTTCGTCGGTTGTAAGATCCCCGAATCATCGGTTAGCCCGTCGATTTATCTGCTCAACCATGGAGCCTGGACTCCTGAACTGGTGCTCAATTTTGCCGTGGAAGTCGCTCCCTTCAATGAGCTGGGCAAAGCGCCCGGTCATCTTCCGCAGTTGTCGCCGCCGATGGAAGGTCAGTGGACGTGGCAAGACTCTTCCCGTTTGGTTTTCTTCCCCAGATGGAAAACCTTTCAACCGGACACGGCGTTGACGGTCTCTTTGCGGGATGTTGCGTTGCGCCCGGACTATAGTCACAGACAACCGGATTTACATTACCGAACGCCAAGGCTGAAAATTGTCCGGCAGGAGTGCCGCTGGCAGGATATTTTGGTAGCGCCTATGCAGCGACAATTTGAGGCGGTGGCGGAATTCAACTATCCGGTTTTCAATCCCTCGAATGCCGCCAAAATCGGCGATACTCCCTTGCCTTTTTCTAATTCTGCCGCATATGCAGGAACTCGACTCACCTTCCGCTCCGAACCCCTGCTACGCCCAGCCCAAGACAGCCATGTAAATTTCAAGCTCTTTCCCGGTACCGTTTCACTGGTAAACAGAGACGACCACAACAAACTGGTCGCCGGCGCGCCGACCACTCTTTTAAAAGGCGCCGATTGCGAGCTTCCCGTCCTGCGTAAAGACTGGGACAAAATCGAGCAAGCGCCGCCGCCGAGACCGCCGACAGTAACCGGGATCAGCGTAAAGTTGGTTGAAGGTCAATTGAATGTCAGCTTACAAGGCCATGATTTTACCGAATCGGCTAAAAAAGCATCCGCCGGCGATGAAGTTAAAACCGGGGTGACGCTCACTCCCGCTGTCGAAGGCCGCTGGACTTACGGAGAATCCGAGGCGGGCGCGGATTTGATTTTTACTCCGGCCAATCCCGATACCCTATTGCCGGAAGCGCCCAATCCGCTGAAGCCGGGAACCGATCTGCAAATATCCGTTGCCGCTTCCGCCTTTCCGCAACTGGTTTTCGAGCAGTCCGGCTTCAGCACAAGCATGGAAACTAAAAAGATGTCGGGCTCCATCAGCAGCATCCGGTTATACAGCGATCCTACCGACCCTAAAATCAAGCGCATCACGGTGACCATGGATTTTAGCTATCCTCCTGCTAAGGACAGCCTTTCGGCCCTTAGCTCCGTTCGCCTGCGCGTGGAACCCGCCAAGAGCTTCACTGATCCCCGCGTAGTTTCAATCCCGTTCGACTTGTCCTATGATCGGGAAAATCCCCGGCGCGCTTATTTAAAGACTGCGCCGATTACCCTCTCCAACGAGCCCGGAGAAGCAAGGGTAGAGGTGTCATCAGGCTTGATCTCCAGCCTGGGAGGCAAGCCCACGTCTAGGAATGCTAATTTCGCCGACACTCTGGATATACCCAGCGCCGTGGATTATTTAAAAGTCACCGAAGCCTCCGCGGTAAGCGTCGTTAAAGAAAACGGCGACATCGAACGGCTGCTGATTCTTAAAACCACTACGCCATTGAAGGAACCTGAAAATTTGCCCAAAGCCGTGGAAGCCTATCTGCTGCCGGATTGCCATCAGGAAAACCCCGACCGTCCGACCCTGTGCGCGGAAAAGAGCATAGACGAGTGGACCGACGCAGACCAAGTGGATGCGGACGCGATCAAGCTATCCAACCCATTCCCGTTAACCAGCCGAGACCCCAACCTGGAAGACAAAAGCATTCATCACCTGCTCTTCCAAGCTCCGGAAAAACGCCAAATATTCATCAAGGTCAACAAAGGCGTTGAAAGTGCGGATGGCTTTAAACTGGCCAAGGATGCCCGCTTTCTATTGACCTTGGCAGAGAATCAACGGGAATTGAAGATTCTCCATGACGGCGCTTTGCTCAGCCTGACCGGCTCCAAAAAACTAGGCGTCGCGGTACGCGGCGCGGATAAGGTGCATGTCGAGTTGCAACGGGTGCTGCCGCACAATATGCATCACTTCGCCCAGTTTACCCGAGGCGATTTTAAGAATCCCAGCTTTAGACTTCCGATCGAACATTTCGCGGAGCGATTTGCCTACGATGAAGCCATGCCTGCCGGCAAAGAAATGCAGCGCCACTATTTCGCCGTCGATTTCGCCCGATTTACGCAAAAAAAAGGCTTCCCGCCGCACGGGCTGTTCCTGCTTTCGGTCAACGAGAAAAAAGACCGGCCCAAAGCCGCATCTGCGGAGCCTTGTGCGTCCGAGGAGACTCAGGGCGATAACGCCGAAACTGCCGAAGACGAAGAATCCGGCCAAGCCGATTGCGCGGATTCCTCAGAGCAAGAGTCCGGCACAGCTCATGAAGAAAGCAATAGCGGCGACGAGTCTGTTGCCGAAATGAAAGATCAACGCCTTATCTTGCTCACCGATATGGGCCTGTTGGTAAAAACCGGGGCCGATGGTCATCAGGATGTGTTCGCCATGTCTTTCCGTAGCGGTCAGCCTGTTATCGGCGCACAAGTTTCCCTGCTCGGCATGAACGGAATCCCGCTGTTTTCGGCCAAGACCAATGCCGAGGGCAAAGTCAGCTTCCCCACAGTGGAAGGCCTCAAGGAGGAAAAAGAACCTTCGGTCTATATTGCCGAAAAAGACGGCGACCTTTCTTTCCTGCCGTACTCGCGGGATAACCGGCTGTTGGACGTATCGCGCTTCGATATAGATGGGCTGCATGATGCGGCCGATTCCCTGCATGCGTTTGTGTTTTCCGATCGCGGCATCTACCGTCCCGGAGATACGGCCCACATCGGTTTAATCCTTAGAAAACGGGATTGGTCTGCATTGCCGTCCGGTCTGCCGCTACAGGCGGTCATTACCGACCCGCAAGATCAAGAGGTGTGGCGGCAGACCATTGCTTTCGGCGCTGCCGGCTTCGAGGAAATCAATTGGGACAGCCCTGAATCCGGCAAGACCGGGGCCTATCGCGTCGAGCTTTTCCTCGCCGATAAAGCGGCAAAAACCAAACAATCCCTAGGCTACACCACGCTCAGGGTCGAACAATTCCAACCGGATCGCTTGCAGGTCAAGACCGAGATTATGGCTGCGCCGAGTTTAGGCTGGATAAAACCTGACCAAGCCGCAGCCCAAGTTACGGTGCGCAACCTGTTCGGTACGCCGGCGGCGGGCAACCCGGTCAAATTGGAAATGACGGTGCGGCCTTGGTCGGGGCAAGTGCCCGGATTTCCCGACTACCGTTTCCGGGGCAGTATCGGAACCAACATTCCCGACTTGCCTGAACAACTGGGCGAAGCCGACACCAATGCAGAAGGCGTAGCCAAATTTGACTTGCCGCTTGCCGCCATCAATGAGCCGATTTTTGAAATCACCCTGGCCGGAGAAGGCTTCGAGAAGGGGGCCGGGCGTTCGGTCGTCAATGTAGCATCCACGCTGGTGTCCAAGCAGCCTTTCCTGCTCGGGCAGGCCGCCGATAGCCCTTTGGATTACATTTCGAAAGGAAGTCCGCGCAAGCTGAAACTGTTGGCGTTAGGCCCCGACTTCAAGCCCAAAGGCGCGGAAACCGTCACTGCGGAAATTTTTGAACAGCACTACGTTTCAACGCTGGTAAAGCAGGAAAACGGGCTTTACAGCTATCAATCGGTAGAACGCAACCAGTTGCGCACGAGCGGACAGCTTAGCCTGGCTGACGGTAAAGCAAACTTCGAGTTGCCCACTGAGATCCCAGGAAACTTTTACGTCGTCTTTAAAAATGCACAAGGCGAGGAGCTGAACCGGGTTAATTATTCAGTGGCCGGCGATGGCAATGTGTCGCGCAATATCGAGCGTAATGCCGAATTAAACCTGACTTTGAATAAAAAGGAATACCGGCCGGGCGAAGAGATCGAACTGCAAATCGTCGCGTCTTATCAAGGAGCCGGTCTGATCACTATCGAGCAGGATGGCGTGATTGCCAGCCATTGGTTCAAGGCCGCCGGCACAGCCTCAACCCACCGCATCGCGGTGCCTCAGGGAATCAGCGGCAATGCCTATGTTTCAGTGGCCTTCGTCCGGTCTTTGGATTCCAAGGAAATCTACATGAGCCCGTTGAGTTACGCGGTGGTGCCGTTCACCATTTCGCGCCAAGCCTATCTCAACGATGTCACTCTGACTGTGCCGGAAACGGTGCGCTCCGGCAGTAATCTGGACGTGCATTACCGGGTGAAAGAAGCGACCAAAATAGTGCTTTATGCGGTAGACGAGGGCATTCTCCAATTTGCCCATTATCGCAATCCCGCACCGCTGGATTTCTTTTTCAGGAAGCGGGCCTTACAGACCAAGACTCACCAGATTCTTGATTTAATTCTGCCCGACTATGCTTTGGTGCAGAAACTGTCCGCCCCCGGCGGAGACGAGGACGCCGAAACCTTCGGCAAATACAAGAACCCATTCGCCCGCAAACACAAGCCGCCGCTGGCGTTCTGGTCAGGAATCATTGATGCCGCACCCGGCGATCATGTCCTGTCCATACCGGTGCCTGATTATTTTAACGGCAGCATCCGGGTGCTGGCCGTGGCGGTCAACGCAGGTAAGCTTGCGGTGCCGGTTTCCCGCACGGTAGCCAGTAACCCGTTTGTGATTCAGCCCCAGCAACCGTTGGCGGTCGCGCCCGGCGACGAGTTCGACATGGGCGTATTGATAGCCAACAATACCGGGCAGAGCGGTGAAAAAACCCTGAATGTGTCTGTTGATGTAGGAGAAGCCTTGGAATTGCTTACAGCCAATCCGCAAAAAATTAACTTAAGCGCCGGTAAAGACGGTACGGTGCGCTTCAAGGCAAAGGCCAAGGAAAAACTGGGGCCGGTGGCTATTCGTTACCAAGTCACAGGCGCAGGACAGGAAACCTCTTACAGCGAGGAAATGACTATCCGTCCCTCGCAGCCCCTGCTGACCACGTTGCAAAACGGCATCCTGCACATCGTTGACCAACAGGACGGCAAGACGGCAAAGCTCGAGCAACTGCGTACGGTTTACGACGAGCAGCGCCAGACCGAATTTACTGTTTCGATGACGCCGGCGGCTTATTTGCGCGGTATCGTCGAATACCTGAAAAACTACCCCTACGGCTGTACCGAACAATTGGTCAGCCAAGCCTTCCCGGCGGTGGTTTTGGGCGGGAATGAAGAATTGGGTTTGTCGGCTCAAGATGTCGACCGGTTGTTCCAGCGCAGTTTAAAAATCCTGCAAACCCGCTTGAAACAGGACGGCAGTTTTGGCTATTGGTCCGTCTCCAGCCCGAGCGACCCGTTTTATTCGATGTACGCGACCCATCTTCTGTTGGAAGCCCGCGAGCGCGGTCAAAAAACGTCGGATGCGACCTTTGACCGGGCCATCCGTTATGCCGACCAATACACTCAGGAGCGGCATTATAAAGGGTACGAACATCAGGCCGAAGCCTATGCACTGTATCTTTTGGCCCGCAACGGCCGGAACGTCGCCGACCGGCTCAAAGCTTTTGACGCCGAATTGGATCGGCAATGGGGACAAGGCGAAATATCGGCCAATTGGGTACGTTTTTTCCTGGGTGCAGCCTATAAAATCCATCATCTCGACGCCGATGCCGACCGCTTTTTCGGTGAATTTCAACGACAATGGAAAAATACCGGGCAAATGCCGTGGGACATGCAAAAAAGCCCCGAAGTGATGAGCCTTTACCTCTACCTGCTCAACAAGCACTTCCCGGAGCTGGTGAATGCTCAAGACCCGCAATTCGGCCGCTACCTGCTTGAACTGGGGCAAGACATGGTCAAGCAACGCAGCAGCTCTTTTCAAGGCTCGATGGCCTTGCTGGGTCTTGGCAGTCTTTGGCAACGCTTTGAGCATGAAGACGGCAAGTCTTTCACTGTACAAACGGGTAAACCGCCGATGCCGTTGGCCTTGCAAGGCAAGACCGTCAAGCGCGGTTTGCTGGACCGTGCGATGAACCCGATTGAAGTGAGCGGCGACGGTTTATTTAACCTGTATTACCAATTGAGCGAGCGCGGTTACGATAAGTCGCCGCCCGACAGCGCAATCAACCGCCAGCTCACAATCAACCGTTTGGTATTGAATGAGCAAGGCGGCAAGATCAACGAATTGAAGTTGCAGGACAAACTGCATATTCGTTTGATACTGCATCCCGACCATGCGATGGAAAATATCGCCGTAGTCATGTTAATCCCCGGCGGATTTGAAATCGATCTCAGCGAAGAAGGCTTAGGTTCGCGCTTATCCTTAGCGGTCAAAGACAAGCCCTTGTGGACGCCGGACTATATCGATGTACAGGAGGATCGTATCGTGTTCTTCGGCAATCTGGACAATAGCGAGAAATATTTTGAATTCCGGCTGAAACCGTTGAATACCGGGAGTTACACCGTGCCGCCGGTATTTGCCGAGGGCATGTACGATACCGAGATACTGCATCGGGGATTGGCCGATAAAATTAAGGTAGTAGAGTGATTGATAATGCACTGTGCTTAACGCCTCGAAGCTTGGATGGGTGAGCGCCGGGATCGAATGAGCGTGTCTCATAAACTCTTTAAAGGTACGCACAGCGTACCCCACAGAGTTAGAAAATCTGTACGCTATATTGTAATTATTAGTTTGATTCTAGTGCTAGGCTGGTTAGCATTGGGGACAATCCCGCCGCCGCTGCTGGTCAACCGAGCAAATGCCTCTTGCGCGGTTACCGACCGCAACGGCAAGTTGTTGCGCCTGAGTTTGACCGGCGATGAAAAATACCGGCTGTGGCTTGCGCTGGAGGCAATGCCGTCGGCGCTACCGGAGGCGACGCTGAATTACGAGGACCACTGGTTTTACTTTCATCCCGGCGTCAATCCTTTCGCCATCGTGCGGGCGGCTTGGAGCAGTTTCGTGGCGCGGGATCGCTGGATCGGCGCTTCCACGCTGACCATGCAATTGGCCCGGCAACGCTTTCGGCTCAAAACCAACACCCTGTCCGGAAAAATCCGCCAGATCGGCTATGCCCTCTGGCTGGAACGGCATTTTTCCAAACATGACTTGCTGGAAGCCTATCTGAATATTGCTCCTTATGGCGCAAACATCGAAGGCGCCGGCGCCGCAGCTTGGATTTATTTCCACAAACCCTTGGCCGAGCTTTCCCAAGCCGAGGCTCAAGCCTTGGTGTTGATCCCTCAAAATCCGCGTCTGCGCGCACCGCTTAATCCGGTCGGAAAAGAGGCTTTGCAGCGGGCTTGGCGGATAGCTTACGGCAATGATGCAGGCTTTGATCGCCTGGGCTTTCATCAACGCGAGGAATTGCCGCTACGTGCGCCGCACTTTGCCGAACGCCTTTGCGAACAAGGCGGGGAAAGCCTGGCTTCGACTTTGGACCCTACTGTTCAGGAGTTAACAGAGGAACTGCTGAACAGTTTCGTCCGGCAACATCGGGCACAAGGTATTGCCAATGCGGCGGCGATGGTCGTTCATGCCCCCAGCATGGAAGTTTTAGCTTATGTGGGTTCTGCCGCTTACCTGGACACCCGCATTCAGGGTTTTGTTAATGGATTGAAAGCCCGGCGTTCGCCCGGTTCCACGCTGAAGCCTTTCATTTACGCGCTGGCCATCGCTCAAGGGTTGATTACCCCGGATACCCTGCTGAAGGACACGCCGCTACGGGTCGGCGAATACCAGCCGGAAAATTTCGAACGTAATTTTTACGGCCCCTTGTCTGCGACCGATGCTTTGGTGCGCAGCCGCAACATCCCAGCCGTCGCTTTGTCGGCCCAATTGCAGCAACCGACGCTTTATCAATTTTTGCAACAAGCCGGGCTTAATCTGCCTAAGCCGGAGTCTTTCTATGGCCTGACTCTGGCTATGGGCGGAGCCGAGGTGTCCATGGAAAAGCTGATCGCTTTATATGGCTTGTTTGCCAACAGCGGAGAATTGCGGGATTTGCGCTGGTTACGGAAAGACTGCTTGAGCGGGATTGGGCTTGCCTCTAGCGATTGTCGCGAGTTGAAGCCCGGTCCTGCCGCCATTCATCTGTTATCGCCGGAAGCCGCCTTTTTGGTTCGTAAGATGCTGGAAGAAAATCCTCCGCCGCAGCGCAGTTTCGGTGTGCGCGCCTTCAATCAACAGACCAACGTTGCCTGGAAAACCGGCACCTCATCCGGTCTTAAAGACGCATGGGCGCTGGGGCTGGTGGGAGATTTGCTGGTCGGGGTGTGGATCGGCAATTTCGATGGCACGGCAAACCGGCAATTGGTTGGCCGGGAGCTGGCCGGACCGCTGTTATTCGGCATCCTCGAAGCTGTCAGCCAGGAGCGTCCGCGGGATATGACTCGGCCCCTGCCGCCGCCGGGATTGAAAAGAGTGGAGATCTGTCCCTTGTCCGGGGCGCTACGTTCACCTTGGTGTCCGCAGGGCAAGACCGGCTGGATCATCCCCGGCGTATCGCCGATCAAAATGAGCGCCGTGCATCGGCAAATTCACCTTGATCCGGCCACGGGCCTGAGGCTGTGCCGGGGCGACGAAAGCAGAGGCAAATCTCAGGTGGCCGAATTTTGGGATAGCGATGTGCGCGAGCTTTTCCGTCTGGCAGGGATACGCCGCGATGCCCCGCCGCCGTTTGAAAAAACCTGCGACGACGTGGAAGGAGGCGATGGAGGCGGGCATCTCCCGAACATTATCTCGCCGCAGGCCGGCATGACCTACCCGATCCGCGCCAATGGACACAGTACTATCGAATTCTCCAGCGTCAGCGACGGCGGGCGTCATCGATTGTTTTGGTTTGTCGATGATACCTATGTGGGCGAAGGTTACACGGTTTTTTGGCCTGGAAAACCGGGCCGGTTTATTGTCCGCGTCATTGATGATCAGGGGCAAGCCGCCGCCACTGCTTTAACCGCCGTTGCCGTTGAGTAGACGCTTATATCATACAAAAAGCGGCTATTATTTCCCTCTATGCCGAAGAGTTTTGCTGTTAAACTCGCTTTACACAATCGCCTCCATCCCGTCCAGGTCGTATACAACCATTAAAGGAATCGCCCATGAAACTGTTATCGACATACCTGCTGTTCATCCTGCTCTGGCTGTCGGCCGGAGTTTCCGCACAAGCCAATATTGCGCTTGAACCCAAAGACCCGGCGCAGGTTGCGGCGCAATACGGAAAATTGCCGATGAGCTTTGAAGCCAATCGGGGCCAGACCGATACCGAGGTGCGGTTTTTGTCGCGCGGTCCGGGATATGCGTTGTTTATTACGCCGACCGAAGCGGTGTTCAGTTTGCGCAAGGCCGGGAAGGGTAAAAGCGGCGGTGGACAGGGGACGCAGGCGTTAAACCCGGTTTCCGTTGTTGCGGGAACATCGGAGCAGGCGCGCACGGCACGCCCTACGCCAGCGGGTTCGACCGTAGGGCGTGCCGCGCGCTCCATGCCCGAACTACCCGCCGACTCACAGGATGAATCGCTGGCGGTGCGGATGCAACTGATCGGCGCGAATCCCAAGGCCGCTATCGCGGGGCTGGACGAATTGCCGGGCAAGGTCAACTACCTGCGCGGCAACGACCCGAAACGCTGGCAAACCGGCGTTGCGACTTACGGCAAGGTCAAGCTCAATAGCGTTTACGACGGCGTCGACCTGGTCTATTACGGCAACGGGCGGCAATTGGAATACGATTTCATCGTCGCCCCCGGTGCCGACCCGAAAGCGATACGCCTGAATTTCAGCGGCACGGACAATGCGCGGTTGGACGCTACCGGCGATTTGCTACTGCACATGAAAGACGGCGAACTGCGCTTACAGAAGCCGGTGGTGTATCAAACTGTCGGCGGGCAGAGGCGGAACGTGGACGGGCGGTTTGTGGTGCATGATGTTGCTGGCGGCGAGGGGCAGGGTGACAGGAAAAGTCGGCAAATCGGTTTTCAGATGGCGGCTTATGATGCTGGGCTGCCTTTGGTGATTGATCCGGTGTTGGTTTATTCGAGTTATTTGGGCGGGAATGGGAGTGAGGACGTAGTAAACAGTATTGCCGTGGACAGTTTAGGCAATGCCTATGTAACGGGCACGACAAACTCTTCCGATTTCCCCATCGTGAATGCCAAATATCCCACCTTATGGGGCAGTCAGGATGCTTTCGTCGTCAAATTCAGCGCCGACGGCTCGAAAGTTTTGTATTCCACCTATTTCGGTGGGAGTAACCGCGACTATAGCCACGGTATTGCCGTGGATGCCACCGGTAATGCCACTGTGACTGGGTACACTGCCTCTTCCGATTTCCCGACCGTGAATGCCAAATATCCGGCTTTGTTGGGCAACGGTTCGGATGCCTTCGTCGTCAAATTTAGCGCCGACGGCTCACATGTGTTGTATTCCACCTATCTGGGTGGGAGTAACTCTGATTGGGGGCTCGGCATCGCCGTGGACAGTACCGGCAGTGCCTATGTGACTGGGTATACGGATTCTTCCGATTTCCCTACAGCCAACGCACTGTATTCGCAATTTCAGGGCGGATCATCAGATGCTTTTGTCACCAAGTTAAGTAGCAACGGGCAGAAGTTAATATATTCTACCTATCTGGGTGGAGCAAATGATCGCTGTTGTGCGACTTTTTGGCTAGGATTTGGGGATAAGGGCACCAGCATTGCTGTGGACAGTGCCGAGAATGTCTATGTAACAGGATATACATATTCTTCCGACTTTCCCACCGTCAACGCCAAGTATCCGACTCCCATGCGAGATTTATATGATGCTTTCGTAACTAAATTAAATCATGATGGACAACAAATAATCTATTCCACTTACTTAGGTGGAAATGATTGGGAAGGCGGAACCGGCATTGCCGTGGACAACGGCGGCAATGCCTATGTGACTGGCTGGACAAAATCCGCCGATTTTCCGACCGTAAATGCCAAGTATTCAGCCTTGGGAGGGGCAAACGACGCTTTCGTCACCAAATTCAATGCGACTGGCTCGCAAGTGCTGTATTCCACCTATCTGGGCGGGAATAATAATGATGAAGGCAGTGGCATTGCCGTGGACAGCACCGATAATGCCTATGTGACTGGATATACACAATCTTCCGACTTCCCTACCGTAAATGCCAAGTATCCTGCTTTGTGGGGCGGTACGGATGCTTTCATCGTCAAATTCAGCGCCGAAGGCTCGAAAGTATTGTATTCCACTTATCTGGGTGGAAGTTGGGCTGATCAGAGCCGAGGCATTACCGCGGACAGCTCTGGCAATGCTTATGTCGCTGGACAAACCGGTTCTTGCGATTTCCCCACCGCTGCTACCGATCTGAAAATCATTTCCTGGGATACAGACTGCAACGGGGGCGGGGATGCGTTTGTGGCAAAATTCGGCGCATCATATCTGGAAATTGCCCCAAACAACCAAGATTTCGGCCTAGCCACACCCAGCACGATTACCGACCGCACCTTTACCGTCAAAAACACTGCCAACCGCACATTGACCGGCACTCTCGTCACCACCGCACCGTTTAGCGTAGTCTCCGGCGCGTCGTTCACGCTGGCGGGAGGAGCAAGCCAAACCATCACTGTCCGTTTTACTCCCCCTAAAAAAGGCTTTTTTAAAGCCACGTTAAAAGCCACTGGCGATTTTCCGGCCACTTCCGTGCAATTACAAGGTATAGCCGCGCTTGCCGTCAAGCATGTTCCGGTAATCAGCGCCGCCGTGTTGCAGGGTGCGCCGGGCAACGCCGCTGTCGTTTCAGGCCGCTATTTTGGCCCGTTGCCGGGCGAGTTGCGTATCGACGGTAACCCGATTACCGCTACGGAATGGAACGATACCTTTATCCGCTACACCATTCCCGACTTGGCGCCGGGTAAACATACGCTGACGGTTAGTACGGCATTCGGCGAGGCGTCCAGGCCGTTGCAGGTATTATCGGAGCAACCGGTAATTACTAAATTGCATCCGAGCAGTGGCGCACCGGGGGCGCTGGTGGTGATTGAAGGCTATAATTTTGGTGCTGAAAAGAACACCAGCATGGTTAAAATCGCTGATGTTGAAGCAACTATCGATACCTGGAGCGATCAGAAAATTGCGTTTAAAATTCCATCACTGGTGACCGGCAACCAATATTCCATGGAACTGAGTACCCTATCCGGTACCGCCACAAAAACGCTAACGGTACGGAATTTGATGGTGTACAACAAATTCGGCGACTGTGATGAAACTGTGGCTGGTCTTTGCCAGCCTTTAATTATCAGTGTCCGTAAACAGCTTCGTAACGGCGAAAGCGCGGAACTTGAGTTATCGTTGGAAAATCTGTTTGACCGCTGGTATGAGGTGAGTATTCTTAATGCTGTTAACGCCACTGTACCCGGCTCGCAATCGTTTATGATCGGGCCAAAGCAAACGCTTAAAATTCCCGGTGTAACGGTCAACTCCGGTTCAAATATTGTGTTTTTCACCGATGCCACCAGCAATCGCGCAATGCAAACCATTGCATTGGATTTGCTTTACATCACCGCGACCGGTGGCAAACATCTGCCTTCAAATAAAATGGATGCCGTGCTCGACTATATCAACGTATTAGGATCAGGTGGAAAAGCGGCAGCATTCATTTACCGTTTAACGGATAACATCGCCAACAAACGGTACTGGGAAATTGTCAAACAGATTTCCAGTGAAGCAGTCGACTGGGCGAAGGATGAAACAGTCAAGTCATTCTTGACAAACTATATGGGGCTGAGCGAAGTCAGTGTAGGCCGTTTATTAGGTAATACGGTTTATGTCGGTAGTATCAGTATCAAAATGCTGGAGCAATTGGTATTGCCCCGCTATGGCTCGACAATGCTGGTTGCCGAGTAGGGCGTGCCGTGCGCGCCTTCTCCGGGGCTTAAAATAATACCGGAGCTTAACCTTAACCCCTTTTGGCGCGCGCGGCACGCCCTACGGATGTTGCTATGTCAAATTATCGACGTGTTTATTTGCCGGGCAGGATGTATTTTTTCACGGCGGTTACGTTGCGCAGGCAATGCTTTCTGACCGATGACGATGTTCGGGCGGCATTGCGTGAAGGGATTCAACTCACCCGGCAAACCAAGCCGTTCGACATTGTTGCCTGGGTGCTGCTGCCTGACCATTTACACTGCATCTGGCAATTGCCGCCGGACGATGCGGATTTTTCTTCGCGCTGGAGCCTGATTAAACGGACCGTTACACAACGTTGCGGGGATCGTTTGAATCGTCCTGAATGGTTGAGCGAACGGCGACGTAAGCGGCAACAAAGTACGCTTTGGCACCATCGCTTCTGGGATCATTTGATCCGTGATGAAAACGATTTCAACCGGCACATGGATTATGTTCATTGGAATCCGGTGAAACATGGTTTTGCATCTAAAGTGGGAGATTGGCCGTATTCAAGTTTTCACCGGCTGGTGCGGAACGGATATTATGCTGAAAACTGGGGAGCAGGCATCGCTTTCGATGATGCCGACGAATTCGGCGAGTAGGGCGTGCCGTGCGCGCCTTGGGAGCTTGGAAAGATACAGGATTTAACGCCTGCCAAGTGGCTTTGAACAGCTCGACACCTATAGCGCTAGCGTTTCAAGTCGCTCAAAGATTTCATGCGCGTGATAAGGCGCGCACGGCACGCCCTACGCAGGCAGTCCGGTAGCCATGCTGGTATGGCGAGGCTTGAACAGTGTTGTGTATAACGACGAGCGCTCCGGCGTGGGAATGCCGCCAGTGACGCTCTAGCGTCACGCAACGCTGGAGCGTTGCCGGATGAATTCCCACGTCGGAGCGTGGGAACTATTCGGGTCGGTGGGGTATTTATTGCGAGTTGCCTAAGGTATTATTCAAACTCCCTTGGCTAAACGCCCGAAACAAAGGAGCTGAGCATGTTAATCAAAACCCAAACAAGCATCTTAAGCAGCGAAATCACCGAGCGGGCGGTTTTCGAATCCCGGCGGGAGTTTATTAAGGCGGCCACCGTGTTTTCGGCGGGAGCACTGTTGCCGAGTTTGGGACATGCAAAAACAGGAAAATACGCCGATGCGCCGGTCGGGCCGTATTCCGCAAAGTTAGCGGCCACTGATCGGGAAGATGTGGAGAACTACACCAACTACTATGAGTTTTCCACCAACAAACAAGATTCAATCGTTTTAGCCAAAGCCTTAAAAACCAAGCCCTGGACTGTCGAAGTTACCGGCGAGGTGGAGAAACCGGGCGTTTACAATCTGGAAGACATTCTAAAAGACAATCCGGTGCAGGAGCGCATTTACCGCTTTCGTTGCGTGGAAGCTTGGTCGATGGTGGTACCGTGGATAGGCTTTCCGTTGGGCGACATGCTCAAACGCTTTAAACCTACCTCAAAAGCGAAGTTTGTCGAATTTACCACGCTGCATAACCCGGAAATCATGGTGGGTCAGCGTTCCAGCGTTTTAGACTGGCCTTATGTGGAAGCTTTGCGTATCGATGAAGTCATGCATCCGTTAACACTGCTGGTCACCGGCATGTATGGCGATGAATTGCCCAACCAAAATGGTGCGCCGTTGCGCTTGATAGTGCCGTGGAAATACGGCTTCAAAAGTATCAAGGCGATTGTCAAAATACGTTTTAGCGAAACGATGCCGGAAACCGCATGGCATAAAAGCGCGCCTAATGAGTATGGCTTTTATGCCAATGTTAATCCTGAAGTGCCTCATCCAAGGTGGAGTCAAAGCCGCGAGCGGGTGTTGGGCGGCAGTATTTTT
>JAUGSS010000083.1:0-3608 GCA_044426515.1 Methylococcaceae bacterium | reverse complement strand
TCGAGCATGCTGTTGAAACCTCTAACGTAGAGCTAAGGGGCGTGCCGCTCACGGACGCTAAACGAAACCCCAAAGCTTGATAAATTACAAAACTTTAAAACCGCCATGAGGCGGCACGTCCCTTTGAGCGCCATGTTAGGCCAAGAAGCACGATGAAAGCCAAACTACCTTGGACAAAAAGCTTAAACAACGCACTGGACGCTAAACAAACACAGGACTCGCGGCTTGCGTCGTGCGCGGCCCACCTAAGCCAAACCAAAACAGTAGCACTGCCCCGTGCATGACGCAAACGCATGGCTGACAATAGCAGAACCGCTCACAAGCGAAACCTTACCATAACCACCGAGGCTGATGAAAGCAAGCCAAAGCCAACACATTCATTCCAGAATGCCTAACGTTGAGCTAACCGGGCGCGGCCCGGAAAGCTGAGAAATAAAACTGCATTATAACCGCGCTCCGGTTGAGCGCCATGTTAGGCGGCAGTACCCATCGGCCAAAAGCGTGCGGTGACTTCTATCCACCAAGACCTTTGGTGAGTATGTTGCTGATGACATCAACACCAATGTCGCGGGCAACGCTCAGCGCCCAACTACCGCCATTCTTCAAATGCTCAAGCGCGCCAGCCAATCTACCCGCCTCGGCCTCGCGATGAGCAACAGCAATCTCTTTGGTTGCCGCATGCTTTTCCGGGCTATCCGCTCTAGATTTCATCTCACCAATAAGCACATCAAGTTCGCGCGTGAGAACCTTAATATCCACATCTTCGATATTTTCAATGACTGTTTGTTGAAAGGTTACGTTTGTTGCTTGGGCATTTGGTCCCATCGCTCCAACCTGGTTTGCCTTCCAGTTATGAATAGTCATGTCGAGTCTCCCAATAGTCAAATTAAGGTGAGTGCCATTTTTATACGAACCAATGCTGTTCAATAAAGTATGGTCAAGCTCAAGAACAAATTTCGGATGTGCGCATTCGTCAGTTCGGTCTGACATACCGTTAAAGTATACAGGTAAGCTCGGGATGCTGTTAGTTGCGCTTGCTTTTTTCGTTTTTGCTACTTTGGATAAGAACTCCATGCAGCGCCTGATATTTGGATTTACCTTATGTTTGACGTGATTCTGAACCCACTCGCTAATCTCAGAATCTGTCGCATCCTTAAACTTTTCGGCAAGGTTGTAAGCTATTTCACCCAACTCCAGACGAGCAGGAATTAACACATCCTCACCTAGTTTTCTAATTTCTAATATATCTTCAATCGAAAGGTTGTTTATGCATGGCAATCTTGAGCAGTAGTTATCAATAAATTGCATTCTTATTTCATCAATTCTCGTCCCAATATCATCTTTCCTTTTGAATTTTCTGAGAACGCCCTGTGAATTGGGGTTTAGAACAGAAGCCATTCGGCGATTCGCTATATCACTTACCACCATGTCTTGGACGTCAAGATATGGTATTCGTTGAGAGAAGAGTTCAATGAACAGTTCCTCAAATGGGAGAGGATCGTCGTTGCCAAGTCCTGTGCCCTTCCTTATTGGAGCTAGGGCGATATCAAGATATCCACGATCTTTCGACATTGCTTCAACAACGGTGTCTCCACGCCCATCAGGTAAAGATAACTCTGTTGTTACTACAACTCTCTCAAAACAACTTTCAGAGCTTAGCACCCGCATATTGTCCAGTACCGCCTCCCAGTCATTCTTTATTAGCTCCTTATTGACGCCGATATTTTCGTCATTATAGAAATCGCTAAGGCCAATGCCATAATTCGTTAAGAACGTATCTTTGAAGAATCCAGAAAAATCGGGAAATAAAATAGAGTCATAGAACAGCAGGAATGCTGAATATTTCTCAATATTCGCGAGGTGATTGGGATGCGAAATAACGAGTGATGTCATGATTGTATATGCCAGGGCGAAAATGCTACGAGCTGCCGCCTAACGTAAAGCTAACCGGGCGCGGCACGGAAAGCTGAGAAATAAAACCGCATTATAACCGCGCTCCGGTTGAGCGCCATGTTAGAGTCCGATAACGTCGGAATGCAACAGCGATAGCCGCTACGCCGAAAAGCGGCAACCAGACCCAAAGAATTTCAGACCATAAAACCGCCACCCCTTTCGGCGACAAGAAGCGAGACAGGCCAAGGGGCGCTACCTCGATAGGCTGGAAGGGCGCAAAGAACCGTTCGCCCGAGAAGGGCCACAAAAAGGCAATACCAAGGCCTCCGTTGGTTAATGCGTCAAGGATGCCGTGCGAGGCCATGGCAACCGACAAGAACCAGAACGCCCGCTTCGAAGTAGTGTGCAACAGCCGGATCGAACTTGCGCCGATGGCGGCAACAATGAGCGCGAGCAACAATGAATGACTAAACCCACGATGACCAAATTCGGCCGTATAAGGAATGCCGAGACGAAAGGCCAAAACATCAAGGTCGGGGACTACGGAAATGATAACTCCTACAGCCAGCAGACGCGTTGAAATAACTTCACGCCCAAGGCCCCAAGCTATGGCTAGAGGAACGGCGGGATGGGTGAGGATGGTAGGCATGATTGGACTCTAACGTAGAGCTAACCGGGCGCGGCACGGAAAGCTAAATAAACAAAACCGCATTATAACCGCGCTCCGGTTGAGCGCCATGTTAGACATGGTTGGTGATTGCATGATTGTAAATCTTTTCAGCAACATTTCGGTGGTGCGCCTCCGAGGGGTAGAAGTGGATTTCGTGTTGATACATGGGCCACTGCCCGGACTTGTGACGACAGAGAAATGCAACCTCAGCCTCTACGGTTTCTAGCTCTCGCAATGTGGCATACGCCCCTTCATTGCTCGCAGTCCATATTGAGAGTCGCAGCTTCTGTTGTAGTTTTTTCCATTTGTACCCGTGATAGCCGGATTTGCCATTGGCCTTGAACCCAAAATTTAGACGCGAAGACATAGGCTGCTGGGCAATGCCCACGTAAATGAGAGACTCCCCATCGGACAGCGTGTATAGCTTGGCAACGCCACGGACAGTGGCAGGCTTGGAAAAACTACAAACACCTGACTCTGACGAGAGGCGGTAAGCACCCTCGTCGAGGAGTTCAATCCAGTAGTTTTGTGGCTCGTTCAGTGTCATTGCTATGTCTAACGTAGAGCTAACCGGGCGCGGCCCGGAAAGCTGAATAAACAAAACCGTATTATAACCGCGCTCCGGTTGAGCGCCATGTTAGACGCGGACACTGCAACGGAGTGCAACAAACCCAAGCAAAAAAACAGCCACACCCAAAACTAACAGCGCGAGGCGCAAGGGCGAACGCGATAAGGAAGAGCGCAGAACGCCAGAACTCACAGCACGCACAAAGAACCGAACGGGCAACTTAAGCAACTCGACCGCCAACCGGGAGGCGACCACACCTGAATCCGCAGCCGCCACCTCCGCCGCAAAAACGGCTACTGGCGAGACGGAGAAAATGGGCAGATTCCGCATGGCGACTAACGTAAAGCTAACCGGGCGCGGCACGGGAAGCTAAAAAATAAAACCGCATTATAACCGCGCTCCGGTTGAGCGTTGTGTTAGGCATTTGAGTTACGCTGGCTTCTGCGGGTTTCTAAATATTCTGGACTATATATTCCT
>JAUGSS010000212.1:0-35045 GCA_044426515.1 Methylococcaceae bacterium | reverse complement strand
TGGCCTGTTCCGGCTCTGGTTATTTTTAATTCGGCGGTCTTGTCTTTTTCTTGGCGGTCATGGCTTTTGTTATCCGCTTGGGCGAACCCGCTGGTGAACAGTGTCGCCAGCAGTAAGACAAGCCCTACGAAAACGGCTTTGCTGATTGATTTCATGACGGCTCCTTATTGTGGCAAAACGAGGTTTTGAAGACGCGACAGTGCGTCATAGACTCGGCTTTGGCTGCGCGCCAGTTGTCCGCTGGGATCAAGTAGCTCTTCTTTGATCCGGTTGCCTAGCGCATCCAGGGTATAGCTCAGGGTGTTGCCCAGGTTGTCTTGAATTTTTATCAAGCGATGGGCCGCGTCATAGCTGTACGCCAGGTAAGCGCCATCGGGACCGGTGACGCGGGTGACTTGGCCTGCGGGGTCGTAGCGGTAGGTGGTGACTTCGCCGCCGCTATCGATTGAAACGAGTCGTTGGCGAACGTCGTAAACCAGGGTGGTGACTAAGCCGTTGGGGTCGATGAGTTGTTCCAGTTGACCGTGTGCGGAGTAGCGGGTCATGCGGCTGATATGGCCGAGGGCGTCGGTGATTTGCATGAGTTGACCGCGACAGCCGAGGTGTCCGCCGCTGCAAGCCGCATCGGCCGGGTAATAGTCATAGCTGGTCAGGTCCGATACGTCGGTGCGCGGGCCGTCTTCGACTTTCCGGAGCAGTACGCCGGGGATGCCGGCATAGGTATAGGCGGTATTCCAGCTGCGAGTGCTATTGGAGGCCAAGTCTGTCAGGGTCTTTTGGGTGATGTCGCCTTGGCTGTTATAGCTGTAGGTGGTTTGCTGATTGGCGTTGGTGATTTGCACCGGCAGACGGAAGTTGGGATGCCAGATGGTGCTGATGGTGCGGGTTTCCGGGGTGGTTGCGCCGTTTGTGGTTAATCCTTCGGTGCGGCTGGTTTCAAGGTGGCGGGTTAAGTCATAGGTGTAAGTAGTAAGGTTGCCGTTGAAATCGGTGCGGGATGCGACATTGCCGTTGGCATCATAAGTAAGTGCGGAAGCTGAAGCGCCGCAGCCCGAGCCGCCGGGTTGGGATTGTCCGGTGGGCTTGACGACGTCGAGGATGGTCTGGAAGTGGTAGGTGCGTGATGTATTCAGCGCATCGGTGACGGTGGTGCTGCCGTCGGCGTTGTAAACCAGGCTTGCCCGGTCGGCACCACCCGCGTGTTCGGTGGATGTTGCGTGGCCCTGGGCATCATAAGCGTAAGTGGCAAAACGGTTGCCGTTTTCGTCGGTGATGCCGGTCAGGGCATGGGGCATGGCGGTATTTTCGTAATGATAGGTTTTGCTGGCGCCGTCGGGATAGGTGACGGAGGCGAGGTTGTTGTTGGCATCGTAGCCGTAGCGGTATATGCCACCGGCGGGGTCGGTCAGGGTGCTGATGCGGTTGTTGCTGTCGTAGGTGAAATTTAGCTGGCGGCCGAAGCTGTCGGTAATGCTGATGAAATGACCCGTGGCGTCGTAAGCCAGCGTTTGGGCTAGGCCTGAGCGGTCGCTCAGGCCTAGCAGTTGGCCGTTGAGGTTGTAGGTTTCCGATTCGCCGCTGTCGGTTACATAGCTCCAGCCGGTGGTCAGCGCTTGCAAGGTATCGTGGGTATCGGCTGCGCTGTAGACGCCGTTTGTTGCCGAGAAGGTGTAAGCCTTGCCATCGGGGCGCATGGCTTCCACTGAGCCATCGGCCAGTACGCTAATGAAACGTTCGTAACTATGTTGCCAGCCTGCGCCCAATGTTGTCGTCGCGCTGGTGCTGCTGTTATAGGTGCGGGTCAGCGCCAGCGGGAATGCCCCGCTGTCCGCCGAGTCTGTTTCGATTTGGAATTTATTGCCGACGGCGGGGTTGATGGGATTGCCTATCTTCAGGCAAGAGTCTCCGTTGTTTGCCGGAGACTGTATGCCAACGCATTGCCCTTGGGTCTTGCCTAGGGTTTGGTCACGTAATTGTCCGGGAGGACAGGTGATAACGGGCGGTTCACATACACCAGAAATCGTATTATAAACATTAGGAGAAACGCAGCCGCCTACATAACTCCATACACCCGTTCCGTAAATAGCATTTTGCGTTCCGAAACGAATCTTGTAAGCACCGACCGCTAAATCTATTTCCTGATTACAATGCGGAAATACACCATTCCAAGAAGTAAGATTGGGATACAGTGCTAAATGGGAATTGACCACGGTTTGACAAGACTGATACGCCTGCGTTTGAGTAGCAGAAAAAGCAGAATTGGAAACGGAAAAAAAAACAAAAAACAGGATTATTCTAAGCATTATCAAGCTCAAATATGGCCGTATAGGCGCAAAAAACACCACTGATGAAGAATAAGGCTAGAAAAACCATGTTATTGCTCTCTTTTTCTGTTTATGAAAAAGGGGTAGCTTTCACTACTCCTTCTTTGCGGTTTATTTTTACTTAGAGATCTTTTGGACCGTCTATGTACGGTTGTTACCTAAACCCGCTAATCACTTTGTTATAGCCCAATTTGGCGACAGCAGCATTTTGATAGCGGTAACAGTCGTGATAATCGCCAAGGATGACGGATAGAAAAATCCTACATAATTAAACGAGTTAAACGACAGCGGCATTGTAAATCTGAAAATTGCTGATGTATGTAAGCCAATGCTGAACTTTTTGTAAGCATAAACCTATTGTTCAATATATTTTTTAAGTGATTGATTATTAAATATATTAATTGCTGATTTTATTGCAAAGCTCTGTCGATTTTTGACTGCACCATACCCTTAATTTTGAACATTTAATCGCCGCGAGGCATAGATGGAGGGACTATAGTTTCGATAGGGCTTGGTCTTGTGTGCGTCAACAGGTTGGTAACTCATTTACAAAACCGACATTAACCCACCCCATTTATGTTTTTTATTGAAAAACCCCGCCTAATCTCCTATCCTCCCCGCTGAGGTTTTGGCTGAGCTTGAAACCTTTGTTCACTATGCTCTTAAACTACTCCCATTGGAGATTGTATGAAGATTGGTATACCTAAAGAGATTCACCCAGGTGAAAAACGTGTGGCCACTACGCCTGAGGCCGCAGAACAAATTATAAAACTGGGTTTTTCCGTCCTACTTGAAAGCGGCGCGGGACTTGCCGCGAATATTTCCGATGAAGCCTACAAAGAAGTAGGCGTTGAAATCGTTAACAATGCCAAGAACTTATGGAAAAAAGCGGATATCGTGATGAAAGTCCGCGCACCCGAGCGCCATCCCGAGCTGGCGCTGGACGAAATCGATCTGTTATCCAAAGGCGGCTCCTTAATCAGTTTTATCTGGCCTGCACAAAATGAAGAATTAATGCAGAAGTTGGCAGCCAAAAATGCCACAGTACTGGCTATGGACAGCGTGCCGCGTATGTCCAGAGCGCAAAAACTCGATGCGTTAAGTTCTATGGCGAATATTGCCGGTTACCGCGCCGTGATTGAAGCCGCACAGCATTTCGGCCGGTTTTTTACCGGACAGATTACCGCCGCCGGTAAAATTCCGCCCGCCAAGGTATTGGTCATTGGCGCCGGTGTCGCCGGTCTTGCCGCGATAGGTACCGCAAAAAGCATGGGCGCTATCGTTAGGGCTTTCGATACCCGGCCTGAAGTGAAAGAACAAATCGAAAGCATGGATGCCGAGTTTCTAATGCTGGACTTTAAAGAAGAGGGCGCCGGCGCCGGTGGTTACGCCAAAACCATGTCCAAGGAATTCATCGAAGCCGAAATGGCCTTGTTTGCCAGACAGGCGATGGAAGTGGACATCATCATCACCACCGCGCTGATTCCCGGCAAACCGGCGCCCAAGCTGATCACCGAAGGCATGGTTAAATCGATGAAACCGGGCAGCATTATTGTCGATCTGGCGGCCGAACAAGGCGGCAATTGCGCGTTGACCGAGAAAGACCAAGTGGTGGTAAAACACGGTGTGACCATTATCGGTTACAGCAATTTACCCAGCCGTTTGGCTAACCAATCGAGCCAGCTTTATGCAACCAACCTCAGACATTTGTTAACCGAACTTTGCCCGGAAAAAAACGGCGAGATTAACGTCAATATGGAAGACGAGGTGATACGCGGCACTACGGTCATTAAAGAAGGCAAAATCACTTGGCCGCCGCCACCGCCCAAACTTTCCGCCGCTCCAGCCCCGCAAACCGAAGCTCCCGCTTATGCAGCGGTACAAGAAGCCAAAAAGTCCGTCATCCCGGATTCGGTTAAGCAATTTATACCATTAATTATCGGCGGCCTGGCGCTGTTCGGTATCGGTTCGGTTGCTCCGTCGTCGTTCATGTCGCATTTTACCGTGTTTGTGTTGGCCTGCTTCATCGGTTATCAGGTGATCTGGAATGTGTCTGCATCGCTGCATACCCCGTTAATGAGTGTAACCAATGCCATCAGCGGCATTATCGTGATCGGCGCGCTGGTGCAGATTTCCGCGCCGGGCTTTACCATCAGCGTGCTGGCCGGATTGGCGATACTCATTGCATCTATCAATATTGCCGGTGGTTTTTTAGTCACTCGCCGTATGTTAGAAATGTTCAGAAAATAACCGGAGAATATGATGTCCCATAGTTTAGTCACGATGTCTTACATCGTCGCCACGATTCTGTTTATTTTAAGCCTGAGTGGTTTAAGCAATCAGGAAACCGCTCGCCGAGGCAATTATTACGGCATGTTAGGCATGGCGATTGCCATTATCGCTACCACCTTAAGCGGATCGGTTACTTCCTACGCTATTTTGATCGTTGCTTTGTTAATCGGCGGCGCTATCGGCGCGAAAGCCGCATTAAAAGTCGAAATGACGCAAATGCCGGAACTGGTCGCTATCATGCACAGCTTGGTCGGTATGGCTGCCGTGTTGGTGGGTTACGCCAATTTCATGGACGCATCCACCACCCTGAGCGGTGTAGAAAAAAGCATCCATGAAGTGGAAATTTATATCGGCATTCTGATCGGTGCCGTTACTTTTTCAGGTTCGGTTATTGCTTTCGGCAAACTCAGCGAGCGCATCAGCGGCAAACCGATGTTATTGCCGGGTCGCCATTGGTTGAATTTGGGCCTGTTGGTTTTAGCGATCGTTCTGGGCCGGATGTTCTTGCAACAAACCGAAACCGGCGGCGGTACTTTTCCTTTATTGCTGATGACCGTGATTGCACTGGCGTTCGGCGTACACATGGTTATGGCTATCGGTGGTGCTGATATGCCGGTGGTGGTGTCCATGCTCAACAGCTACTCGGGATGGGCGGCTGCGGCAACCGGTTTTATGTTAAGCAACGATTTGTTGATTGTGACCGGCGCATTGGTCGGCAGCAGCGGCGCGATCTTGAGTTACATCATGTGCCGCGCGATGAACCGCAACTTTATCAGCGTGATTGCCGGTGGTTTTGGTACCGGTTCGGGTGGCGAAGCCGCAGTCGTTGAAGGCGAAGTCACGCCGATCAGCGCTGAAGAAACCGCACAATTATTGCTGGACGCCAAAAACATCATGATCATTCCTGGTTACGGTATGGCGGTTGCCCAGGCTCAGCACACCGTTAATGAAATCACCAAATTATTACGCGATAAAGGCAAAAAAGTCGGTTTCGGCATCCATCCGGTTGCAGGAAGAATGCCCGGCCACATGAACGTGCTGCTGGCCGAAGCCAAAGTGCCTTACGACATCGTTTATGAAATGGATGAAATCAACGAAGATTGGGGGCATGTTGATGTATCGATCGTTATAGGCGCTAACGATATCGTCAATCCGTCAGCCCTGGATGATCCCAACAGCCCGATTGCCGGTATGCCGGTATTGGAATGCTGGAAAGGCGAAACCACTGTCGTACTTAAACGCAGCATGGCCTCAGGTTATGCCGGTGTGGGTAACCCGTTATTCGTGCTGGAAAACACCCGGATGTTGTTTGGCGATGCCAATGCGACTATGCAGGCGGTGTTGAAGGCGTTGAAGGGGTAGGGCGTTCACCACGAACGACTTGCATGGGCAGTTTTTGCTCCATGCAAAATCTGTATTTGCCACATCCCTGTGGCTTATGCAGGAGGTAGAGTAAGGCATGGAGCAGTTACTGTGTCTTTCGTGGTTTTAATCAGTTTAAGATTAGAGATTTTTAATAGGTGTTTCAACTTACAATTTGAAATTCCGGATATAGTAGAGTTGAGAGCTACTTCTCAACTCTACTATTAATTATCGGCAAGGGAAAATTAGAGGCTTTGCCTCATTGAACCAGCACAGTAATAATGCCTTGTTATAGAAGATATCTGGTGCTGAAAATGAGCTATCGCTTGATCAAGCATTAAAACAATTTCTTCGTGGCAAATAATATTTTTACGGCTGTCAAGAATGTAGTGAGCCAGTTTGGTGATCGCGGCCCAATTTTCATCATTATTTACAAAGTTAAAAGCTTCGATAAACAACTCATCCAATATTTCATCTCTTCGTTGTTTATCGGTAGATAAGTATTGTAAATATTCATTAGTTAAAGAAATATCTGAACAGCCACCATAATTTTTTAAGGCCTTTAGATTGACTAACTTATGATTAAATAGCTCATCATCGGTGTCAGCGACATGTTTAGCTTCAGCCAGTGGGCCGATAAGCAAATTAATAATATCCGCTTCAAAGTTTACCCTATAATCCTTTTCCCATTGCGCTTTTGAATTCTTGTGTTCTGTTAATTTATGCATCGGACCATCAATAAAAGATGGCAATAATTCAATTAATCGCCCTCCTTCCACTCTTGCACTACAATCATTATGGTGTGTTTGGTATGTCTGGATATCCGCTTCTATCACGCAACTCATCTCTTTAAAGATAATTTTAAAGGATAAAGGCGGTAGGCATCTGGCTTTGTTGTTTAAATGAATACCCGCCGCATGCCCCGCCTCATGGAAAGCAATAAGTTGTTTATGCTCTATTGTTTTGTCCAGACTGAGAGTCTCATTTATCTTGTTTCGTTTCATATCACGCACCATAACTTTAAACATTATTACGATTTAAAAAATTACTCAGCATCCTGAAACCAGTAGAAGTATTGGTTTTTAATTTTCCATTCGGCCTTAAGCCAGCTCTCGATTTCATGCCTGTAGCCAAATCGATAGTCAAAAAAATAGGCAGAAAACAAGAATTGTTCTTTAATGGCTTAAACGGAGGCTGAAGCGTATATTCGCTATCAACCCATTTAGGTGTAGACGACCAGAATTTGAAATGCCGGCTGTTTACCGTTATTTGTGAAAATAACTGTAACGATACAATTCATTACAGTCATTGAATTTGTGATATTTACTTTTTAGCACTCTTAACCTTGCGTAGGTTATTATGCTTCATAAATAGTTATCAGAAAGCCGGCATGCATCTTGTTACTGCTTATTTGTTGCAGTATAAGATTTCAGGCAATTTTAATGCATGCTAAAAGCTTAAGTGATTGATATGAGGTTTGTTGTAAATAACCTAAAAAACAACAGGTTATGTTGTGCTGAGAATGAGGGCAAGCTTTTTGTTATGGGCTTTGTCGCCAAATTCTACGCAGCATAAAATAAATAAAAAATATGCTTGCTTGTACCATTTTATATTTAATTTTGCAACTATAAAATTAGTGTCATTGTGAATTAGAGGGAATAGGGGGCTTTCATTATGCGTTAGCCATGATCGGGTAGCGGGATTACCCCTTACCTAGACCCGACCATAGCTGACTTCTCCGCCTCGCATATCAGGAGCAATTTATAAACTCTCCTATTGTTCCGGTTTCGACTTATCTTTACAGCTTTTATGCGTTAAAGATGAGTCGAAGTCAGGTTCTTTCTTGCCGCCTGAGTGGCTTATCAGCGCCGCTGCACCGTCCAAAACAAAATAGCCAATTGACTGTCATTAAATCTTAATCATCCTGTCATTTGATGTTCACGAGTTCGACACAAAACTGACACCTTTTTTCTTTAATGTATTCACATCTTTATTTAGCCATGTGGATACCCATGAAAAGAACAGAAGCAGCAATACAGTTTAAGCCTGCCAAACGATTGGAATGTTTTGTTATCGCCAGGGATGGTGTGTATGCCGCAGGCCAGCCGGGAGCTGGCGCGGCGGCCGACTCAGAGGCGTTAATAAAAGAAGCCCAGGCTTTGCGCTTTCGTGTGTTTGCTAAAGAAATGGGCGCCAAGCTCAAAACCGAATCGGAAGGTCTGGATTATGATGAAGTCGATAGCTATTGCGATCATTTAGTTGTGTATGACAACGTCAATAAAAAAATAGTCGGCTATACCCGCTTGCTTAATCAAGATCAGGCGGAATGTCTCGGAGGTTTTTATTCTCAAGGTGAATTCAATCTTGATCAGGTCTTAACATTGCCCGGCCGTTTTTTGGAAATAGGCCGGACTTGCGTTGATCCTAATTATCGCGGCAGTGCGGTTTTAACAACGCTTTGGTCTGCGTTGGTTCAATATGCGCTTGAAGGGCAATTTAATTATTTACTCGGTTGCGCCAGTATTACTCCAGGTCCCAGCGGTTTTGCCGTCGATGCGGTTTATCGGAATATCGATGCCAAAAATATTGCACCTTCTTCGATTCAAGTCGAACCTACTATTCCTGTACCCGGCGAATTAAGATGCGAACGCGATGAATCGGGCATTCCACCTTTGCTGAAGGCTTATTTTCGCTTCGGCGCTGTGGTTTGCGGCGAACCATGCTGGGATGAGGACTTCAACTGTATGGATTTATTCATGTTATTGCCGCTTGATCAATTGCAAGAGCGCTACAGCAAACATTATATGAGAGGCTATATCGCCAGGGATGGTGTGTATGCCGCAAGCCAGTCGGGAACTGGCGCGGCGATCGCCAAGGATGCTGTGTATGGCGCAAGCGTGCCGGGAGCAAAGCACGGCGCAGGCTGGTAATGAAATCGAAAATGCGGCTGTACTATAAACTTTTCCTGATCATCATCCTGTTTATCAATGGACTCATCATCGCTGCCGGTATTTTTCCCGCACTTGGTTTTTTCTATTCGGCAGATCATGCCAAAATCAAGCGGAATGCATTTAAAACCCGCTGGCTGCGATGGTTCAGCGCTATTGTTAATCTACATATAGTTAAAGAGGGAGAGCTGCCGGAACAAGGCGCCGTTTTTTTAGTCGGCAATCATATTTCCTGGTTGGACATCATCGTTATCGGCCAATATTTACCGGCCTATTTTGTTGCCAAGAGCGATATTTTAAACTGGCCGGTAATCGGTTATCTGGCCAGGCAGGGCGGCACCATTTTTATCCGTCGCGGCGATAAACAGCAGATCCGCACCACCGCCGAAAAAATGCTCTGGCTGTTAAAACAAAACAGTAATATTATTGCTTTCCCGGAAGGGACCACGACGAAAGGCGATGAGGTCCTGCATTTTCATTCGTCACTATTTCAGCCTGCGCTGTTAACCAAGTCGGTTATTCAACCCATAGCCCTACAATATCAAGGCTCAGCTAAAAAACACGCGCCTTTTGTCGGAGACGATGATTTTGTAGCGCATTTATTGAAAATGCTGACGCTGGATAAAATCGAGGTGCGTCTTAGCTTTCTTCCGGTTATTAACGGCTCAGGAAAAAATCGCCATGCCGTCAGTCTTGAAGCAAGAGACAGGATATGGAAAAAAATTTCTGATTATTTACCGGCAGTTGATTCGGAGCAGCCGTGTGAGAAATTATCCAACAGGGTACGAAACTATTGACCTTTTTACTGTTCTATACGACTGATTTGGCCTTATGACCGGCATTAAATTCCCTGAACTAAGACAACTTGAACGCATTATTGAGCAGTTCGGCGACCGGGCTCAAGTTGAGGTAATAGAACGGATTCAATATCAAGATCATGAATTTCCCATTCATTGTATTACGCTGGGTTCAACTGAACCCGATGTGCCTGTATTAGCCTTTTTCGGCGGTGTGCATGGGCTGGAGAAGATCGGTTCTGAAGTGATCTTGTCTTATATGGAAACCCTCAGTCAGTTACTGGACTGGGATCAAGAATTCCAGGCTAGGCTTGAGCAATCCCGGCTTGTTTTTGTACCTATCGTGAATCCCGTAGGTGTTTGTCTCGGTACACGTTCGAATGGCAACGGCGTTGATTTGATGCGCAATTCGCCTGTGGAAAGCATCGGTCCAAACCGCATTTTCAGCGGCCACCGCATCACACCTCATCTGCCTTGGTATCGCGGCGATGAATCTAAAATGGAAAAGGAAGCGCAAGCTTTATGCCGGGTTGTGCAACAACATTTGTTCAACTCGCCGTTGTCCATCTCCCTGGATTTGCACTCGGGATTCGGCATTCAGGATCGATTATGGTTTCCGTACGCCTCGCGTCTTACCCCGTTTGCCTTTCTTGCTGAAACTTTGGCCTTGAAAGAACTGTTTGACCGTTGCTATCGACACCACATCTATAGAATTGAACCGACCTGCCAGGAATATATGATTAACGGAGACTTGTGGGATTATCTGTTCGATGATTTTGTGCAGCGGTTTGAGGCCGAACGCTTATTCCTGCCGTTGACACTGGAAATGGGTTCATGGCTTTGGTTGCGTAAGAGTCCTATGCATCTTTTCTCGCGTCACGGTTTGTTTCATCCGCTTTTACCTCACCGTCAGCAACGGATTTTTCGGCGACATTTCATGCTGTTCGATTTTTTATACCGTAGTCTTTTATATCCGGAAAAATGGACGCAGCTTAAGCCGCGGCAAAAAGCAGCCTATGAGAAAACAGCTTTAGGTCTTTGGTATGAATAAAGCGCTGGGACAAAACTGGCTTCTGCTTAGAGGCTTGGCGCGTGAATCGGCCCACTGGGGCGCTTTCGTACCTCTTTTAAAATCGGCATTTCCGGATGCCCAGGTAAATCTGCTGGATTTACCCGGCACCGGTTGTTTTTACCGGGAAACCAGTCCAAACACGATCATGGCGATAACAGACAGTGTACGTCGCCATGCCTTCGATAAAGGCTTCATACAACAGCCGGTAACAATTTTGGCTCTCTCGTTAGGGGCGATGGTGGCTTGGCAGTGGATGCGGAGCTATCCCGAGGATATTTGCGGCGCAACCCTGATCAATACCAGTTTTGCCGATTTGAGCCCCTTTTATCAGCGCTTACGTTGGCAAAGTTATAGGGATTTTGTCGGGTTGGCGATGACGCGCGACGTGTATAAGCGGGAATCGGCAATTTTGCGCTTGACCAGCAACCGTAGAAACCAGCGTAAACAGACCGTTCAAGCCTGGGAAAAAATCCAATACCAGCGTCCCGTGAGTCTTAAAAACAGTTTCCGCCAGATTATGGCGGCGGCAACCTATCGGCCCGGCGATACGAAGCCTCCGCAGCCGGTTTTATTATTAAACGGTTTGGGGGATCGGCTGGTGGCGCCGGCTTGTTCAGAAATAATACACAAAAAATGGAATCTGGAACTTCGCCGCCACTTGTGGTCAGGTCATGACCTGACCCTGGATGACGGGGCCTGGGTGACATTGCAACTGAAAGAGTGGCTGAGCCTTGAAGCCAGATAGTATTAAAACGGCAATATGCCGATTTATCCAGTCTCTTATCGTGGATAAATTGTTCCTTTAAGCTAACCGTACCGGTTGATACTTTTTAATTCACCACGAGAAGACACGAAGTTTTATTTCTTCGTGCCTTTGTGGTGAAGTTTTTCAGCTCTTGTGGATCTTTATTGACTTGAGCTTGCAATATTATTCAAGTTAAAAATAACGCGCCAGTTTTTGCGCAATTTCTCCAACTTGGGGTTGCAGGTTCATGGTGATATGGGTTCCTGTTATCTTGTAAATATCAATACCTTGCTGCGCTTTTTCCAGCCAGAAATGCTCGGGATGACCGGGATTTTCGCTGTTCCACGGCTGTTGTGCACGGAAAAAGGTTAAATGGCCGGCATAATCCTGCGGTACATAACGACTCATCGCTACACTATTGGCTTTAAAAACAGTCAGCCAGCACTGCAATTGCTCCGCTGTAAATGAATCGGGCAGGCAATTCAGTTGCTTAGCTTGTTCCAATACGGCTTCAAGTTGTTGCGCTGTAGACAGGCTTTCTAAGTCGGCAGAGCTCGGCGACTTATCGCCCATTTTCAACAAATAGCGGGCGATAAAGGTGAGAATGTCGCTGTCCTTTTCGCTTTTAAACAAGTTTTGTCCGGGCGCCGGGCTGTCTATCATAAACAGGAGTTTTACTGCTTCGCCCGCTTGCTTTAATTGTTGCGCCATTTCAAACGCCACCAAGCCGCCAAAAGAAGCACCGCCCAACAAATAAGGGCCGTGCGCCTGTTTGCTGCGCATTGCTTTAAGATAAGCGGTTGCCATCTGCTCAACTTCGGTTAAGGCTTGTGTGCCGCTGTTTAGCCCGTGCGCTTGAAAAGCATAAACCGCTTGATGCGCGGGTAAATCCTGGGCCAAATCACGGTAAAAAGTGACATAACCGTCAATCGGGTGCACTAAGAACAAGATCGGACGCGCTTCGTCGCCGCCTTTGATTTTCACTAAACATTGTGCGGCATCGGCTGGAACAGCTTCAGTCGCAGGTATTAAGTCATCGCTGGTTTCAGGAACATCCGCTGTCACCACCAAGGCTAATTCTGCAATCGTGGGCGCGTTTAAAAATTCGCTAATCGATAATTCCGTGCGCAAACACTCGCAAATACGCGCAACAACGACGCTGGCAACTAATGAGCTGCCGCCGAGTTCAAAGAAATTATCGTGTATTCCGACATGGCCGCCTAACACCTCTTTCCAAATATCCGCCAAACGCTGTTCTTTTGCGTTACGTGGTGCAAAACGGATTTTTTCCTCGGCGGAATGGATATGTTCTACAACCTCGTCTTGATCCAGGGTGCTAAGACGCGACAAGGAACCCTGAGGTTGGGTCACATTGCTTTGGCCGGGTTTGGGCGCATCGATCCAATAACGTTGACGCTCAAAAGGGTAAGTCGGCAGTTCCGTGCGGTGTAATTTTCTACCGGAGTAAAATGCTTTATGATCAATTACCAGCCCAGCTAACCACAGGCGACCTAAGGTAGTCAGCAAGAATTCGGCATCGGGTTGGTTTTCTTGCGGATGCGGCAACGAGGTTAATACCCATTGCTCGGTTTTTTTCGCTTGATGTTGTCTTGCCAAACTACTGAGTGTGCGTCCCGGACCGACCTCGAGCAAAATTTGTTGATGGTCTAAAAACAACTGCTCCAAACCGGGGGCAAAATTCACGGTTTGGCGTAAATGTTGAGCCCAATAATGCGGGTCTGTGGCTTGTTCGGCGGTAATCCAGGTGCCGGTGACATTGGATAAATAAGGGATTTGCGGCGCATTTAATGCCGTTTGATGCATCCGTGCGGTGAACGGCTCGACAATACTTTCCATCATTTGCGAATGAAAGGCGTGAGAAGTGTGCAAAGCTTGGCAGTGCACATCGCGATCTTTCATTAGCGCTTCAAAAGCGCTAATCGCTTCGTTGGTTCCTGAAACCACGCACAGCGACGAGCTGTTGATCAATGCCAGCGATAAATTTTCCGGCAACAGTTCACGCAGCTCTTCGGCAGACAAGGAAACCGCCAACATATTGCCGGGCGCAACCGTCTGCATCAATTGCCCGCGCGCGGCAACCAAAGACAGCGCATCGTCCAAACTGAAGACCCCGGCAATACACGCGGCAACGTACTCGCCAATGCTGTGGCCTATCATTGCTTTGGGCTTGACGCCCCATGACATCCATAATTGCGCCAACGCATATTCCACACTAAACAGTGCCGCTTGAGTTATCGCGGTTTGTTGCAGTTGCGCACTGGCCTCTTCTACGGACAGGGTTGTCGGGTAGAGCAGGTCGCGCAAATCGAGGTTTAACAGCGGTTTTAAATAATCGGCGCAGTAATCAAGCTGTTGTTTAAACACGGCTTCGGTTTGATACACTTCTTTTGCCATGTTGACATATTGCGAACCTTGGCCGGAAAACATGAACACAATGGGGCGTGTTGAAGATTTTTGGTAATGCTCGAAAACGTGCTGCGGATTTTTGTCGCGCAAACGTTCAATAGCTTCTTCGACGCTGTCGGCAATGACTATGCGACGATAATCAAAGGCTTTGCGCCCCATATGCAAAGTAAACGCAACATCGGCTAAATTAGTCTGTGGATGTTCTGTGAGGTGTTGCGCCAAGTTGGCGGTTATTTTATCCAATGCGGTTTGAGTTTTTGCGCAAAGCATTAACACTTGATGCGGGCGAGCACCGGTAGAAAGTTGCGCCGGCGGCGCTTCTTCCATTACCACATGGCCGTTAGTGCCGCCGATACCAAACGCGTTAACTCCGACGCGGCGTGGTGCGTTGCCGGTATTCCAGTCTTGCAGCTTGGTGTTGACGTAAAACGGGCTGTTTTCAAAATCGATTTTCGGATTGGGTTTGTTAAAGTTCAGACTCGGCGGTAACTGTTTATGTTTTAACGCCAAAACTGCTTTAATCAAACCGGCAATGGCGGCGGCATGATTTAAATGACCAATGTTGGGCTTTGCCGAACCGATCGCACAATATTGTTTTTTCTGGGTTTGCGGATCGATTGCGGTGGCATGAAAGGCTTGGGTCATCGCCGCAACTTCTACAGGATCGCCTAATTCCGTGCCTGTCCCATGGGTTTCGATATAGGTAACGGAATCCGAACTAACGCCGGCTAAATCCATCGCTTCCGCCATCACTTTGGCTTGTCCGCCAATACTGGGCGCGGTGTAGCCGATTTTGGTCGAGCCGTCATTGTTTAAAGCGGTCGCTTTAATGATGGCTTGCACCGTATCGCCGTCCGCCAATGCATCCGCCAGGCGTTTAATGACCACTACGCCTACACCCGCACCGGTGACTATGCCTTTAGAATCGGCATCGAAAGTGCGTAAATGGCCGTCCGGCGAGTAAATCATGCCTTCCTGGAATAAATAGCCTTCTTTAGCGGGAGTTCTGATGAAACTTGCCCCGGCCAAGACCATATCGCACTGATAGCTTAACAAGGCTTGGCAGGCTAAATGTACCGCTACCAGTGAAGTTGAGCAGGTGGTGCCGACGCAAATGCTGGGCCCGGTCAAGTTCATGTGAAACGACACCCGCATCGGCATGGTGTCTTTATGGTTGGTCAGCGCCATTTCCAGACGGTCTATCGTTTGAAAACGTACCAGATTATTGGGCAGAATATTGCGTAAAAGATAGGTACTAAAAGCCGTTCCCGCATAAACGCCGACTTGACCGTCGTATTTTTCGGAGTCATAACCGGCATTTTCCATCGCTTCCCAAGCGGCTTCGAGAAAAACGCGGTGTTGCGGGTCTAAAATCCGTGCTTCACGCGGGCTCATATTAAAAAAGCCGGCATCGAAATATTCGACATCTTCCAATACGCCGTGCGCTTTAACAAAATGCGGGTTGCCGATCAGTTCAGGGTCGGCTCCTGATGCTAAGGCCTCTTCATCACTGAAAAATTGGATAGACTCAATGCCGTTACTGAGATTTTGCCAGAATTCTTCGCAGTTTTTCGCCCCCGGAAAACGTCCGGACATGCCAATAATGGCTAGGGGTTCTATTAAAGCATCGGTATTTGTATTTTCAGTCATGATGGACTCTCCTGGTTTTAAGTTGTTTTTGTTGGCTTAGCGCGTTTCTGCGGCGATCGGCGCGTTGTTTAACGGCATCAATATCCAGCGAAGTTTCCGGCGTGTGTTCAGAATTCGCCAAATAAGTCGCCATCGCGCTCACTGTGGGTTGTTTAAATAACTCAACTATTGCGCAGCTGCGGTTGAGGCGTTTTTCAAGTTGGGTGCTCACTTGCAACATCGCCAACGAAGAACCGCCGACGCTAAAAAAGTCATCGTACAAACCGATTTGTTGAGTTTGTAAAACTTCTTGCCAGACCTGCGCGATGGTTTTTTCAAGCTCGGTTACCGGTGCAATATAGGCAGTCGCCTGAGCTGCGGCGATTTGTTGATAGGCAAAGCGGGGTAATTGGCTTAAGCGCGTCTGCGGCGCTTCAACTAATTGCGTTAACACAGTTGCAAAGCGAGTTAGAAGTTGTTGGATGCTGCTTCTGTCAAATAACTCCGCTTTATAGCGAGCGATGGTGATTAAGCCGTTGTCTTTTTCACGAATCGACAACGATAGATCAAAATTGGCGATCCCTTCTTCAATATCCAAGCGGGTAATGGCCACATCGGCCATCTTTTGCGGCATCGAAGGCACATTTTGCAAAGTGAACATGGTTCTGGATAATAGATTCGCCGGGATGTTCAAGCTGTCGGATAGCGCCTGCAAAGGTAAATCTTGATGGGTGGTAGCGTCTAACGTGACCTGACCGATGCGCGCAAGCAGTTCGCTAAAACTGGGATCGTTGCTTAAATCACTGCGTAACAGCAGTAAATTATTAAAAAAACCGATCAGTTTTTTGGTTTCTACTTGGTAGCGTCCGGCCACCGGGGAACACAGCAACATATCTTCCTGTTGCGAATATTGATACAGCAACACGTTGAAAGCCGTCAGTAAAACTACGAATAAAGAAGTACCTTGCTGCGTGGCAAACTGCGTCAGTTTTTGCGTGAGTTCCGGTGAAAGTGCGTAATATTCGGTTTCGCCGTGATAGCCGAAATTTGCTATACGATCGACGGGTAATTGCAACAGCGGTAATTGACCGGCTAATTGCTGTTGCCAATAGGTTAACAAGGCTTGAGTATCCAAATGTTGCTGCTGAAAAGCGGCAAAATCGGCATACTGAATCGGTAACGCGGGTAAAGAGCTGGGTTGGTCTTGTAAAAAATCCCGATATAACACGGCGAGTTCGCGCATGAACACACTATCCGACCACATGTCGTAGACGATATGATGTGTGGTCCGTAACAGTACATGTTCAGTGGCGGATAAACGCAGTAATTTTACTCTTAACAACGGCGCATATTCCAAGCTGAACGGTGCTTGGGTTTCTTCGCGCGCATAGTCGATAACGGCTTGTTCTTGTTTGGCCGCGCTCAGATGTTCCAAAGAAATCAAGGGTAGATTTAGCGGCAACTCCGGCAAGATAAATTGACTGGCTTGGCTGCCGCGGGCAGGAAATTCCGTGCGCAAAATTTCATGACGTTGAACAATCGCCTGCAAGCTTTTTTCTAATACAGCCGCATCAAGGTCGCCTTGTAAGCGAAAAGCGGCACGCAGATTGTGAACGGTATTATGAACGTGTAACTGTTCTAATTGCCATAACCGTTGCTGTCCCAATGAGAGCGGGAGTACTTGCGAGCGATTGGCGGGAAAAATAGCGGGAGTTTTGCGTTGCAATTTGACATTATTTCTGACCGCTTTCCAGAAGGATGACGGCGTTGTATTAGTAGACATAAGAGTATTATAAAGTTGTTTCAATCCGCTCCCAGCGGTTAAGCCGGGAGCAATAAGCCTTCTTGATCACTAAACCGTTTGCCTAATTAAAGTTTGATCACAAAGCTGGTCGCAACAGTGAATTGTTGGCGGTCGGCGAAGTCATTATAAACCGGGTTGTTGCTGATGTCGTAACGAAGTTCAGGGCGAATGGTGATCCATTTAACCGGTTTCCAAAATAAGCCGGCAGTAATCCCGTAGTAAGTCGCAGGTAAGCCGTCAAACATGACTTTTAAACCATTTTGATCTCTAAACCATTCACCGCGCAAACCGGCGGTGACTTGTTTGGTGATATCGTACATTAAGTCTTGTTCAATACCGTACCAGTGCGCTGCTTTTTCATTAAAGCCCACTGCTTGGTAGCCATAATCGTGTTGAAATTTGTAATGCCATTTTTGTGCAAAATCCTGAGTTAAGACAAAACTTGCATGAGTGCGGTTAGAGCTTTGTAAGCCTAAGCCTGAAAGGTCGCTGTTGTCATCACCGGTGATAACCGATAACGTCGCAGCTGTGGCTTCCTTGGCCCAAGTGGTACTGCCTAAAAAATTCCAACTGCCGGGGTTTTTATCGAAATTATCTAACGTATCTACTGTTCCTAAAACCGCGCCCGCAGAAACAGTTAGATTATCGTTGATCGGGGTGCTCAATAAAGCGCCGGTATGTGAAGACGGTTCGCTGTAAGCAGTGTAGGATAGGGAATAGAAAGGAGTTGCCGAGCCGATTAAGGTGAAAAAATGCCCGATTTGAGCGGTAATTCCATTACCGTAGGGCGCAAAAATTTGTGCATAAAATTGAGGTAGAGCAACTTTATTAAAGCGGTTTTTGGTGGTGAATTTATCGTCCAAACCAATGGCGCTGGCATACCGTGCATCTGCGCCGACAATAAAATCGAACCTGCCGCCTATATCCCATTTATTACCGCTAAGATTCACATCCTTCTGCACAAATAAGCGAAAACGATTGAATTGGAATTCGTTGCTGCGGTCGTTAAATATCATGGGGCCGTTACTGCGGTCGGTAGGACTGGCCGGATTGTAAGTAACTCCCGCTCCGATCGCACCACCGACTCTGATGTTGCTGTCTTTTAATAAGTCAATGTCATTAGGATTTATACCTGTTAGCGCGTGAATCAATCCTTGTGTTTGGGTGTCGGCAGTCGGCGGGGGCGTTTCCTTTATAGATGTATCATTGGAAAATCCACCCGCATAACCTTTTGTATGCGACATATAAACTATAATAAGAATCAGCAGCTTGGAGAGCTTCATGGGTTTTGCTCCTTAGTGTATTAGGAATTGCACCGTTAGGCTTAAGATTAAACAGCATTAGCTTCAATAATGCTGATATCGGATTGGGTAGGAATAATGCAGTTTAATGTAAAGCCGGCTGCTTGCAATAATTGGCAAAACTCGGATTCCGTACGCAGTTTGCCGGATGCGAATGACACCAGCAATTGCAAATCCAGCAAAACCGAGCGTTGCTCTGTTTTTTGAGAAATGACACCTTCAATAATCAGTAATTTTGTCCCGGCAGTCATCGCGCGGCGACAATTTTGTAAAATGTGCAAGGCTTGCTCATCATCCCAGTTATGCAAAACATGTTTAAGGATATAAGTGTCTTTTCCCTCGGGTAGCGACTCAAAAAAACTGCCCGCAACCGCTTGACAACGTTGGTCTAGGTGTTCTTGGGCCAAAAGTTCTTGGGCGCGTTGTATGGTTTCGGCTTGATCGAAAAGTACCGCTTTTACGTTGGGACATTGCTTTAAGATGGAAATCAACAAACTACCTTGCCCACCGCCAATATCCACTAAGGTGTCAACAGTGGAAAAGTCATAACTTGATAAAATAGCTTCTTTTTGTTTGCGGGCTAAGGTGCTCATTGCTCGATCAAAACGTTCTGAAAGCTGCGGTGTTTGCTGATTGTAGTGATAGCGGCTGACATCAAAAGTATGCTCAAAAGCACTTTTCCCGGTTTTGATACTGTAAGGTAATTCTTTCCAGCACAAATAATCTTGTTCAGCGCGTAATAAAACAAAATCTTTAAGAGAGTCAGGGGAATCTTCTTGCAGGCAAGTTGCCATTGAAGTTGCTTCGAACCGTTGCGGGGCAACTTCAGTAACAATACCGGTGCTTGCCAGTACGCGCAGCAACCGGTACAAAGAATGAACATGGGTTTGGGTTGCTTGCGCTAATTCTTCACAGGTTTTTCCGCCATCTTTCAACAAGTCGGGGATGCCTAAGGCGGTTGCAGTAAAAAGACATTGTGATAATTGAAAGCCACGGGTTAATTCTAAAATTTTTCCTTGATTATTTTTTAAAGAATTCATAATGTTATAAATTATTGGTAGCATTTTTATGCAAACTACAGTTTGTCTTTGAGTTAAACTTAAGTCGACAGCAGAAAAGCAAAGTTTTATGCATTTTTGAAAATAAGCGATTTAAAATCCACCTCCAATCCTTATGATCAAAGAAGAACCGGAGTGGAAAACATCAAGATCCCTAAAAACAATTGATAGAGCTATTTAATTTAAAAGGCGCCGATAAGGCTTTGCTGTAATTTTTTGAGTAAAAATAGTCGGGAGGAAGTGAATCGTGTTTTTCGTGAATTTTTACTCAAAGTTGCTGTTTTACTTATTTCTTGCGAATGGGTTTTTTAGGTTTTATTTTGAAAAGACCGACGGCGACCGTATAGCCAAATAAAGCACCGAATCCCATTTGCGTCATCAGACCTAAAAGGTCGGTAGTCTGCCACTCTTGAATCGCTTTGCCGTCGCGCATTTGCCGAATCAACGTTCCGTTAACTTCGATATCTTTTTTTGATGCCGGAGCTCCCATAAATTTGCCGATATTTTTTGCCCGTGAAGTAAAGTTAATGGTGACAAATTCTCCATCGGCAAGAACCTGTTTAAATTCCATTTTCATGCCTGAAAAAGCGCTTTTCATCTCTTGCATAAAGCCTATGTATTCGTCTTTATTAAAAGTAAGTCCATCGCCGGTATAAGTAAAATCTTGGTCGAGTAAATTATCTAATTTATCCCATTCATCGTCTTGGATAGAAAGGGAAACAGCCAAGGCTGCGTCTTTAGTTATTTGATTATTTTCCATAGTTGTATCCGAATTAAAAGTTAAAGTTTTTTTCTCTGCAAAAGTTCTTGCTTTTAAATAGTTAAAATCAATGCTTACACAAAATGCGGTAACTTTCCGTTATATATTGAATGAGCGAACAGATAAATATGATGTTAGGTTTTTCCTTTAACATATATTATCTTTAATTCTTTTTAAATTCAGTTTTATGTAATTAAATCAGTTAGAAGTTGAACGCGTTAAGTAAGTAATTTCAACTATTCTATTTAAACATCGTTGGGTTGTCTAAGAAATTAAAAATATGAAACTGCTAATAAGTAAAACTTACAACCCAGTCTTTTGATTAGGTATTTTTATAATTCGATTGGGTTTAGCCTTACATGGCAGTATAACACAAGAAATTTTGGCATTGGCTTTTTTACGCACCAATGCCACGGTAAAGTTGCAGGCTCTTTTAGTTAGTAAATCGAGCTGAAGTTTAATAAAGAATATTGATGTGAAATAATTTTTTAGTATATGAAATATTTAATATAAGGCATTGATATATATATATAAAATTAAAATTGTGCTTTTTTTGAATTAACTTTACACTACTCGACTCGAACCTTAAACATTTTATAAATGAGGAACATCATGAAAATGAAGAAATCGTTATTATGCTTTACTACAATGGCAGGGTTATTGAGTGTAAGTGTCAGTTTTGCCGGAACGCCTCTTCCCAACAGGCTGGGGTATATCCCCGCAAGCACAACTGCTACCGTTCTTTGCAGTGCCAGCCGCTTCTTCCCTGGAAGCCCTCCTCCAACGATTGTCGCTAACGAAGCGGTGGGTGGGTTGGAAACCAACTTTCTAATCACAAACACTTCGGGAAATACGGCACTGAAGATTACGAAAATAGAGGTTTATGGCATGACCGGTGCCTGGATCACTACCTTGACTCCCGGTTCTCCGATCACCACGCCCGTTGGCGACCCGGCTTTTAAATGGAAGTTAGCCCCGCACGAAACCACTCGTTTACCTCACGAAGCAACCTTGCCGGCCGCACAGCAATCTAAGCCTGAGTTATTGTGGAATAACGTTGTGTTTACCGTTGCAAGTGTTGATGGCTCAGCAATTCTTGCCCCGCTGGTATATTCAGATTATATAGAGAAAGCGACTCCATTGATTGGCGGTGGTGTTCTTGATCGCATCCGCGCAGATTGTGTGTACCGATAAAAACCTTTGGCTTATTCCTCCTTAAATTACAATCGAGAAAGATGATGAAAATAAAAAAACTTTTGCTTTTTGTCGGTGCTCTAAGCGGTTTGGTGGCTGCCAACACAAGCTCTGCCGAACCTCAAGGCACTATGGCCATGATAAAAACTGCTAAAATCATATGTACCGGCTCTTTAACGGGTGATGTTCCTTTAGTTACCGTCGTAGGCGCGGGACAACAAAAAGGTATTGAATCCAGCTGGCTTATTACTAATACCTCATATACCGATTCTTTGGCCATCACTAAAATAGATTCTTATGGCATGGACGGTAAATTGATTGTCAGCTTAACGCCGGATACTGCCCCTACGCTGGAAACCGATACCGGGGGGTTTTTTAAATGGACAGTGAAGCCCTATCAATTAGTTCGCTTTCCGCATGATTACAGCATGATCTATCCGGTGGACGGGGTTGGTGGTACGGATCCGAATTTAGTGCGTTGGTATAATGTAGTTTTTACCGTGCAAAGCGCGACTCCAGGTGCAATGATTTCAGCGCCTTTAGCGGTAGCGGCGATGGTCGAAAGGACAGAGGATCTTACGGCGCTTCCTGCACCTACCCATTTCGTTCTTTCGCGCACACGTAATGAATGTAAGTATATGATGTAAAAAAATAAAAACTTTTACTGAATGAGAGATAAAAAAAGGCGAAAAGTGGTTACACAATTCGCCTTTTTTATAGCTTCAAATCGTTACTTTTCAAAACAGTCTTTTATTTTCACCCTGTAGCCGATATTTCACGAGGCGGGTTCAATTGCCGAGTGCTATGTTCTATGGCTATTCAGGGCGTCATGGCTTCGGTTATTGTCAGATTTTTAAATGCCCCGTCGGCGTTTTTTCCCATCCAAAAACCGACCCAGCCGCTTTTTTGTTTCACTAAGCTTTCGACCTCCAGTGTAGGTTTCAGTGCGTTGTTGACATAAACGCGCACCCAAGGTTTTTCTAAAACAATTTTAAGGTGAAAGAACTCATTGGGATCGACAGCTGGCGTTACGGCATTTTCATATTTCCCTGGGTTTTCTTTTCTTAATTTTTCCCAAGGATAGTCCGGTTCGGCTATGTACTGAACGGCATGGCTTTTATGTGGCGTATCGGGCGCTTTGAAATTAAACGGTCTAAAATAAACCGCCTCGTAGGTTTTTTCATTCTGCCCTCTAAATGCAATGCCTATATAGCTTTTATCTTTTACGTCATTGCCTTTTAAATCGACTTCAATTACGCCGTCACTAATATTCGTGTTTTTTAACCAAGCTATGCCCGCTTCCGGTTGTGCATCAAAATAAATACTACCTTGTAGAGCATCTGTTATGAAAGTGGCTTTGCGGTTATGTACGGTCCATTCTTCGCTTTGGGGTACTTTTGCTAAATCCGGGGCAATCATTGTTTCAGCAGCAAATAATGGTGCGGAAAATAGAATAAATATTGCGGATAAATAAGTTTCTTTTAAACAGTTCATTTTTCACCTTGTTGGTAATGAGCTTAATAAGTGCTTTAACTTACTGATAATATTTACGATATAAATCAGCAAATTCTTTTAGTGTGCCATCTGCATGTTTAAAGAAATAACGGTACGACTCGCAGAAATGATTGTGTCCATGATCTTTAGGATCGCGTACACGATCTTTAATGCAGCCGCCGTAGCATTGTTTTAGCCATTCGCAACTGCGACATTCTGCATTTAAGTTGGCTTTTTCTAAGCCAAAGGCGGTATGCTCCGGCGATTGGAACGCTTTATATAACGTGGTTTGGTGAACATTGCCCAAACATTTGTCTTTTTCTACAAAAAAATCACAGGAAAAAATATCGCCGTTATGTTCCATAACCAGGTAATCATTACAAGTTTTATGAAAAATGCAGTGATCCGGTGTTATGCCGACGTAGCTTTGCAAAACGGAATCGAACCAGCGAATCGATGTTTTTTGTTTAAGTTTTTGATAATCAAAATCTTTTACCCATAGTTCAAAGATTTCATATAAAAACTGCCCATACGCCAGCGCGTCAACGGTATAAGCGGCGGCTTGGTGTGTATTATTGGGGTCCAGTTCCACAATCGGGCTAAACTGCATAAAAAGAAAATCGTTTTCGGCAAAAAATTGGTAAATTTCCCGTGCGTATTTGACCGAATAATCACTCACGGTCGCCAATACATTAAAGGGGATTTTTTCTTGCTGCATTAACAGTGCATTGTCATATACAGCTTGAAACGTTCCTTTACCCAAGGCGTCGACCCGATAATAATCATGCACAGCTTGCGGGCCGTCGAGTGAAAGACCGACTAAGAAATTTTCCTTGCGTAAAAAATGCATCCAGTTTTGATTCAGCAGCATTCCGTGCGTTTGCAGTGAGTTTGAAAAAATGCGCCCTTTGGCAAAATGTTTTTGCAGCTCTACGGCTTGTTGAAAAAACTCCAATCCCATAATTGTCGGTTCACCGCCTTGCCAAACAAAAGTGGGGTTGTTAGAGCAAGCAAACATTTGTTCGATCATTGTGCGCAATGTATCTTCACTCATGCGATGTCCTGAAGGTACGCCCGCATATAAGGCCTGTTTGTCCAAGTAAAAACAGTACTGGCAACGTAAATTACAAAAAGCCCCCATCGGTTTAAGCACAATACTTTGTAACATTATTTACTCCTTATTTTTAGTACAACTAAATTAATTTCTACGTTTGAGATAAAAGGCTAACATTTAGGTTTTGTGTTTTTAGGTAAAATAATTAATACTAAAATGCTTTGCCTAATTTTTACAAAGAATACGCTTTAGTTAAATTATAAGCTCTTTTATTTTTTGCCTTATTCCCCTATAATCAATTGCCTTTAAAAGGTATTCCTGTCTAATAAATCATTAAGAAAAGTTTACGATATTTTAAAAAACATTCACATAAAATCAAATAGATAAAATATTTTTTGTGATTTAAAAATGCATAATAGAATCGGTTGTTTCGTAAAAAATAGACTTATTTTTAATAATGCAGGTAAGGTGTTTAAAACAAATCTTCACAAAGTGATTTTTTATTGGTTGCAGGTGACCTGATTTATCAATGTCTTATAACTTTGAAAATTTATTCGAATTCGTGTTTTATTGTTCGTGGATTTTTAAATCAATTAAGTTACAAGAATTTGGTAGTAAAAGGCTTGAATTCTCAATTTTATGTTCTGTAACTCATTGATTTATTGTTATCTACCTGTGACTAATGGGAAGCTACTTCATATCAGATCATATTGCTGGTAATAAGGAAAAGAATGTAAAGACTGATAATCTTTCGACGAGGTCGACACCGTCATAGCGTATATTTAATTGGCAAAATTAATGAATATTCCTTAACTAACGCACTAAATGCTATAGGATTAATTAAAAATGTTTAAGAAGAAAAATAATTTGAAAACAGCGATTGCTATCGCTTGCATGAGCGCCTCTTTCGGTACTTATGCTGCGCCTGCTAAAAAGCCTAATTTTGTCACCATCATGATCGATGACATGGGATTTTCCGATTTAGGGCAATTTGGCAGCGAAATCGATACGCCCAATTTAGATATGCTAACCAATAACGGGACACAATTAACCAATTATTATTCCGCTCCTACTTCAACGCCTGCCCGAGCGATGTTTTTTACCGGCAGAGACAACCATGCCGCAGGTGTTGGTAATATGGACGGTTATTCGCCTGACCGTCCGCCGCAAAAAAATGTTCCGGGTTATGAAGGCAGATTAACAAAAACTTTGCCGACTTTTCCTGAGTTGCTTCAAGGCAACGGTTATTATACCGCGATGACCGGTAAATGGGATTTAGGCGATAAACCCGGCGAATACCCTTCCGACCGCGGCTTTAATGATACTTTGGTGTTATTACCCGGCGGCGACATGCATTTCCTTTCCGATGCAAACGGTAAATTGATTACCAGTCAGCCGCCGACTTATTACTCAGGCCTCACCAGTCCGGATGTCGGTGTGCCTGTGACTACACCTTACAATAAGAACGGCCACCAATTTTCTTCTTTTCCACCGAATGCTTTTTCTACCGATTTTTACACCGATGAAGCGATTAAAATACTGGATAATCGCACGGATAAAACTAAACCCTTTTATCTGAATATCGCGCATATCGCTTCTCACGCGCCTTTTCAGGCACCTGAAGACTTGATCAATAAATACTTGCCGACTTACACGCAAGGTTGGGATAAATTACGCGCCGACCGGTTTGAAAAGCTCAAATCTTTAGGTTTAGTTAAAGCGGACGCTGTCCTGCCGCCGCGCGATATAGAAGTTACCCCTTGGGATGAATTGTCAGCAGATCAACAGGAAGTTGAAGCCCGACGCATGGCGACTTATGCAGGTTTAGTGGAAAAATTAGATCAAAGCGTGGGTAAATTAATCCAGCATCTGAAAGACACGGGCGAATACAGTAATACCGTGTTCTTTGTAATGTCGGACAACGGTGCGGCGGCGATAGAATCTGGCAGTCCTGCGAAACAATCGTATATTAATGCCACATTTTCCAAGGATACGATTGATAGTTTGTTGAATATAGGCAGTAGCACATCGTTTATTCCTCCATCGGAAGGCTTAGGCATGTTAAATAATACGCCGCTCAACCGATATAAAGCAGAAACCTTTGAAGGTGGAATACATACTGCGGCTTTTGTCTTCTCTCCCAAAGCGGATCCTAAAGCGAAAGGCGCAAAATACAATTGCTTATCTTCAGTGATGGATATTTCCGCCACTATTTTAGATATGACTGGAACTGCATATCCTACAACTTACCAAGGTAATCCGATTATGCCGTTGGATGGCATGCCGATGAGCGACGTGTTCAATGGCGACCTTAATTGTAAACACCCCAATCGCGCTTTAGGTTTTGAGCAAGACAGTGCCAAGATGTTGCGTAAAGGGGATTGGAAGCTTGCACAATCTTGGAATACTAAGCTTAATCGCTGGAATGGGCATGTTTATTTGTTTAATTTGGCTGAAGATCCGTTTGAGCTGAACGACTTGTCGGATACCAGACCTCTTGTCTATAAGAAGATGAGCTCTTTATATGATATGTACGCCTCTAAAAATCATGTAGTTGACGTAGGTCCGCGGATTTTCTCTCCTATCGCTGACTTGAAGATGGATCCTAGCGTTCCAGGGGGGATGATACTAGGTGGTGCTCAGGCTAATTACAGTGTGATGCAGCACGTTCCTACGCTCCCTCAAATTGGACAGGTTCCTCCATTGCCGCCAAGACCAGCGTTGCCGGCGCCTAAGCTCGGCGATACGATTGACATCGCTGCGGAGATTTATCCGCCGGTTGCTCATCAAGGCATGAGTGGTAATGTGATGGTGGCATCCTACTACAAACCTGCCGTACCCACTGAAGCTGGCCAATGGACTGCTTTCAAAACGTTTCGTGGTTTAAATGGTAAGCTTATTAGTACGGTTATTCCGTTTAATGAAACAGTGAACGGCGCTGTTCAAGCTCCAAACTTTAGTAGGTTGCCGGCTTCTTTTCTACCGACGATTGAAAAATTCTCTGACCGTATTCAGCTGCCTATCTACGAAGGTAAATTGGTTGCTAATACTAATCCGAAACTTCCTAGCTTTAAAGCGGGAACGTATTACTTCTGGGTTGGTTATGAATTGAGTGATGGTACTATGGAGCATAGTGTGAGTCCTATTGCTGTAAACGTTACTCCCTAAGTTTAAATGAAGATGGCAAGTAGGATGGGCAGTTTTGTCCATCTTACTTGTCAATCAACGTCGAAAGTTATCCCGCAGTAAATTCGTTTCCCCTTTCATCATAAACAACCGCTAGCTCAATAATTTTCCGGCAACTACCCGTCTTCGTAACTAATTATTCTGAACGGTTTGTAATTGTCGACACTGTAGATTTTTCTTGTTTACGATGCTTTGAACATCGCGCTCAATCCGATAGATGATATAAGACGGTTTTTGCATAATTCATTTATCATGCTGCGCCATATGTTATATTTCTGGTGCTTACTGAAAAATCCCTCACCAAAAGCCTCTCTTGGAGGAAAAGGGCAAAGCTGCAATCTGTGCCCGTGTTGAATAGATTTAGGATAAAGTGTGATTTCAGAGTTACCAGAAAACAGTTTTGACATCAAAGCGTTTTTAAAAAACCTGACTACGCGCCCCGGTATTTACAAGATGCTTAATGATCAGGGCGAGATCATTTATATCGGCAAGGCCAAGAATCTTAAAAATCGCGTTTCCAGTTATTTTAAAAACCAGACCGCCTCGACTAAACAACATAGGATGGTGCCCAAGATTGCGGCCATTGAAGTTACGGTGACGCATACTGAAGGTGAGGCTTTATTGCTGGAATGTCAGCAGATCAAGCGTCATAAACCTCAATATAATATTTGTTTAAGGGATGATAGATCCTATCCCTATATCTTCCTGTCCACTGATCATGATTTTCCGCAGATTATCCTGCACCGCGGTGCAAAAAAGAAAAGAGGTAAATATTTCGGGCCTTATCCAAGCATCGGTGCAATCAAAGAAAGCCTTAAGTTATTGCAACGGATTTTTCCGGTCAGGCAATGCGATGATTCTATTTATAACAACCGTTCCCGGCCCTGTTTGCAGCATCAGATAGAGCGATGTACTGCGCCGTGCGTCGGCTTGATCGACAAAGCCGCCTATGCGCAGGATGTTGACAGTACGGTGCTGTTTTTAGAAGGCAAGGGCGGTTTGCTGATTGATAGGTTGATTGCTAATATGGAGGAGGCGTCCCGTAATCTTGAATATGAGCAGGCTGCAGGTTTTAGGGATCAGATTGTAAAATTGCGTTCGGTATTGGAAAAACATTTTGTGCACGGCGAGCGAGGCGATGTTGATATTATCGCCTGCGCGACCAAATCAGGCGTGGCCTGTGTGCAGGTGTTTTTTATTCGTAACGGGCAGCATTTGGGTAATAAGGTGTTTTTTCCTAAGATAACCGATGAGCATGATCCGGCTGCCATCATTCAGGCGTTTATTCCGCAATATTATCTGGATAAACAGGTGCCTCATGAATTGATCGTCAGTCATCAGCCGGAAGAAGTTGATTTATTAATAGAAGTGCTGGCAGTCCAGGCAAAACATGCGGTGGCTATTTCTCATAATGTCAGGGGCGAGCGCTCAAAGTGGCTGCAAATGGCCTGCACCAACGCCGAAAACTCTCTGCTGAGCAAGTTATCCGATAAGCAGGGGATTTATGCGCGGTTCCGTAGCTTACAGGAAGAGTTGAACTGCAAGGAGTTGCCAAAACGTCTTGAGTGCTTTGATATTAGTCATACTCAGGGTGAAAAAACAGTGGCTTCCTGCGTTGTTTTTGATCGGGAAGGGCCGGTAAAGTCGGCTTATCGCCGGTTTAATATAGAAGGCATAACCGGCGGCGATGATTATGCGGCTATTCATCAGGCGGTGTTCAGGCGTTTTAAACGGCTAAAACAGGGCGAGCATCAGGCTCCGGATATATTGCTGATAGACGGTGGTAAAGGTCAAGTGCATGAAGCGCAAAAGGCATTGGAGGAATTAGGCGTAAACAATGTTATGATAGTCGGTGTTTCGAAAGGGCCGGATAGGAAACCGGGCATGGAAAAGCTGATACTGGTGGATCGGGATCAGCCGATAGATATAAAACCGGGAGCCGGCGGGTTGTTATTAATTCAACATATTCGCGATGAGGCGCACCGGTTTGCGATAACAGGACACAGGCAGCGCCGGGGTAAAGCTAAAAAACAGTCCGCTATGGAAGCTATTCCGGGATTGGGGTCTAAACGGCGGCAGATTTTATTAAAACAATTTGGGGGGCTGCAAGGTATTTCACAGGCTGGGGTGGATGCACTTTGCAGTGTGGACGGTATAAGCCGCCAATTAGCGCAACGGATTTACGAATTATTTCATCATCAAGATGACAATTGAATTTAACATACCTACAAACCTCACACTGTTAAGGATCGCGTTAATTCCGTTATTAACCGTGGTTTTTTATTTGCCCTGGACTTATTCAAATCTTGCTTGTACGCTGATTTTTGTATTTGCCGGATTTACTGACTGGCTGGACGGCTATCTTGCCAGAAAAATGCGGTTGGAAACACCGTTTGGCGCTTTTTTAGATCCCGTAGCGGATAAGCTGATGGTGGCTATGGTGTTGGTACTGATCGTTCAGCAGCAAGCCAGTCCTTATTTGGCTATTCCCGCTGCCGTTATTATCGGCAGGGAAATAACCATTGCCTCACTTAGAGAATGGATGGCGGAAATCGGTCAGCGGGCGCAGGTTAAGGTTTCCCAATTAGGTAAGTGGAAAACTACTGCGCAAATGCTGGCGATCGGCATGTTGTTGTATCGTGATGATTTGTTGGGTGTGCCGATAAATTATTGCGGCTACGGTTTGTTGTATATTGCGGCCATATTGACATTATGGTCGATGGTCAACTATTTAACTGCCGCGTTGGCGGTATTGACCACAAAGTAAATATTTATACTCATCGCTCATCAAATACGGATTTAGGGCGTGGGCGACGCAGGAATAATTGTCGAGAAGACCAGGAAAAGAAACCGGCAATGATGTGCAACACTATATTAAAATTGAGCTTATAACTTATAGGCCGTTTAGATTTTTACTCACATACAATACAGCACATTGAATCAGCTGTGAAAGAAGAACATGGACCAGGAAATAGAATATATTCAGACCGAATCTGAAGTGCAAGATGAAATATTATTGGCGGCCTTGGCGTTATTTGCCCAAAAAGGCTATTTCAATACATCGCTAATCGATATTAAAGAGGCGGCCGGGATAAAAAACACCGGCATAATCTACCAGCACTTTAAAACCAAACAAATGATTGCAGCACAGTTGCATGCAGCTATTTTCAGCAGCTTAAGTGTCTCTATTGATGACATAAGGCGTAAAAACGAAAAACCATCCGAGCAGTTACGTAGCATAGTTGATTTGCTGTTCAAGCTGACAGATGAAGCGCCCGATGTGATGCGATTTTTGTTGATTTTGAACGTCAATGAGTTTTTACCGGAAGTAACGCCGCGTCATGACTCTGCTGCCTTCATAAAAATCATCAGGATTATTGAGGCCGGCATCAAGGAAGGCGAAATTCGCAATATCACTCCGCAGTTAGGCTTTGCCCATTTTTTCGGCATTATTGATAATACTTTGCGGCTGGTGTTAAGCGGTTTTCTTGATAGGAAAGCCGATTTTTATCAATCGCAAGCTTGGCTTGCGGCATGGAATGCCATTGTCAAAAAGTGATGCGGGTATTGTCATTGAACGGAAGTTTTGTTTAAAGCGGAGTCAGGTGCGTGTTGTTCTAGGTGTAGCATGAAAATGCAAGTCTAACTTTTGAAGTGTTCCACGTTTAATTTTTTCTTGCTTCAAGAGGTGCAGGGCGTCGTTTTTGGTTTGGGAGTTTTTCCCAACGGCGATTGGACCTCTTGCTTTCCTAGTATTGGGTTCAAGGGTGATGTCTCTTCGCTTTTAGAATCATTAGCGTTGAACCTTTCAGCTATGGATTCGAGCTGTATTCACACTGTTTCCAATCATTGAAACTGCCGCAGAGCTATTTTTTCGATTTCATGGGGGCTACGCGTTCGCTGTTGGCATGAGAGACGACGCCTAATTAATACGCTTCCTTGATGTAAAACGCTATCAGCTTCGACACTATTAAGACAATTTGTTATAATTTCATACTTAATTTCTTGTTATGTAGTCGCACTAAAAACAAAAAAAATCAAGAAAAGTGTGTTCGCACTTAGTCACGAAACCATGCTGGTAGGTATTAACGGCACACTGTTATATAGGGATCAATGTCAAACTTCGCTAAAGAAATAATACCTGTTAATCTCGAAGACGAGATGAAGCAGTCCTATCTCGATTACGCCATGAGCGTTATCGTCGGTCGAGCCCTTCCGGATGTCAGAGACGGCCTTAAGCCGGTGCACCGCCGTGTGTTATATGCGATGAGCGAGCTGGGCAACGACTGGAACAAGCCTTATAAAAAATCGGCACGTGTAGTCGGTGACGTGATCGGTAAATATCACCCTCACGGCGATACTGCGGTTTATGACACTATGGTGCGGATGGCTCAGGATTTTTCCATGCGTTATATGCTGATCGACGGCCAGGGCAATTTCGGTTCGGTTGACGGAGATTTACCTGCGGCGATGCGTTATACCGAAGTGCGTATGTCGAAAATCGCCCACGAATTGCTGGCCGATCTGGACAAGGAAACGGTCGATTTTGCACCCAACTATGACGAATCGGAGTCTGAACCGAAGGTATTGCCAACTCGGGTACCGACCTTATTGATTAACGGCTCATCCGGTATTGCGGTGGGCATGGCCACTAATATTCCGCCGCATAATTTGTCTGAAGTGATCAGTGCCTGTCTGGCAATGATTGATCAGCCCGATCTTACTATTCATGAGTTAATGGCTCATGTCCCCGGTCCCGATTTTCCTACCGCAGCCATTATTAACGGCGCTTCCGGTATCTACAACGCCTATACCACCGGACGCGGAAAGATCTATTTACGCGCGCGCTGCCATTTCGAAGACATCGGCGACAGCAGCCGGCAAGCGATTATTGCTACCGAATTACCTTATCAGGTCAACAAGGCCAGACTGCTGGAGAAGATTGCCGAACTGGTTAAAGAAAGCAAACTTGAAGGCATTTCCGGTTTACGCGATGAATCGGACAAAGACGGTATGCGCATGGTTATTGAACTGCGTCGCGGTGAAATGCCTGAGGTGGTTTTAAATAACTTATATAAGCAGACGCAATTCCAGACCGTGTTCGGTATCAATATGGTTGCTTTGTTGGATGGTCGTCCGCACTGCATGAATCTCAGGGAAATTATCACTGCCTTTATTAATCACAGACGGGAAATCGTTACCCGCAGAACGATTTATAACCTGCGCAAAGCCAGGGAAAGAGCGCATATTTTAGAAGGGCTTGCGGTTGCTTTAGCCAATATCGACGAAATGATCGCGCTGATCAAAGCGGCTGCCAATCCGGCTGAGGCTAAAGTCGGTTTATTGGAGAACAATTGGGATGCAGGACTGGTTGCGGCGTTGTTGGATCGTGCCGATGCGGATCGTTCCAGGCCGGATGACTTGCCGGTGGAATTTGGTATTCATGCCGGTATTTACCGTCTGTCTGAAACTCAGGCTCAGGCCATTCTTGATTTGCGCCTGCATCGTTTGACCGGTCTGGAACAGGATAAGATCGTCAATGAATACAAGCAGTTGTTGGAACAGATTGACGAATATCTGTTTATTCTGGGCAGCGATACTCGGTTAATGGAAATTATCAGGGAAGAGCTGGCGGCTATCAAGGAACAGTATTCCGACGAACGGCGCACGGAAATTATTCAAAATCATTCGGACTTATCCGATGAAGATCTGATTACCGAGGAAGACATGGTGGTGACCATGTCGCATGAAGGCTATGTCAAGTCTCAGCCGTTGAGTGACTATAAAGCGCAAAGACGCGGCGGTCGCGGCAAATCGGCGACAGCCACTAAAGAGCTGGATTATGTCGATAAGCTGATTGTGGCTAATACCCACGATACTATTTTATGCTTTTCCTCGCTGGGTAAGGTTTATTGGCTTAAAGTCTATCAATTGCCGGTTGCGAGCCGCGCAGCGAGAGGCAAGCCTTTTGTCAATCTGCTGCCGCTGGAGCAAGGCGAAAAAATCAATGCGATGTTACCGATACGCGAGTTTACCGAGACTAAATTCATTTTTATGGCGACATCGGCGGGTACTGTCAAAAAGACCCCGCTGAAAGAATTCGAGCGTCAGCGTACTAACGGTAAAATAGCGATCGATTTACGAGAAGACGATACGCTGGTAGGCGTTGCCGTGACCGACGGTCAACAAAACGTGCTGTTATTTAGCAGTACCGGCAAGGCGGTCTGCTTTAATGAAGAGGATGTACGCTCAATGGGCAGAACGGCATCCGGAGTGCGCGGAATCCGGTTGCAGGAAGGGCAAAAAGTAATTTCCCTGATTATCGCGACCGAAGGCACGGTGTTGAATATCACCGAGAACGGCTACGGCAAACGCACCAAGCTGGAAGAGTTTACCTGCCATAAACGCGGCGGCCAGGGCTTGATTGCAATACAAACGTCTGCGCGTAATGGCGCTGTGGTTGGCGCGGTGCTGGTCAATGACCATGATGAAATCATGTTGATTACCGATGGCGGCACTTTGGTTCGTACCCGGGTTGACGGTATTTCGGTGGTCGGTAGAAATACTCAGGGGGTGACCATTATCCGCTTGGATAAAAAAGAAAAAGTAATTGGCGTTGATCGTATCGAAGGCTTGGCCGGGGTAGACGATGCCGATGATGATATTTTAGAGGATGCCGAATCAGAGCAGGGCGCATCGGAAGAAACAACAAATGACGATATTGAACCAGGAGAGGAATCGTAATGTCCAGAGTTTATAATTTTAGCGCAGGCCCGTCTGCATTCCCTGAATCGGTATTGCAGCAAGCGCAGCAAGAAATACTGGAATGGCGAGATAGCGGTATGTCGGTTATGGAAATGAGCCATCGCGGCAAGCATTTTTCTATTATTGCCGAAGAGCTGGAAAGCGATTTGAGAACGTTGCTGGCGGTTCCTGAAAACTATAAGGTATTGTTTCTGCAAGGTGGGGCATCGGGGCAGTTTTCGCTGATACCGCAGAATATTCTGAACGGCAAAAGCAAAGCCTGTTACCTGAACACCGGCGCTTGGTCGGAAAAAGCCATCAAGGATGCCGGGGCTTATTGCGATGTGGTGGTCAGCGCCAGTTCTGAAAGTACCAAATTCACCACGATCCCGGATGCTGCGAGCTGGGCGATTGATAGCCAAGCGGCTTACCTGCATTATACCTCGAATGAAACCATACACGGCGTGGAGTTTCAATCTTGCCCGGACAGTCAGGGTTTGCCGCTGGTGTCGGATATGTCATCGAATATCTTGTCGCGTCATATTGATGTCAGTCAGTATGGTTTGATTTATGCGGGAACTCAAAAGAACATGGGGCCTGCCGGTGTAACAGTGGTGATCGTCAGAGATGATTTGATCGGACATGCAGCTAAAACAGTGCCTTCGGTATTTAATTATGCTGAACAGGCTAAGAATCAGTCTATGTTAAATACACCGGCTACTTATAATTGGTATTTGGTTGGACTAGTGCTGAAGTGGTTAAAAGCCCAAGGCGGTGTTGCAGCGATTGAACAACATAATATTGCTAAAGCGACTAAACTTTATCAGGCTATTGATCAATCTGCTTTGTATTCA
>JAUGSS010000215.1:0-23974 GCA_044426515.1 Methylococcaceae bacterium | reverse complement strand
ATCACCGCCGCCACCTTGACCCCGGTTCTCACCAACACCGACATCACGAAAACCTATGACGGCACCACCGCCGCACCGGACGGCTTCGCCCCCAGCTACCGCTTCGACGGCTTGGTCGCCGGCGACACCGAGGCCATCCTAAACAAGACCGGCATCGCCTATGACAACGCCCATGTTGCCGACGCCCGCCAAGTCACCGTTTCCGGCTTGACCCTCAGCACCATTACCGGCAGCAACGGCAGCTTGGCCGACGACTACACGCTGGACGCCAACAGCGCATCCGTCGCTGCGGCCGTCACTCCCCTAGCCAGCGTAGCCTGGACTGGCAACAACGGCGATTGGTCAACACCCAGCAATTGGTTTCGTAACATTCTACCGACAACCGGCAACGTACTGGCAGCGACTATCCCGGCTGGCGTTACGGTAACTTACGATTCATCAGCAGGCGATACCAAGCTGAACAGTTTGAACAGCCAAGGAAGTTTCCAAATAACCGGCGGCAACCTGGGAGTCAGCGGCGATTTTACTACCGCCCAATACACCCAATCCGGCGGCCAACTGTCAGCCTCCAGCGTTAATGTCAGCGAGGCTTTCAGCCAAACCGGCGGTACGCTCAAGGCCGATTATGTGACCATCAACACCATCAATAGCCTCATCCAAGACACATTAGGCAGCATCAATGCCATCAACTTTACGGCTAACAGTGGAGATGATGTCAGGCTCGCCGGGCTGAACGTTATTACCGGCATATTGAATATCAGTGCCGGGAGCGAGATTTTTTCGCGTACTCAGGGAGTTTCCCAAATAAGCAACTTAAACGCACCCAACGGCTCGATTGATGTTGAAAACATTGGCGGGTTTATTCTTGGCTCGGCCAATGCCGCCGGTGATATTAAGGTCAAGGCGAAGTCGCCTTTAACGGTTAATGGGACCGTTTCTTCAACCGGCGGCAATATCATTCTCGCTTCCAGCAGTAACGATGAACTCGACATTAATGCGCCTATTTCCGCACCCAATGGCAATATCACCCTGACAGCAGATGATGGCATCCTCAATATTAACGCAGATGTCGTTGCTTCTAACGGCCTGATTCTGACAGGCAGTACGGTTCGCGGAAACAGGCAAACTCAATACATGCGCTATTTAAATAACTCTAAGCCCGGCGAGGATATCTCAGCGAATCCCATAGAGGAAGTTAACGCCGTAGTGGTAGGGACAACGACCCAACCACTACAGCCATTAGCCGATGATTCCGATAGTAACAATGGTAACACCGGCGGATCTACAGACTCCACGGCGGAAAAAGACAAAAAACTTAAGCAATGCTCTAAATGATAGCCCGTTCGCATAAGCCGTCCTATAAATTGCCGCTCTAAATAGAGATTGCTAAACGATGTTGAGTTTTTATCATCAAAAACTTTAAACTTACCAAAGTAAATGTCTTGTTTGTGGTGACGACCGAGGTGAACGGACAATGAAATTAATTAATTTTGTCAAATTAGGCTCCGCGATCATACATGAACTTGAAGGATGTATTGATCGTAGCGAAGCCCGTCCTGAGCCTTGCCAAAGAACGCATCAATATCGGTTATCCCTTGAAAATCGCCATCACATCTTAATAAGCTGAATGATGCTTCAGCTCATGCCCCATATCATTGTCATTGAGCTGATCCATTCAGATGACGCCGTGCCACGCATTAAACAGCTTACCGCTTCCGCCGCTATATTTTTAGGTTATAACGAGAAAGAACTGATCGGTAGCCCTGTTGACCTTATCTACGCTGCCGGAAGCGATAAGGCGTTATGGCAGGCGGCCTTTGCCAGGATAATCGATAAAAACAGCCAAAGCTCTTCACTTCCGCTCAGGACAAGTTTTATCGGTGAAATAGTCAGCAAAGCAAACGACAACATCCAGGCCTTGATATCGCTTTCTGTCTTAACCAAGCAAACGCCCAATAAAACCGAGATTGCGTTACTGATTCAGGATAAATCCGTACAAGATTTAAATACTGAATCGGCATTAACCGAGAGCGAAGAACGTTTTCGGCAAATGGCGGAAATGGCCGGCGAATGGCTCTGGGAACAGGACCCTGACGGTTACTATAGTTATAGCAGTGCGGCTGTTAGCCAAATATTGGGTTATAGTCCCGATGAAGTACTCGGCAAACACTATACCGAGTTCTTAACGCCTCAGGATAAAGCCAACCAGCAGCGGTACGCGACCAGCCACCGGCCTTTTTATGCGTTGTTATCTCACTATCGGCATAAAAACGGCCGTCAGATACTGACCGAATCGACCGGATTGCCTATTATCAACGCCGATGGAAAACTGCTTAAATGGCGGGGAGTTGATCGGGACATTACCGCCAGAATGCATTTTCAGGATGCGCTTGTCGAAAGTGAAAAACGTACCCGCCTGATTATTGAAAGCTCCTTGAGCGCCATCGTGATCATGGACTCTTACGGCATTATTAATGACTGGAATCATCAAGCCGAAAAAATGTTCGGCTGGTCCAAGGATGAAGCCATCGGACAGCGTCTTGAAGAGTTGATCATTCCCCCCTCTCAACGCGCCGCGCATCGACAAGGGTTGGAACACTTCCTGCTTACAGGAAAAGGCCCGTTATTAAATCAATTGATTGAGCAGACTGCCATTCGCCGCAACGGCGCTGAATTCCCTGTGGAACTCAGCTTTTCCCCGTTGAAATTGGGCAACACCTATATATTCAGCGGCTTCATCCACGATATTTCCAACCGCAAAGCAGCCGAACAGCAGATTCGCCAAGCGCAGATCAAATTGGCCATTGCTCAAAGCGAAATCAAGATTGCCCAACGCATTCAGGCGTCTCTTTCGCCCTCGGCGCCGATCAAATCCAAGCATTTTGAAGTCACCGGTTATTGCCTGCCGGCGGATCAGGTTGGCGGCGATTATTTTGATTATTTTTACCGGAATCAAGACCATTTGGACATGATTATTGCCGACGTTTCCGGTCATTCAATCGGCCCGGCGCTGTTTATGGTGGAAACCCGCAGTGCTATCCGAACTCAGGCAAGCGGCTCGGCTACGCCCGCAGAAACCCTAAAAGTACTGAATAATTTTCTTTTTGAGGATTTGGACAGATCCGATTACTTCATCACCCTGTTTTATTTGCAATATAACATCACCAACCACCAACTGAGCTTTGCTAACGCAGGCCATCCTCCGCCCTTGTTGCTCAGCCCTTTTCAAACCGAATGCAGGCAACTGGATGCCGATGGATTAATATTGGGAGTCAACAAAAAGGTAATTTTTGAGCAAAAAACCACTACCTTAGCCCCAGGCGACTTAATCCTGCTGTATACCGACGGTTTAACCGAAGCGGAAAATCCTCATGGCGAATTTTTCGGTCTAGACCGCGTCAGTGATATTCTCGTTCAACATGCACAGCACCCCCCACAAACCATCATTGAAGTGCTGTTGGAACAGTTAAAACAATTCTGCCGCAGCGAATCCTTTAACGATGATATTACCTTAATGATTTTTAAGCGGAATTAGTGCTTGACCGATAAGTACTGATAAAACAGGGCTCCTTCGTAAAGATATTACAGATACCTTTTAGCCGAGTACATCCATTTATCTCCTCGTTCAGTGTCAGCCATGCCATAAAGTTAAGCTCTGCCGAGCACATTTTTCATCCAACGCTTTTTGTCTTTAACGTAAGGGATTGCTTACCTTTATCTGTGCTAGATTGGAACTTCAACAATGAAAAATCACCCAAAGAGGCGCATTGTGTAGATTAGGAGGATGAAACTATGTTGACGAAATTAACCGAAGAGGCATGGGGCCTTTATCTAAAAATCTTGGATATTGAGCGCACACCGGATATTTCAATAAAATACGAGGAGAGAATTTACAGATTAGCGGACCAAGCTTATTACCGATACGTAAGACGACGAAACATTTTAATAGATGAGAACAATGGGATTTATCCCAACAAGGACAATTGAGCCATGAGAACCCAAAGCACAAAAATATTCAAGGCAAAACCAAGCTATAGATCGTTACACCAAGGGTGGGCAGGTTGATTTTTTTCGTGTCTTCGAGATAAGGTTTGCACTGAAAACCGGCAAAAACAGGACTCTACCCACGAGTTTTTTCCGCTCAGCAAAAAAACCGGCTTAGAAATAGGTTAAAAAACCTAACAACAAACCGCCTGCAAACACACCCGCCAACACATCATCCAGCATAATACCCAAACCGCCGTGTACCTGCCGGTCCACCCACTTAATCGGCCAGGGTTTGACGATGTCGAAAAATCTAAACAAGATAAAACCCAGCACCATAGCCTGCCAAGTAAAAGGAACCAGCCATAGGGTTATCAGGTAACCGGCAATCTCATCCCAAACGATGCCGCCGAAATCATGTTCATCCAGCTTTTTTGCGGCTATATCGCAGATCCAAATGCCGGCCACTGTGACAGTTAGCGTCAACAGGCTATAAACGAATAAACCGGTTTGCGCAAATAACCAGTAAACCGGAATGGCCGCCAATGTACCTAAGGTGCCGGGGGCTTTTTTTACTAGACCGGAACCGAAACCAAAAGCCAGAAACAGAATGGGATCAGACAATACTTGCTTGGGCGTCAGTTTATTTTTGCCCAGTTGGGTATTAAGAAAAATGCTCAAAGCCTTTTACCTCTAATGCTTGGATATGACCCGATTTATTCAGGCGCAAACCCGGTTTGGATTCAATAATGCCGATTTTGCTAGCCGCTAGAGTCAACTGTGCCGCCTGCTCGGGGCTTACGGTAAAACACAGCTCATAGTCGTCACCGGCGCTCAGCGGCATAGACCAATCACCGGTATCGTTTATGTAAGCCTGCACCGCTTTTGACAACGGCAACGCTTCCCAATCGAGACATGCGCCTACCCGGCTTTGTTCCAGGATATGGCCCAGATCGCCGGCCAAGCCGTCGGATAAATCTATGCAGGCATTGGCGATGCCGATTAAGCTCTGCCCGGCTTTAATTTGCGGCTCCGGCCGGTTAAATCGTGTTAAAGCCGCCTCGGGATTTGCACAGTCATAACCTTGTTTTATCTTTAATCCCAGCCCCGCATCGCCCAAAAAACCGGTCATATAAATAAAATCGCCGGGGCGGGCAGCCGAACGCATCAACGCACAACCTTTCGGCACTAAACCCATGGCCTGAACGGTCAAAGTCAACGGACCTGACGTAGTATCGCCGCCGATCAAGTCCACTGAATAGCGTTCGGCCAAATTTAAAAAGCCTTTGGCGAAAGCCGTCAGCCAGTTTTCATCAACCTTAGGCAGGGTTAATGCCAGCGTCACGGAAACAGGTTTTGCGCCCATGCCGGCAAGATCGCTCAAATTGACGGCCAGCAGTTTGTGGCCCAGCTGTTCCGGATCGGTTCCGGCAAAAAAATGCACATTTTCCACCATGGTATCGGTGGTCACCGCCAGTTCATAACCGTCCGGAATGGACAATAACGCGCAATCGTCACCTATACCCAGCAGTGTTGATGGATTGCTGACCCGCTGCCGGGTGAAGAAACGTTGGATTAAGGCAAATTCGGAAACGGGCATCAGGTTTAAATTGGATTTGAAAGATTTGGACAGCTACGGCGGATGGACGCTTCGCCTAAAACATCTACCGAAAAACGGAGCCTTCCCATCTACGCCACGGTCAGTAGATCATCCAATTTATTTTGTTGATCAAGCGCATACAGTTCGTCGAAACCGCCGACATGAAAATCGCCGATATAAATCTGGGGGACTGTCCTGCGCTTGGTTTTAAGCATCATTTCTTCCCTTAAGCCGGGTTTGGCATCCACATTAATTTCCGTGTAGGAAACGCCTTTTTTGTCGAGCAAGCGTTTAGCCATCATGCAATAAGGGCAAATGTTGGTCGTGTAGATCTGTATTTCCGACATATTTCATTAAAGGTTGCTAATATAGGAGTGCGCATTCTATCGGGTAATGCGCTGTTGTTCAATGCCGATAGCCAGCGATAAGCACTTGATCAGCTCCCACGCCGCTTCCTGCATGTTTCTGCCGAAAGCGACTACGCCGTCTTCATGTCCCAGCATGGTAAACAATGTGCTTTGCGTTAGCTTGCCCGATTGCAATAATTGTTCAACAGCCATCGCCATTTCAACCGTGCCGTAAGGGACGTCTGCGCGCGTGTGAGGCAGTCCGAGTGCTGCGGTATGTTTCCAGATTTCAGGACTGTGTGCGTGAATAATCGCTTGAATAGTCTTGTCCTGAGCATAAACGCTGGCGTGAGTCAGGGATTCGGACGAAGGCTTGCACAGGCCGCAGGATTGAAGCCGGTTTTGGTGGGGTTCAGCATTGACGATAAGACAATAATGTTCGGGGCTGAGCTGTTCAATATGTCCGGTTTGAGTGCCGCTAATGATAAATTGGCCGCTGTGGGCATCGATTCTTTGGCTGATATTGCCGAAACCGATGTTGTCGTATCGCTCAGGTTTTTGCCCGATAAGATCAAGCCGGACGGCAATAGTGCGCCAAGCATTGATTTCGGTGAATGGAAATGGCTGTTTAATCGGCTGTTGCGTATGATTTAGCTGGTATTTTATTACGCCTTCTTGTTCTTTCATTGGGCTGTGTTTGGAATGGTATGGTTAAGTAAGTATGAGCGCGGCTACAGTATAGTTTAGAAAAATAAAATACAGATAAAATGTAGAGTGTTATAAAATTACCGGTTTTCAAGTTTGAAGGCCGATTTTGCCGCGACTGCTCCCGGCAGTCGTCGGCATTTCCTCCATCCCTGGAGGTCATCGGTAAACAAAAAACAGTGGCTTAACTATGCGATGTCCGTTTTGTGGAGCACAAGATACGCGGGTTCTTGATTCCAGATTGGCGAATGACGGCGATCAGGTTCGCCGCCGGCGTGAATGTAATGCTTGTAAAGAACGATTTACTACACACGAGGTGGCGGAGTTAACGCTGCCCCGGATTGTTAAGCGCGACGGCATACGCGAGCCTTTCGAAGAAAATAAGCTGCGTTCAGGCATGCTCAGGGCGCTGGAAAAACGCCCGGTAGGCAGCGACGATATCGAAGCGGCCATTAATCGAATAAAACAGGATTTGCGGGCATCGGGTGAAAGGGAAATATCGGCGCAGGAGTTGGGCGAAAAAGTCATGAAAGAGTTAAGTTCACTGGATCATGTCGCTTTCGTGCGCTTTGCCTCGGTTTATCGCAGTTTTCAGGATGTCAGCGAGTTCACCGATATGATTGAGGATTTACAAAAAAAATAATGTCAACGTTGCGCGATGCTTTCTTTATGGCGCGAGCCCTTCATCTGGCTAAAAAAGGCCGTTATACGACCGACCCGAATCCTCGCGTAGGCTGTGTTTTAGTCAGGGACGATGTAGTGATCGGCGAAGGCTGGCATGTTAAGGCGGGCCAAGGTCATGCCGAAGTTGAAGCATTAAAACATGTTCAGGATAGCAAAGGCGCAACCGCCTATGTAACGCTGGAACCCTGTAGTCATCACGGCAGGACGCCGCCCTGTTGCGATGCTTTAATAAAAGCCGGAGTCAGCCGGGTTGTTGCGGCTATGCAGGACCCGAATCCACAGGTGTCGGGCAATGGCCTACAAAAGCTTAAAGCAGCTGGGATTGAGGTTACTTGCGGCGTATTGCAGGAAGACGCACAGGCGCTAAATCGCGGTTTCATCAAGCGCATGACCGAAAGCCGCCCGTTTGTGCGCAGCAAATTGGCGATGAGCCTGGATGGCCGCACTGCGATGGCATCGGGCGAAAGCAAATGGATTACTTCAGCTGAAGCCAGAGCCGATGTACATCGGTTAAGAGCGGAAAGCTCGGCGATTTTAACCGGCATCAATACGGTGCTGGCGGATGATCCCGCGTTGAATGCCCGTTTAGACGAAACTGTCTTACAACCGGTCAGAGTAATATTGGACACGCATCTGAACATGCCGGTTAACGCACGGATGGCGAAGTTGCCGGGACGCAGCCTGATTTTAACCTGTGCACAGGACCGGCAAAAACAACATGTATTGCAACAGGCGGGTTTCGAAGTTTATCAACTGGCGGGCAAAAACGGGCGGCTGGATTTACCGGCGGTGATGGATTTTTTAGCCGGGCAGCAAATCAACGAACTGCTGGTCGAGGCGGGTTCCGTGCTTAATGGCGCGTTACTGGCGGAAGGTCTGGTTGATGAGTATGTCATCTATATGGCTCCTTGCATTCTAGGCGACCAAGGACGCGGCTTATTCAAGCTGCCGGGTTTACAACAGATGGCCGATAAAAAGCAGTTAAAACTGCGCGATGTCCGGCAGGTCGGCCAGGATATAAAATTAACTTATACACCACTGTAGGAGCATAGCACCGATGTTTACAGGCATTATCTTGGCAGTGGGCCTTATATCGGCAATCGAGCGGAAAGCCGGCGATTGCCGATTAACCATAGCGACCGGAAAATTACCCTTACATGACGTCGCACTCGGTGACAGCATTGCCGTTAACGGCGTGTGCCTGACCGCCGTGGCGTTGGGAACGGATTATTTTTGCGCCGATGTTTCCAATGAAACCTTGTCCAGAACCATCTTGAATTCCGCGACAGCCGGTACGCCGGTTAATCTGGAACTGGCCTTAACACCATCAACCCGATTGGGCGGGCATATTGTCAGCGGTCATGTCGATGGTATTGGCGTGGTGACGGAAAAACAGGCGGACGGCCGTTCTTTCCGCTTTAAATTTAAAGCCCCTGATAATCTGGCTAAATATATTGCCGAAAAAGGCTCTATTTGTATCAACGGCATCAGCCTGACCGTCAATGAAGTCGATGGCGCCGCGTTTAGCGTTAATATTGTGCCCCATACGCTCAAAGAAACTACATTGGGCGATGCAATAGTCGGAACTAAAGTCAACCTGGAAGTGGATTTGCTGGCTCGCTATCTGGAGCGGTTAATCAAGGGTGATGCGGCGGCTAAAAGTTGCGGCGGCATCACGGAAGAATTATTGCAAAAAAGCGGTTTTTTCGGCTAATAACCGTAGGGGCCGGGCTTGTCCCCGCCCTTTTATCCGAATAATTGTAAAAGGGTAACTATTAAGGGCAACCACAAAGGATTGCCCCTACCATCCAAAGGCAAAATGAATACCATCGAAGAAATTATAGAAGATTTACGCTTAGGCAAAATGGTCATCATTATGGATGACGAAGACCGTGAGAACGAAGGCGATCTGGTCATGGCGGCTTCCTTTACCCGCCCGGAAGATGTTAATTTTATGGCGCGTTACGGACGCGGCCTGATTTGTCTGACCTTGACCAGTGAGCGTTGTCAGCAATTGCGCTTGCCATTAATGGTCAATGAAAACAAAACCGCCCATTCCACCAACTTTACCGTGTCTATCGAAGCGGCAACCGGAGTCACCACCGGCATTTCGGCAGCCGACCGGGCGCGGACTATTCAATGCGCGGTAGCTGCGGATGCCAAAGCCGACGATCTGGTGCAGCCGGGGCATATATTCCCGTTAATGGCGCAACCCGGCGGGGTATTAAATCGTGCCGGACATACCGAAGCGGGTTGCGATTTAGCCAAACTGGCCGGCGTGGAAGCGGCGGCGGTTATCGTCGAGATACTTAACGAAGACGGTTCGATGGCAAGACGGCCCGATCTGGAGGTATTCGCCAAACAACACGATCTTAAAATCGGCACTATCGCCGATTTGATCCATTACCGTATTCAGCACGAAAATACCCTGGAACGCATCAGCGAATGCGCTTATCCGACCGAATTCGGCGATTTCAGGCTTTATGCTTATCAGGACAGAAATGACAACAACCTGCATCTGGCGCTGGTTATGGGTCAGGTTTCAGGCGATGAGCCGATTTTGGTCAGGGTTCACGCACGCAATCTGCTGGATGATTTATTTGCCTCCAAGCGTAGCGATTGCAGCGTTCCATTGCGCGCAGCCATGCAAAAAATAGCCGAGGAAGGCCGCGGAGTATTGGTAGTAGTCAGGCAAAGCGAGGACAATAAATCGCTGGCGGAATTGATCCATCACTACCAGTTGGAAGATAACGGCATTGTCAATCCGACTCAGGCTATCAGTGCCGCGGATTGGCGCACTACCGGCACCGGCGCCAGAATTCTGGCCGATTTGGGCGTGCATAAACTGAAAGTTTTAGGCACCCAGAAAAAGTATGTCGCGCTGTCCGGATTTGATTTGGAAGTCGCCGAGCATGTGGGCTAATTATATTTCGTTATTCAAGAGAATAGAGGAGATAAAATGGACGCTATAACAACAGCTCAAGCATCTAAAAATTTAGCTCAGCTTATCGAACAAGTTATCGCTAATGTTGAACCGACAATAGTATGTAACGATAACGGAAAAAAGGCAGTTTTAATGTCCCTTGATGACTTTAATGCTTGGCAAGAAACATTTTATTTATTATCAAACCCCGCGAATGCTGCACATTTACAAAAATCCATTCAAGAATTGGAGCTAGGGCATGTTTTTGAAAAACAGCTTATCGAAGAATGAAGTTGGTTTTTACAGATAGCTCATGGAATGACTAGCTAGGGTTTCAAGAAAACGAGAAAAAGCGGTTAAGGTAACTCGCAATAAATAGAATACAATAAATCAACCAAATAGAACGCAGATGACGCTGATAGTTATGATTGACGCAGATTTTTCATGGATTATCCGTGTTTATCATAATCATCTGCGTCATCTGCGTTCCATTATATTTGTGGTTTATTTTTTGCGAGTTACCTAAAACGTATTAATGGTTTGATTAAAGCAAACTTATCAGGTTTTTGGTCTCGAAGAATTAATCCGGAACATCGACTTGTTTATAAAGTTACTGAAACAGAGGTTACCTTCATTTCCTTTAGATTTCATTACGCTAAAGATTAAACATCCATAGATTTACCACACGAGAGAAACATCATGTCAACACTAAAAACCTTTGAAGGGAATTTGCTCGTTCAAGGCGGAAAATTCTGTATCGTAGCCTCCCGTTTTAACAGTTTCATCGTTGAACAACTGGAAGCCGGTGCGGTTGATGCGCTGGTGCGCCACGGCGCCGATAAAGCGGATATTCATCTGGTTAAAGCGCCCGGTGCATTTGAATTGCCGATGGTGGTGCAACGCGTGGCGGCGGCTAAAAAATATGACGCGATTATCGCTTTAGGTGCAGTGATTCGCGGCGGCACGCCGCATTTCGAATATGTCGCCGGTGAATGCGTTAAGGGCTTGGCGCAGGTTTCCTTACAATATAATGTGCCGGTCAGTTTTGGCGTGCTAACCGTTGACAGCATCGAACAGGCGATAGAGCGTGCAGGCACCAAAGCCGGCAATAAGGGCGCGGAAGCGGCTATGTCCGCCATTGAAATGGTAAGTTTATTTAATAATCTGGAAATCTGATGAGTCAAGCGAGAACCAATGCCCGAAAGGCGGCTGTACAGGCATTGTATCAATGGCAAATGGCCGGTCAGGATCTTAGCGAAATTGAACGCCAGTTTCTGGAAGAAGAGCGTTTGAAGGACGCTCAGAAAAGTTATTTTATCGAGTTGTTTTACGGCGTACCTAAAAACTTGGATACCATTGATCAGGCGTTGTCGGAATTTGTAGATCGTCCTGTCGATACCATTGACCCGGTCGAAAGGGCGATTTTAAGAATCGGCGTGTACGAATTACTGCATCGACTGGATATGCCGTACCGGGTGGTTTTGAATGAAGGCATTAACTTAGCCAAATACTTCGGTGCCGACGGCAGTCACAAGTATGTTAACGGCATACTGGATAAGGTCGCACAGCAGAAAAGGGCGGTGGAAATTAAGAGTAAGGCGCAAGGCACCAAGTAAACGGGTCACTTCTCATTAGTCGCAGGCAATAACCTTAAGAATCAGGTTAGAATAGCCGGATGACTTGCTCCCTCTCCTGCTGGAGAGGGTCACTGCCATTAAGTTAAGCGTCTTAACCTCGGTAGGAGCGGGCCATGCCCGCGATATTCGCGCAACGATAGCTGAGTTGTAGCGCCCTCATCGCGGGCATGGCCCGCTCCTACAATGCTTAACTTAATGGCAATGGCTGAAGAAGGTTGGATGAGGGGACAAAATGCTCAAATTATTTCATGCACGTTCCTTACTCAATCCTGCTTAGCCACTGCGCCGAAAATCGCCACAGCGCAAGCGTTATAAGGCATACAAGCTTGTTAGCCATTGCCTGACTATGTAAAATATAGAGTCGGCATAACAACAACGGAGGACCCAACCGTGAAAACAGAAATATCCCCGCCTTCAATATCTCGTTGTACTTTGTTTGTTCTAACCTCCTGCACCCATACGGTCGACAATTTGGAGTTTCTTTAAATTATTTCGCGCTTTTTGTGCCTTTCGTGAATCAATTGACTGTTCTAAGGTTTATGAGGCGTTTTATGCCCTACATGACGCACGCAACCCGGAATCCGAGCCCTCTTAATGTTGTAGCTCCAGGATAAATAAATGAAAGTATTTATAGATCGATTGGTTATGCATTTTCGTCACGTACGCAGAAAATCGGTAAGCAATACGCCCGCCCTGCCCCAAGCAGTTTTACTACTGACCTCCTTGATACCCGGCCTATGTGCGGCTCAAGCTCCTGATAGCGGACAAATCCTGCGTCAGCAGGAACCCATCAATCCCAGCATAAATCGTCTGCCGGCGCCAAAAATACCGGAACCGGAGATTCTGGCGCCGCCGGAAAAAGGCGTCAGTATTGTCGTCAAAAGCATCATCATCAACGGCGGCGAAGCGCTGGAAAGCAACGAAACATTGCAAGCGCTGGTAGCCGACGCCATCGGTCAAAGCCTGGGCTTTGTTCAGCTTCAGCAACTCGCCGAGCGCATCAGCCAGCACCTTAAAGCCAAAGGCTGGTTGCTTGCCAAAGCCTACCTGCCGAAGCAAGATGTCACCGAGGGCATTATTCGCATCAACATCACTCAGGGGCGTTTGGAAAGCGACCAGCAAGGGCACAGTATCAGTATTCAACGCGACCCGGACACCCGGCTTAAAGACGACGTAATCCATGATCGCATGCGCTACGTAATCAGCGGCGACACCTTGCAGGGCGACAACCTGGAACGTACGCTGCTGTTGCTCAATGACTTGCCCGGCATTCAGGCCGCCACCACCTTGGAAAAAGGCAAACAGGCCGGCACCAGCCGTTTGGGGTTAACCGTTAAGGAGGATGCACTGCTCAAAGGTAATTTCTCCATTGACGACTTCGGCAACCGCTACACCGGCCCGTGGGTCGGCAATCTTAATATCAACCTGAACGATGCGCTCGGTATCGGCGACCAAATTACCATCGGCGGCACCGGCGCCGAAAACATGGGCCAGGGCCGTGTCGCCTACGCCTTACCGATCGGCAATAGCGGCTTGCAAGCCAATGCCCGTTACAGCTATCTTGGTTACAGTATCGGCCGGGAATTCAGGCAACTCGGGCTTGAGGGTGTGGCCCAATCCGCCGGCGGCGGCCTCAGTTATCCGTTTATTCGCTCCCGCAGCTTCAGCCTGTGGGGCATAGCCGATTACACACACAAAGCCATGACCGATTCCAGCTTACAAGTATTAACCGGCAAAAAACAGGTTGACAACGGTATGCTCGGCTTCAACGGCCAGCGCCTTGACCGCTTCCTGGGCGGCGGTTTCAACCAGTTCTCTTATAACGCCACCGTGGGCGGCGTCGACTTATCCGATCTGGAAACCGAGCTCGTAGCCGACCAATCCACCGCCCATACTCAAGGCGTCTACAGCAAGCACAGCTTCAGCTTGGCGCGTTTGCAAAAGCTCACCGACAGTCTTAGTTTCTTTGCCTCCGCCAACGGTCAACTTGCCAACGGCAACCTGACCAGCGCCGAAAAATTCATTCTCGGCGGCCCCACCGGCATCCGCGCTTATCCTGTCGGCGAAGCCAGCGGCGACAGCGGCTGGGTGGCCGGCTTTGAATTGCGCTACGACATCCCCTACCGAACCGACATCGGCAACCTGCAACTGGTCGGCTTTTTTGACACCGGCCACATCACCCTGCATGAGCAACGCTGGAACAACGATGTCACCAGCGCCAGCGGCCGCAACGAATACAGCCTGAGCGGCAGCGGTATCGGCATCAACTTCGCTCACGCCAATGATTTCGCGATTCGCGGCACTTGGGCGCACACCCTCGGCGACAACCCCGGCGTCAGCGTTGCCGGCAACGATAGCTCGGGGCTGCACGACGACAATCGTCTGCTGCTGCATACCATTGTTTATTTCTAGGCGATGTCGATGCATCCGTTCGCCAAATTTACCGAGTCATTTGAATCGTATTTACGCCGGCTCCCAAGCATCGGCTCTCGTCGTTATACACAACTCCATGCCAAAATCGCCATACCCGCGTTCGTCGACAATTACCCTGTAAGGCGCGCCGCGCGGGAATGCGGTCAAGGCGCGCTGCGCCGCGAGTCATGCTGCCTATACGGGACGCAGCGCGTCCAGCACTGCATTCCCACGCGGCGCATGGGAACGAGGGGTAAAGTTCCAGCTTCGCGTGACTGGAAGCTGAAGTTTCCAGTACTGCGTTCCCAAGCTGGAGCTTGGGAACGCGCGGACAAACGGAATAAAACCAGGCCATGAAACGTCACGCATCAATGAACCGCCTATACCGCATTATTTGGAGCGAAGCCCAACAGGCATTTATTGTCGTTTCCGAACTTGCCAAAGGTCATTGTAAAGCCCGCAGCAATAGCCGTCCTGAGCTCGCCGACCACGACGCCCGCTTGCAGCAATCGCCGCCCCATTGGCCCGGCCGGATACTGGGCCGCAACATCGCCCATATTCTCGGTATCTCCCTGCTCGGAGTCTCCATGGCCTATGCCGAACCCGGTGTTAACGAAGTGCCGACCGGCGGACAAATTACCCAAGGCTCCGGCAGCATCAGCCAAAACGGCAACACCCTGACCGTTCAGCAAAACAGCGACAAAATGATCGGCCAGTGGAATACCTTCAATATCGGCGAGAAAGCCACGGTTAACGTTCACCAGCCCAGCGCCAACAGCATTGCCCTCAATCGCATCAACGACAGCAAACCCAGCGAGATTTACGGCAAGCTCAACGCCAACGGTCAAGTCTATTTGCAGAACAGCAACGGCGTTATTTTCGGCAAAACCGCGCAAGTCGATGTCGGCGGTCTGGTTGCCAGCACCCAGCAATTGAGCGATGAAGACTTCCGCAACGGCAAAACCCAATTCAAAGCAAACGGCAATAGCCAAAACACGGGCCGCATTGAAAATCACGGCCACATCACCGCTCACGGCGGCGTAGTAGCGTTCATCGCCCCGCAAGTAAGCAACAGCGGCAGCATCCAAAATAACGGCGGCACCGTAGCCATGGCCGCCGGCGAACAAGTAACGCTGGATTTCGAAGGCGACGGGCTGGTTAAGGTCAAGGTGGACAAGGCCGCCATTAACGCCTTGGCGGAAAATAAAGGACTGATCCAGGCCGACGGCGGCACGGTTATTATGACCGCGCAAAGCGCCAATGCGCTGATGGACACCGTGGTTAACAACGACGGCATCATCCAGGCCCATACCCTGGAAAACCACGGCGGCCGCATCGTACTCGACGGCGGCGATGAGGGCGTCACCCGCGTCGCCGGTACTGTGGATGCCGACGCATCGTCCGGTGCAAAAGACCTACCAACAACAGCGGCTGCATCCCTCCCCTCCCCCGCTAACGAAACCAAGGTAGAAGCTGTGGGCGGTACCGTCATCGCCACCGGCAATAAAGTCCTGGTGGATGAAGGCGCTCATCTTAGCGCCAGCGGTAAAACCGGCGGCGGCAAAGTGCTGGTAGGCGGCTCGTGGCAGAACAGCGACCCTTCCGTACGCCAAGCCTCTGCGACCATCGTCGCCAAGACCGCCAAACTGGAAGCCAACGCCACCGACAGCGGCAACGGCGGTACCGTGGTTGCGTGGTCGGATGTAAGCAAAACCGGTTCCGTTACCCGCGCTTACGGCACTTTCGAGGCTAAAGGCGGGCCTAATGGCGGTGACGGCGGGCGCATCGAAACATCGGGGCACTGGCTGGATACGGCGGCTTCGCTAGGCTCAGCAGCAGCACCTAACGGAAAACCGGGGGAATGGCTGTTTGACCCCTACAACGTTACCATCACCGGCGCCAATGCTAATGGCAGCTTCAACGGCGCCAGTCCGGATGTCTGGACACCCTCTGCTTCCGGCTCCACCGTATTAAACACAGACATTCAGACCCGTTTAAGTGGCGGCACCAATGTCACCATCACAACAACCGGAGCCGGTGCCGAAGCGGGCGATATAACGGTCAGCGCGCCGATCGTCATGAGCAATACTCTGTCGCTTTTGGCTGATGGCGCAGTAACGATCAGCGCAAACATTAGCGGCAGCGGACAGCTGATTCTGCAAAGCGGCGCCAGCGGAGCTATCAACCAGCCCGTTACCCTTAACAATTCCATTCTACTCGGGGGAGGGCAACTTAAAATCACCAGCACAGGAGGCGCCCAATCCAATGCCGAGATTGACGCCTACGGTCTCTTGGAATTGTATGGCAGCGGAAACTTCAACATTAACTCTACCTCCGGCACCAGCGACTTTGACAATCTCACAGCCAATATCACGGGCAGCGGATCAATCGATTTATATGAAAACAACGACTTCTTTAATATCACTGCTAACGGCGTGACCTGTCCCGGAAACGTGACTCTGCGTTCGAAAAATAATTTTACAGTCACCGGTCCGATAGACATTACCGACACTGGAAATCTTACCCTGAAAGTCGCAACCGGTTCCTTCATCAACAGCAATGGCCCGATCACGATCAATAGCGGTTCAATGTCGTTTGTAACCGAAAGCGGTTCAAGCACCTATACCATCGGCAACTCCATCACTGCGTCCGGTGCCGGACTCAGTTTTGACCAGCCGGTAACGCTCAGCGGAAGCCCTGCTATCTCCGCTAATGGAACACTGGCATTTAATGCCGCTTTGACGGTTGCAGCCGCATCGAATACGGTTCTTACAGCCAACGATTTTACCTTCACAGGTAATGTTACAGGCAACGGTACTCAACAGTTGACGCTGAAACCCTACGCTGTTGGCGCAAATATTTCGCTTGGCACGGCTGGAACCCTAGATACGGCGCTCGCCCAAATCAGCGGCTTTTCTGCGCTGACACTGGGACGGGCAGACGGCACCGGAGCAATAACGCTTGCTGGTGGAACTCCACTTGTTTTCAGCAATCCCACCACGTTTCTGGCCGGAGGCGTTGGCGGCACCATCACCGTTGATCAAGCAATTTCAACAGCCGGTACAGCCGGGCTAAGCATGCAGGCCGGCAGTGCGCTTGCAGTCAACCAAGATATCACGACAGTAAATGGGGCAATCTCATTACAAGGGAGTAACGTTACCATCGCCAACACGAAAACGGTCAGCACAACCGGTACCGGCAACATCGCTATTACCGGTACCGGTACTACCGGTACCGGTACCGGGGTATCCATTAACGGCGGTACTGTACAGACCACAGGTAGCGGCAACATCACTATTACCGGTACCGGTAGCGGCTCCGGTGCTGGAAACACCGGCATATTCGTTAACAGCGGCACTGTGCAGACTACCGGAGGAGGCAACATCACTCTCACTGGTTACGGTTCTACCGCAGGTACGCTTGCTAACAACGAGGGTATCACGATTGCCGACGGACTCGTGGAAATCCAGTCGGGGCTAGCCCGCACACTCACACTCAATGGCACCGGCGGTATAGGCACCAACTACAACGTCGGGGTCAATGTCCGCACCGGCAGTTCCACGGTGCGTATGTCGGCAGGCGTAACCGGGCAAATGAATGTTACGGGGATTGGCGGAAGCTGTAGCGGTACGGGTTGTTGGGGGGTGCTCGCCGAGAATAGCGGTGTTTACGAATCGCTGGGGGCGGCATCGATCAATTTAACCGGTACCGGCGGTACCGGTGCAGACAATATGGGCATCAATTACACTTTTGGCAATGGCCGCATCGGTTCCGGCACCATGTCCGGCGATATTACGTTGACGGCGGATACGATGAATTTAACCGGTACAGGTGGTTCCCTCACTGTGCGAAGCACTGGCGCTCTGACCGTTAAACCTCTCACTGCGGCTACAACGATAGGCATTGCGGGTGGTGCGGGTACATTGGCACTGACTGCTGCGAACTTCGCAACCAATTTAGTCAACGGCTTCTCTGGCATCACGGTGGGCAATAGCACGGCGGGAGCCATCACCGTAGGCGGCGCCCTCACGCTGTACGATAATACAACCCTCGAAAGCAACGGCGCCATCGCCCTCAACAATGCCCTCAGCGGCGAAAATATCACTCTGACCAGCAACGCCGGGGTGAGCAGCAACAGCAGCGGCAACGTAAGCGCCATCGATTTTGTCGTCAACGCCGCCGGCGCGATCAATCTTTCCGGTGTCAATAGTATAACCGGCACCACCAGTCTGACCGCAGGTGCTGCTAACAACATCAGCCTGACCAATATTGCCAACGACTTTCTCGGTGCCGTTTCAGTGGCTTCCGGCAACGATATTGCGATCAAGGATGACAACGACATAACGTTGGGTAATGTCGCTGTCAGCGGTAACCTGACGGTTGAGGCTCTGAGTGGCGATCTGACCGTTACAGGCAGCATCTCCAAATCCAGCGGATCTAATGCCACGGCAACCTTGAAGGCGAGCAACAATATTATTTTCAATTTTGCAACCGTATCCGTAATTTCAACGCCTAACCAACTGAACACTATTCTCTGGTCAGACTCCGACGGCGACAGTTCAGGCGGTATTACAATCGATGGCGATTCATCAATCGGAACTACCGGTAGTATCTGGATGGGAGGCGGCAGTACCTCATCCGCCGTTGAGACCGGTTTTAGCGGGATAACGGTGCCAACCGGATATGCTTGGGGAACTGCCGACACCAACGGCGCGGGGATATTGATCCCTGGCGGCGGTGCAGACGGATCTACGCTTATCCAAGCCGGGTCTGGCAGAAACATCGTGATGAAAGGGCACGGCGATGCTGTAGGTTCGCGTTTATCGAACGGGGCCGAACTTAACACACGTTCTAAGGGGATCGATTTTAATCGTGACGGCCCGTCGTCGCAAAGTGGTTTTGGCGTTAGCATGGCTACCTCAGGCACCGGTTTTATTATCCTCGACGGCATTGGCGGCGCCACCACCGGCAACTTTAACTATGGTGTAAATATACATAGTGGTTTAATCACTTCGGTCAGCGGCGAGATCATCATTACCGGCCAAGGCGGAGGAAGCGGGGGAGCGTCTGATAACAACCATGGCGTATATCTGGAAGATGACGATAACCTGATTCAGTCCACGCTGGGAAGTATCGCTCTGGACGGCATTGCCGGGCCTGGAGCGAGCACTCAAGGTATTCTGGTGGGCGGAACCAATGACCTCATAGACGCGGGATTTGCGTTGACCTTGACCAATGCTAGCGGAAGCGGCCTGACACTCAACGGTACGGCTAATGGCGATTCTACGCTGGACATAACTACCGACTCCGTTGTTTTCGGGGGCTCCTCTTCTCTAACCGGAACAGCAAGCTTATTGATCGAACCGGCCACAGCGTCAACCTCCATTGGCATTGCCGGCGGCACAGGAACCTTGCAACTGAGCGCCGCCAACTTCCTTACTAAATTCAATGGCTTCTCAGACATCACGGTGGGCAATAGTACGACTGGAGTCATCACCATCGGCGGAGCAACCACATTCACCAGCAATATCGCATTAATTAGCGGCAACGATATCGCCATCAACGGTACGCTCAATGCCACGGGACTCGTGGATATTGCCACTGATTCAGGCAACCTTACCGTTTCACAGAATATCACCACCACCGATACCTCGGTCAGTGCCGTCGTGCTTAATTCGGGGGAAGCTACGGCGGCTGGAATAACCACCGGCGGAAACATCATAGTCAGCGGCAGCCCTACCATCACCACCGGTGCAGGCGGCCGCGCTACGTTTTATACCGGCAACGTTTCCGGCAGCACCGGTCTCACTGCACTCATCGGCTCAGGCAGCGGCAACTTCCGCTACAACAGCGATGAAAGCACCAGCAACTATAGCGCTGCCCTGGGCGCTGGAAATTATGCTGTTTATCGCGAACAGGCTATGTTGACCGTCATACCCGGTAGCGCTACCAGCGTCTACGGTGATGCTGTGAGCATTGCTGGAGTCAGCACTACAGTCACCGGTTTCGTCAACGGCGATGATACAACCACGGCCGGTGTAACCGGTACGGCGAACTTCAATACCACAGTGAGCAATGGCAGTCACGTCGGCACATACAATATTGCCTATATCAGCGGTTTGGGAAACACGGTGGGTTATGGGATTACGGATGCAACAGGCATCGGGGAATACAGCGTTACAGCGCGCACCCTGACCCCGACCCTCTCCAATACCGGCGTCAGCAAAGTTTACGACGGCACCACCGCCGGCAACCTGACCCCAAGCTTCAGCTTTGCCGGTCTGACATCAGGCGACAGCGGCGCTACCCTGAGCAACACCGGCATGACTTATAACAGCGCCCACGTTGCCAATGCCACCCAGATTACCGTCTCCGGTTTGGCAATCAGCAGCATCACCGGTTCCGGCCTGGTTTCCGACTACGTGCTGGATGCGACCAGCAAGAATGTTGCGGCCGTTATTACTGCGGCCACCTTGACGCCGACGTTGTCCAACACCAACGTCACCAAGAGCTACGACGGCACTACCAGCAGTAACTTGACGCCAAGTTTCAGCTTTGCCGGTCTGGTTATCGGCGATACCGACGCCATCCTCAGCAACACCGGCATCGCTTATAACAGCGCCCATGTCGCCAATGCCGGTAAAATCACGGTATCGGGCTTGACAATCGGCAGCATTACCGGCGTCAACGGCAGCGTAGCTTCCGACTACGTGCTGGATGCCACCGCTAAGGATGTTGCGGCGACTATCACTGCGGCTATCTTGATCCCGACGCTGTCCAACACCAACGTCACAAAAATCTACGACGGCAGCACCGGCAGTAACCTGACCCCAACCTTTACCTACACCGGTCTGGTTGCAGGCGATACCGACGCCACCCTGAGCCACACCGGCATCGCTTATGACAGCGCTCACGTCGCCAATGCCACTCAAGTGACCGTTTCCGGTTTGGCGATCGACAGAATTGCCGGCACTACCGGCAGCGCAGCTTCCGACTATGTGCTGGATGCCGACAGCAAGGCTGTTGCGGCCGCTATTACTGCGGCCACCTTGACCCCGACGCTGTCCAATACCCAGGTCACCAAAAGCTATGACGGCACCCCTAACAGTAGCTTAGTCCCCACCTTCAGTTACACCGGTCTGGTTACCGGCGATACCGATGCCATCCTCAGCAACACCGGCATAGCCTACGACAGCGCCCACGTCGCCAATGCCGGTAAGGTCACCGTATCCGGTCTGACAATCGGCAGCATTACCGGCGTCAACGGTAGCGTAGCTTCCGACTACGTACTGGATGCCGTCACTAAGGATGTTGCAGCGACTATTACTACGGCCATCTTGTCTCCGATGCTGTCCAACACCAACGTCACCAAGACTTACGACGGCGTCACCAGCAGCAATCTGACGCCAACCTTTAACTTTACCGGCCTGGTTGCCGGCGACGCCGATGCCACCCTGAGCTACACCGGTATCGCTTATGACAACGCCCATGTCGTCAATGCCGGTAAAGTCACGGTATCCGGTCTGGCTATCAGCAGCATTGCCGGCGCCAACAGCAGCGCAGCTTCCGACTATGTGCTGGATGCCGCCAGTAAGGATGTTACGGCGACTATTACTGCGGCCATCTTGATCCCGACGCTTTCCAACACCAACATCACCAAGACTTACGACGGCAGCATCGGCAGTAACCTGACCCCAACCTTTAGCTACACCGGCCTGGTTGCCGGCGATACCGACGCTACCTTGAGCCACGCCGGCATCGCCTATGACAGCGCCCATGTCGCCAACGCAAGCAAGGTCACGGTGTCCGGTTTGGCGATTAGTAGAATTGCCGGCGCCAACGGCAGCGCAGTTTCCGACTACGTGCTCGATGCCCTCAGCAAGGACGTTGCGGCAACTATTACTGCGGCCACCTTGACCCCGACGCTGTCCAACACCCAGGTCAGCAAAACTTACGACGGCACCACCGCCGGCAATCTGACGCCAACCTTTAACTTCACCGGCCTGGTTGCCGGCGACACCGACGCCACCCTGAGCAACACCGGCATCGCTTATAACAGCGCCCACGTCGCCGATGCCGCTCAAGTGACCGTTTCCGGCCTGGCAATCGGCAGCATCGCCGGCGCCAACGGCAGCCTAGCTTCCGACTATGTGCTGGATGCCGACACCAAGGCTGTTGCGGCCGCTATTACGGCCGCCACCTTGACCCCGACGCTGTCCAACACCCAGGTCAGCAAAATCTACGACGGCACCACCTTCAGCGACTTGACCCCGGCCTTCAGTTTTACCGGCCTGGTTGCCGGCGATACCGACGCCAACCTGAGTTACACCGGCATCGCCTATGACAGCGCCCACGTCGCCGATGCCGCTCAAGTGACCGTTTCCGGCCTGGCAATCAGCACTATCGCCGGTACCAACAGCAGCGCAGCTTCCGACTACGTACTGGATGCCGTCACTAAGAATGTTGCGGCTAGCATTACGGCGGCCACCTTGACCCCGACCCTGTCCAACACCAACGTCACCAAGACCTACGACGGCACCACCGACAGTAAGCTGACGCCAACCTTTAGCTTTACCGGCTTGATTGCCGGCGATACTGACGCCACCCTAAGCAACACCGGCATCGCCTATGACAGCGCCCATGTCGCCACTGCCGGCAAGGTCACGGTGTCCGGTCTGGCAATCGGCAGCATTGCCGGTTCCAACAGCAGTGCAGTTTCCGACTATGTGCTGGATGCCGCCGGCAAGGACGTTGCGGCAAGCATTACGGCGGCCACTTTGACCCCGACACTGTCCAACACCAAGGTCAGCAAGACCTACGACGGCACCACTAACAGCAACCTGACGCCAACCTTTACCTTTGTCGGCCTGGTTGCAGGCGATACCGACGCCACCCTAAGCAACACCGGCATCGCCTATGACAGCGCCCACGTTGCCGAGGCCAGCCAAGTGACCGTCTCCGGCCTGGCAATCAGCACTATAGCCGGTACCAACGGCAGCGCAGCTTCCGACTACGTACTGGATGCCGTCAGTAAGAATGTTCCGGCCAATATTATTGCGGCCACTTTGACCTCAACGCTGTCCAATATCAACGTCAGCAAGACTTACGACGGCACCCCCTTCAGCGACTTGACCCCAGCCTTCAGTTTTACCGGCCTGGTTGCCGGCGACACCGATGCGACGCTGAGCAACACCGGCCTCACCTATGACAGCGCCCACGTTGCCGATGCCAGTCAAGTCACGGTCGCCGGTTTGGCGATCAGCGGCATCATCGGCGCCAACGGCAGCTTGGCTTCCGACTACCTGCTCGATGCCGACACCCAGGCTGTTGCGGCAAGCATTACGGCGGCGACCTTAACCCCGACGCTATCCAACACCAACGTTACTAAAATCTACGATGGCAGCACTAACAGCAACCTGACGCCAACCTTTAACTTCATCGGCTTGATTGCCGGCGATACCGACGCCACCCTAAGCAACACCGGTATAGCTTATGACAGCGCTCACGTCGCCGATGCCACCCAAGTTAGCGTCTCCGGCCTTGCGATCAGCAGCATCGCCGGTTCCAACAGCAGCTTAACTTCCGACTATGTGCTGGATGCCGACACCAAGGCTGTTGCAGCAAGCATTACGGCAGCGACCTTGACCCCGACGCTATCCAACACCAACGTGACCAAGACCTA
>JAUGSS010000065.1:0-37376 GCA_044426515.1 Methylococcaceae bacterium | reverse complement strand
CAACGAAGCCCTCTCTCATCCAATTCCGCTTTCATGCGCTGGAACTTTCTTTTTATGCTATCTATAACTGCGATATCAATCATTCCACCATTATATTGAAACAGACAAAAAGTATGAGTTATTTATTTACGTCTACTTAGTTATGGTAACCCGACATAAATTGTATTTTATAGTCCGGTAGCACAGACGGGTTGGCGAAAGGCGTGGTTGCTTTGGCAGCCCCGGTATCGTTTGGAGAAGACGTAGTATTGTACTCAGTCAGCGTCTTTGGATTGCAGGGCGCGGTAACACTGGGATCATAGGAATAAGGGCCGCGATCGTAAACCAAAAATACACCTGAGCCGACATTACCAACCAACGTGTAGATATTGGCATAAGCGGTCGATTTTATATCGGCCGCTTGGGTAATCGTCTTAAGCCAAGCGGTGCCTGCGCTGCCTGAATTTTTTATACTGTCGCCGTTGCAATCGGTAACAAAATGACCAATCAAGCGAGCGGCAGCAACCGACTCACCGACGGGCAACCAATAAACCTCATAAAGACTATACGGATCGGCTTGAGCGCCGGTGACGGTAACCGAAACTTTGCCGGCAGCGCTGATCTGAATAAGGCCTTGGCTTAAGTTATCCCCGCCGCACGAATCCGCGCTTGAACCGACATAACCGGTTTCGCTGCAACGAACGAGATCATTTTTGCCGACAGCCTCGGCATTTACCGGAACCGCCATGATCAAGGCCAAAGCCAACATTGAAGTAGTTAAACGCATGGTTCTCATATTTTTATCCTCTATATAACAAAAAAATTTACATTGTTTTCGGCTCATTACGCCGACATCAATAGCAGTACCTTATCCATTAAGTTTTGCCGAAATATCCTTTTGCGAAGAATAACTTAGTCTAAACAACAGGACAATGGATAGAGATCACGCTTTTATGCTTTTGCTTGGAACTCTTCGGCAATTAGAAAAATAGAATCCGGATGCCAAAAGCAGGCGACGGAATTAATTGATTAACACCGGTCAAATCCGTTTAATCCGCGCCCTATCGCAACGTTGCTTGCAAACGCACGATTAATCGTTCAATGCAAGGCGCAGAGGAATCATCGCCGAAAAACCGAAGCCATGCTTTTGGTAAAAACGCTGCGCCGGCTCATTGGCACTATCGGTGAGCAAAGTAATGCGTTTGCACCCGTTCAATCGTGCAAGTTGTATGGCTTGCGCCAACAGCCGAGAGCCGATGCCGGAGCCGCGAGCGTTAGGGGAAACCACCATATCTTCCAGTAGCGCAACGCGTTCGCCGAGTGCGGTAGATACCGTATAGAGAAGATTGACCATAGCCACAACCTGGCCGTCTTGACGGGCGACAACGATAAGCCCGATTTCCGGATTGTTAATGATGCGCGCCAAACCACGGCTTTGTGCTTCGTGATCCGGCTTGAAGTCTGCCTCTTGAGTGAACAAAATAGCCAGTAATTGACAAAGTGCCGGGATGTCTGAAGCCTTTGCCGGGGTAATTTGCATTGTCATGTCGCTTATGTTGATGCTGCGTATGGCGGAAAAGACGCAGACGGCATGCCCTCGGCTGCGGATAATGAAATAGTCATAATCATCGTCCCTGAATTTTAGAATGCATCAAGAATATAATTGTTTTTTGAATCATACTGTTATGCCCCTGCTATTTCGCTCTTTCAATATGAATCATAGTTGCCCTTAAAGAAGCCAGCACATCGATAAACAGGCAAACCATAGAACTGAAAATAAACAACACGCTGAACACGACAAATAAAATCAAAACCTCGGCGCTGATCCGATCGGTAAAGCGCAAAGCGATCGAGCCCAGCATAAACACGCCGCTGCTTATCGCGCTGCACAACAGCAAGCCGAAACTCCATTTGAGCACGTGACACCGATACACCATGGCATTGAGTTCCTTGGTCAGTTTTTCTGCATTCTGACCGGCTTTCAGCTCTTCGTAAAGATCCCTGACCCGGCCGATGGCATGAGTATAACGGGCGTTTAAGGTCAGCACGAAAATACCGATACTGGAAAACAACACCAGGGAGCCGGTTATCAGCTCAACAATGCCATCCAGTTTAGACAGCATTAACCCTCCTGGCCGTCAATTCTGGCGCCGGTTAAAATCGGCGCATAAACAAACACAAACAGGGAGAATGCCGCCAGCCAGAACAGTGTCGATACATAAATTAAAATTTCATACCAGTGCGGCATCGCTATCGGCAATAAAACCCGAAACAAAGCCGCGGCATTAATCAATATAAACGCGACGGCTATCGCATTGGAAGCCTTCAGCGCGCGACCGGTATGGCCTAACGATACCCTCGCCATCATCCCCAGAGTTAACACGCCGATACCTCCCAGCGTAAAAGCATGCAGCGCCAACGACGGCAACACTACGGAATAAGCCGATAATGCGGTTAATATAAAACCTAGCACCACCCAGCCGTAACCGACATAAAGCACCCACAACAGCGGCACGTACCAGATGCGTTGCACATACCAACCGGCCAGTCTGGCGACATTAACGGCAACGGCAACGATCGCGGCCAAGGCGAGCAAGGTTCCTGAGATGCCGAATATTTGCAGGGCAAATACAATAACGGCTGAAGCTATCGACAAGTTATCCAGCATCGGGGTTCTGATGATCAGCGTTCCCGGAATGCCGCGTTCGGTAAAAAAAGGAAACACTCGCCCGGCAATGATCAATATCAGGATAATAATAGTCGCAACAACCAGCTGGATTCCGGTTGCCGCCGTGTTTGCCTGTAAGCCCAACATTTCAGCATGGATCAAGCCGTTCCCCAAAGCCAATAGCAGCAACAGCCCGAGAAAAAACATATTTTTATATTGCTTTACCGCAATGATCGGCTTGCTGACTTGATAAGCCAAGACCGGCAAAAAGGCAAAATCCACCGATGCAATCAAGACATCAGGCAACAAGCCTGCATAAAACGGCAGAATGCGGCCATAAAGCCATAACAAGCACAAGCTTGCCAATTGATCGCCGGTTAAGGTCGATCTGCCTGTCCAGTTTTTAACCGCCGTCAATAAAAACCCGGCAATGACGGCGACGGCATAGCCCAACAGCATCTCGTGCGCATGCCAGTAGCTATCGGGAAAATAATGTTCCAGCATAAAAGTGCCTTTGAACATGGCATTCCAAAAGACAATCAGAATCAGCGCCGCCAATCCGGCCAGGGCAAAAAAAGCTCTAAATCCCAGGGCAAAAAGGGGGTAATCAAAAATAGGTTGTGATTTCATGGCAATGTTTTCCAGGCGGTTCGGCGTTCGAGAATGGCGGTAATTATACCCATTTCGGCATTGTTCAGCAGAGGCTAGTTTTAACTGCTGAGTAGTAATCTCATTTCTCTATTAGAAGAGCCTTTTGCGCTTCCATGATGATTTTTTTGATTTTGCTCAACACTTGCTGTTGTTGCTCCGGAGGCAGTTTGCCGAAGTCTTGTTCAAATTCGCTCAGACTATAGGCGGGTTCAGCCGTTGCATTAAGGCCGCAATCGGCCATGACCTGTTTAATGGGCCCTGCGGCGTTTTCTAAGGGCATTGCGGCAGACAGGACTTTTTGTATCATGGTGTTGATACGGATAAAAACGGCTTGTCCGGTCAATAAGTCGTCAATGATGCGTTTGGCATGTTCTTCTGTATAGCCTTTTCGCTTTGAGTCCGGAAAGGTTTTCATTTGCAGCGTAACGGGAGGGTTTTTGTCGATTTGATATTCAAAATCGAAAGCGCTGCCTTGCGAGGCGATCAAGCTGTCGGCATCAGCACTCACTTGCAAGACATTATCCTTGCAGAGGATTTCCAGCCTGAGATTGTCGTAAAGACCGCGAGTCGGCAGAGGCGATAGGGCAAAACTGTAGGTTCGGTTGCTTAAGCGGTCGTTTTCTTGATGGTAGCTCCAGGTATTGGCTGCGAATACGTTAAAGGGGCAAGACATCAGCAGCGCCAAAATCAGTTTTTGAGCGCTTTTGATCGATGAGATGTCATAGGATAAAGCTAGCGCTCCCTGCTTACGCCTGTTACCTAGCTCCATGTAGGCAATACAAAAAGCACGATTATGTTTCATTTTTGATCTCCCCGGAGCCAAGCGTTCGATTATTCCACCAACTTGAAAAAACTTTTCGGAGCGCCGCAGATCGGGCAATCCCAGCTATCTGGAATATCCGCCCAGCGCGTTCCCGGTGCAATACCGCTGTCCGGGTCTCCTTTGGCTTCGTCATAAATATGTTCACATTCCAAACAATGGTATTTTTTAAAATCCGGCATGTTTTACCTTCTTAACGATAATTGAAAGATTAGGTGGCGCGTTTTACGGTCGAAGCCGACCGCAGGCTTAACCTTTACCGCGAGTACGGGTTCTAGTGGTGGTATTGGTAGGCGATTTGTCCTTAGAGATTTCCAGGGTCTCAAAACGTTTTTCAATGAATTGAATGATTAAATCCGCAATATCTTTGCCGCTGGCAGTCTCGATACCTTGTAGTCCGGGAGATGAATTAACTTCCATAATGACCGGACCGTGATTGGAACGCAGCATATCGACGCCGCACACATTCAATCCCATGATTTTTGCCGCCCGTACTGCGGTAGAGCGCTCTTCAGGCGTTAAACGCACTAAAGCCGCGGAACCGCCGCGGTGTAAATTTGACCGAAACTCGCCTGCCGTTGCCTGGCGTTTCATCGCGGCAACGACTTTGCCGTCCACTACAAAGCAGCGAATATCGCTGCCGCCGGCTTCCTTGATAAACTCCTGCACCATAATGTTGGCTTTGAGTCCCATAAAAGCCTGAATAACACTTTCTGCGGCGTTATGAGTTTCCGCCAAAACGACGCCTATGCCTTGAGTTCCTTCCAACAATTTAATAACCAGGGGCGCCCCGCCGACTTGAGCAATTAAATCTTCAATATCATCAGGATTATTGGCAAATCCGGTTACCGGCAAGCCGATACCTTTTCTGGCAAGCAACTGCGTCGACCTTAATTTATCGCGCGACCGTGAGATGGCCACCGATTCGTTTAAAGGAAAAACATTCATCATTTCGAATTGCCTCAATACCGCAGTCCCGTAGAAAGTAACTGAAGCGCCGATTCGGGGAATAACAGCATCAAATCCGGTTAAGTCTTCACCCCGATAATGAATGGAAGGATTATGCGAGGTAATATTCATATAGCAACGCAATACATCCAGAACCCGTACCTTGTGACCTCGCGCTTCTGCGGCTTTAACCAGCCGAGAGGTCGAATACAGTTTGGGGTTGCGGGATAAAATAGCAATTTTCATAAAGACTTTAAGTTCTCGATTTAATACATTTAAGGTAAAGGCATATTTTGACACGAAAAAAGGTAGGATGCTTTAGAAATGGGGGACGTCGGCAGGGCGTTCGGCTTTTTAAGCTTGCAAAAAAGTACAGACGGCACGGACCGTGGAGCCCCTATCCGCTTGCAATCATTTTGACCTGTACAATTTAGAATGAATCGATTGGTCCACGAAAAGCACGCTTATATTCGCAGAGATATGAAACGGGGCTTTCATTTTAAGCGGGGCGGCAGTAAGGCCTGCCGTGAATGCACGTCTTGGCCGATGGAACTATGCCGTTCCTAAAAATGGCTGGATGCTTCTACCCAAGATACAAAGTGAGAAAAGTGAAAATTGCTTAATTTATCCTGATTAGCAAGATGTTTCAGCCAGGGTGTTGTAGGGGCGGGCCTTGTGCCTGCCCACTGGGCAACCACAAGGGATTGCCCCTACGACCATAGGCGTTCATGCCGATAGGGCAGTGCTAGCTGAAACAGCTTGCTAATCAGGTAATTTATTTCATGCTCGTTATCAAGCTTCTCCGTAGAACGCCTCAATAATCGCTTGCATCAAATGTAAAGTTTTATTATTGCAATCTTTTTCAGGATTAAATTCGCTTATTTCCAGGCCGCATACGTTAGGATGCCGATTAATCAATGAAAGTGCCTCGATCAGCTCTTCGGCTCTGATGCCTCGTGGAACAGGCGTTTCTACGCCGGGAGCATCTTTAGGGTCTATAAAATCCAAATCAATACTGATGCCAATAGCCCGACAAGACAGGCTGAGCTTATCGATGACTTTAATTAACTCTTGGGCAAACCCATTAATCTGCCGGGCAAAAACAAATTCTACCGCGGCTTGCTTTAATAGATCGTATTCCGCGTGTTCATAACTTCGAACACCGATTAAAACGAGGTTTTCCGGTTTGATAAAAGGGTAGCCGGGATACATCTTCGCCAGCTTTTTGTCCGCTAAACCAAGCAAGGCGGCCAGCGGCATGCCGTGAATATTACCGGATGGAGAGGTCGCAAAGGTGTGTGCATCCATATGTGCATCCAGCCAGATCAGACCGAATTGATCGGGCCCCCGCAAACCATTAAGCACGCCGCCCCAAGTTCCCAAGGCGCAGGAATGATCGCCGCCAATAACCAGAAAAACTTGGTTTTGTTCGGTCCAATATTGAGTAAAACGGCTGACCGATTGATTAAGCTTGGCTAATTGTTTCTGCTTTGAGCGGTGATTGCCGGGATAAACCATGTACCATTGGAGTTGCAGACGTTGTTGTTCAGGTTTTTGCCGAACAAATTCATCGTGCAGCATTTCTGCCGCATAGCCGCATGAACGTATTGGCCCGCCCAGGCACGATGCTACGCCTAAAGTTCGCAATATAGCCATAGAGAAATGTAAGTTCCTAATTACCCCGCTTAATCGGAGGCAATAAACATGAATCAAGATAAAGCCAAAATTAAGGTTTATTACGATGGCGCCTGTCCAAAATGCGTCAAAGACAGATCGACCTATGAAAAACTCGCCGGGCAAGCAGGCGAAAACGTCTGCTGGATCGACATTACCGGCCAGGACCGGCAACTGCGTAAAATCGGCATCGATCCGCACAAGGCGCTAACTGAACTGCACGTTCAAGATGAGAATCGGCAAATTCTGTCCGAAATGGATGCTTACATCCTGCTGATGAGCAAAGTGCCTGTATTGAAACCTTTAGCTTGGCTGATCGGCTTACCGTTGATTCGTCCGTTGCTCGCCGGCATCTATCACTGGCAGGTTAACCGAAGGCTAAGGCGTAGCGGACGGCTCTGATTAACCGACCGGGCGACGGAAACATTTACATCCGGTGGTGCATATCGGCCATTTTCAAGTTTGCTTCGACGGCTTTTTCATAGACATCAATTAATTGTTGAGCATGCGCTTTTAAATCTTCCGCCTGTCTACCGTAGAGATAACTTTTTGACTCATATTGGGCCAGAAGTTTCTTGTATTCATCAACTTTAACCCGCATTTCTTGTGCCGCATCCTCATAATGCCTCGCCAACGCTTCATGATCGGCCTTGGATGCCGCGTTTTGCACAGCCAGATTCATATCCATCGGATGCGGATTCATATCGCCGCATGCCGACACTAAACCAACAGCCAACACCAGGGGAATCAGCGATTTTGTTTTCATGGCTTTCTCCGGAGAATTCAAATGACATCGTATTTTCAGGTTGTTAGCTAGCATAGAGAGTTCAACATTTTCAAGCAATAAGCGCTGTTACCTATTAGATGAAGCCGCTATTGGGCTGAATGCCTTGCATCATTCAGGTCTGCAAGTATTTTTAAATTTCTGATTGGTATTGCACAATGACCTCTTGGTTAATACGGCCAATGAAGTCAACACTACAATTGCGTCGCACGAGCACGAGATAAGCTTGCGTGCGCTATTCATTAAATAAGTTGATACCCAATACCCCGTCAGCACTATTTGGCAGAAAAAGGGTATACGATACGTATCCTACGAAACTCGTAGCATTAAACAACCTTGGAAAAAATAACATGAAAGCAGGCATGATCGGCCTAGGTGCGATGGGCATCGGCATGGCCAAAAATATTGCAAAAGCCGGATATTTGACCGGCGTTTATAACCGCACGGCGGCAAAGGCGCAAAACCTGGCCGGAGAGCTTAATGTGATCGCCTTCGACCAGCCTGAAGAACTCGCTGCAAACGTCGATATAGTGCTGATTTGCGTCTCCGCCGACAACGATGTTTTAGCCGTCGTAGAAACAGTGGCGGCAGCGATCAAACCCGGTTCTATCGTCGTCGATATGTCTACAGTCAGCGGCGATACCGCCAAACAAGCCGCCGCCAGGCTGGCTGAAAAACAGGCGGTTTTCCTTGACGCGCCGGTATCCGGCGGCGTCGAGGGCGCTAAAAACGGCACCTTGGCGATGATGGTCGGCGGCGATCCGGCGGCACTGGAACAAGCTCGCCCGGTGCTGGCAACCATGACCCGCTGCATTATGCACATGGGCGCTACCGGCTCCGGCCAAGCCACCAAAGCAGTCAACCAAATCATGGGTGCCGGCATCAATCAGGCGGTGACTGAAGCACTGGCTTTCGCACAGACTCAGGGTTTGCCGATGGAAAAAGTGATCGAAATCATCTCCGGCGGCGCATCCGGCAATTGGTTTTTGCAACATCGCGGCTCCACCATGACCCGAGGCATCTTTGCTCCGGGCTTTAAACTCGCACTGCATCATAAAGACCTGCTTATCTGCCGGAGTATGGCCAAACAAACCGGCGCATCGACCACGCTGACCGACATGACCATCGCCGATTACGAGCGCTTAATGGCGGCAGGCTATGGCGATGAAGACATTTCCGCTTTGTATAGACTGAAAGCCGTAGATTCGGATTGAAAATTAAAATAGACCTGTTAAAGTCTGGGGTGCTTTAACATTATTTTGATATTAAATTGAGGAATGGTTATGTCTGATTACAAACGATACCAGTGCAATATTTGCGGCCATATTTACGATGAAGCGGAAGGCGACCCGGATACCGGTATTGTGCCGGGCACATTATGGGAGGATATTCCCGATGATTGGCGTTGTCCTGAATGCGGCGCGGAAAAAAGCGCCTATGAGTTAATGGACTAATCCATCTTACCGAGAAAGAACATGCAGATTGTTATAATTGGCTCAGGCGTTGCCGGCGTCAGCTTTGCCGAGAAGTACCGCGCGTTATCGGCCGACGATGACGAAATCACGCTGGTAACCAGGGAGCACGACGGCTACTATTCGCGGCCGCTGCTGTCCCGCGGCTTTACCAAGGCCGATATTGAACAGTCCATCATCCTGAAGCCCTTTGAGAGACTGCGCGAAAACAACATTAATGTGCTCTGCGGCGTCGAAGTAACGGCCATTAACCGCGTCGGTAAATCCATAGACATCAACGGTTCCTGTCAGGAAAAAGCCTTGCAATACGATAAGCTGATACTTGCGCAAGGTTCTTCCGCGTTCATTCCACCGCCATTCAGGCCGTATGAAAAGCTGTTTTTTTGCTTGAACAGCCTAGTCGATTTGAAAGCCTTGCGTAAATTCCGGCGTGAGCTGTTAAACCAGAACCAACAACCTAACTGGGCAATTATCGGCGGCGGTTTAATCGGTTGTGAAGTCGCTTCCGATTTAGCGGCAGCAGGCGATAACGTTACCCTGTTTCATGCCATGGATCGGTTAATGGAACGTCAGCTGGCGGCCGAGGATTCTACCTTGTTGCTTAATGTATTACAGGACTCCGGCGTTAAAGTGCTGTTAAACCAGGCGGTAAAGGAATTTATCAAAGAAGAGGACAAGGTTTGCGTAAGAACCGAGGTGACGGCCGAGTTTGACGGACTGATCGTTGCTTGCGGATTTAAACCGCGCACCGAATTGGCGGAACTTGCAGGCCTCGAAATAGGCCGCGGCATCAAGGTTAATCAGCAGATGCAAACCAGCGACGAGTCTATCTACGCGCTGGGCGATGTCGCCGAGTTGCCGAGCGGAAAGCTCTACGCCTTCATTTTGCCGATACGCAATCAGGCCTTGTGGCTGGCGGAATTCCTGGCCGGACAAAAGCAGGACAACTGGACGCCGCCGGTTTTCACCACCAAAGCCAAAGTGCATGGTTTTGAGGCAGCGCATCCTTATAATGTCTAATTAAGGCTGACATGATCATCAGCCATTTACCCGCAGGCTATGTCCTGTCAAAGTTGTTGTTTCCTTATTTTGAGTCGCGAGGCGCAACACTAAGGCCATACCTGTGGGCAGGCGTTCTCGGAGCCGTCGCGCCCGATCTGGATATGGCGTATTTTTACCTCGTTGATCATCGGCAACATCACCATCACACCTATTTCACCCACTTCCCTATCGTATGGGCCGTTTTATTATTGATAGCGGTTATTTGGCTCAGCACGGCTCAAATCAAGAATTCTGCGATATTCGCAACGATCTTCTCGCTCAACGGCTTCATTCATATGCTTCTTGACAGCATTGTCGGCGATATCTGGTGGTTTGCGCCTTTCGTTAACAAACCCTACGCTTTTTTTACGGTTCCGGCACTCTATCACCCCTGGTGGCTAAACTTCGTACTGCACTGGTCGTTCACTGTTGAGCTTGCCGTTGTGGTATGGGCGGTATTTTTATGGCGCCGTAGCCCTTTAACCAGTAGCGGCACTCAATTCCATACATGAGCCAAAACCGTTACTCTGATGCGGAACGTGCCGCCGTCTATCGAGCCATTTATGAGCGCCGCGATATGCGCCATTTTTTGCCCGATCCGATCGATCCCGAACTGTTGCTGCGCCTGCTTAATGCCGCGCATCATGCCCCCAGCGTCGGTTTTATGCAGCCGTGGCGGTTTATCCGCATCAGCTGCCCTGCCCTTCGCCAAGCCATCCATGCATTGGTCGAGCAGGAACGCATCCTGACCGCCAAGGCTTTAAACGAACGCGAGGATGAGTTCATGAAGCTGAAAGTGGAAGGCATACTGGAATGCCCCGAAGTGCTGATTGCCGCCTTATGCGAGCAACGGGAGCACTCTATTTTCGGCCGCCGCACCTTGCCGGAAATGGATCTGGCCTCGCTGGCCTGCGCGATACAAAACATGTGGCTGGCGGCCAGGGCGGAAGGCATAGGCTTGGGCTGGGTGTCGATGTTCGAACCGGAAGCCCTGAAAACCTTGTTAAACATGCCCGAAGACAGTCAGCCGTTCGCGGTTTTATGTCTCGGGCATGTCGATAAATTCTACGACAAACCGATGCTGGAACAGGCACAATGGGCGGATCGTAAAAACCTTAAAGACTTATTATTCGAAAACGTTTGGAACACACCGTGCCGCTAAATTTTGTCATCCCTCCACGCCCGTCAACACTGACCAATGCTTTACAAAACAAAATCGACCAAAAAACCAAGCCCTTGGGTTCGCTGGGACAATTGGAAGCGCTGGCGTTGCAGATCGGATTGTGTCAAAACAGCCTGAATCCGAGTTTAAACAAACCGTGCATACTCATTTTTGCCGGAGACCACGGCATTGTTGAAGCCGGAGTCAGCGCTTATCCGCAAACCGTTACCGCGCAAATGGTCGCCAACTTTTTGTCCGGGGGCGCGGCGATCAGTGTGTTTGCCAAGCAGCACGATATAGAGTTATTGATTGTCGATGCGGGAGTCAATGCCGAGTTCAACAGCCAGCCGAAATTGATAAAGGCAAAGATCGGCCAAGGCACCCGAAACTTTCTAACTCATCCTGCGATGAGCGCCGAAGAATGCACCAAAGCCATTCAAGCCGGAGCCGAGCTGGTTTTACAGCAACATAAAAACGGTTGTAACTGCATCGGCTTCGGCGAAATGGGTATCGGCAATAGCTCATCCGCCGCCGTACTGATGCATCGTTTAACAGGGCTGTCGCTACTGCGCTGCGTAGGCCGAGGCACCGGTTTAAACGATCAGCAGTTGCAAAATAAGGTAACCGTATTGCAGCGGGCGTTAAATAAACATAAAGACGCAACCGAGCCCTTGTCGGTACTGGCCACTTTCGGCGGTTTCGAAATCGCGATGATGGTCGGCGCTTATCTCAAAGCCGCAGAATTAGGCATGCTTATCTTGGTCGACGGCTTTATTGCCGGCACCGCGCTGTTAATCGGTTACAAGCTGCATCCCCAGGTGTTGGATTACTGCGTGTTCAGCCATATTTCCAGCGAACAGGGCCATCAGGCTTTATTAAGTCAGTTCAATGCGAAGCCCTTGCTGAATCTGGAATTGCGTTTAGGCGAAGGTTCCGGCATTGCTTTGGCCTATCCGCTGGTACAATCGGCAGTCATGTTTTTGAATGAGATGGCCACGTTTGCCGAGGCTGGGGTTGATCGTTAAAGAATCAACGCCAGTTTTTTATCTTGGATCGTTTAACTACTTTAAAATCACTCGTCATCGTTACCACGCTCCATCATGGCGTTACAAACAACTTTCGGAGACACAACCATGCTTAACAGCCAAGAGCTTTACCAACAGGTTAGCCAATTACCTTCATTAGAAAAACTACGCTTGGCGGAATTACTCCTTGCCGATTTGGATACGCCTAATCCTGAAATTGATGCTATCTGGCGTGAAGAAGCACAAAAAAGATGGCAAGCCTATAAAGCGGGTGAGCTAAAAACAATAAGTTATGAATCGGTTATGCAAAAGTACAAATGAAAATCGAGTTTCTTGAAAGCGCACAAACCGAATTGGACCAAGCTTTTGAATGGCATGAAACTCAACAGAAAAATTTAGGCATGCAGTTTTTAAATGAGTTTGATGCTGCAATTAGAAGAGTTATCAGCTATCCCGAATCTTATATTTTGATTGAAAAAAGTGTAAGGCGTTGTTTGGTTAAACGCTTTCCTTACGGAATTTTGTATGGCATAGATGTCGGCAAAATCATTATTATCGCTGTAGCACACTTACATCGGAAACCTGATTATTGGTTAGATAGGGCGTAATCATGCCCCATCCCAAGCTATTCCTGCTAGCCCTCAGCTTCTACACCCGCCTGCCCTACCCTCAAACGCTGGATTACCAGCAATTGCCTCAGGCAGCCGTTTATTTACCGTTGATCGGTTGGTTGGTGGGCGGTATCACGGCATTAAGCTTTTACCTCTCGGCTTTAATTTGGCCGCAGACTACTGCGGTGATCTTGGCGCTAATCACCGGCCTTTTAATAACCGGCGCATTGCATGAAGACGGTTTCGCCGATGTTTGCGACGGTTTCGGCGGCGGCATCAACAAACAGCGCATTCTGGAGATCATGAAAGACTCCCATCTCGGCGTTTACGGCTTTCTCGGTTTATTGTTGCTGCTGCTATTGAAGATTAGCCTACTAGCCGCAATACCGGCCGCCGCTATGCCGTTAATCTTATTGGCCGGGCATAGCATCAGCCGCTTGTCGCCATTGTTGCTGATGTACCGTTATACTTATGCGCGGGAACATCGGAGTAAAGCCTCGATCGCAATCTATCAGCCTAACTTTTGGGAATTGGCTTTTGCTTCCGTCATAGCCTTGTTGCCGTTGGCGTTGCTGCCGGCTCTATGTGCTTTGGCAATCGTTCCGGCACTGCTTGCAACCGTACTGCTCGGACATTATTTTTACCGCCGTATCGACGGCTATACCGGCGATTGCCTGGGCGCAAGCCAGCAACTTGCCGAAACTGTTTTTTATTTAAGCGTGAGTGCCTTATGGATATTTATTTAATTCGCCACACCCAAACCGCTGCCGATCCGGGATTATGTTACGGGCAAAGTAATGTGGCTCTGGCGGATAGTTTTCCCGATGAGATGACCGATCTGCATCAGAAATTGCCCGAGTTTGAGGAGGACTGCAAAGTTTTCAGCAGTCCTTTAACGCGCTGTCTGCAATTGGCTAAAACCTTTTCCGATACGATAACCACCGATGCGCGTTTGCAGGAACTTGATTTCGGCGCTTGGGAAGGCAAACGTTTTGACGACATTGAAGCCGATGCTTTAAAGCATTGGAGCAATAACTTTGTGACTGCCGCACCGCCAAACGGCGAGAATTTTGAAGATTTGTACCAGCGTACAGGCAGTTTCTGGCAGGATTTATTAGCCGCCAAAGCCGAACAAGTTTTAGTGATAACCCATGCGGGCGTTATTCGGGCCTTGTTGGCGCGGGCTTTAAACATGCCCTTAGCCAATTCCTTTCAACTGCGGATCGATCCGGGCTCCGTGCATAAACTGCGGCAAACTGGCGATTATCTTTACGTCGAATACATCAATTTATAATGAACCCTGTTTTCACTCGTTTCAAACACTTAAATTACCAATGAACCACGGCGGCAATATTTATCGATTTGCGCAACACCTCGGTTGCCTGCCGGAACAGGTGCTGGATTTTTCGGCCAACATTAACCCGGAGCAAGCGGCCGATTTAAGTTGTCTGCAACAAGTACAGCTGGGAGCTTATGCCGATCCTGATTACAGTTTGCTAAAACAAGCTATCAGACAGCGTTACCCTTATCCGTCCGGCATTGACATTGAACTATTTAACGGCGCAAGTTCGGCTATTTTCGCGTTGTTGCGCAGCTTGCAGCCGAAAGATCTAGTTTTATATACGCCTTTGTATGGCGAATATGCGCATATTGCCGGGGAGCTGGGTTGTACAGTGCATAATATCGACCGCTTCAACCGACTGTCGCATGGGTTCCCTACCAATTGCGACACCTCCGCCATCCCTGGCAGTCGGATGGCGGCTATTCCCAAACGCAGCACGGTGATTTTCGTTAACCCGTCTACGCCGGATGGTCGGCTTTACGATCTGCAAGAACTATTGGCGACATGGCAGGCGGCAGATTGCACGATCATTATCGACGAATCGTTCCTGGATTTTTGCAAGGCGGATTCGGTTGCGGAACACATAGCGCATTACGATAAGCTTTATGTCATTAAATCGTTAAGCAAATTCTACGGCTGCGCCGGTATCCGCATCGGCTTTATTCTGGCCGCAACGGCGGCGATAAACGAACTGCACCGCCTTGAACCGGCCTGGAAATTATCCAGCCTGGACATGGCCTATATGCAGCAGGCTTTGGCAAATACCGCGTTCATAGAACAAACCCGCCAACAGGCCGCATATTTACGCAATTTACTGTATCAAGCCTTGCAAGATTCGGGCTTGTTCGACAAGATTTATCCGGGACAGGCCAATTTTTTGCTGGCGCGCTTGGCGGACGGCATTGACGGTTATCAGTTGCAGGCGCAATTGGAATCTTCACGGATTTTAGTCCGGGTCTGCGACAATTTTGAGGGTTTGGATAAAAGCTATGTGCGTTTTGCGGTCAAGGATGAGCAGGCCATAGCCCGGCTTGCTCATAGCTTTAAAAACGTTAAAAAATAAAAAACTCCCCACGAAGACACGACGCTTTAAGTTTTTTCTTGTGCCTGCGGTAATTGCTCTCCGGCATCTGTGCCGTCGAGCCTTGAACGTAGCTGAAGGGGATGACTGTGTTCCGGTTTAAATGCTAGTCTTTTAGTGAGAATGATAGAAAAAACCCGGTTGAGCGCTGACCAGCCGATGTACAGAAATGAGGAGCCCGGATATGAGTTCGATAAATGCCGTTAATCAAAATATGCAATTAACGCCGGTGGTGCTTCACTGGCCGTCATCAATGCATTGGCTTAATGACCAGTTTTTTGACTTTTGTCAGGCCAATAAAGCATTGCGGATTGAGCGTAGCGCTCAGGGAGATTGTGAAATTATGGCCCCTACCGGCGGTGAGACGAGTTGGCGAAATTCCAGATTAATTACCCTGCTGTCCATTTGGGCCGAAACAGAAGGGAGCGGAGTTGTGTTTGATTCGTCAGGCGGATTTATCTTGCCGAATGGCGCCATTCGTTCCCCCGATGTGTCTTGGCTTAAAAAAAGCCGTTTATCGCTTTTAAGCCTTGAACAAAAACGGCGTTTTTTGCCATTATGCCCTGATGTTGTTATAGAGCTACGCTCGCCCAGCGATAGCTTGCAAACATTGCAAAATAAAATGCAGGAATATAGGGATAACGGTGCAAGTCTGGGTTGGTTAATTGATCCGGAACAGAGGCAAGTTTATGTATTTCGGGCCCATCAAGCCATGTTCAGTTTGGATAACCCGGAGTTATTGTCGGCGGACGATACGCTGAGCGGATTTGAATTGGATATGAAAAAAATATGGGATATTGGTTTTTAAAGAGACGGGGATTCCTTATTCTATTGTTGCAATGAGATACATCGAAACGGCAAATGCCAGATTACGTTAGCGTTAACCCGAGCTTGCTTAAGCAGAACGCGATGGACGGAGCGAATATATCGTCCAGTAAAAAAATACCTTTAAAGGTGATCCATGCAAAATAGACAACAAGCGTTCGATAATATCAGCCGTGATGAGCTTACTATTGGTATCCAAAATATTAAGCAGCGTCAAGCGAAGCAGAGTTACTTATTTATCTAAAATTAAACTTCGTTATGCACGATGCAAAACTTGAACCCCGATGTTCCACGCGGCCGTGCGCATTGCATGTGGTAAGCGTGGTATGGCAATGTCAATTTTTGGAGTATGTCCTTATGGATGATAAGGACTATGCCGCACACATTGATTATTTTGCCACATTAATCCGTCAAGCATGGTTCTATTACCGTATATTTGTGCTGAACATACGGCGTAATACGCTATTGCGTCCTATAGATTACGCCTTTTACCGCGTTTCTTTATGTCAGTCCGACCTGCCGCGCTTTTAATAAAAATATGTTTATTAAAATTAAAAACTCTCCATTATTTTCCGAGTCCGTTATTTCTGATATTTTTGAGATTCGCAAACTCATAATAGTAAATAATTTATGGCAAAGAGATTTATTTAATTCATCTAGTTATTTTTCTCAATTGAGTAGTTATCATCTGGACACCTTGCATAAAGAGAAATTGTTTTCTTTATCAAAGTTCAATATCTTGATGGCGGATAAAGTGACGATTAAAGATGACTGCAATTATGATTTTCTCAAAGAGATTGGTAATGAATGTTTTGTCTTTAATGGTTTAAATGAAAAAGAAAAAGTAGATTTGACTTGTATTTTTGATACAGATACAAGTGAGGCGAATCAAGTTGATCTATATTTTCATCCCTATAGAACATTTGAAGTTTATCGCTTGCTTTCTTTATTAAAAAATAGAATTTGCTCTTATCAAGTATTTTCAATTAAAGGACTAAAAAATTTAAATAAAAGACAAGAAGAAAGATTAGAATCACTCTTGAAGAATGGCAATATTTGGAGTGATATTTTAGTCTATTCAAGAATAGTTGATTTGTGTATTGTTACAGAAGTTTGCTTTCATGAGTTTATTTTTAATAGAGTTTTGAGTAGAAATGGAAATTCTTACGAAAATACTATTAACATGAAAAATGAAATCAAAACTGATTTGAAAAAAATTTACGAAGAAATAGGTGTCGAAAATATAAATTTAATTCGTGAAGGTTTAGTTTGTTGGGCTGAAATAGAAGATGAAAATTCTACGGTTCATGCGCTTCTAAGAATGATGAAACCTGATGAAAGATTGAGATTAAAAGGTAAACTTGGTTTTTCGATGCTCTTATTAGAAATGGCAGAGTTTCTTAGACGAGCAACTGAATATTATCTTGATATACAACTGCCAGAGGAAAATAAGGCTAGAGGACAATGGTATTTTGATGACTTTATGAAACAACAATTTGGTTCTACTCGTATTTTGGATGAACCTGCTACTAAAGCGGAGTTTATCCGTTATTTAGGTTTGGACTATACATTGAGAGCAAGAATCTATGTAGAAGGTATTACAGAGTATAGCTTTTTAAAACAAGTTTTTTCTGGAATACAATCTATTCAGCTTATAAATTTAAAAGGGAGTTTTGTGGAGAGGAACGGAAAAGGTCTTTCTTTTAGAGAAAATTTAGTAGAAGACCAAAAATCATGTTTATTTAGTTTTATATTTTTAGATAATGATGTAAGGGACAATAAACGTGTACTTGACAAAGCTATAGTAGATGGTAGTTTTTTTGGCATGTTTTTTAACAGTGATCCAGATTTTGAGATAGGAAATTTTTCCGCAGATGAATTATATGCAGCCTATTGTAATTACTACAAAGTTTCGCCTAACAACAGTTTTTCTCTCAGAAAAAATGAAGTTAAAAATGGGAAAAGTTTTGAGAGTATTATGCAAGAGTTACATCCTAAAATAAGGTTTTCTAAGTCTGAAGAATGGGGGAATGCTTTGTATCAGTTTATTTGTCAATCTGAAAATAAAGAATGCGCCTTAATTAAGTTTATCGCGGAAATATTCAGATCTTTGCGTTATGGATATGAAGGGAGTAAACAAACATGCGTTGTTGATGAAAAAACGGGATTTCTTGTCTCAAGAGACAAACACAAAAGCTCGTAACGCGGTAAGCCGAATCTTCGTACCGACGCTGTATAATCATTTCGGAAAAAGAGTTGGGCGAAAATCATTCTAATGTCGCAATTCCTTTAAATAATTTAGTGTTGCTATATCATGCTCAAGGCTTCTATGATAAAGCTGAAAATTTATTAAACCGAAGTTTGGCTATTCAAGAAAAAAACTTCGGTAAAAACCACTCAGATGTTGCTGGTAATCTACATAATTTAGCGGGGACATGGGCGAATTTTATCCACTGACCAACGTAACTTTGGGACTTATCGCGGGAAAAACTATCATCCTTTTGAAAACTTGCTACTAACGGAAGGTAATGGCTAATTAAATAAGGTAACTCCCAGCTATGCTGGGAGTTACCTTATTTAATTATTGAAACCTCAAAACCTGCAAAGATATTTTGACTTTTTGAGTAAAGCTAACAAGAAAAACCTACATTAAAAATTATCTCTATGTAGCCATCTGATCTGTTTTAACCGAGAAGTTGTAATAATGGATCCGAAAATTTGTCATAAAGCCACAAACAGTATCTTTATCATGACTGGAAAAAATGTGAACAACATCGTTCCCACACTCCGGAGAGTGTAAAAGCATTAAGAATTCGGAGTACAAACCTAGGTTTGTACTCCAGTACTTAGCTAAAAAATCAATAACTTAAGAAATAATAAAAATTTTTAAACCAATTTTCACAATCTCTCCGGCGTGGGAACGATAGCTAGAAAAATAAAAATTTTGTGCCTTCGTGGCGTATATAGCCCTTTAAATTAAACCAACAATGAAACCATTAGCCGTATTCGGCACCAGTTCAGATGCCGGAAAAACCACGCTGGTCATGGCCTTGTGCCGGCTTTTCGCCGACCGGGGCCTAAAAGTCGCGCCATTCAAAGCCCAAAACGTGTCCAATAATTCGGCGGTCACTAAAGAAGGCCGGGAGATTTCCAGGGCGCAATGCCTGCAAGCCGAAGCCGCAAGAGTGGAGCCGAGTTACCTGTTTAACCCGGTGCTGCTCAAATCGCACGGCAACGGTTCGGTGCAGGTAATTGTCAACGGACTGGTTTATCAGAACCAATCGATTGCCGCCTATTATGCTGAAATCGACAACTTGAAAGAACAAGTCAGTCAGGCCTTTTCGCGGCTAATGCAGGACTACGATCTGGTGGTTGCCGAAGGTGCCGGTTCGCCGGTCGAGTTGAATTTGCTGCACAAGGATTTGTCCAATACCTTTATCGCCAATGCGTTCAATACCAAAAACATCCTGGTCGCGGACATCGAACGCGGCGGTGTGTTTGCATCGATTTACGGCACGCTGGAGCTGATGGACCCGGTTATGCGCAGCAACCTGATCGGAGTGGTGGTCAATAAATTCCGCGGCGACCGGCGTTTTTTCGACGAAGGCGAAAAAATCATCGCCGAACGCTTCGGCATTCCTGTTTTAGGGGTGCTGCCGTTTAAGCCGTTGAATATCGACATGGAAGACTCGCAGTCGTTGCGCAATTATCAACAGCGCCTGAACGATGTCAAAATCCGCGTTGCGGTTATCGCCTATCCGGGCCTGAGCAATTATAACGATCTCGATGTGCTGATGGGCGATCCTGAGTTGTACGTCGAACTGATCCATGCCTACCGGCCGCTGGAAGGTTTCGACATGGTATTGTTGCCGGGCAGTAAAACCGTGATCCGCGATCTGCAATGGCTGAAAAGTCAGGGCTTGTTTGAGCGGATTTTGCAGTTTAATAAGCCGGTGTTCGGTATCTGCGGCGGCTATCAAATGCTCTGCCAAAGTTTGCACGATCCCGATGCGCTCGAGCATGATGCCGCCACGGTGGAAATAGGCCTCGGTTTTATTGACGATACCGTGGTTTACCAAAGCCCTAAAATACTCGCACGCGGACAGTACCGGCTGTTTTCATATTCCGGTATTAGCGGCTATGAAATCCACTGCGGCCGCATGGACAAGTACCCGCTGTATTATCAGGGCAACCTGTACTCCGGAACCCATGTGCATGGCGTATTTGATGCCGACGCGTTTCGTACCGGTTACTTTAAAGCCATCAATCCGCACTATCAAGGTTATGCCTATTCGCATTATCGCGAGGCCGAAATACAGGGCTTTGCCGATATGGTTGCAGAAAACCTGGATATAGCCGCGATTTTGCAGGCGTTACAGGTTTTATAATGGAACGCGGATGCCAAAAGTAGGCGCCTCTAGGCGACGCTGATTGAACGGATAAATACAGATAAAAAAGAAAAAATCCGCGTAAATCCGCCTAATCCGTGTCATCCGCGTTCCATTTTTTTCTAACTGTTGAGTAGTTATGATGTTTTTTGAGTTAGCGGCTTTAGCCTACCTTGTCGATATGATGTTTGGCGAATTTCCCTGTAAACACCCGGTAGTGTTGATGGGTGATTTTATTAATGCGTTTGAACGGCGTTTTTACAGCAATCGGCTTTTACCCGGAGCGCTGTTGGTGATCGGCTTAGTCGCATTGACTTTCTTGGTAAGCGTCATCCTGGTTTATCTGTGCAGTCTTTTACCAAACGGATTGTCGCTGATGGTTTTGGCGATATTCGCCTCCACCGGTCTGGCCATGAATATGCTGCACGAAAGCGTCGCCGCCCTGTTAACCGCCGCACAACCCAAGCAGGCATTAAGCTATCTGGTCAGCCGCGATACCGAAAACATGAGCGAAACCGAAATCTATAAAGCCGGCTTGGAAACTTGGGCGGAAAATCTCAGCGACGGCGTTATCGCGCCGCTGTTTTACCTGCTGCTGTTCGGATTGCCGGGGATTGCCGTGTATAAAGCCATCAATACGATGGATTCGATGATTGCCTATAAAACCGAACGGTATTTTTATTTCGGTAAAACGGCGGCGATAGTCGACGATATAGCCAACTTCATTCCCGCCCGACTGACCGCGCTGCTGATTGTTGTATTGGCGGCAGACAAACGGCGCGCCCGGCAATGTTTACGGCGCGACGGCAACAAACTGGAAAGCCCCAATGCCGGTTATCCGATTGCGGCAATGGCCGGCGCCTTGGGCATTGCCTTGGGCGGCGATGCCAGTTATCACGGTCAAATAAAACATAAACCGACACTGGGCTTAGCGCTCAATCCGGTCGATAAAGCGGCATTAACCAAGGCATTGCAAATGAAAACAGGCATTAATCTGATCGTTTTGGCTCTATTAAGCGTCGGAGCCTTGCTGTCATGAAATCATTGTTTATAGGCGGCATCAAAAGCGGCAAGTCCCGGTTAGCGGAAGCGTATATTTTAGACCAAGCCACAACCGATAAACCGTATTATCTGGCGACGAACGAGTTTTTTGACGACGAGATGCAGGCGCGAATACGGATTCACCAACAACGCCGCCAGGATTTATTTATCACTATCGAAGAACCCGTTAAACTGTTCGAAACATTGCAAAAATGCCGGGGACCGGTGCTGGTCGAATGCGTGTCGATGTGGCTAAACAACCAGCTTTATCACAAAATTTCGGAAGCGGACATTTTGCAAGAACTGGAAGCGGTGCTACAGTTATCTTGTGACATGGTGCTGGTACACAATGAAGTCGGGCTGGGTATCATTGCCGGCAACCGCTTGGCCCGGCAATTTGCCGACCTGTCCGGCAAAGCCGCTCAATTAATGGGCCGGCATTGCGATCAAGTGTTTTTTTGCAGTGCCGGCTTGAAAATGAAAATGAAGTAAAAACGCGTGACGCAGTACAAATAACAATTTCCGTATCGATTAGTACGCTTAACAACAAAGAGACAACTGTGAAAAATAAAAGCTATAAACGCTTATCTAAACTGGCCTTGGCGCTGGCCCTTACCGGATGCGCAAGCAACCCGGCAGTCCAAACCGATGCCCCGCATGTCAATACCGTCACCACCTCCGATCATTTCCCCGATCGTGTCCCTGAATATCCAGCGCAAACCTTAACCGGGACTTACGCTAACTCGTTGCCGTTGCAGAATTTCATCCGGCACATGGTGCTTGAACACCGCTTTTCGGAAAGCTATCTAAACAGCTTGTTTTCCAAAGCCCAACGTCTGGATTATGTTATTCGTTTAGAAAACGTGCCGCAATACCACGGCCCCAAACCTGTCCAGCCCAAGGTCGGAGGCTGGACGCGCTACCGCCAGCAATTTATTACCGAGGCGCATATCAATAATGGCGTAGCCTTTTGGAGCAGCAATGCGGATGCCATCCAAAAAGCCGGCGTTACCTACGGTGTCAATCCCGAATATATTGTTGCGATTATCGGCGTGGAAACTTTTTTTGGCCGCAATATCGGCAAAACGCGCATTCTTGATGCCTTAACGACGCTGGCATTCGATACCCAACGGCGCGCCAAGTTTTTTACTACAGAGCTGGAAAATTTCTTGCTGATGACCCGGGAAGAAGGCTACGAGCCGCTTAAGCCGGTAGGCTCCTGGGCCGGCGCAATGGGTTTAGGCCAATTTATGCCCAGCAGTTTCCGCACTTTGGCGGTCGATTTCAATAACGATGGCCATCGTAATCTCTGGGATCAGCCTGATGCGATCGGCAGTGTAGCGCATTATTTTTCGCGTAACGGTTGGCAAAACAATATGCCGGTGGCGGAGCAAACCAAAGATAATCGCGATACCTCAACCATTGAACTGAGCGCAACTAACGGCAGTGAATACTGGCGTGTGCACCCCAATTTCAAAGTAATCAAAAAATACAATAACAGCGATAAATACGCGATGGCGGTGCATCAACTGGCGCAGGCGATTAAACAGCGTCGCCTTACGATGGGCGTTGCGCAATTGTCGCCCTAAAGGTTTGCATAACGAACGCGGATGATAAACACGGCTCCCCCTGTTGATCATCCGCGTTCTATTTTTGCTGGGTTGATCGTGTATATTGCCAGCGCCACTGCCATTAAGTTAAGGATTTTAGTGAACGCCGGTTCACAAACCGGAGAGACTGTGAACCGGCGCAAAACTACTGTTTTTCGTAGATAAGCGAGAAGTTTTTGCTGCTTTCCGTGGGTACGGCAAAGATCTTTGTGCCGCCATTGGCAAGTATGCCGGTTTGTGCATCTGGCATGATGGACGAAGGAGAAAAAGATTCATTAATTCTTATACTGCAATCTTTAGATACAAGATAAGTACCCTCTGACTGATATTCCGTTATAACCGACGATGCAGAATAAATACCCTCTGACTGATATTCTCTTGTAAACGTCGATACCATTCCCGAGCCCGTAAAATGGCCGTGTCCATCGAATCTAATCGCGGCAACAGCGTTAAAAAAGTCATAGCCCTGAGTTCCATCAGCCAAGAGCACGTAACGTCCTTTGAGAGTGGCATTCTTGCAAGGTGCCGCAGCTAAGCTGATGGATACCGGAACGATAAATAAAGCGGCAATTTTTAAGAAATATGATTTCATCGGAAAAAACCTAAAATAAATACGGTTGAAAAACACTCACAGTAGCTTAGCTCATGTGAATAATGGCTAGCGATTTAGGGGGTTACTGTTTTTCGTAGATAAACGAGAGATTTTTCCCTTCTTCCGTGGCTATGGCAAAGATCTTTTTGCCGTCATTGGTAAGCATGCCAAATTGAGTCTTCGATACGCTGCTTGTAGGCGTCTCATCAATTCTTACGCTGCAATCTCTAGATACAAAATAAGTACCCTGTGACTGATATTCCAACCATGAGCCAGTATCAATCAACGACCCCGAGCCCGTAAGGTGGCCTTGTCCATCAAATATAATCGCGCCAACAGCATTAAAAGGGTTCATACCATACATAGTTCCATGAGCTAAGAGGGCGTAACGTCCATTGAGAGTGGCATTGTTGCAAGGTGCCGCAGCTAAGCTGATGGATACCGGAACGATAAATAATACGGCAATTTTTAAGAAATATGATTTCATGGAAATATCCTAAAATAAATACGGTTAAAACAACACTCACAGGGGTTTAACTTACGTGAATAAGGGTAGATTAATGATCTAACATATATTCAAACGGCATAAGTGCCACTGAATGAGCTACACCATCCGAACCGCCAAGGAGTTCAATCTTATAATCAGTCGTAGACGAACGGGGCATGTTGCCCCGTTCGAAACATTTTGCATTGGTAAAACTCAAGCATTGCAAAAACGTTAGGGACGGGGTTGCAAACCACGTCCCGCTTGGGCTCCCAAACCGGAGCTTGGGAACCGGCACAAAATTACTGCTTTTCGTAGATAAGCGAGAAATTTCTTCCGCTTTCACTGAGTATGGCAAAGATCTTTTTGCCGCCATTGGCAAGCATGCCAAATTGTGGATTTGGACCGGCGCTTGAAGTAGATTCATCAATTTTTACACTGCAATCTTTAAGTACAAGATAAGTGCCCTCTGATATATATTCTGATGCTGCGCCATTTACAATCTCCACTCCCGAGCCCGTGAGACGGCCGTTGCCATCAAATACAATCGTGCCAACAGTATTAAAAGACTCGTTATTGACCTGAGTTCCATAAGCTAAGCGCGCGTAACGTCCCTTAATAGTAGCATTGTTGCAAGTTGCCGCAGCTAAGCTAATGGATACCGGAACGATAAATAATGCGGCAACTTTTAAAAAATACGATTTCATGAGAAAAGTCCTAAAATGAATACGGTTTAAAAACATTCACTGGGGTTGAACTTACGTGAATAATGATAGATTAATGACCTAAAGCATATTCAAACGGCATAAGTGCCACTGAATGAGCTACACCATCCGAACCGCCAAGGAGTTCAATCTTATAATCAGTCGTAGACGAAGATGAATATGAATATATTCTGACGCCATCACTAACATCGCCATCGGCAAGTGACACTAATGTTGCCCCGTCCGAAACGTTTTGCATTGGTTAAAACTCAAACATCGCAAAAACGTTAGGGACGGGGTTGCAAACCCCGTCCCGCTTGGCTGCACAAAATTACTGCTTTTCGTAGATAAGCGAGAAATTTTTCCCCGGTTCCCTGGATACGGCAAAGATCTTTTTGCCGCCATTGGCAAGTACGCCAAATTGTAGATTTGATCCGGTGTCTGTAAGAGTTTCGTTAATTCTTACACTGCAATCTTTTAATACAAGATAAGTACCTTCTGCCCCATATTCCGATGGCACATCATTTAAAACCGATGATCCCGAGCCCCTAAAATGGCCGTTTCCATCAAATATAGTCGTGCCAACAGCGTTAAAAGGCTCGGCAGGGCGTTGAGTTCCATAAGCTAAGCGCGCGTAACGTCCTTTGAGGCTAGCAATGTTGCAAGGCGCCGCAGCTAAGCTAATGGATACCGGAACAATAAATAATACGGCAATTTTTAAGAAATATGATTTCATAGAAAATATCCTAAAATAAATACGGTTAAAAAACACTGACAGGGGATTTAACTCACGTGAGTAAGGGTAGATTAATGATCTAAAGTATATTCAAACGGCATAGACGCCACTAACTTAGTTGTACCTTCCGAACCGCCAAGGAGTTCAATCTTATAATCAGTCGTGATATACGGAGATGAATATGAATATAAAGATATTCTGACGCCGTCACTAACATCAAGATCGGCAAAATCAGCGCGAGTTGATATATAAATATCAGTGCTGTTCAGAATGCTACCAAGTGCAAGATCGTTAATAGAAACGCCAGTGAAATTCAGTCTGTCTTGACCCGCTGTTTCAGTTATATAGTCAAGTCCGCTATTTTTAGAATGAATATAGAGATCATCTTCAGTACCACCATAAAGGGAATCATTGCCCAATCCGCCATTCAACATATCGCTTTCCCAATCTCCCTTCAGTGTGTCATTCCCATCCCCACCAAGTAAGGAATCATTTCCATAACCTCCAACCAGTGAATCATTACCCGATCCACCATTCAACGTATCACCCTCCGAATCTCCATTCAGAATGTCATCCCCATCCCCGCCTAATAAAGAATCATTTTCCGAACCTCCAGACAGAGTATCATTACCCAACCCGCCATTTAAAGTATCATTTCCCGAATCTCCCGTCAGACTGTCACTTCCATCCTCGCCTAATAAGTAATCAGCTCCTGAACCTCCGAACAGTGAATCATTACCCAATCCTCCGTTAAGCGTATCGTTTTCTGAGCCTCCACTCAGGAAGTCCATACCATCCCCACCCGATAAAGAATCATATCCCGAGCCTCCTGACAAGCTATCATTCCCTAAACCGCCCGATAAAGTATCGGAACCCAACCCTCCATATAGAGAGTCATTGCCATAGTCGTCAATTAAAACATCATCACCACCGTCTCCACTTAGATAATCATCCCCTATGCCTCCATCTAAAGTATCATTTCCATAACCGCCATATAAAGAATCCATTCCAGCAGGCCCCCCCTTTAAAAGGTCCGCTCCATCGCCGCCCTTAATACTATCATTATATTGGGAGCCGGTTACGGTATCGTTTCCGGTGCCTGTTAAAATGACAGTATAACTATTTGTCGCTGTACTATAATCCAGTGAAGCATTTGCACCGGTTGTATTAATTGTAATGGGTGTGGGTGTCATAATTTTCTCGCTTATAGTTTTATAAATAAATTGATGTGATGTCATCCTTGACGTTGTTTAATTAAATCGCCGACTTTTGATAAGCGCATGCCGATAACTCAAACAACTCAGTGAAGATCAATGTATTTTTAGTGAGATTTGTTTTTACCGGCAGCTGTTTGAATAATCAGCTTTCTGGTGTTGAACAACCTATTACGAGGAATTTATAAGCCTGAGATCAGTCTATTTTATGAAAATAGATACTTAGCTTGATAGCAGCTCAGTTGTTTTGCCCTTAAAACAAATACATCTAAGCATAACGGGATGAGTTTTATTTTAGCTTTGAATGACATTAAAGCTGATTATTGAATATGCAAGCTCATTATAGATAAAACTTACTGCTAAATACTTAATAAAAGCAATTACTTGCGGCATTATTCCTCTACCATACAGCAATATTTTCAAGAAAATAACCCAATAAACCAAGTGTCGGGCAACACCAGAAATGCACCATCCCATTGGCGCCCCGTTCATCCATGTGTCGATTAAAACGGCTTAGCATTTTCAGTCGGCTTAATCCGGATGTAATTCTATTGAATATTTTTACATGAAGCAAGAACTGCAATTCTCATTATGTTAAAACACTAATAAAATCAAAACCATGTTGGCAAAGAAACCGAAGCTCAAGACGTCGGGTAAAATAAGAGGCGGGATCTCACCAACTCTCCACCGTCAAATCGTCCATGCAGTTTTCCCGTACACGGGTCACTGAGCACAGAGTAATAGACCGGTTCCGGCTTGGCCTTACCCACTCTTCTTAGCACTGCCCAGCACCTCAGCCTATAACCGGCCTCACCACAACCCGAAAATATCACTAATAGTATGATTTACTTAGGTATATGTACTAATTGTTCAAATGTTTCTTTTTCGATAACCTGAGCATGCTTTTATTTTTCCCATTAATTTTTTTAGGATAAAAGTAATATTTGCATCATGTCTGATAAGTTTGGTTGTTAGACCGCAGTCCCACTTCTTAAGTTTGTTACGGATAATCCTTTAGGAGTTCATCATGAAATTTATTAAAAGCGGGTTTGCGGTCTCTAAGCTCACGCGCACTTAGCATTAGTGATCGGCGCGACACGGAGATGAAAGCACGACATGGAATTCAGGTTCTTTGAGTAATAACTCATATACGATTTGAAGATGGCTGTTTTCGTTATTGGCTCTGTTATTTTTTTACAGGTTTGTTCATATGATTAATAGCATAGATTTTGAATCCAATAAAATTCTTTGGAAAAATTCCGTGGCCGGCTTAGCGTTGCAGCGCTGGTCATTTACCAAGAGTGAGAGTTCCCGTGCAGTTATTGTCGGGCTTAGCGACTTAAGCCGCAAATTGACCTGCCAATTTAGGCAAAACCCACTACTGAAAGTGGGCTGCATGGGTTTTTTTGATGATCGTTGGTCGGAACGCTTGCCGGAAGGCAAACACCATCAACCGGAAACGTTGCTGGGTACTATTGCATCGGCTGCGGAATTTGTTAAAAACTATAACGTTCAACATATTTATATCGCTTTACCGCTATCCGCACAGCCGCGGATTATGGCCTTACTGGACGAGTTACGCGATACCACCGCATCCATTTACTTTGTACCGCCGGATATAGTTTCGTTCGATTTAATTCAGGCCAACATCAGCACCATAAACGGTATTCCCATAGTAGCCGTGTGCGAAAGCCCGTTTGTTGGCATCAACAGCCTCATTAAACGGATCAGTGATGTAGTACTGGCGCTGTTGATTTTGCTGTTGATCGCTCCGTTGATGCTGTTAATTGCCGTCGGCGTAAAGCTCAGCTCACGCGGCCCGGTGTTATTCAAACAGCGCCGTTACGGTTTAGACGGCAAAGATATTGTGGTCTATAAATTCCGCAGTATGACGGTAATGGAAGACGAGGGGCAGGTTAACCAGGCAACCCGAAATGATCCTAGAATCACCCGGTTTGGCAGTTTTTTACGAAAAACATCCCTGGATGAGTTACCGCAATTTATCAATGTGTTACAGGGGCGAATGAGCATTGTCGGGCCAAGACCGCATGCTGTTAGCCATAACGAAATGTACCGCAGCCTGATCAAAGGCTACATGCTTCGGCATAAGGTAAAGCCCGGCATTACCGGCTGGGCGCAAATCAACGGCTTTCGCGGCGAAACCGAAACCCTGGAAAAAATGCAGGCCCGGATTGACTACGATCTCGATTACCTGCGCAACTGGTCATTATTTCTCGATTTATTGATCATATTTAAAACTATCAACGTGGTCATCAAGGATAAAAATGCTTACTAATACTAAATTACACTGGTTTGATAAACGCTATCTGCTGCTGGTGGTTTTACTGTTATTACCCGCTCGGCAAAGTATGGCAGCCTATAACATCGGCCCGGATGATACCTTGCGTATCTCTGTGTACGGCTATGAGGATTTAAAAACTGAATCCCGCGTTTCAGCCGATGGCCGAATTACCTTTCCGCTAATCGGTGAAGTAGTGGCGAACGGCAAATCCAGCATGGAGTTGGAGGAAGCCATTGCCGTGCGCCTGATCGAAGGCGGTTTTATCCACGATGCTCAAGTTAGCGTCACGGTAGTCGAGCATGTCAGCCAACAGGTTTCGGTATTGGGCTATGTCAATAAACCGGGGCGATACCCTCTGGATTCCAATAGCTCGATAGTCGATTTGATCGCCATGGCCGAAGGCGTTAGCGAAATGGGCGACTATAAGGCCGTGGTAACTCGCACTGTTGACGGCAAGCTGCAAAAGCGGGAACTGAATTTGCGTGCGTATCTGGAAAACACCGACGCCATCCCGTCATTCAAGATGCAGCAAGGCGATCAAGTATACGTGCCGAAAGCCCCCATGTTTTATATTTATGGCGAAGTCCAGCATCCGGGAGGCTATCGTATTGATCCGGAAGTTTCAGTGATGAAAGCGTTGTCAATCGGCGGCGGTCTGACCTTGCGCGGCACTGACAACGGTATAGTCGTCAAACGCAAGAGCAACAGCGGCGCGCTACAGGAAACGGATGTGGAGTTGAGCGATGCGGTATTAAAAGACGATGTAATTTACGTTGGCGAACGTTGGTTTTAGCAGGCGGCAAACCAGGATACGTCGTTATATTTTAACTAGTAACTACTCGGCGGGGCTAATTTTATAAATGGAACTCGGCAATTGCTCCTGCATTGCTCTCGATTGCTGTTCCGGACGCAATTCTATCTCCTGCATAAGCCACAGGGATGTGGTGAATGCAGATATTGCTAGCGCCATGGATGGCGCTCTAGGCGACGCAAGGAACGCTTGCCGAGGAACAACTCTCTGTCCATGCAGGAGTAATTGCCGAGTTCCATTTTTCCAGCTGCTGAGTAGTTACGTTATATATCCCTTAATCGATTGCTCGGATTGAGCCAATAACCCAACGGAACATTATGAACTTTCATCAATTTATTAATATTCTGCTGTCGCACAAATCGATTGTCCTGTCGGTATTGATGATGACAGTAATCACGACCTTAGCAATAAGCCTGTCATTACCCAAGCAATATGTCGCCACCACGTCGATAGTCGTCGATCAACGTAGCGTCGATCCGGTAACCGGTCTGACCTTGCCGGTGCAGCTGCTGCCGGGCTATATAGCGACGCAAGTCGATGTGATCAGCAGTCATAATGTGGCGCGCAGGGTGGTGGAAAAACTGAAACTTAACGAAGACCCGAAAATGCAGGAAGACTTTGCCAAAGCCAAGAACATTGGCGACATCAAGGACTGGATCGCGGATTCACTGCTGAAAGAACTGGAAGTCAAGCCTTCGCACGAGAGTAGCGTGATGCAGGTTGACTTTACCTTTATCGACCCGCAACTGGCCGCGAATATTGCCAATGCCTTTGCCGATGCTTACATACAAACCAGTATCGAATTGCAGGCCCAACCGGCCAAATTGAGTGCCGACTGGTTCGACTCGCAAATGGCTTCATTGCGCAATAATCTTGAACATGCGCAATCGGTGCTGTCTACCTATCAGCAACAACACGGTATTGTCGACACTGATGATCGCCTCGACCTGGAAACCACCCGTCTAACTGACCTATCAAAGCAGCTGCTGGACAACCAGGCCCACACCAGCGAATTGCAATCCAGAAAAGATTTGCTGACAGCCACCCTCAAACAAGGCGGTTCGTCAGAGTCATTGCAGGAAGTGTTGAACAGCTCTTTAATTCAAGCACTCAAGTCGCAATTGGCGGTGGCGGAAGCCAAGTTTGCCGAGTTATCCAAGCGAGTTGATATAAATCATCCGCAATACAGGCAAACAAAAGCCGAAGTGGATAGCCTGCAACAAAAAATTCAGTCTGAAATCAAAATGGTGTTAAGCAGCATCTCGAGCGGTGTTGCTTCTTCCAGCCAACGGGACAAGATGGTAGGCAATGCCGTGGCTGAGCAGAAAGCCAAGGTGTTGGCGCTGAGACAACAGCATGATGAAATAAGAGTGCTTAATCGTGAGGTGGAAAACGCACAGCGAATATACGATGCCGCCTTGCAACGAGCAGTACAAAGCCGCATGGAAAGCGAAATGCGCCAAACCAATACCGCTGTCCTTAATCCCGCCGTTCCTCCGCAAAAACCCGCCAAGCCCAAAGTGCTGATAAACATGATTTTGTCGGTTTTTCTAGGCGGCATGTTAGGAGTGGGCTCGGCATTAATGGCAGAGTTAATGGATCGTCGAGTGCGCTCTGCTTTTGATATTTCAGAGCTGCTGGCTATTCCTGTTTTCGCTGTCATTTCCATTCCTGCGCCGAAGCCAAATCGAATGGCTCGGCTATCTAATCTTGACGGCACCAGCAGCCAATAATCGAGGTAACGCATCATGCGAGTAGCAGAAACGATAACAATCAACAAGCTGAGCAACAAAATCACCAAAATAGAGAATACCGCTTCGATGGGTGATCTATTACTGGATGCAGGAAAAATCAGCACCCATGATACCGAACGCATTATCGCCTTGCAAAAACAGAAAGGCATGCTTTTTGGCGATGCCGCCAAGGCACTGGGCTTGGTCAATGATGACGACATACAAAAAGCCTTATCGTATCAATTTGATTTTCCATTCCTGAGCACGAGCGAAGAAAATTTCAGCCGGGAACTGGTCGCCGCTTACCAGCCCATGAGTGTGCAAGTGGAAGCGTTGCGAGCCGTGCGGGGGCAATTGATGCTGCGCTGGTTTACCGATGTCCATAAAACCCTGACCTTGATCAGCCCCGGTCGCGGCGAGGGGCGCAGCCTGATGGCAGCCAATCTGGCGATTGTTTTTTCCCAGCTTGGCGAGCGCACCCTATTAATCGATGCCGATCTGCGACAGCCGCGGCAGCATGCATTATTTAAGCTCCAAAGCGTTTATGGCCTTTCGGACGTGTTAGCGGGGCGCGCCGATCTAACGGCTATCACACGAATTCCGGCGTTCCGGGACTTATCGATCTTGCCGGCGGGGACAGTGCCGCCCAACCCGGTCGAATTGATCAGTCGAAGCTTAAAAAAATGCCTGCAACAATTGCAAACACAATTTGACGTAATCCTGATCGATACCCCATCGGCAGAAGTGGGTATCGATGCACAAATTATCTCTTCAAATTGCGGCGGTGCGCTTATAGTGGCTAAACAACACAAAACCCGGATCAATGATTTACAGATGTTAAAAGAAGCTTTACAGGAAACAGGGAGTCAGTGCCTAGGTGTTGTATTAACGGATTTTTAAACGCTAAAAAACATGATAACCCAGCTTAAGAGTACACCTCGTTCCCACGTGCTACGTGGCAACGCAGTGCTGGACGCGCTGCGTCCCGTATACTCAGACCTTGCCCGTGACTCGCGGCGCAGCGCGCCTTGACCGCATTCCCACGCGGCGCGCTCGTCTTTATACACAACGCTGTTCTATTTCCTAGGGGATAGCGACAACCACCCGCGCCTTGGGAGTTAAGGCGCGCACGGCGCGCCCTACGTCGTATTCCGTCATCCCTGCCGGAATGACGGTCCCCGCAGACTTGTGTATAAAGACGAGCGCGGCGCGTGGGAACGAGAATTCCGGCATCCCTGCCGGAAGAGAGGGTGTCCCATTGGGCCTGTATATAGCAATGAGAGCTGGACCGCCCCGTCTCAACACGTTTAACACATTAATTTTAAAAACATTTTATCTCTACCGGATACCCTTATTGGATAACGCAACAAGTGTGCGGCAAGTTATTCGGCAAAAAAACTAACCCTTATAAAGATAGCGCCATATCTTATTGATTTATAATAAATATGACTTCTATGATTATTAGCTAAGTTATCAGTAAGTGCTTCTATACTGGAAATTAAGTTATACTGTTGAATGTACGCCAAGTTATTTGTCAAACACAAAAATTGATTGGTTAAGGTGATGACAAAAGCAAGGACCAAGTAATTAACAAAAATTTTGGCTTCCAATTTAAAGCGAGACGATTTTACAGATAATATCCCTTGAAGGGATGTTATCTGTCCCGGCTTAAGTTGGTAGCCAAAGTTTTAAAAGAAAAGCTTTTTTTACCGTAGCGGTGTAGATAATGGTGCTGTTTTATTTGAACGATGTTTCAGTGTGGCCAAAAAACAATGTCACAAGAAATCGATATTTATTATCGTGCTTCCTATTACTGGCAGGGGCGGGAATACCCGGTAAAAGTTATGCCGTAGCATCGCCGGACGATACCTTCAAACCCTACGTTGCTTCCACCTTGCTATACGACAGCAATTTTTTGCGGCAATCTGACAACAGCGCACCGATTGCAGGTAACAGCGACAAAAGCGACTTTATCAAACAGGTTAAAGCCGGATTTGATATGGACTGGACAATCAGCAGGCAGCATATCATCGTCAAAGCCAATGCTAATCAAAACTGGTTCCAAAACTTTAGCCCGCTCGATTACACCGGCTGGGACACTCAGGCTGAATGGGACTGGCAAATGGGGAACAATTTGAATGGCGAAATTGGTTATAGCAATATTCAAACATTGAGTAGTTTTGGTCAATTAAATAGTCTGGTAGGCAACCTGCTAAATAGCCAACGGTCCTTTGCCGAAGCCGGTTACCTGTTTCATCCCAACGGCAAAATCAAGCTTGGCTGGTTTAGAACAGAGAATCAGTTTGACAGTGCAGCTCGGCAATTCAGCAATAATATTGAAGATAACGCCGAACTCAACCTGCAATACCTCAGCCCCACCGGCAGTATTTTCGGGGTGCGAGTACTCGCAACCGATGGTCAATACCCGCAACGCCAGTTAACTCCCGGCAACACTCTGGATACCGCTTACACTCGGATGAACTATTCCGTTACCGGGGATTGGCATGCCACCAGTAAAACCCGTGTTGACGGGCTTGTCGGTTACACACAACAATTCTATGAGCATTTCAGCTTCCGCGATTTTGCCGACATAACCGCGCAACTTAATTTAAACTGGCAAGCCACCGATAAAACATTGCTGGAACTGTCTGCAAGACGTCTAATCAGCCAAGCCGACAATTTGTTTTCCAGCTTTTATCTAACTCAAGGCGTGTGGTTTAACGCCACTTGGCAGGCTACTCCCAAGATGACTCTGGGCTTGCCGATGTCCTACCAACAGCAACATTATGATCTGGGCGGCGCCAGCACCAACATCGTCGGTTTTGCACAAACAAAAGACAATGTCAGCAACGTCGGCCTTAATTTGATGTATTATCCGGTACAGAGCATCAGCATTGGCCCTGTGCTGAACTATGAGAAGCGCGATTCCAACAGTTTGTTAAGAGCCTACGAAACCAAATCGGCCGGAATTAATTTACAGGCGGCTTTTTAAGGCTCAAAGCCCCGTGAACGGTCACTTGAGACTCGCTGATCGACTAAAAGACTTAAATCCGCATTTCCCGGCAATTATTCCTACCTTCATATGATGAAGCATGAACATGTTTCATCATTGCTCCCCACAGAATCACTGAAAAAATAAAATTTTACTGAAAACTTACGCTCCACCTTATTACACCCAGCCGTTCTGAGCCCCCTTTGTCATCCAACAGCTTCATATCAATAACTCGAGGCGATTTAGCAAAGCCTGCATTTTCACTACAGCGACGCTCCGTTTCCACGGCTAACAGCCAAAGTATTCAGCTCAATAGAGAGGACTAATAGGTAATCGCACTCATTGATTAAACAAATTACCCCCCTTATCCTACCTATCCGTCTCCCCATCGAACTTTATGGGTTAATGCAAAGGGTTACATTCAACCGATGCTGAGTTACCAATAGAACATGAATAACGCTGATAAACAGGTTGAATAGATTTATTTTGCTTTTATCGTAGCTATTCAGCAGTTAGAAAGATAAAGCTCCAATCACACGGATTTGACCAAGAAACACGGATAAAAAATGGAGTTGTCCATAAAGATATTAATGAATTAATGATTAAAGCATTTTATGAGCTCTATAACCGAGTCTTTAAGTTTTGTAACTACTCAGCAACAAAGAATAGAACGCGGATGACACGGATTGCTTATGATTTAATAAGATTTTTTAGTGCCTATTTAGCTCATATATGAACTAGAACGTCCGTGACACGGGCTAAACCGATAGATACTGAATTTAAAAATCTGCGTAAATCTGTTCAATCTGCGTCATCCGCGTTCTATTAATCACGCTGAGTAATTACTAAGTTTTTATCTTAATTTTCTATATCACATATAAATCAATATATTAACATCAACACACCGACGCAATGAACGCATATACAGAGAAAAAACTTGAAGATCGAATATAACCAATTTGGTTTTGGCTTTTTAGAAATCCGTTTGACCCCGCCTAATCAATGTCGCCCGCGCTCTCATAAAACTTCCCTCTCTGATCCACCTCTGAATAGTTACTATCAAACCGATTTTCGAAAAAGCCTAACGCAATGATAGACAACAGGAATAAGTATGAAAATTTTTATAGATAACTCACACAGTGACGGTCAATATTCGACAGAAAAAGTCAAACCGGCTAACGAGCTGTTCGTTTTTCCCACATCCTTTCCGCAACAGGGATTATGGCTGCTGGACAGGCTGACCGATACAACGGTAAGTTACATCATCCCCAATGGATTCAGACTTCAGGGGAGACTTGATGTAACGGCTTTGGAAACTGCGCTCAACGCGATAATCCTGCGCCATGAAACACTGCGGACTTATTTTTCCGAACAGGGTGGCGCGCCGGTGCAGATAATCCAATCCTCGTTTTCAATCCCGTTGACGAGGCTGGATCTTAGCGGCTATTCCGCAGAACACAGAGCATCGGAATCGGCACGGCTTATTCAAGCCAATTCGGCGACAGCTTTCGACCTGGAAAAGCTCCCGCTGCTGCGAGTTCAGTTACTGCGCTTAGGAGAGGAAGACCACATCTTCCTACTCGCTTGCCATCATATCATCTCCGACGCTTGGTCGATGGAAGTGCTAATGCGCGAGTTGTCGGCGCTGTATGGAGCGTTCAGCCTGGGCCTGCCCTCGCCTTTACCCGAACTGCCTATCCAATACGCCGACTATACCGTCTGGCAACGGGAATGGTTACAAGGTGAAACGCTGGAACCCTTGCTGAATTACTGGAAGACCTGGTTGGCGGGTGCGCCAATACTGGAATTGCCTACCGATAAACCGCGCCCGGCGCTACAGTCATTCCGCGGAGCGACTCAGCAATTCAGTTTGCCTCCCGGCTTAGCCGAGGCATTGAAAGTCTTGAGCCAACGCGAAGAGGTAACCTTGTTCATGACCCTGATGGCGGCTTTTCAACTGCTGTTGCACCGCTACAGCGGTCAGGACGATATTGTGATCGGTACTCCGGTCGCCGGGCGGAGCAGTTTAGAGCTGGAAAACTTGGTGGGTTATTTCGTCAATATATTGGTGTTGCGTGCGGACCTTTCAGACAATCCGAGTTTCCGCGAGCTGCTGGCGCAGGTGCGGGAAGTCGTGCTTGGCGCTTACGCGCATCAGGATATGCCGTTTGAGAAACTGGTCGAGGCGATCAATCCGCAACGCGACCTCAGCCGCAATCCGCTGTTTCAGGTCATGTTCGCATTCCAGAGCACTGCCAATGTCGAGTTGCAGTTAAATGAAATGACTGCGGAAACGCTACAACTCGATAGCGGCACCGCCAAATTCGACCTTACCCTGGAACTGTCGGAAACCCCGCATGGTCTGGTAGGTAGGATGGAATACGCCACCGACCTGTTCGAGGCCGCAACCATAAGCCGCCTGATCGGCCATTTCCAGACCCTGCTCGAAGGCATCGTCGCCCGGCCGGAGGCGCGCCTGTCCGACTTGCCGCTGTTAACCGAAGCCGAACGCCGGCAACTGTTGACGGACTGGAATGACACCGCTGTCTCGTTCCCCGAACATCGGTGCATCCACGAGTTATTTGAGGCGCAGGCGGCGGCAACGCCGCAAGCGCCGGCGCTGGTGTATGAACAGAGCCGGCTTGGCTATGCCGAACTGAACGCCCAAGCCAACCGGTTGGCGCAT
>JAUGSS010000144.1:0-1088 GCA_044426515.1 Methylococcaceae bacterium | reverse complement strand
GTGCTAACGAGTCCAGAACCGTTATTCTCAAAATTTTTGAAGAGGATAATGCATGACCTTAACGGCCCATTGGATACAGCACCTGAACAACTGGCAAAACAGCGGTATGACGCAAGCGGCGTATTGCCGAGAGCATCAGCTTAATGTCAAAACCTTTGCTGCGCGGCTGCACGATTTTAGAAATCAAGAGTCCACATCGGCGTTCATACCCGTTCAGGTACAGGAACCGGCAACCGCTTTGCTGGTATTGCATACCGGTCACGGCTCACGACTGGAGCTGCCCATAACCGTTTCTGCACCGTGGTTGGCCGAGTTGCTGCGATGCCTGGCTTGATCGAAACACCCCCGCAAATTTGGTTGGCCGTGGCGCCGGTGGATATGCGTAAAGGGATTGACGGATTGTCAGCCATTGTTCAGCAGAGTCTGGATCATGCGCCGTGCGCTGGATCGGCGTTTATCTTTCGCAACCGTGCCGGCAACCGCTTGCGCCTGCTGCTGTGGGATGGTACGGGTGTTTGGATGTGTCAGCGACGGTTACACCAGGGCGGTTTTGTCTGGCCCAAAGTCAATGATGTTGTATTTGCGATCAGTCAGTCACAATGGCAGTGGTTAATTGCGGGTGTCGATTGGCAGCGACTTTCGGCATCCGTTCGACCCGATTGGCAGGTCTAAATTACGCGCAAAACAGGCGATAAAAAAGATGGAAAAAACCAGTAAATACAGGGCTTTAAGCGGGTAATTGCGGTATAATAACACCTATGAACCCGCTCGCCGAACTTGATCAACTCAATCTGGAACCGACCGCCAAAACCGAGATGGCTGCGCTGATTCAAGCGCTGCTCGAACAGGTGGAACGGGATGCGAAAACCATCCAGGCCAAAGACCTCAAAATCGCCGCACTCACGCACGAACCGGCTTACTACAAGCGCATCCGTTTCAGCGCCAAGAGTGAAGCCCTGGCGCCGCTGCAACGCGATGTGTTCGAGGAAACCTGGAACACCGACATTTCGGCCATTGAAGCCGAAGTTGAGCAACTACAAGACGATAGACCTTGTGAAACCGTTGCTAAGCCCAAACGTCCTCGCGCC
>JAUGSS010000060.1:0-1427 GCA_044426515.1 Methylococcaceae bacterium | reverse complement strand
GAAGTCGAGATGGCGCTGTGCGAGCAAGGATACTCCGGAACCGAGTCCACCGTTGAAGGTGTAGCGGGTTCCGTCGTTTCCGTAGTCGGGACAGGCGGGGAGAATGACGACGGGAGTTCCGGTGAGACAGGCTTTTCCGATGCGTTGCGCCATCACTTTCGTCTGCGAGAATGGTCCGCAGAGGGCGATGATGGATTGTGCGTGCTCTCTCGCGATTTTCGGATCTCCTCCGATTTTGCGAGACTCGTCTTTGAGAAATTTAGCGACTTTCGACCAGTTGATGATGTCCATGAAATACTCCTGAAAACAAAAGCCCACTCGGGATGAGTGGGGATGTCTCACGATGATATTTCCGACAGCGTTTTTGAAACGACGCGACAATCATGAAGCAACCGCACTCATTGAGTGGGCTGCGTCCACCAGAACATGTTGGCGCGTTTGAAGTTCATACTTGTATTGAGTATAGCGAGATTTGAAATGGGGTCAAGTCTTGAATCTTGCATTGTGATAGTGGGACGGTGTCATTTTCTATGAAATATAAAGAGAATTTTCATGTAACAAAATTCATTTCCCTTATTTTTTTCTTTGAATTTAGCATGAGAAATGGGGTGATAAAATTTTTTCGTTCGTTTTCCTTTGTATTTCTTTTCTTTAATGCAAGATTCAAGACTTGACCCCATCCTGTGAACAACCTGTGGATGTGTTCGTTTTGTGTTCGGTGTACAATGGTGGCCTTATGATGCAACAAGATGCACTCGATATTCTCGGTACTGGTGCGAACGTCTTTTTGACGGGGGAACCGGGGGCCGGGAAGAGTTATACGGTGCGGCAATATGTCGCATTTTTAGCGTCGCGAGGCGTGCAGTTTGCATTGACAGCGAGTACGGGAATTGCGGCAACGCATATTGGGGGGATGACGATTCATTCGTGGAGCGGACTCGGAATACGAAAGGCGCTGACGAAATATGATATTGCGGAGATGATGGTGAATGATAAGTTGGCGAGACGGGTGAAGAAGACGAGTGTGTTGATTATTGATGAGATCTCCATGTTGGACGCGGCGATGTTGGATTGTGTTGATGTGATTTGTCGGAAATTGCGGGGGAGCGAGGCGCCGTTTGGAGGGATTCAGATTGTGTTTGTGGGAGATTTCTTTCAATTACCGCCGGTATCGAGGCAACATGAACCGATTCCGCAGTTTGCGTTCTTTTCGGAGTCGTGGAGGCGAGCGAATCCAACGATCTGTTATCTCTCGGAGCAACATCGGCAGGATGATGCGGGATGTGTGGATATTTTGGCGGCGTTGCGACGGGGGACTATTGATGAGGATCATGTTGCGGTGCTTCATGCGAGACGAATCCCGCCGGAACATAAAGATGTGACGAAGTTGTATTCGCATAACGCGGATGTGGATCGGATGAATACGG
>JAUGSS010000177.1:0-19488 GCA_044426515.1 Methylococcaceae bacterium | reverse complement strand
TAAACTTGACTAAAAATAATTGGGAAACGAACTTTATCTCGTTTTAGTTTGGAAGCTTAAAATCCATAAAAATAAAACATACTTAATTATCAATGCCTTAAATAAATGCAAAAATTGTTTTAGGGGTGCGGAATGTCGGTTGGATGAGTCTCTGTCATTCCTTCCCCCTGATCCGTTTGGCTTGGCTGCCGAATAGGCCAACTTGGTCATGTAAAAGCTTACGTTTGTAAGCATTTTAGTACTCATGATTCAGGCAGTCAGCTTATAATTCACTCGCAAGATGGTGAACCAAGATACAAACCTTATTTATATTGAATATAGAGAATAATTTATAAGCTGTTATTGAGCGGCGTTATTCAAATAGTAATTCGGATACTTGTGAGGTTCGGAATATTGGTTCAACGGTTGTAAAAAATAATTTTTCACGTTTAGGAGTATAAGAATGAAAAAAACAATTAAATTATTACAAGTTTTAATAGCAACTATATGCCTTGTTTTAGGAGCAACCTCCACTGCTTCAGCTGCAGCGCTAACCCCTATTAAAACACAACTATTCTTAATGGTAAGCTCACTCAAAGATAAGGCGACTCCTTACTCAAGCCTTCAGCCGTTTGTTAAAGGTGAGGCTCAATTAGCGTGGGATTACTACTCAACCCGCAGAATGCAGCAGATGTACGCGCGTTTGGATGAGACCGGTGTGGTTATTTTGTGGCAAGCGGCAAATATAACTGAAGCACGACAAGCTATTGAGCAAATGCCAATGGTAAAAGCAGGCTTAATTGGTTATAAATTAACGCCTGTGAAGTATTTTTCTTCATTATCATCATTGTTTAATACAGGTACTTCTGTTGATTTTAATGTAACGACTGTGGCCAAAGCGATGCAATTCGTTTTAATCACTAGACCTGTAAACGGAGCCAGCGTTGATGACATCTTAGCTTCTACTAAAGACCAAGCTTTAGCTATCTGGCAAAACTATCAAACCGGGATCTTTCGCCAAATGTTCGATATTCAAAACAAACCAGGAAGTTCGGCAATTATTATGACGGCTGATAATATCGACGATGCGACACAAATAGTGGAGCAGTTACCGCTCGTTAAGAATATGTTGATTGAGTACGATCTTATTCCGGTAGGGCATTTCTTCCCCTTTAGCGCCCTCTTTTAGGCCGGCCATTTTAGCTTGGACTAAGCCGTCCGTGGTGAGCTTATCGAACCATGAGCGGCTTAATCGTCCACCCTTCGACAAAACCTTTAGTCCTGAGCGTAGCCGAAGGGGGAACGGTCAAGCCTTGCGTCAGTCCCGTCTAAGCGGGAAGCTCTCTTTTAGTTTGCGCATAAGGCTATGCACTAAAAGTAGCCGGTCAAAGCTTAAATCTTCCTGATTAGCAAGATGTTTCAGCTAGCACTGCCCTATCGGGATGAACACCTATGACCGTAGGGGCAATCCCTTGTGGTTGCCCCGTGGGCAGGCACAAGGCCAGCCCCTACAGTACTCTGGTTGAAACATCTTGTTAATCAGATAAATCTTTGCAGCTTTTCAGCGTTTTGGCGGCAACTGAATTTCCTTGGGCTTTGCCGGACAAACCCCGTACTTCCTAAAAAACTTCCGCAGCCGCTCAGAATCATCGAGCAATAATTTATGGCTGAATTTCCATTTATCATCAGTACGATTCAAGAGCCATCAAATCAATTGCAGCATGACTCAAATAAATAACATTGATTTTTATCTTCGATGAGGGGGCAAGATGTCCTGGTGACGTGTCATTCGGAAGGTTTTTTTCATAAAGATTGATTGAAAGTACATGGTAAAACTCTTTATAGTCATGCCAAATAATTTTGACGCATTGCAAATAGAATATATTAGGATACTCCGTTCGAAAAATATCATCGCAATGTACAATTGTTATTTGGAAGGACTATAGATAACTTACCAAACAATTCGCGACTTATCAAAAGAGGTACTTATATGCAAGCATTAAAAAAACAATTAAAACAAAATCTGACTTTGATTTTTTTCAGCACTCTGCTTTCCGCTTATCACCCTGCAACGGCAAAAACAGACCTTGAGGCTCAAGAAAGTTACCTCAGAGCGCGCGTAATGAGCCATCAGCAAGAAACAGATCACGCAGACCACGTGACTCCCATAGATAAGAGCCAGGATTTTCACGGCGTTTTTTACGGTTATCTCCCTTGCAACGATTGCAATGGGATTAAAGCGACGCTGTCTTTAAAACAAAATAACAATTATCTGTTGGTGACTCAGCCGGCCAGAGAATCCTCAAGGGAGTTTTATGAAAAAGGAAAATATAGTTGGAATGATGAAAATCATACCGTTGTTTTAACACCGCGTAAGGAAGAGTCAACCACACGGCAATATCTTATTGAAAATGAAGGGACGCTCATTCAGCTTAACAGTGATGGCGCACGGATGAAAGGTGAGCAGGCGGATCGCTATATTTTGCGTAGAAGCGACACGGTAAAGTCACGTGAGGTACATATTCACTAGGATGAATAGGGCAAGGGGGGCGGCGCGTGGTTGTTGATTCAGTTGCAACGGTTGGCGAGGTTTCAATCGGTCGCTCTACCTTGCGTCGGCTTGATCGGATGCTGTATGAGCAATCGAATCATGCCATGCAAATCGGATTATTCATGATTGAAAAGGCACGGCCAAATGAGGTATGTTGCCGTGTCATTCGATGGGGATTCCGCCCAACTCAACAGGGATTGAATGACTGGTTATTTTTTCAAACTGGCAATCTTCGTGCAGTATCCCCTCATTCAAACTGTGTGACAGATATTCGAGGCTGTAGCGGCCATAATGCATGAGCTGCGATAGGTGGAGGCTTATAATTTGGTTACCGTGTCGATACCGCGCGATCAAATGCTCGTCGCTGATAATTGGAGGCAGCACGTTGCCCTTTGCTTCTCGCAATAACGCATCAATTTGAATCTGCGGCAGCTCAATCACATTCGTAGCGGTTTCCAGAAATAATTTTTTCATTACTTAGTCGCCCACCATTTCTTTAAGCGCCGCTCGTATCGCTTTAAGGCTGTATCTGTTGCATAGGATAACCTTTTCGACTTATGCGAAGAAATTCCCGGTTTACGTTTAAGCTCTTGGATATTGCGATAGAGTCCAAAAGCCTGTTCTGTTAATTCTTTGGCTGATATTGTCATGATGTTATGCCTGTGATGTTTGTAGGCCATACGAGTATGGCTAACCATACCTCGGGTGTGTCCAGCGCCTTACTTCGGCGGTTTAAGCGTTTCATGCCGGTCTCTCCAATTTCGTTAGTCGACAGATTGCTTCAAGTATCACTTTAGCCAAATAGGGCTTCCCATAGCGGCTTAATTATTGCGCTATGGCTTCCCGGATTTCTTAAGCCGCGCCGCGCTGCTTAAGTTCGTCTATCAGAGTATACATTATTTATAGGGATGGACTTGTGTCACATTTTCTTGAATATAAGTTTTTGCTTACAAAGGCGAGTGATATTTTAAAGCTACATTTTTTACTCTATGGTTTGGTTGTTGATGTGTCAAAAAAATTAACGGATGAAGCTTATGTTCTGTATACGAAAATATCCGACATTAGATATATATCGAGCGTATTTTTAAACTCGGACTTGTTAACGGCACAAAAAATATGGCGTATAGAATGCCGTGCCTATTGGAGATATTCTCGGCGGAAAAAGGCTTTGCATTCCCTTGGCAGCCAAAATATTTACTCTGATTGAAAACAAAGCTTACAAGATTGAGCATTGATGTTCGAATGATGTTGTTTCGTTCGAATCGTCAAGGGGGGCCGGCACGGATTTTTAACCATTATTTCAAAACAGATTAGGGCGCAATCTATGACCTTAACTGACTGGCAGCTTGCCTCATCAAACGCTGATGTAATGCCGGGTGATGATTATTTTGCCGCACTGGAAGCCATGAATCGGCAGCTTAAGCTTATTTTGGACGCAAGAATCAATCCTTGATTTTCAGGAATTCATAAGGATTGCCGATTTATAATTTAACTGGGCGGAATGAAGCAACCATATCCTATTTATTAACAGCACTCGTAAATGGGTTGTTGAGTTCCGTCCCATTTGCAAGTGATCGGAAAGGATTCACCCGAACGGTAACTCTTGGTCATTATCTAATCTTAAAGCTCAAGGCCGGGTAATACCGGTTTTTTTGTGTCCGGACAGGGGATGTGGAGTATTTATGGAGGATATTTTAAAAAAGATTAATTAAATCGTTCAAAACAGAGTCCTGTGGAGAATGTTTTATCGCATCCTTTCAGCGGTGTGGAAGTTAACGATTGTTTGACGCTGCCGGAATACCCGCCTCTTAGCCCGGCGAAGGGCTAAATTCATTTTGGCTACTGACTGTTCAATTCTGACAAAATTGTAATCTTCCCGTCATGCTGCTGTTTGGAATGAACGGTTAACATTCCCATCATGCAACGACTATCATACATTCTGACCCTATTTGTCCTTTTGAGCCTTAGGCTCACCGGATGCGCTCGTTTCGAGGATCACCCGCTAAATCCCGCCGACTCTTCGACTCGCATCGAAGCACGTACGCTGTCCAGCGCGGGGTTGCGGGATTTTATCGATAGCGTGCTTGCAAACAAAACCGGGCAGCCGCCTAAAGCTTGGGATATTGATCGATTAACGCTGGCAGCGATTTATTACCATCCCGATCTTGCCTTGGCTCGGACCCAAGCCGAAACGACGGCTGCCGCTACCACGACGGCCGCACAACGGCCCAATCCCAATGTCAATATTTCACCGACATGGATAAGCAATCTGGCGACGGCGGCAGCTCCCTGGATAGTTGCCGGTTACATTAGCATACCCATCGAAACCGCCGGGAAACGCGGTTTTCGTATAGATAAAGCCGAGCACCTGAGCGACGCGGCGCGCTTACGGGTGGCTGATGCGGCCTGGCTGATTCGCGGGCGCTTGCGTTTGGCGATGCTGGAAATTTACGCGGCACAGGAAGCCGAGCGCTTGCTCCAACAGCAACTCGCCATACAACAGGCGATGACCGAACGGTTGGAGCAACAGCTGATAGTCGGCGAAATTACCCGGCCCGAAGTGATCCGGTCGCATCTGGCTTTAAACCAACTTAAGCTCAATGCCGGTGCGGCGCAAAAAAGAAGCGCCGAAAGCCGGGTGTTGTTGGCCGCCGCTATCGGACTTCCGGTTAATGCGCTAACCGGAATCGAACTCGACTTTAGCTATCTTGCCAAGCCCCCGGTATTGAATAGCATTCCCGTCCAAACCCTAAAAGCAGTTGCGTTGCAAAAACGTCCCGATGTGCTGGCCGCGCTGGCGGATTACGCAGCCGCGCAATCCGCTCTGCAATTGGAAATCGCCAACCAGTACCCCAACATCCAGGCCAATCCCGGCTATACCTGGGAAATGGGCGAGCATCGCTGGCTTTTAGGCGCAACGGCACTGCAGCTGCCGATATTAAATCAAAACCAGGGGCCGATAGCCGAAGCCGAAGCCAAACGCCGCGAGCTTGCGGTGCGTTTCGAGGCTTTGCAAATGCGTATCCTCGGCGACATTGACCGCGCCCACGCAGGTTTGGCGGCGGTACTCGACAAGTGGTTGGCTGCCGAACAGCAAATGCGCATTCAGCAGGATAACCGGCAGTCAGCCAAAGCCCTGTTCCAGGCCGGGGAAACCGATCGTCTGGCACTGCTCGGTGCGGAACTGGAAAATGCCGTCGCCGAACGCGCCCATCTGGAGGTGCTGGTCGAGACTCAGCAAGCCCTCAATGCATTGGAAGATACCTTACGCTATCCCATTGCCTCCACGCTTACGACAACTTTAATCTCCGATTCTGCAACCAGGAAAACGCCCCAATGAAACCGGTTATTCGGCTAAAAATCGCAATACTAAGCGCCTGCATAATCGGCTGTAACCCGGCTGTTTCGGCAGATGAGCCGGAACTTGCCACCGAAGTGGCCGTGCAGACCGGCAAAATCACCAAGACCGCTTTACAACGTTATGTGATGGCTTACGGCACGGTTGAACCGGAACCGGCGAGCGGCGGCAAAGCGGCGGCCAGCTCTAAAATCGCCGTGCCGATGGCGGGCATCCTCACGCAGGTCCACTGCGAGGAAGGTCAACAGGTAAAAAAAGGCGCTGTATTGTTCGAGCTGGATACGCGTAGCGCCGATGCGCTGATTGCCAAAGCCGAAGTCGCCGTCGAATTCGCGCAAAAGAACTTTGCCCGCAAACAGCAATTGAATGCTAGCGATAACATCTCACGCAAGCTTTATGACGAAGCGGAACAGCTGCTGCAAACCGCTCGCAAGGATTGGCTCAACGCCCAAACCCAGCGCGAGTTATTGCAGATCAAAGCGCCGTTGTCCGGTACGGTGGCGGCCATCCATTTCAAAATCGGCGAGGCGGTGAGCCTGAATACGGTCTTGGCGGACTTGATCGACCTGGATCGTTTGGACATCGCTATTCATGTACCCAGCCAGGAAGCGGTCGCGCTCCGTTTGGGACAATCGGTAGAAATCAGCACGGCAGGCATTGCGCCTCAACCGGGAACACTGGTTTTTCTTGGCCCTCAGGTCGATCCGTTGACCGATACCGTATTGGTTCGGGCTACGCTAAACCAGGACTCCGGTCTGCGCCCCGGCCAATTCGTCAATGTCCACATCGTTGTCGAACAGCGTTCGGGACGTTTGACGGTGCCGATTGAAAGCGTAGTGACCAGGAACGGAACCAGCCTAATTGCGGTGGTTGACGGCGACAACGCCAAACAAAAGACGGTCAAGCCGGGTTTGCGCGACGGCAACCTGATCGAAATATCCGGCGAAGGTTTACAGGAAGGCATGGTTATCGTGACCCAAGGCGTTTACGGCTTGCCGCCTGAAACGCGCATCCGTGTACTGAAATGATGCGTAGCTCTTTTGTTCTCATTTGCTCTCGTTCCCACGCGCTACGTGGGAACGAGGAGATTTGCACAGTTAGAAGAATGGAACGCGGATGACGCTGATAATTATGATGATGTGTAAGATTTTTATTGAACTATCTGTGTTCATCATATCCATCTGCGTCATCTGCGTTCCATTGTATTTGATGCAGAGTAGTTACCAATCTGCTTATGTTGATGTTTATGGATAATAGGACACATATTTCTACCTTCGGCTCTTTTGCGACTCGTCACGGTCTGGTCATCGCCTTTCTCTGCGTCGCGCTGTGTCTGGCCGGAGTTTATGCTGCACTGGGCATGCCCTCTTCAATTTTCCCCCAAACCCATTTCCCGCGCGTAGTCATCCTGATCGACAACGGCGTTATGCCCGCCAACGAGATGATGGCGACGGTCACCCGCCCGGTCGAAGAGGCGATGAAAGACATTCCCGGCGTGCGCACCGTGCGCTCGAAAACCGGGCGCGGCTCGGCGGAAATCAATGTATTTTTCACTTGGCAAACGGACATGGTGCAGGCGGAGCTGTTCGTGCAGGGGCGGCTTGCGGTCGTGCAAAGAACACTACCGGCTACCGCCAGTTCGGCGGTTTGGCGGCTCACTTTTGCCGCCTTTCCGGTCGTCGGACTGAGTCTGACCGGCCCCACGCATTCGCTGACCGAATTGTGGGAAACCGCGCGCTATACGCTGCAACCGCGCTTGCTGCGCATACCCGGCGTGGCCCGCACCGGCATCGTCGGCGGACGCGCGCCGGAATATCATGTCATTGTCGATCCGTTACGCTTGCAAGCCGTGAATCTGAGCCTAGCTCAAGTCAGCGATGCATTGATCAAAAATAACCTGATCGCACCGGCCGGCATGCTGGAGGAAGACTACAAACTTTACCTGACGGTGGTGGACGGCCGCGTTCGCACTATCGAAGAGATAGAAAACCTGAGCGTCTCGGTATCCGGTAATACGCCGACTGCCGTAGTCTTACAGCCCGCCCACCCGATCCGCATCAGGGATTTTGCGCGAGTTGAACGCAGCCAGGAACCGGCCTTCAACATCGTCACTGCAAACGGCGTTAATGCCGTGTTACTCAATGTCTACAGCCAGCCGGACGGCAGCACATTAGACATTGCCAAGCAATTGAAACAGGAGCTGGAATCTTTAAAACAAGCCTTGCCGCCGGGCATGCAGGCGACGGTCTTCTACGACCAATCGCTGTTAGTGGGCGATTCCATTCGGAGCGTTTGGGAGGCCATCTTTTTAGGACTGATGCTTTCCATCGTCATCCTTTACCTGTTCCTAAAGAATTGGGGAGCCACATTGATTGCCGCGCTGGTCATTCCGGCCACGGTTTTGATCACCCTGCTTATGTTACGCGTCATGGGGCTGAGTTTTAACTTAATGACGCTGGGCGGCATTGCCGCGGCTATCGGCTTGATTATCGACGATGCCATTGTAGTGGTGGAAGCGGTACACAGCAGAATCTCCTCCGGCATGCAACGTTTAGATGCGGTGCAGCAAGCCTTGGCGGACATCTTCCGGCCGTTGCTGGCTTCGACGCTGACGCCGGTGGTGGTATTCATCCCGCTGGCTTTCCTGGACGGCGTCGCAGGCGTCTTCTTCCGGGCTTTGGCCTTGACCATGGTAGTGTCGCTGTTGACCTCGCTGGTGTTGGCCGTCACCCTGATCCCGTCGCTGGCCGCTTGGTGGATGCCGAATTCACCGGCTAGTTCTCAATCAAGCCGGCTTGAGCGTCTGGTTAAAGGCTACGAAAATGTGTTACGCATTGCGCTCAAACAGTCCGGTAAAGTTTTGACCGGCTGCGTGTTGATATTGGCGCTGGGTATCTGGTTATACGGACAACTGGAAAGCGAGTTTCTGCCTTTTATGGATGAAGGCGGCTTCGTACTTGATTACCGCGCCCCTTGGGGCACCGGTTTGGCTGAAACCGACCGGCAATTGCAACAAGCCGAATCCATTTTGCGCACCATGCCGGAGCTGGAAAGCTATTCGCGGCGCACCGGTGCGCGGCTGGCTTTGGGGATTTCGCAAGCGCACATGGGCGACTTTTTGGTTAAATTAAAACCGCAACGCCAGAGAAGAACCGACGAGGTTGTTGCCGATTTACGCAAGCAACTTCATGTTGCGGTACCCGGAATTGAATGGGAATTTGCCGGCATCCTTAATGACCTGATCGGGGATTTGACTTGGTCGCCGCGTCCTATCGAGATCAAACTGTTTTCCACCGATGTCGAATGGCTTAAGCACAAAGCCCCGAAAGTCGAAGCCGAACTTAAGAAAATCGAAGGCGTGGTCGATACTTTCGACGGCTTGGAGACCACCGGCCCGTCGTTGAGTCTGCGCGTGCGGGACAGCGATGCGCAGCGTTTCGGCCTGACCGTTAACGATGTAGCCATAGCGGTTAGTACCGCCATGCTCGGGCAAAAGGCCTCTTATGTTTTGGAAGGCGACCGGGTCGTCAACATCCGGGTCAGCATGAACGCCGACGCCACCGGCCAAATCGCCAGCCTTCGCGAATTGCCGTTGCGGTCCTTGGACGGCAGGACTGTGAAGCTATCGCAAGTGGCCGACGTGATTACCGAACCGGGACAATTGGAACTGCACCGCGAAGACCTGCGCCAACTGGTGGCTGTTTCCGCCCGTCTGGAAAGCCGAGACCTCGGCAGCGCAATAGCGGAAATCAAGACCAAACTCAGCCAGGATCAAACTTTGCCGCCGGGCGTGTTGGAATTCGGCGGACTCTATCAGCAACAGCAGGAGTCTTTCCATAACTTGCTGGTGGTGCTGCTGGCCTCCATATTCCTGGTGTTTACCGTGTTGCTGGTTGAGTTCGGCTCATTTTACGAACCCTTAGCCATTGTGTTCGGTTCCGTGCTGGCTTTGTGCGGCACCGTTCTGGCTTGGTATCTGACCGGGACTTCAGTCAATATCGTGTCGTTGCTGGGCGCGATTATCGGCATCGGCGTAGTAGCCAAAAACGGCATCCTGATGCTGGATTCGGTGCACCGCTTCGAATCGCAGGGTGCGAATCTGGGAAATGCGCTGGCAGCATCGGGACGGCGGCGTTTGCGCCCGGTGTTGATGACGTCGCTGGCGGCGGCGTTGGGGCTGTTACCTTTGGCTTACGGCATCGGCGCCGGATCGGACATGCTTAAACCATTGGCTATTGCGGTGATTGGTGCGCTGACGCTTTCCGTGCTACTGTCTTTGATCGCCACGCCGACGGTTTATTTTGTGATGCGGGCATTCACAGACAAAAAGAAGGTTTCAACTTAGGAACGTGCATGAAATAACTAGAGCAAATTTTATTTTTAAACCATGAAGTACATGAAGGGAATGAAGGATTTAAGTCTTCATGCTCTTCATGGTGATTGCTTAAATTAATTTATGCATATTCCTTAACAGGGGCAGTTCCGTTGTTTTTAATCGCTGTTGCAGGCAAATAGCTTGAAAGCGATCAATACCGCTGACGACTGATTTATAATTTGTGTACACTGAAGTCTCGTAACCATTCCTACAACGCCGAGACTTTCATGGAGAACTTAAATGCGTCCTTCTCTAGCCCTGCAAATCCACCGCGACGCTGTCCGTGATATCGTCCTGAGTCACCGGGTCAAAAACGTGCGTGTGTTCGGGTCGGTGCTGCACGGTGACGACACCGAAGACAGCGACCTGGATTTGCTGGTCGATCCCACACCGGAAACCACGTTGATGGATATTGCCAAAATTCAGGTCGAAGTAGCTCAGTTGCTCAATATTACCGTCGATGTGCTGACGCCCAAAGCCCTACCCGACAAATTCCGTGACCAAGTAATAAAAGAGGCGCAACCGGTATGAGCAAGAAAGACATCCTGCGTATTCCCGATTACCTCGAACACATAGTCGTAGCGATTGAACGGATTCACCGTTATGTTGAAGACATATCTGAAGTCGATTTTCTCGACGATGAAAAAACTCAGGACGCCGTAGTCAGAAACTTCGAGATTATCGGCGAGGCCTCGCGCAACATTGAGCGCTACCATCCGGTTTTTGCCGAATCCCATCCTGAAGTACCCTGGATATTCATGTACGCCATGCGTAATCGTATTGCTCACGGTTATTTCAAAGTGGATTTTGAATTGGTTTGGAAAACCATCCACGAAGATTTGCCGGAACTGCATCGGCAAGTTCGTCGGCTGATTGAGCCACAGGACTGATTTTGCTTTATGCAATATCTAAGAAACAGGCATAAATTAATTTACGCAATTACCATGAAGAGCATGAAGGACATGAAGATTTCAATCCTTCATGCCTTTCATGTTCTTCATGGTTTAAAAATAAAACTTCCCCTCGTTCCCACGCGTTGCGTGGGAATGCCGTCAAGGCGCGCTGCGCCGCGAGTCACGGGCAACGTCTGCGTATACGGGACGCAGCGCGTGGGAACGAAGTGTATTTGAACATTTATGTATAAAGACGAGTGCGACGTATGGGAACAAAGAGCCGAGGCCATTCATGCGCATCCTGATAGTCGAAGACGAAAAGAAAACCGCCGCCTATTTGCATAAAGGACTAACCGAGCACGGCTTTATCGTCGATGTCGGCATCGACGGCGAACAAGGCTTGCTGCTCGCCACTACCATAGAATACGACCTGATCATTCTCGATGTGATGGTGCCGCTGCGCGATGGCTGGTCTGTACTCAAAGAGCTGCGGCGCGGCGGCAAGCAGACCCCGGTGCTGTTTCTGACGGCGCGCGATACGATCGACGACAGGGTGAAAGGCCTGGAATTGGGTGCCGACGACTATCTGGTTAAACCCTTCGCCTTCGTTGAATTGCTGGCGCGGATACGCTCGATTCTCCGGCGCGGCCCGGCGCGACAAACGGAACATTTTGGCTTAGCCGACCTTACGCTCGATCCTGTCCGGCACAAGGCGTTTCGTAACGGCCAACGGCTGGATTTGTCGCCCAAGGAGTTCGCCTTGCTGGCGCTATTCCTGCAACGGCCTGCGGAAGTGCTGTCGCGAACGCTGATCGCCGAACAGGTTTGGGACATTCATTTCGACAGCGACACCAATATCGTGGACGTGGCGGTGCGCCCGCTTGCGGCAGAAAATCGACGACCCGTTTGCGCAAAAACTGCTACACACCGTCAGGGGAGTCGGTTATGTTCTCGAACAGCGCTAAACCCTGGTCGATTGCCGCCCGGTTGACGCTGCTTTACATCGTCTCGGCTTCGGTAATTTTGTTGGCTATCGGCTGGTATTTGCATCAGTCTTTGGCTGAAACGCTGGCGCAGGACAATAGGCAATTTCTGTTAAAAGAGATTCAGTTGTTGCGTAGCGTGCTGCTGGAACAACCGCCGAATCCGGAAAGACTGGCGGATGAACAAAGCGAAGGCATGGATTTGCCGGTAGGCCGTTATTATTCCAGAATTCTGGATGGCAACGGGCACAGTTTGATCGAAACGCCGGGCATGGATGCCTTGCCGGCTGCAACGCAGTTTCCGGCGCTTGCCGATAATCCGGCGGTACAGAACATTGCCGACGGACGCACACTCATGCTGATGACGGCGCGAAGCCAAACCATCCCCCAGCAAACCATTCAAATTGCGCTGGATATTTCGCACGAAGCGTTGCTCCTCGGCAAATACCGGCGCAATCTTATTGGCGCGCTGTTTTTCGGTCTGCTGTTTTCAACGTTGGCCGCTGTTTTTATCGCCCGGCGCGGCTTAAGTCCTGTTGCTGAAATGGCGCGGCATATAGCAGGCATCAACGCGGCTCAACTGGACGAACAATTGGACCCGGCCAGCACTCCCAAAGAACTGTCCAATCTGGCATCCGCTTTTAATGCGATGTTGCTGCGCCTGTCCAAATCCTTTGCCCAACTCAACCAGTTTTCGGCCGATCTGGCGCACGAACTGCGCACTCCGATCAATAACCTGATGGGCGAAACCGAGGTCGCCTTGTCCAGACCCCGAAATGCCGACGAATATCGTGAGATTCTCGAATCCAATCTGGAAGAATACGGACGGCTGTCGCGAACTGTTGAAATCCTGCTGTTTTTGGCTCGGGCCGAGAACACCGGGATTCCGTTGCGCACGGTTCGACTGGACGGCAGGGCGGAATTGGAAGCGGTTTGCAGTTACCATGAAGCCATGGCCGAGGAAAAGGGCGTTCGCCTGATCTGCGAGGGTGAAGGGTTTATTGATGCCGATGTCCAGCTGTTCAAACGTGTCATCAGTAATTTGCTGCTCAATGCCCTCCAGCATACAGAGAGCGGCGGAGAAGTCCGCTTATCGCCGGTTTCGGCTGACGACGGTTCCGCCTGCGTCAGCGTACAAGACACAGGTTGCGGTATCGAAGCGGAATATCTGCCCAAGCTGTTTGACCGGTTTTATCGCGTAGATCCCGCGCGCTCTGCGGAGGGAACAGGGCTGGGCCTGGCGATCGTCAAATCCATTATGGAGCTGCATGGCGGGTCGGTTGTCATTATCAGTACCCCCGGCAAAGGGACTGTTGTTAAGCTTCATTTTCCTGGTTCGGGGTAAGCGATCATGATTAGGGCAGGGAGATTAGCCTTGGTAAGTAGGCAGCCAAAAGTTTTTTAACAAAAATGAAAAAACATTGGTCTCCTTATTTACCATGAAGAATACGAAGATCTGAAGAAGATAATAACTTCATGTCCTTCATGCTCTTCATGGTTACTAAAAAATGTTAAACGACTTTTGAACGACTACTTAGCAGGCAGGGTGCGCCGGTGGTTATTGACCTTGCCTGGCGCCGGCTTGAGGCTGATCCGTTCGCCTTTCGAGCCGATGACGGCATGCAGCTTAAAACCGTAGAAACCAGCCCATCGGGGTACAGCGCTTGAAGACCTTGCGGCGCGGAATGCGCTGGGAGGTAAATTTTAGACGCTGTTTTTGCAGTGATCATACTGACTCACTTTCCAGTTGTAAGATTATTTCCGCTTCATGGTAGGCTTGTTCCAACGCAGCCACAGTTATTGCGTCAATGCCGGTTAATTCATTCCGGGCAGCCTGTTCCAGGGTGCAGGCAAGTTCGGACAGTTTTGTCGCCCCCACGTTGGCTGCGGCTGACTTAATGCTGTGGGCGGCATGGCGTATCGCTTCCGTATCGCCCGACAGCATGCCGGTTGTTATTTTTTCCAGCTGTGACGATGTGTCTGTAAAAAATAGCCGCAACACTTCCTGCACCAGGCTTGCTCCCCCCATATTACGCAGCATCGCCAAAGGCTCTCGATTTACATTTCTATCGTCTATAGGCAGCGTCTTCGGAATCGGAGACTGCCGGTTAATACCGGATGCGCCGGTAAGCTGGTTGAGCAATGACCGCAGCGCTTCAATCCGGAAAGGTTTGGACAGATACCCGTCCATGTCCGTAGCCAGACAGCGTTCTTTGTCGCCTTTAAGCGCGTTAGCGGTCAAGGCTATGATGGGGATGCGCTTTTGACCGGAATTTGCTTCTTCCTTCCGAATCTGCCGCGTACTTTCGTAGCCGTCCATATCCGGCATCATGCAGTCCATCAAGATCAGGTCTATACCGCCCTGCCGCCAGCGTTCCAGTGCCTCCAGGCCATTATCAGCCACGATTACCGTGCAACCCAGTTTCTCCAATACCGTGCGGCCGACAATTTGATTGATTGGATTATCTTCAGCCATCAGGACATGCAGGTTTAGTGTTGCGGTTTCCGGAGCGCTATGGGCGGTGGCTGCGAATAAGTTCTGCAGGGCGTTATGCAGTACTCTTTTACGCAAGGGTTTAGATAGATGCAGGTCACAACCGCTCTCACCTATACCGGCCGGTTCGTCTTCAAAGGCGCCGGAACTCAGAATGATCACTTTTATTGCGTTAAAACGTTTATCGGCACGGATATGTCCGGTCAGCTCTGCACCGGACATGCCGCGCATTTGCATGTCCACCAGCGCCAGATCAAACAATTGTTGCTGCTGCATACTTTGTTCCAGCAGTTGCAGCGCCTGTGCGCCGTTATCCGCCACCTGCGGAATCATACCGAAGCCGAGCGCATGTTCCTTAATAATCAGGGTATTGGTAGGATTATCGTCAACGATCAGCACCCGCTTACCGTTCAGTTCGGAATAGACCTGGGGAAATGACAGGGGAGCCAGTGCCGGTTGCAAACAAATTTTGAGGCGGAATTCCGAACCCTCGCCCGGGGTGCTGCTGACCTCGATATCTCCGCCCATCAATACAGCCAGATCCTTGCTGATGATGAGTCCCAAGCCGGTTCCCCCGTATTTACGGGTAGTCGAGCTATCCGCCTGGCTGAAAGGTTTAAACAGTTGCGACAGCGATTCTGAGGAGATGCCAATGCCGGTATCGCTTACAGTGATGCACAAAGCAATGCGCTGTTGACCTGCATTGTTATTTAGATCAAGACTGACAAGAAGTTGAACGCTACCTTGATTGGTAAACTTAATCGCATTGGCGACCAGATTAATCAGAATCTGCCGCAAGCGATACGGATCGCCTCTTACTTCCAGCGGAACATTGCCGGCTATGTCGTATTTTAGAATAATGCCTTTGCCGTGAGCCTGCTCGCGGAAGAGTCCCATCACTTGCTCCATCATATCTTCGAGGTGAAAATCCAGCGTTTCCAGTTCTATCTTGCCGGCCTCAATCTTGGAAAAATCAAGGATATCATTGATGATGGAAAGCAACGACTCCGCAGAACGATAGACGGTTTCCGCATATTGCTGTTGCAACGGTTTGAGTTCCGTTTCCAGCAGCAGTTCGGTCATGCCCAGCACGCCGTTCATCGGGGTGCGGATTTCATGGCTCATATTGGCCAAAAACTGCGATTTTGCGATGTTGGCCGCTTGCGCTTCCAAGAGCGCATTACGCAAATCCGCCGTTCTGATCTCGACCTCGATTTCAAGTTGATCGCGGTGGCTTTCCAGTTCGGAATCGCGTTCCTGAACTTGCTCTATCATTTGATTGAAGCTGTTAACCAACTGACCGATTTCATCTTCACCTGCTTCTTTTGCTCTCAAGGTGTAGTTTTTTTCTCGCGATACTTGCTGGGTCAGCTGCGCTAAACTTATCAGCGGTGCTGAAATCAGCGCCGCTAAACGCTGCCCGTAAAGTACGCTCAGCAAAAAAGCCACCAGCATCACCAGCGAAATTTGGCCAAGGTTGCTGAAAATACTCCACCACAGGGGCCGCAAGTTGATCGCCAAGTATAAATAACCCTCGGTATCGCCTTCCTGGCTGATCGGCTGGATGACGGTATAAGTCAGCAAGACTATGCGCTTTTGTTGCTGTTGGTTGTTGGCCTCGGCTAATGAATTCGGGAGGGCGGCAATTTGATTGTCCGAGATATAGTGAGCAAATGGCGCGCCATCGGTGGTATATAAGCGGGCGGCCATAATGTTGGACTTGCTGCGCAATGCCGACAGAATGTCGGTCGCTGACCGGCTATCGCCAAACAGCAGGGCCGCGGCAGCATTAAAGCCGATCATATTCGCTGTCGACCTGGCATCGGTCAGCATTTCACGGTGTTGATGCCAGAGTTGCGTGACACTGCTAATCAACAAGGTAAATACGAGCGCCAAACCAACCGTAAGAGCCTGCAAACGACGAAGTTTGCCGGTTATAGGGAGATTGGCGAATTTTTGTGGTTTCATAAGACGCCTTTAATCGCTAAGCCATCTATCGATCTTTTTTGGCAGTATTCGATAGATTCATAATTGTATGCAGAGAAAAACAAGGTATAAACGCCCGATGCTGTGTTTTAAATCTCGATCCACTAGGAAAAATGAGCGAGTATTTCATTTTACCTTATTGACCCTTTTCGCCAGTTTAAGCAGTTGTGAGCTGATATAAATGCTTTCAGCGTTTATCGCATCAAGATTAACCTCAAAACTGAGACGATTATCGCCGGGCACCAAACCTATCATACCGCCTTGATCGATGAAGTTCAGTCTTTCGCTGACGGTGACTACCGGCAAACCTTTTAGATTGCGGATTATTGCCTCAGTATTTTCAGACGAGCCGATAAAAACCATATGACAGTTTTTTAAGTCTCTACCGTTGATACCGCGACGAATAACGATAGGCTTGCCGCCGATGGTTTTGTTTTCCAGCACCAACAGGCTATCGCCCAACTGATCGTTATCTGTGGTACACAAGCTGTAATAATTCTGCTGGGTAACGGCTTCCGGCCAATCAATAAACTTGAAGAAATTGTACAAAAAGGCGGTTTTTACCACCGCGTCACTTACCGGCTCGGCTTGCACCTGACCGGCAATAACCATTGCGATCAGCAGCCGGCTAAAAAACAAGGAAATGTTTAACAGGGCGTTAAAAATCCCCGTCCTTAGTCGAGCCGGCTTCCGGTAAAAGAATTTGACCGAACCAACAAAATTGCGCATTAGAGTCATGACTGATCGCTCAAATTAAAAGGCGACTTGTAATTTGAGGCGAAACTCGCGCCCGTTCATCGGCAAGATGTTTTGAGTGATGTCGGCGGGCCCGGTGCCGCCCAGCATTTGATAGTGAGAGCCTAACAGGTTGTATATTCCAAACGACACCGTCAGACCGCGCATAATACGGTCGGAGCTGAGATTAAGGTTGACCAGGTCATAGGCATCGGCGAGGCCGCCTTGCAGCGCTTTGCGATCGCCGATATAAATATTTTCGACCCCCAGATTGGCGAAGTTATTAAACAAAGGTTCGGCGTAATGCACTTTGAAACTATTTTGCGGCGAAGCGTATGCCCAAATACCGCCTTGGGCTTCGTCAGTCAGGCGGCTGTAGGTGTAAGAGGCTTTGAGCAAGCGGCCGCTATCCCAGTGCTTTTCGGCTTCCAATTCAACGCCAAGGGCGTGATAGTCGCCGATGTTGACGAAAGGCCCGATGGCGCCGTAACCCGGATCGATATTTTGTTGCAAAAGCTGGGATATGTTGTTGTAAAACAGGTCGCCGACTAATTTCAGGCCGGTTGCGGAATGCCATTCGACAACGCTTTCATAGCTCTTGATCCGTTCTTCGTAGTTGTTGGGATTGGCGACATTGTTAAAGATGTTGTAGTCCCGTTCCCAGGCATTGGGCGCGCGAAAGGTCGAGCTGTACAGTAGTTTGAAATGAGTGCTGTCCAGCGGACTCCAGATCAAGCCCAAACGCGGGTTGAGTTGCAGGTTTTTCAACATGTGGTGGTAATCCAGCCGCAAGCCGGCGCTGAAGATTAAATCATCAAAGACCTGTATGTCGTCTTGCGCGTATAGCTCGACGCGGTGGCCGTGGTGATTACTGTCCTGATAGAACGCATAGGGATTGGTGTCGTAGTTAAGTTGGCGCTGGCGTTGGTCGTATTGATATTCCAAACCCAGCATCAAGCGCTGTCTATCAAAAAATGTGCTGGTCAGTTGCGCCTCGCCGCCCCACCAACGGCCGCTAACGATATCGTGATTGATAACCTTGCCGCCATTATCATAGGCTTGGATGGCATCGTAATCGTAACCTTGGTAAAAGCTTTTCATCTGTAATGACGTTTTATCGGTCAAGGCCTTGCTGTATTTAAGATTGCCGAAAAACTGCCGGTCATCGGTAAAATAATCCGGGTCGTTGAAGATACCTTGGAACGATGCCGTCGGCACCCGTTTGAAGCGATCGACGAAGCCGCCCATCAGGGTAAATTCTTTATATTGAATGCGGCTGAACAAACGGTCGGCGCGCTCGGTATCCATATTGCGGGCAATGCCGTTGTTCGTGGCGGGATCGTCGAATTCAGAAAAATACAGATTTTCAACGCCTGCGCTGTCGTAATGTGACGCCGAGGCTAGAATATCGGCACCGTTAGCGAGTTTTTTGCCGTAACTGACCCGGCCTTTGTAAGTATCGAAACTGCCCGCTTCGCCGGTCAGTTGTGTCCCGTTGACGGCATGGCCTGTTTTGGTGACGACATTGATTAAACCCAAAAAGGCGTTGGCGCCATAAATCGACGACCCCGAACCGGGGATAAATTCGATACGCTCGACCAGATCCATGTCCAGCATGAACTCCTGGGCCATGTAGCCGCCGTCGTAGATGTTTTCGTTCATGCGCTGACCGTCAATCATGAACAGCACGCGGGAGTTGTAGTCGTTGGGATGTAAGAACCCCCGTATCCCCAGATAGCTGTAATTGCGATCATTGGCGGTAAACAAGCCGCGTATGCCATTGAGCGCTTCAGATAGGGTGCGCCAGCCAAAGGTTCGGATGTCCTTGGCTGTTAATACGGACACTGAAGAAGGCGACCGGTTGGCTTTTTGTCCCAACCGTGACGCGCTGATCACTTCGACATTCAGCAACTCTTCGATGGACAGATCGGTTAAATCCTCGACATTGGAATCACCGGCTGCAACTTGAGCGCTTAGCGCTATTAGAATGATAGATATACCTCACGCGGTCACGCCTGCGGATTTTCCAAATAGCTGGAATTTTGGGTTTAAAAGTATTTTTACTTGCTCCTTGAAAGCAGATTTCACCTTATCAAGGCAGTCGTCAATGGCTGCTTTGAAATGACCAAATGTC
>JAUGSS010000218.1:0-32677 GCA_044426515.1 Methylococcaceae bacterium | reverse complement strand
GCGGGGAGTCGCTATTTTTGCGAAAGCTTTTATGGGCATCCCTGCCCAACAAGCGGCAAAAACTACGCGACCGCTAATGCCTGCGGCTGCCCCAGCCGTCCTGCTTCTTTCGTTGAATACCCAACAAGGGGTATCCAACATCATTCTCGCAATGACTCGACGCGATGTCGGAAAGCCTGCATTTTCACTCCGCAAGCTGCGTGAAAACACATGCACTATCGCTTCTGGGGACTACTCGACTCCTGTCTCGCAGCGAGCGAACTTTTATTCTTCGTGTCTTCGTGGTGATTAAAAATCCCAAATTCTTTCAACAGCTTTTTTCGTGCCTTTCGTGGACCTGTTTTTTCTTACGGCTTCATCTTTTCAGGCAAAAAAAAGGCCGATGCACAGGCATCGGCCTTTTACTCAGCTTATTGGATTACAAGCTGTTAACTGCATTCAGTTCATGGAAAGCTTGCTCTAAACGAACGACCATACCGACTTCACCGGCACGTTGCCAAACGCGTGGATCGTAGTATTTCTTGTTGGGCTTGTCGTCACCGTCCGGGTTGCCGATTTGACCTTGCAAATAACCTTCGTTTTGTTTGTAGTAGTTCATGATACCTTCCCATGTCGCCCATTGGGTGTCGGTATCGATGTTCATCTTGATTACGCCGTAGCTGATTGATTCCTTGATTTCTTCCGCACTGGAGCCTGAACCGCCGTGGAAGACAAAATTCAGCGTGTTTGTTGGAACGCCGAATTTTTCAGAGACGTGTTTTTGCGAGTTAGCCAAAATGCTCGGCGTCAATTTAACGTTACCGGGTTTATAAACGCCGTGAACGTTACCGAAAGAAGCGGCAATCGTAAAACGAGGGCTGATTTTGCTTAACTCTTCATAAGCATAGGCTACATCTTCAGGCTGGGTGTACAGCATTGAATGATCCATATCGCTGTTATCGACGCCGTCTTCTTCACCGCCGGTGCAGCCTAATTCGATTTCCAGGGTCATGCCCATTTTGGACACGCGCGCCAAATATTGGCCGCAGATTTCAATATTTTCTTTCAAACTTTCTTCGGACAAATCCAGCATGTGCGAGCTGAATAAAGGCTTGCCGGTTGCCGCCTTATGTTTTTCACCGGCATCCAACAAGCCGTCAATCCAAGGCAGCAGTTTTTTAGCCGCGTGGTCGGTATGTAAAATAACCGGTACGCCATAAGCTTCAGCCATCGCATGTACGTGTTGAGCGCCGGAGATAGCGCCCAAGATAGCGGCTTGCTGGCCTTCCGCTTTAAGGCCTTTGCCGGCGACAAAGGCCGCGCCGCCGTTGGAAAACTGGATAACGATGGCCGATTTTACTTTGGCGGCCGCTTCTAACGCTGCATTAATCGAATCAGTGTTAATGACATTTACCGCAGGCAAGGCAAAGTTGTTTTCTTTGCAAATCGCAAAGATTTTTTGTACGTCATCGCCCGTTACAACACCGGGTTTTACTACATCTGAAATTTTCTGTGACATTAAGATTTCCTGTTTCAATATGTTACGTTGAGGGTGATCAATCCGAAAGCCATTGCGGTTGCGGAAAATATTCGCTGCCCAATGCTGCCAGCCGCGTATTATAAAGTGTGTTCATACAATAGGCTACTTGGCAATAATAAGCCGATCCTGATCAGAATCCTCTATACGTAATAATCGTTCAGGTATTGCAGCCCTAACCCGGATTACAATCTTGAGTTCCGGAACTTTAAGGCGGCATCAAAATCAAATGCGGAATGCTGGGAAATAGAAGCTAAGGAACGTGCATGAAATAACTTGAGCAAGTTTTATTTTAAACCATGAAGAGCATGAAGGATTTAAGTCTTCATGTCCTTCATGCTCTTCGTGGTAATCGCTTAAATTAATTGTAACTGCTCGCCCCCTAAAATGTGTGGCAATCCCTTGTTGGTTGCCCAGGGCAGGCACAAGGCACCGCCCCTACACTACCATCTGTTAAAACGTGAAGCCCGCCGCGCCTTAGGTAGGCAGTGGGAGGGCGAGCAGTTACAATTAATTTATGCCTTAAATCTTTTATTCGCCACGAAGGCGCGAAGGACGCGAAGTTTTATTTTCTTCATACTCTTCGTGCCTTCGTGGTGAATTCTTTTAAGTTTTTAGCCGACTTACCTGTTATTAAAATGAGAAGTTACGGAATCACGCATAAAATAGCCTTATGCAATATCCGCTAAGCCGATAGTAAGAGGAAGCTGTTTCGCGCCCTTATTGCAGGACAAATCGTCTATGCATTGCTTTGGTATGTTACCTGTGCTGAGCGCAAATACCTGATGCATTTATACTTGATCGGCTGCGTAAGAAATTTCCTACGTTTGTGTAAGGTTTTAAATTGAGACTTGCCGATACCTGTGCTAATGTTGCCCGCAACTTGCTTATTTATTGATTGATACTTCAGACTGATAGAAGCGTCTTTCGGGGCACTCAAGCTATGTGTCCACTCACTTTAATGAATTTTGCAAGTAGCTCTGCCGATAATATCTGCAGAACCTTTGTTCAAAATACTTAGGGTACCCACATGGCTAATTATAATAATATTGATCTCGAAGAAGGCTTAATAGGGATGATGCGGCACATGCAAGCCGTCGACGAATGCAGGGAAGAGCTGAATAATTTACAAGGTGTCTGGGACAATTTGACTTTGCTGGGGCAGCTGTCCGGAACCGGTACCGATATGAACGGCACCCGCCAGTCCTTCCAAAAATTAACGGGGTCGCTGCTGAACCAGCTGGCGAGTGAGACCCTGAGAAAATGCGTATTGGAAATGACCTCCAAAGCGCAAGTCGCGATCGACATCCTGGTCAGGAACCTGTTTGAACGCACTGCCGATATTGGTTTCTTGGCTACCGACGACGATATATGCGCGGTGCTCAGGGAAGCTAACGGCCTGAAGGGCCACTATGCCAGAAAACAAGACTTGGAAGCGAGTTTGTCCCGGCTTCGGGATCGGTTCTCCGAATATTTATCCAAATATTCCGTGTATTCGGACATTGTCCTGTTGGATACCGATGGAGATATTCTGGTTCGGCTTAAAGACGGTGTCGGAGTGGAGCATACCCAGCATGCGCTTTTTCAGCTTTCCTTGGAAACGGCGGAGGGTTATGTCGAGACCTTCGACAAAATCGATTTTTTGCCGGAAGAAAACCGTTCCCTGGTTTATTCTTTCCGCGTCGTAGATGGCGAAAACAAGGTGTTGGGGGTGCTTTGTTTATGTTTCCGGTTCAATAACGAATTGAAAGGAATCTTTGCCAATCTTGTTGCACCGGAAGATTGGTCGGTCATTACCCTGCTCGATAGCGAAAGGCAGGTAATCGCCAGTTCGGATGTTTATCATGTGCCGCTGGGGGCTACGTTGGCTCCGGTTTTGGATCGTGAATACCGGGTGCAGCGGTTCGCCGGACAGGAGTATCTGGCTTCGACGCGTTGCAGCAGCGGCTATCAAGGCTACGCAGGACCGCGCTGGTATGCTCATGTCATGCTGCCCTTGCAGCACGCATTCAACCGGGACGCCTCCGGCTTACTCAAAAATATCCCACAGGAGACACTCGATACCATCATGGAGCGGTCACAGCTGTTCGGTGAAAGTTTGCGCAGTATTCCGCAACAGGCCAACCGGATTCAGCGTGAGCTCAATCGCTCGGTCTGGAACGGCAATGTGCGGCAATGCCGCTTCGGGCAGGGCAAAGACACCGGATTTTCGAAGATTCTGTTGTGGGAAATCAGCAATACCGGCGCACGGACCCAATCGGTGTTTCAACGCTCCATCGCCAATTTGCATGAGACTGTGGTTTCCTCGGTGCTGGAAGATAGCCATTTCCAAGCCTCTTTGGCGATCGACATTATGGATCGCAACCTTTACGAGCGCGCCAACGATTGCCGGTGGTGGGCATTGACCTCATCCTTCCGCGAGTTGCTGGCCAAGGGCGAGATTTCGGACTCCGATCGGGAACGCATTTCCGGTATCCTGGCTTACATTAACAGTCTGTATACCGTTTACACCAACCTGATCGTTTTCGATGCCGCCGGACGCATCGTGGCGGTATCCCACCCCGGCGAGGAATCCCTGATTGGACAGAGTGTCGGCGAAGAATGGCAGCGCCGCGTTCTGATGCTGACCGACTCGCAGGGCTATACGGTATCGGACTTTGTTGCGACTCGCTTCTATCAAGGCCGTCACACCTATATATATGGAGCCGCTATTCGCGATGCGGACGGTTCCCGGGTTGTCGGCGGCATCGGCATTGTATTCGACTCCACGCCCCAGTTTTCAGCGATGTTGCGCGACGCCCTGCCTAAGGATGCCGAAGGCCATATCGATGCCAGTTCATTCGGCATTTTTGTTTCGCGGGACGGCCGGGTGCTGGCCTGCTCGGATGACAGATTCAACCCCGGCGACAAGCTTCCCATTTCTCCTGCCTTATGCAATCTCGCTCCGGGCGAGGAAATGACCGGCGTAATTTCCCTGGAAGAACGCTACTATGCAGTCGGCGCCCATGCTTCCAGCGGTTACCGGGAATACAAGAGCCGTTCCGATTCCTATAAGAATGAAGTCATCGCATTGGTGGGCAAGGAACTGTGCTTTATCAGCCAAAATAGGGAGGAAGCGGAAGAGGTTCCTTGCCCTACGATCCGTTCCGACCGGGGACATGCCGAAATTACCGTGGAAATCGCAACCTTCCGCTTAGGCGAGGAATGGTTCGGCATTCGCGCGAACCAAATCCTGGAAGCGGTCGATACTAACAACATCACACCCGCGCCCGGCTCCGGACCCGATTGCGTTGGCTATTTAGTGTACGAAAAACTGCCGATGCCGGTATTCGATATTCGGAACATAGTGTGTGCAGTCAAGAGTCAGCTGGAGCAGATGGATCGCAAAGCCCAACAGGTTATCGTGATTGAAAAGAACGTAAATACCCGGTTCGGTGTGATTGCGGATGCCTTAGGCGATATTCCCGAGGTTCTCGAATCGCGGCTGAATGCGCTACCGGCTGTTTTAGGCGGCGGAGCGCTGCTTGCGGATGCGGCTATTGCGCCGGACAAACCCGGCGAAGAGTGTTTACTATTGGTTTTAAGCAGCGAACGTCTGGCGCAAAAACTGGCATCAAGCATGGCCGAAAGACCGGTAGGAACCGCCGCCGGCAACGTGATCAAAGTAACCGCTGCCTGAACCCTTAGCCGTTGCCCGCTATGGAGTTTAAACATTTCATACAAAAACAAGCCGCGGCATTCGTGCTCAATAATGTTGACTTACGATAACTACTCAGCAGCTAGAAAAATGGAACACGGATTAGATTGATAATCACCGATAAAAATCAACAAATGAGTCTAAGCCATTGACTTGTCTGAATCCGTTTGCATCTGTCCAATCAGTGTCCATCCGTGTTCCGTTATAAAATTATCCCACTGAGTAGAATATTTGCCGTTATACGCATTATATGCTCCCTTTGTGTCAGCTAATAATTACCTGTGTCAGCACTTGCCGATGCTAGTATAATCCCACAAGACTTGTTCTTCGTGCTTTCCGGGCGGCATTCGTTCTAATACTTAAATAATTTTAATATATTGGGGATGGTTGATAAGGTAAGTTCTCATCAATCAAAAAAACGATATATCCGATTATAATCATATAATAGATCAAAGCGATTGACTGAAACCGCTATGAACAATAGAATTTTCCCAGAGCCTTCAACCGGCTGTGGCCGCATCGGCTACTTAATAAATAATATCTTCGCCAGACGCATAAAGTTAGTTGAGAATAGAGTTATAAATATATAAGCACTTGATTTTTATTGATTTAAAATTCAAACCTGCTAAACCGTCGTAAAATGACCATCACTGCATCGATAATGTCATTTTTTCCACTCTACAACCCATTGAATAATAATTAGAAATTACCTCACATCCCCGAACCCGAATGTCAAGTTCATTATTGCCTGAGTACACACTGAAACGGAGCTTTTTCTTTTCGCTGTTTATCATCGTTGTCATTATTAGCACTTCGGAAACGCTGATCATGTTCCTGCTTGATGCGATACAGCAGTGGGGCATCGCATTAACGCCCCTGCAAACCACCGCTTTAGACTCCGTGCTTCTGGCATGCCTCAGTGCGCCGATGTTATGGTTGCTGGCATTGCGCCCCTTGGTCAAACGAATCGCGGGTGAACAGCTTCATGCGGCGGAACAGGTCAAGCATCATGCAGAACGCCGCACTCTCCAGTTCAATACCATACTGGATAACTTCGCTAGTGCGATAATCACCATAGACAAAACCGGCATAGTGCAGAGTTTTAATAAAGCTGCGGAACAAATTTTCGGTCACGGTGCCGAAGAAATCATCGGCAAAAATATCAGCTATTTGATGCCGCCCTTAGTCGGCGCCCAGCACGACGGCTATATGCAACACTATCTGGACAGCAAAAACCCAAAAATTCTCGGTAAGCGCCGCGAGGTCGAAGGACAACGTAAAAACGGCGAGACTTTTCCGGCCTTGCTGCTGGTGAATCCGATGAAAATTGACGACGAGCTGTTTTTTTTCGGCGTAATCGATGACATCAGCGAAACCAAAGCGCTGCAAGCTCAGCTAGGCCAGGCGCAAAAACTGGAAGCTATCGGCCAATTGGCATCAGGCGTTGCCCATGAAATCAACACCCCGATTCAATACATCGGCGACAATCTCTCGGCATTAAGCAACAACTTTACCGACATCATAGAGTATCAGCAGGCTTTAAATGATTTGGCCGATGAGACATTAAAACCGCAACTGGATACGTTGATAGACAAATATGATTTGGAATTTATCCTTGAAGACAGCCCCAAAGCCATCCAACAGGCGCTGGAAGGCGTGGAACGAGTAGCGGAAATCGTCAAAGCCATGAAAACCTTTTCTCATGTCGAATCCAGCCAAAGCAAACAGATTATCAACCTGCACGAAGCCCTCAACAGCGCACTGACCATCAGCCGCAACAGTTATAAATATATTGCCGAAGTCGAAACCGATTTTAGCGCCGATCTCGGCGTCATCGAATGTTATGCCAACGAACTCAATCAGGTATTTCTCAACCTGGTTATCAACGCCGCCCACGCCATTGAAGAAAAACAAGCCGGTATGGGGTTGATTAAAATTGTTACCCGCAAGATTGATGATATGGTCGAGATCTTGATTCAGGATAACGGCGCCGGCATTCCGGCGGAAATCCAGGAAAAAGTCTTCAATCTGTTTTTTACCACCAAGCCGGTGGGTAAAGGCACCGGCCAGGGTTTAAGCCTGTCGCACAGCATTATTGTTGAAAAACACCAAGGTAAATTGTTTTTTGAATCCACCCCCGGCATTGGCACAACATTCCATATTCAGTTACCCATAAGACTTGAAGAGCGGGAATAATAAGTGCTTATGAGCAAAAAAATCATCCTGTTTGTCGACGACGACGAAAACATTATCAGCGGCATTCAGCGCCAATTACGGCCCTATCGGGAACAATGGCAGTTATTTTTTGCCAATAGCGGCCCGCAAGCACTGCAACTCATGACCAAACAACCGATTGACCTGATCGTCAGCGACATGATGATGCCGGAGATGCGCGGCGACGAGCTGCTGAAAAAAGTCAGCGAGCATTATCCCTGTACAGTGCGCATGATCCTCAGCGGCTATGCCGACGAAGACACCCTGAAAAGCGGCATGGAAGTCGCCCATCAATATCTTAGCAAACCCTGTAGTTCGGAAACTCTCCAAGAGGCGATTTCCCAAATATTCAAAATTCAGGCCTGTGTGTCTAATCCGCGCATCATCGCCGGAATAGGCAATGCAAGCCAACTTCCCAGCCTGCCGAAAATCTATCAGGAAGTGAACGCCGCCATCGCTGACGAGAACATCTCTATCGGTGATATTGCCAAGATTTTTGCCCACGACATGGTACTGTCGGCCAAATTATTGCACTTGGTAAACTCGCCTTATTTCGGTCTGAATCGTATTGTCTCCAGCCTGACCGATGCGATTAACCTGATCGGCATCAAAAAACTCAACAATCTGGTGTTGTCAGCGCATGTCAAAAGCGCGTTTCCGGTCAATACCCCGGAAACGAAACATTATATGGAATATCTCTGGCTGGATGCGTGCCGAGTTTCCGAGCTGGCACGGCAAATAGCGCTATCGGAAAATCAGCAGGAAGATCGCCCCGATCAAGCCTATCTGGGCGGATTGCTGCATAACATGGGGCTGCTGATTTTCCTGTCGCGCGGCGGTGACAAGCTGAATGTATTTATGAAAGAAGTAAAAAACACCGACACACCGATTGCCGAGCTGGAATCGGCCATTTTTGGTTTTACCCGTTCGGAAGCGGCAGCTTATGTTTTAAGTCTATGGAAAATTCCGCCTCGCATTATCGAAGCTATCTTGCTGCAAAGCACGCCAAGTAATACCGATTACAATGGCGTCAGCGCCTTGACCGCAGTGCATGTCGCCTCTTGTTTGTTAAAGCCGTCAGCAATGACCGACTGCAACCGGCTGTTTGACATGGCCGTGGATACCGCCTATCTGCAGCGTATCAATAAACTTGAATGCTTAACCGGCTGGCAGACAATAGCGGACAAAGTGACGGCTCGTCACGCAGCTCAGTAAAAGAGCAGCAATAATGACAGCTAAAGCTGCCGACAAGATTCTCTGTGTTAATAAAATACCCTGTACCTGTTTCGCTCCCTGCTCTGCCAATCTACAATTAGATTATACTAGCCAAGCAGGGTTTGACTGACAACGCCGGTTGCCCTGCAGTCAATCATGACATTTCCCTGTTTGAAGTTAAACGACTTCGCATTCCTAAAAATTTGGAGCATACATGACCGTCTCATCTGTCGGCATCAGTCAAAAAGTCCTGTTTGTTGATGACGAAGTTCTGTTACTGGAAGGAGTAAAGCGCCAACTGCGGAAAGAGTTTAACGTCACTGTCGCCGAAGGCGGCGAAGCAGCGTTAGCGGTATTGGCCGATAACGGGCCGTTTGCGGTGGTGGTGTCGGATTACAACATGCCGGGCATGGACGGCATCGCTTTTTTGAACGCCGTATATCAGCGTTATCCTCATACCGTATTGGTGATGCTTACCGGCCGCGCCGAGCTGGACCTAGCCGTCAATGCTTTGCACAATGCGCATATTTCCCGTTTTCTCAACAAGCCCTGTCCCAGGGAAATATTACTGGAAACGCTGACTGACGGCTTGGAACAATACCGGCTGAGGATGTCCGAGCAATTATTACAAGACCAATTGCAACAGGCCAATCAGCAGCTTAACCAACTGAACACTCAACTGGAAGCGCTGGTCGCACAAAAAACCCGCGCCCTGCAATTGCAATACCGTTATGTCGCCAACATGGCGCAAATGAGCAACTCGCAAGCCATTATCAATGCATTGGTTAACGCTGTCAGTGAATTGACCGGCCTGCGCGACATCAGTTTATGGCTCAGTCCGCAACTGGACGGGCAATTTATCTGCCATTATCCCTGCGCCACAGAACAGCCGGGATTTCACGCCAAAAGCTGCCCGGATGGAATGATCGCCCAGATCTTGGCCGATAAACGGACTTGGCAGCACAGCGCCTTGACCGAATCAACGCTCAATACCTTTGATAAATCGCTGTTTCGCGGTCAACCGTTCATGTCCGTAGCGCTACACGGCACTCAAGGGGTGCTGGGACTGCTCAATCTGGCCGGCGACAAGGTCAGGCTTGAAGCCGACACGCTGGAAGCCTTAACCGGCATGACCGACGTCACCGCCACCGCGCTGCAAAGCCATTGGCATCGTGAAGCTTTCGACGAAGCCCAGGATGCCATCATCAGCGCGCTGGCCAAATTATCCGAGTACCGCGACCCTGAAACCGGCGCACATTTACTGCGATTAAAAAAATACTCGGCCCTGATCTGCCGATTTCTTTCGAAAACCGACAAATACCTCAACATTATCACCCCGGCATTCAGCGAAGACTTGGTGCGCTCCTCGCCGTTGCATGACATCGGCAAAGTCGGCATTCCCGATGCCATCTTAAAAAAACCCGGCCGTTTAACTCCGGATGAGTTTGAAATCATGAAAACTCATGCTCAAATCGGCGGCGACACGTTACGCACGGTTTATGAGCAGTACCCCTCGCAAAGCTTTATTAAATGCGGCATGGATGTTGCTTACAGTCATCACGAAAAATGGAATGGCAGCGGCTATCCCTGTGGCTTGCAGGGCGAATCGATTCCGCTGGTGGCGCGAATTTTGGCGCTGGTCGACGTCTACGACGCCCTCACCTGCCGACGCGTTTACAAAGCGCCGTTTCCGCGCGAGCAGGCCAAGTCCATCATAGCCGAAGGCAAGGGCACTCATTTCGACCCGGACATTGTCGAAGCTTTTTTAAATAACGAAGCCGAATTTCATCAAATTGCCGAGCAGTATGCCGATATTGTGTAACTGAGAAGCTACTTTTCTTTCTATAAAATACCCGGCATACGAGACTGACAAATTTGTTGCCAGGACGGATGCTGTTGCAAAATCGTCAATGCCGATTCCAGCATCGTAATCCCCGGTTCTTTCCGATGCCAAGTCGATGCGCCGGACGGATGAGGCAACGGGATAGCTTCCGTACGGTGGCCGTAAAAAGTAACGGGATGAAGTTTACCGATCACATCGTTGAGTTTTTTGACCGGCATCAATTGAGCGATCGCCAGTTTGCCGACCGGCAGGATCAGGTCGGGCTTAAGCAAATCGATTTCCGCTTGCAGCCAGCCCGCACAATTCTCGATTTCGGCCGGGCTTGGTACACGATCCCCGCCCTTGGGGTTCTTACCCGGAAAACAGCGACACACGGCAGCCATATAAACACGCTGCCGAAAAGTCTGTTCATCCAGCCCTATGCGCTCAAACCATTTAAACATCGTTTTACCGGCCGTCCAGGCAAACGGTTTACCGAACCCGCCTTCTTTGTCGCCGGGCGCTTGGCCGATCAGTAAAACCTTTGACAGCACCGGGCTGCCGCTGACGACCGGGCCGATCATCTCCGGGCATTTGCGGCAATTCGACAATGCAGCGCGATGGGCGCGCATCAGTTGTTCGCGTGTAGGCATCGGCTTAAAGATCAATCTCGATGCCGACCGGGCAATGATCCGATCCGGTAATTTCCGGCAGAATAAAGGCCTGCTTGACTTTGTCGACCAGCGTTTCACTGGTCAACACGTAATCGATTCGCCAGCCGACGTTCTTTGCCCTGGCGCCGGCGCGGAAACTCCACCAACTGTAGGCGATGGTGTCAGGATTAAAATGGCGGAAAGTATCGACCAGTCCGGCATCGAGAAAACGGCTGAAACCGTCGATTTCGACTTGGGTGTAGCCGGACGATTTATTGTAATTCGGCTTCGGACGGGCAATATCGATTTCCTGGTGCGCGACGTTAAAATCGCCGCAGGCAATCAGCGGTTTCTTGCTTTGCAGTTGCCGGCAATAGGCCAGAAATTCGACATCCCAAGTCTGGCGGTAATCCAGCCGGGCTAATGCCTCGCCCGAATTCGGCACATAAACGTCGAGCAGGAAAAAGTTTTCGAATTCGGCGACGATCACCCGGCCTTCCCGGTCATGTTCGACAATGCCGATGTCGCTGATAACTTGCAGCGGCTCTTTACGGGATAAAATCGTAACGCCGGAATAGCCCTTGCGTTCGGCACAGTTGGAATAAATCCGGTAACCGTCAATGCCCTCCAGCGCCTTGTCGATCTGATCGGCCTGGGCCTTGGTTTCCTGCAACAGAATGCAGTCGGCATCGAGCAATGCCAGCGTTTCGGCAAAGCCTTTGCTTTGCACGGCGCGAACGCCGTTGACATTCCAGGAAATGATTTTCATGCGGTGGGTTCCTTCGGATGGGTTAGAAGTTGAGGCTTTAATAGTGAATCTGGGAGTTGTGACTTAGAAAGTTTAAGTCACTGAGCTGGTAACAAGTGCAGTTCCATTACACCATTCCCGACTATTTTTACGAAGCCACTCGTTTGGCGATTTCAATGTCCTTACGCAATAAGTCATTGACTAATAACTGTAAACCCTCCTGCGTAGTCAGACATTTTTCATTAAGGTACTGAACAACATCCTTATCTAAATAAATAGGTAATTGAATGTCCTCAACAGGCACATAAAATTTACCTTGCTCGGCATTAGAAAAATCATATTCTTCTTTCATTTTGTAAGCCTCTTCATATAAGTAGCTGTCTCGGTAGACGTTGCTTTTCTGGCAGAAATTATTCTAATAACGTCATCATATCGAAAGGTATGAACAACTAACAGCATTTGTTCATTCACACTTTTGCCCAATAACAGCCAACGTTCTTCCGTTTCTGAATGTTCATCGTCCGGTATGCTTAACGCAAAAGAGTCGGCAAACACATAAGCGGCATCGCTAAAATCAATACCGTGCTTGAATATTCAGCTGGTTTTTATTTTCATCCCATGTGAATTTCATTGCTAACCTGAATTTGGCTTAAAAGTCATGCTATTTGTTGAAGGCATTTTGATAAATTTTCTCAATATCGGCCAATGTTTGACCGAGATCGGGCGGCGCAACGAAAACAAACAAATTTCCATACTTACGTTTGCTAAGAATCTTGAATTGATCGGCCAGCTTTAGCAAGTCCGTCCGGGCCGTTTGATAGGTTATTTTATGCGCCGCCTGATGTTCTTTTATATTGTAAATGGCATTAGGATGATCCAGTGCATGGCGCAGGATAGCCAATTGTCGGTGATTCAATTGTCCTTGCAAAGCCGAACCATCCAATCGTTTTTCAATGGAATGCAGTTCCTCCGCTTTTTTTGCAAGATGCTCATGCAACGCATTGATCGCCTTCTTGATCACTTCCAGCTGATGAATAATGAAATAGGTCAAGTCGTTATCGTCGGTTTCGGTGTAAAGATAGGCTCTACCGTATTGTGCAGGGGCTTGTTTAATGATTCGGGAAATGGAAATAAACTCCATCAGCCAGTATTGCTGGTTCGCCATCGACCAATAAAATAGGGCCCGCGCCGTCCGGCCATTGCCGTCAATAAACGGATGATCGTAACCGACCATAAAATGCAGGATAATCGCCCTGATTACCGGATGGATAAACTCTTTACCGTCCAAATCATTGGCAAATTGGCATAGGCGTTCGACTCTTTCCGACAGTTCCGATGCTTCCGGCGGCGTGTGTAGCAAAACCGCTGCAGTCGCATCGACCACATGAATATCATCGCCCGTATCCCGGTATTGTCCCGCCTTGTTTTCATCGTCCAGCGTTGCCTCCGTTAGTAAACGATGCAATTGCAAAATCATCGCCGCTGTCAATTTTTCTTCTTTATATTCCCGAATGAATTGCATGGCCTGATAGTTATTAAAGATCATCTGTTCGCTGTGATCTTTAGGCTTTCTGCCTTGCCTGAGCATTTCTTTTGCCACATTTCGGGTTGTTGATGCACCTTCCAACTGGCTGGAACTGATAGCTTCTTCAATTAATGAGCCGACCAGATAGGTATCGCGAGTATGCGGATTGGTGACAGGTTTATCCATGCCGATACGACCGGCGGCATTTTGATCGATCCAGTGCAAGTCCCTGTGAATGCTATCGATCATGCAAAACCGGAATTGCTCGCTGGACTTGCTAGTAAAAGGCAATTTTTTATACAGATTATTTCGGGCGAATTTTATTGCCAGCCAATAGTTTTCTGATGTCAAATCTTCAGGAGGGGATAAATGGCGCAATTTATCCCAGTGCAAATAGCGACCTTCCGCATCGGTTGGCCCAAGGTTTAGCTCAATTACTCTGAGAAGTCCGATTCTGTCGTCTTTTTTAATAAGCGTATCATAGGGAGGAGGAGAAACCGGCAATTTCATGACTGATACCTTAACTACTAATTAATAAAAAATTAGTATAGCATCTCAGTCACAGCCCATACTAATCTTTAAAAAATTAGTACTACTATGCAAATAATCAAGTAGCGAGTGCCGCGCGCCTTTTTCGCTGGGAGATTATCAGACACGCCTCAGTATTATTCCTTGGGCGCGCACGACACGCACTACGAACTATTTTAAAATTTATTCATCCCATCAATCCAAACGGTTTTTAAGCCTGGCAATCATATCCATACGCTCGTGCAATACTGCGATAATGCAAGGCCGTTTTCCTTCAGGATGAATATAAAATGCTCGCACCGCGTTACCTGTACTTGAGGATAGAGCTTAGAGAAGGAACGCGAAAAAGACGCCCTATCGGCAATTTCGAGAAAACGCCTCTCCAAGCAGCCCCGCATATTGCAAAGACTGCTTTTTACCCCATTGCTTCAACGTATAACGGGCGATGTCTTTGAGGTCATCTTCTGCTAAAGGAGTTAACTCATAAGGAGACATTTCGTTACTGCATTTCTTCTTGATGAGTTTCCTCGAAAATCTGCTGTACGGACTTGTTGACGAGTCCCCCTTGCTCTGCTGCTTCGATACGCGGCTTTAGAAATGCTTCCAGTTGACGCAATGCGTCTTCCTCGCTTGTTGAACTTATTTCCGGCAACGGCTGAAAAACACGTTCCAAAACATAGTCTTTAATACTCTGGCCTCGTAAAGCCGATACGGCTTTGAGCCGTTGATGTTGTTCTTGAGTTACTTCAATGGATAGACGCATGAGATTCTCCTAGCAAACTTCGTGTACGTTTCGAGCAGCATAGCATCGAAAACAACCTTACCACAAATGTACATTTACACAACGCAACGAGCGCCTCGGTCTCTGTGCGCCGTGAATATTGCTCCAATGTGCCAACTTGTTATATTCACCCGCTCGCTTTGTCAGCTTTCCTACAAACCAATATCAAATAAATACCAATAATTTCAACATTATAAAAAATGGCACAACGCTTGCTTTAGTTTAATCAAACAAAGCTATTGGTCAAGCCGATGAAATCAACTAAAGACATTGCCGCGCTGCTGGACGAACCTGCCTGTGAGCATAACAAGAAGGAAAAGTCCGGTTGCGCCAAACCCAAACCCGGCGCTTCGGCGGGCGGTTGCGCTTTCGATGGCGCTCAAATCGCGCTGTTGCCGATTGCCGATGTCGCGCATATCGTCCACGGACCTATTGCTTGTGCGGGCAGTTCCTGGGACAACCGGGGTACGCGCTCTTCCGGCGCGGATTTATACCGCATCGGCATGACCACCGATTTGACCGAGCAGGACATTGTGATGGGCCGCTCGGAAAAACGCTTGTTCCATGCGATCAAGCAAGCGATTGACAGCTATAACCCGCCCGCCGTGTTTATTTATAACACCTGCGTTCCTGCCTTGGTCGGCGATGATATTAATGCGGTGTGCAAATCCGCCCAAGAGCGCTGGGGCGTTCCGGTCGTGCCGATTGATTCCGCCGGATTCTACGGCACCAAGAATCTGGGCAACCGCATAGCCGGCGACGCGATGGTCAATCATGTGATCGGCACCCGCGATCCCGACCCCTTGCCTTTATCTGTTCAACGCGCGGAAATCATAGTCCATGACGTTAACCTGATCGGCGAATACAACATTGCCGGTGAATTCTGGCATGTGCTGCCGCTGCTGGATGAGCTGGGCTTGCGCGTATTGTGCACACTGTCCGGCGACGCGCGCTTTCGCGAAGTGCAAACCATGCATAAAGCCGAAGTCAATATGATGGTTTGTTCCAAGGCCATGGTTAATGTCGCCCGCAAGTTACAGCAAAAGTACGGCACGCCGTGGTTCGAAGGCAGTTATTACGGCATTACCGACACCAGCCAATCGTTAAGGGATTTCGCCAAAGCGCTTAACGATCCGGATTTAACCGAACGCACCGAAGCGCTGATACTGCGCGAAGAAACCCGGATCAGGAAAGAACTGGAGCCGTGGAAAGCGCGCTTGAAAGGCAAGCGGGTGTTGCTGTTTACCGGCGGCGTAAAAAGCTGGTCGGTGATTTCCGCGCTGCAGGATTTGGGTATGGTGGTGGTTGCGACCGGCACCAAGAAATCCACTGAAGAAGACAAGGCCAGAATCCGCGAATTGATGGGCGAGGATACGGTGATGATAGACGACGGCAGCCCCAGGGCGTTGCTGAAAATCGTTCATGATTACAAGGCCGATATTTTGATCGCCGGCGGCCGCAATATGTACACCGCGTTAAAAGCCAAGGTTCCGTTTTTGGATATTAACCAGGAGCGCGAATTCGGTTATGAAGGCTATCAGGGCATGCTGGAACTGGTGCGCCAGTTGGCGTTAACGATTGAAAGTCCGGTCTGGGAGGCGGTTAGGGCGCCTGCGCCGTGGAAAATCCCCCCTAGCCCCCCTTTGCTAAAGGGGGGATTTCTAGAAGAGGTGACAAATGGCTGACATCCTGAAAAGAAACAAAGCGCTATCGGTCAATCCGCTGAAAGCCAGCCAGCCGATAGGCGGCTCTTTGGCGACATTGGGCTTTAACCGCGCGATGCCGATGTTGCACGGCTCGCAAGGCTGCACTGCATTTGCCAAGGTGTTTTTCGTACGCCATTTCCGGGAGCCGATTCCGTTGCAAAGCACGGCGATGGATCAGGGCAGCTCGGTGATGGGCGCTGACGAAAATGTTGTTGAAGGCATTAAGACCATTGCCGAAAAATCCCGCCCTGCCCTGATTACGATTTTGACGACCGGCTTGGCGGAAACGCAAGGCGCCGATGTGCACCGGAATGTCAGGGAGTTCAGGGAAGCCAATCCGGAATTTGCCGATGTCGCCGTCGTCGCGGTCAATACTCCTGATTTTACCGGCAGCGTCGAAACCGGTTTTGCAGCGACGCTGACCGAAATTATTCGCGCTTTGGTACCGGATGCCAAGGAAGCCGGAACTTACCCCGGCAAACGCAAGCGTCAGGTTAATGTGCTGGTTAATTACATGCTGACCCCCGGCGACCTGGAAGCGTTACGGGATATTTTCGAGCAATTCCAGCTCAGGCCGGTGTTCGTACCCGATATTTCCGATTCGCTGGACGGCTGTTTGACCGATGAAGACTTCAGCCCCGTCACTATCGGCGGCACCCTGATATCTGAAATGGCGACGCTGGGCGATGCGCTGGCGACGGTGGTTATCGGCCCATCGTTAGCCAAGGCGGCGGAATTGCTGGAACAAAAAACCGGCGTGCCGACCTATGCCCTCGATCATCTTTACGGCTTAAAAGCCAATGATGCACTGATGTCCGCATTGGTCGAAATCAGCGGCAACGATGTTCCCGAGCGTATTGAGCGGCAGCGTTCACAGTTACAGGACGCGATGCTGGATACGCATTTCATGCTCGGCCAGTTGCGTATCGCGATTGCCGCCGATGCGGATTTACTGAATGCTTTTGTCGATCAGGTCCGGGAAATGGGCGCGGAAGTCGTTGCCGCGATAACGTCCTGCAACGTGCCGTTGTTGGCGCGAATACCGGTTGCCAGCATCAAAATCGGCGACCTTGAAGACATGGAACTGATCGGCAAAGCCAACAAGGTGCAGCTGGTTATCGGCAACTCTCATGCGGTCGATACCGCCGAACGATTGGGTACGCCTATTTTGAGAGCCGGTTTTCCGTTATACGACATCATCGGCGGCTACCAAAAGACCTGGATCGGCTATCGCGGTTCCCGGCAAACACTGTTCGATCTGGCCAATCTGGTGATCAATTATTCGCATGAAGAAATCCCTGTTTACCGCTCGGTGTACGGCCAAAAACCTGCCGGCGAATTAACCGAGCTTAATTCAAGTAAAGCGCCGTCATGTCACTAACAAGACGCTTGGCACTCGTGCAAGACACCGATGAGGAGAAGTTTATGGAAACCGCATTAAAAATAGCGTTTGCCACCACCGATATGGAAACGGTAAACCAGCATTTCGGCTCGGCTAAATCCTTCGCTATTTATGCAGTGAATATGGATGACGCGCAGTTGCTGGAAGCCGCCCAGTTTGGCGAACTCCAGCAGGATGGTAACGAAGATAAATTATCGGTCAAGATTGAATTGCTGAACGGCTGCGCGGCAGTGTACTGCCAAGCCGTCGGCGGTTCGGCCATTAATCAGCTGATCGCCAAAAACATACAGCCGGTCAAAGTGCACGAAGGCGGCAAGATTAAAGACCTGATCGTCGATCTGCAAAACGAGATGAGAGCCGGGCCGTCCAGTTGGCTGGCGAAAGCGATCAATCAACATAAGAGTCCCGATCCTGAACGCTTTAATCAAATGGAAGATGAGGGTTGGGACGAATAGATGTGATTCCGCTCGTTCCCAAGCTCCAGCTCTCATCGTTATACACAAGTCTGCGGGAGACCGTCATTCCACCAGATATGCCGGAATGCAACGGGCGCGCCTGAGCTACCTGGGATGAATGATACTAACAATGCTGTCGTGGGAGCGACGCCTACGTCGCGATTAGAAACAAGTCGCGACGTAGGCGTCGCTCCCACATTACAACACCACTGCAATTACCACTTAACGGAGAAAAAACATGGCCACCGCTGCATTAGTCGTACAAGAAGACGACGCCAATCTGGGTTCGGATATCGTCAAAGACATGATCAAACAATTGCGCGCGATTGATACTTACGATACCTATGAAGGCTGGTCGGAAGCGAAAATCATCGACCCTATCGTATTAACCAAAGAACGCAAAAAAAATATCCCGGTCATCGGCGATCCCGATGAAATCACCATTGCCCGCTTAAAAGCCTATTACAACTCACTGGCTACCCTGATTGAGAAAAAAACCGGCCTGATGGCGGCGCCTATGGTTCATATCAGCCACGAAGGTTTCGGCCGCGCCCTAATCATGGTCGGCAAACTGATTGTGGTCGATAAAATCCTGCGCGACACCCATCGTTTCGGCTTCTCAAGCCTGGAAGACCTGTGCGAAAAAAGCGACCTTACCATCGAAAAAGCACTGGGATTAATTGAAAAATACAATGCGGCTGCAACCGACTAGGAGGTGCGCATGTCTGAAGAATTAAAAAAACTGGAAAAAGAAGTCAAAAAAACCAAGCGCTTGGCTAATGAACAAGCGATGGTATTACACGACCTCATCGAAGACAGCTTACCTGAAGCATACGGTGAACTGCCGGGTATCGCTCAAGCCACTTACGACGCCTGTAAAGCCTGGGATGAAGCTAACCAAAAACTGATTGCAGCTCTTGCTGAAGCTGCCTGAGCAGGAGAACAACATGTCTGAATTTGTAACCGGCGTTACCTTTGGCGGCACGCAATGGACGCCCGCTTATGTCACCGACATCAATCAAAAAACCTGCATCGGTTGCGGGCGTTGCTTTAAAGTCTGCCCGCGCGATGTTTTCGATTTGATTGAAAAAGCCGAAGCCCTCGATCCGGATGACTTCGATGATGATTACGGCGATTTTGAAGACGACGATGACAACAGCATGGTCATGAGCCTCAAAAACAAACTTGACTGTATCGGCTGCGAAGCTTGCTCCAAAGTGTGCCCGAAAAGCTGTTTTACCCACGAACATAAACAAGCGGCTTAACTCAAATACAGCTTAATAGTTCCCACGCCGGAGCGTCACTGCCATTAAGTTAAGCACAATAATGCTGTAGGAGCGGGCCATGCCCGCGATATTTGGGCCGCAATTGCTAAGTTGTAACGCCATCATCGCGGGCATGGCCCGCTCCTACAACGCTTAACTTAATTTAACTGCTGAATAGTTTCGTCACTTAATTTTTTAAAGGATCACGATCATGCCCAGACCCGAAAAACACGTATTCGTCTGTACCCAAAACCGTCCGCAGGGCCATCCCCGCGGTTCCTGCGCCAGTAGCGGTTGCGCCGACATCATGAATGAATTCATGAATGAAATTCAAGCCCGCAACCTGTTTGAAAAAATCGCCCTGACCAACACCGGCTGCATGGGGCCTTGCATGATGGGGCCCAGCGTGCTGGTTTATCCTGAAGGCGTTATGTACGGCAAGCTGAAAAAAGACGATGTTATTACCATCATCGAGCAACATCTGCTCGGCGGCGAGCCGGTTGCCGAGTTAATGGTTCCTGCCGAGATCTGGTAATGGCTGCAGTTGCGTTTGTAGAAGAGCGGGTGATGTTCAGCCCGAATATGCCCGCCGAAGTCAACCATCTTTTACAAGCGGCTGTAGCCGCAAGCTCGGTTGACCAAAACCGCGCGGAAAAGCTGTTTTTACAAGCGCAGGCGCTGGATAGCCATTGTTTGCAAACCTATTTTGCGCTGTATAAATTCTATTTCTTCCAAAAACGTCTCGTCGATGCCGAACGGATTGTGATGGCAGGCTTGGAGGAAGCGGCAAGACAAGGCGGTTTTCCCAGCGACTACCGCCGCTTGGCTCAAAACCGGCAAAAATGGGACTTGTACGCCAATGAAATCGCTCTATTCTATTTATATACGCTGAAAGCATTGGCGTTCATCAAGCTAAGGCTTGGCTTTACCCTAGACGCGAAGCTGGTTTTATCGCATTTACAGCAACTGGACCCCGAAGATCTTTCCGGCGCGTCAGTGATTATGGATTTAGCGGCGGGGATTAGCGAATAATGGACTTATCCGAACATATCGCTAGAAACCGGCAATTGGCCGAATCTGTATGCCGGCGACTGGCTGAAGAAATCGTCAAGCTGGGTTTTGCGGCAAAAGAAATGCCACACTATCCGCGTTACGATGACGCCACTTTTATACTGATCAAAGACCCTTATACCGGAGAGCATAACTTAAGCTGCTATTGGTATGATGAGGCCAAAAGACAGCGTATCGGCAGGCTTCAGTTTAATAGTGACGGCACTTTTTACGCCGAATACGATGTGGCCAAACCTCATCCCGGCAAAGCAAAATGGTTTGTTGAAAGCGTTACCGCCTGGGGTAAAGCCGAACAGATTAAAGCCGAAGCCAAGTTGCTGGAAATGCCCGAATAGCCGCTATGGACAATCCGGCGCGCATTTATGAACTGTTGTTGGATTATGCAAGCAGCGATAGCCAAGTCAGCGAATTAAGCATCGGCCTGGTTTGGACGGTTTGTAAAGCCCGGCATACAGGCCTGGCGATGAGTCCCGGCATTCCCACCCGCACCCTGCCGTGGCCGGGTACTTTAGCCGGTAAAACCTTAGCGGAATTGGCCGGATGGATTACCGATTGGGAACCTTACAAAGCCACGGTTGCTATGGCGGCTATTAATTGCAGCTTAAATCGCTACGAACTACCCTCCGGCATCACTTTGTTGCCTACGATTAACCGCGCCAATTTGGCTGTTTTCGATCATTTCCTGCCTCAGCTGCAAGCTAAAAAAGTCGTTGTCATCGGCCGTTATCCGGGTATTGAAGCCTATGCCGAACAATTCAATCTCAGTATCATAGAACGGCAGCCCGCTGCTTCCGACTATCCCGATCCCGCCTGTGAATTTTTATTGCCCGATGCCGATTGGGTATTTTTAACGGCCAGTTCGATTACCAATAAAACCTTTCCGCGCTTGGCCGAGCTTGCCCAGCACGCCACCACCGTATTGATGGGGCCGACCGTACCCTGGCTTCCTGAGCTGCACGAATTTGCCATTGATTATCTGGCCGGCGTTGAAGTTGTCGATTCGGCAAAACTATACCAGACTGCGGCGGAAGGCGGCGGCGTGCGTATTTTTGACGATGCCGTGCGTTATCGCATAGTCGATCTAACGCCGGGCAACAGCATGATGTGGTTGAAGAACCAGATAGCTCAAGATTATGAAGACAGACAACGACTAAATCTGGCAATGGAACAATGGTACGGCACCGGCAATAAAGGCCGGTTTCCCGAATTTAACCGGCTCAATCAGGTCACAACCAAGCTTTCGCGCATGGATAGCAGTTATAAGCGGCTGTGGGATGCCGGCAACTCGTCCGAGCTAACGTAAGCTAAAAATTTTCACCACGAAGAACACGAAGTTATTCGTATCGTTCCCAAGCTCCAGCTCTCATCGTTATGCACCGAATCAACCATTCCGGCATATGCCAAAACGACAGGCTTGGACAGACTGGTATATAACGATGAGCGCCCCGGCGTCGCGTTTAAAAATGCTGAAGCGTTAGTCATACACAATCCTTGCCAAGCCCAAAGTTATTTTGATTTGTATGGTTTCCGACAATCGCTTACAAAATAAATTTGAGTTGTTCGAATAAACATCAATAAGCACGCTAATCAAACCGCTAAATCACTTCCATCCCGCTGTTTTAAAAGCAAAATAAAGCGACATCCCAACATGGCATAAACCATGCTTTATGAAGGTTATTACTGAAATCGCAAGACCTCTACACTTTACCCATTTGGAGAAAAAACAATGCTACTAGAAACCTATCAAGCTAAAGGATTATTAACTGTCACTTTGGTTAATGGTCAAACCGGCACTGCGGGAGTTTATGCTTATCGCGGCGACTTGGTTATTAAAGAAGGCTCTCTGCGCGAAGGCTCGACAACCGATCGTAAACCGCCCGAAGCACTGTTGATTCATTCCGCTTTGATCATTGAAAACGACAAGATCAAATTTATCAACGGCCTGCTGCCTACACTCGATTTACTGCCCGTTTTTGTTGAAAAATACCAAGCCGATATTAGCGACGACTGTATCGCTTTAATCTATGTGGAAAATATCGGCAAAGGCTTGCAGGTTGAGCTGGAAGGCATCACTTATAAATTAATTCCTTTCAAAGAAGGCTTGGTTTGGAACGAATTGCTTGAAGAGCTGTATATTGAAAAAAGCGAGTTGAAAGGTCAATCCGCTGAAGATAAAGTCGCTATCGCTTATGCGGCAGCCAAATCGTATAACCCCAAAACGCCGCTGGTTTCATTTGCAGAAGCGGAAGAAAATACCATCGTGGTGGTTAAAGAAGCCGCAGTGGGCGCAATTTAAGATTCCTGTAGAAAACGCACTAAATCGGAACACACCTTTGCCCTAATAATCTTATTTTGGTGCAAAGATAACGCGGATTGTTATTTAAACCTCGAAAGAAAATAGCAACCGCTTGAATTATCGGAACATTAAATATTGGCATCATTAATGCCTGATAATTTATACAGTTAACAGCTTTTACGTAGCCTTATTTATCCTGAGCGTTGTACCTTCCGCGCCCTATTTTCTCGACTAGGGCGCTTTTTTTTGCCTGCTGATTCCCCAGCCCATAAACCACAGGGCTTTCAAGATTATGGCAAATAATTTGCTTAATTAATCTGTATGGTCTCTATAGAGTTCTTAACACTCAGAAATAGAGCCGCGTGTGTCTCTGAGCACTACATTTTATAGCCACAAAATCTATTTTATTGTCGGCTTTACTACAACCTTCGCAGCCTCCCGAGGAATGACCGTCTTAAGTCATTGACACTATCATGAAGAAATACAAAACCATCTCCGTTGACGATTCTAAAACCCTTATTAAAGAAGCCGGCCCTATGATTCTGGACTGTCGGGACGTAAAAGATTACAGGGCCGGGCATTTGGAAGACGCTCTGCATGTCCATGAAGGCTTAAAAGATTCATTAGTTAAACGCGGCGATAAGCAGCGCAGTTTATTGATTTATTGCTATTACGGCCATGCCAGCGAGCACCTTGCCGAATTTTTCAGCGATTTCGGTTTTAAGGATGTTTACAGTCTGGAAGGCGGTTACTCCGGCTGGAAAGAAAAACACCTGCAAGCATGATGAAGCCTGAAATAAGGGATTGGTTACAAAATAACTATTTCTCTGTAGCCCAACCGGTTTTAAAAAACACTGCCGACATTTATCCGTTGATTCTGGCCTGTCAGCAAGGCCGCAACGATGTGGCCGAGTTTTTGATCGAACAGCATGCAGTGCTGGATGTCGTTGATCAATACGGTAATAACGCATTGTGGGCGGCTTGTTACGCCGACAACAACGACTGTATCGACGCGCTGATTCATGCAGGTATCGATATTAATCATCAAAATTCCGCTTCCGGCGCGACTGCCCTCATTTTTGCGGCATCCAGCGGCAGGGAAAAAGTTGTCGAACAACTGTTGGCGGCCGGCGCCGATCCGGCCCTTAAAACGCACGATGATTTCACCGCGTTGGATTTAGCCTCCACCCGAAAAATACTCAAATTATTAGCCAAGCTTGTTAAATCAGGAGATTAAAATGGAAGCATTGCCCCGTGAACTAGCCTTGCGCATTGCCCTGGCATCGCGCATCTTGCCCGGTATCGACGTACCCAGGCTGCTGGAAATATTACACGAGCGAGTCGGCTCGCCGCTGGATGATGAAAAACTGAAATCCATCACCGTCACCAACCTTAAAACCGGCTTAGGCAGCCTGGATGGCGAAGAAGACGGCGAGGACATCGGCATCGGTCTTGCCAATATTAAGTTAGCGGTGCGTTATCTGTGGGGCGACGAGGCGGAAGATGAAGACCTGCCGGAAATAATGCCTTATAAAGACGGCGACATGCCCGATTCCATCCGCGTCGCCATCGGTTCAAACAGCGGTGCGCTGATTAACGGGCATTTCGGTTCCTGCATACGTTTTCTGGTTTACCAGTTATCGCAGCACGATTATAGGCTGGTTGATATACGCTCAACCATTGAAGCCGACAGCAGCGAGGACAGAAACCTGTTTCGCGCCAATTTGATTAAAGACTGTCATGTCATGTTCGTGCAATCGATCGGCGGCCCGGCAGCGGCCAAAGTGATACGCGCCGATATTTACCCGATCAAGGTACCCGATGTCACCGAAGCGGTCGATCAACTGAAGGAGTTTCAAAAAGTATTTGATGCGCCGCCGCCGTGGTTTGCCAAAGCCTTGGGACGTTCGGCCGAGGAACGGGTCAGGTTTACTCATGACGAGGGTTGTTAAACCTAATTTCCGCTCGTTCCCAAGCTCCAGCTCTCATCGTTATACACATCTCGAAGTAGGCCGGAATAAGCCTGTCCGCGCATTAAGCGCAGGGCGAGCTTATTCCAGCCTACATCCTATCTTGAACATACTTGTGCATAAAGACGAGAGCTGGAGCGTCACTGCCATTAAATTAAGTAAACAGCGTAAAAAACAAAGCTTTTTGCATTTATAAAAATTGAACAGCTGGCGTGCCGTGCGCGCCTTTCCCGATGCTTGAAAAATCTTGCTATCCCTTTGCGGCGCACGGCGCCACCTACTCGAATAACATTTTGTTTATTAAATATTTTTCTCTTAACTTAATGGCAGTGAGCTGGAGCGTGGGAACGAGCAAACCCTGCTATTTGGCCTTTTTTTCCAATCGCTTAAATTCCGCCAAACAGCATTGTCCTGACGGATTGCGGGATTCACAAGCGCACTCGCCTGTTTTTGTCCGTTGTATGACAAATCCTTTAATCGAATCGGCACGGTTAACGCGTAACGCCGACAGATAAAGCTCAGTATCAATATCGAAACAATAACATAGCGTGTCTTTCCGAATCTCTTGATAGGTTCTTAAATGTGATTTGGGAATACTGTTCCCAGCGCTTGAAAAATACCCGATTGAACAGTGTTTGGATGGACAAAAATAATAGCCGCCAGATGCAATCCGTTGGTTTTCGGGAAACCTTAGCTGATGGTAAAGCGTACGCATTTCAACGCTTTTACCGACAGTTCCGCACTCAGGGCAAGCCTGTGTAGCGGCTTTCGATGAACTATCGGCACAACAATTAGACATAAACTGACCCTGCTTACATTTATTGAGTGGGCGGGCGTACTGTTGCCGGATAACCGGCATCTGCGCTCGCCTTGATCAAAGCCTCACTGCCGGTTTTTTGGGGATCGAAAGAGATCGCGGCTGTTTTGGAAGCGTAATCGACACTGACTTGTTGTACGCCCTCGATACTCTGTAAAGCTTTTTTAATGGTGAATTTACACATCTCGCAAGTCATATTCCGTATGTCCAATATGACCGACTGACTGCCGTTTCTCACTTGAACAGCTGCTTCGGCATGGGCCGGAGATACGAACAGAGATACTGACAATAGGCTCAAAATTAACAATGCCGTTTTAATAACCATCATCGTTCTCCTCATTCCATAAAAAACGGGGCATACTTGGGAAATGCCAATAACATCAAAATCGACACTGAACCGATCCAAAATATTATTCGTTGCCTGTGCTGAACTTCGGGTACCGAACAGGCTTCGCCACTTTCGCAGCGCCTGGGCGTCAAATAGAGCTTACAAAACCCCATAGCTATAAAAACCAAGGTCAGAATAATAAAAAAAGGGCGGATCGGTTCCATAGATGTTAGCGTACTTATCCACGCCCCGCCAATTCCCAAAGATAAAAGCAAGAAGGGGCCGACACAACAGACTGATGCGCCAATAGCGGCTAATACCGCACCGATACCTAACCAGGATGTACCCTTAGGCGAAGTTTGATGTTCTGTTTTCATAAAGAATCTCCCAAACCAAATAGTAATGAAGCGTGGAACGGGAGTCTAAACCCTGTTCTATAGAACAGAGTCAAGCAAAAATCAGCCCATTTTTCAGTCATCAGGCTTTCGATGCGTCATCATTGGCAAGCGCATCAAGAATCACACAATGTTCCGATGAACCGGTGCGCTGACAGCCTTTTGCCAAATCGGCCAATGCCTCGCGAAGAGCCGTTAAAGCCTTTATTTGTTGATCGATGTGCTGACACTTCTGTTCGGCTATTTTCCGCACATCGGCGCAATGAGTGCCGTCAAGCGATAACAATTCTGCGATTTCCTTTAACGTAAATCCCGCTTGTTGAGCGCGCTTAATAAAGCGGATTTTACTAATAGCATCGGTCGTATAGTGCCGGTAACCGCTTTCGGGTTTTTCAGGCTCCGCCAATAAACCGATACGCTGGTAGTAGCGGATAGTTTCAACGGTTACTTCGGTTTGTTTGGCTAATCTGCCGATTGTCAGTTGCATTTTAATAAGACTTTTCTAATTAATGGGATTTAAAATTTCAAGATGCTCCTTTCGCCAACTTGTAATATAACTTTCATTTGCGTCTGTTAACATTTAAAAGTTGCAGACCTTTCATGAATAAGTCTTAACGAACTATCCATGATCATGCAAAAACAATTCAATTTTCTTTGGCGAACCACGAGGACCCCATAAATAGCAGTTAAGCGGTCATCGACAACCCTCCTTATGCTTGTAATACACTGTTAACAGTCTGGTTATGAATACTAACTCCTACAGAACCATCTGGATTTCCGATTTACACCTGGGTTCCACCCAATGCCAAGCCGATGTTTTACTTGATTTTCTAAAATACAACGACAGCGAAAAGCTTTACTTGGTCGGCGACATTATCGATTTTTGGGCGCTTTCAAAAAAAATGTATTGGCCCCGAGATCATAATACGGTGATTCAAAAAGTCTTGCGTAAAGCCCGGCATGGTTGCCAAGTCATCTATATCCCCGGCAACCATGACGAAAACGTCAGGCAATACGACAATTATGTCTTTGGCGACATCATCGTCAAAAACTCAGACATACACGCTACATCCGCAGGAAAACAATTTCTGGTTGTTCATGGCGACGAATACGACACCATTGCCACCTGCCACAAGTGGCTTGCCAAGCTAGGCAGTGAAGGCTATGATTTTTTAATTGAAGTTAATCGTTTATTGCGAATGATCAGGCTTTGGTTTGGCATACAAACCAACTTTTCCCTGGCAGCCTTTGTCAAATTCAAAGTCAAGAATGTGGTTCAATTTATTTCCGATTACGAACAAAGCATCGTCAACACGCTTAAAGACCAAGACTTGGACGGCGTTATTTGCGGGCATATACACCATGCTGAAATTAAGGAGATAGACGGCTTTTTATATATCAACACCGGGGATTTCGTGGAAAGCTGCACAGCCATAGTGGAGCATTCCAATGGCACCTTGGAACTTGTAAAGTGGCGCAAAACCGAAACGGTTATTGCCGAGAATGAGGCCCTGGAAGTTAACATACATCAATAGCTATCGGTATCCCTCCATTTAACCATTTATAGTGCAATGATTCTGGCTTCTGCAGAGTCGCACAGGGCAATAATCCTATGAATCGCGGTTTCAACACCATTCTTGCGGCACAGTTTTTTTCATCGCTGGGAGATAACGCACTGCTATTCGCGGCTATCGCATTGCTCAAAAACCTGGATGCTCCTTCCTGGCAAACGCCGGTATTACAGCAATTTTTCGTATTCGCCTTTATCGTGCTTGCCCCCTTTGTCGGCGCCTTCTCCGATGCGTTGCCGAAGGGTCAGGTCATGTTCATCAGCAACAGCATCAAAATAGCCGGTTGCGCGGCGATGTTACTAGGCCTGCATCCGCTACTCGCCTACGGCTTTGTCGGCGTCGGCGCGGCTTTGTACTCGCCGGCTAAGTACGGCATTTTGACCGAATATCTACCGTCCGATAGGCTGGTATGGGCCAACGGCTGGATGGAGGGTTTGACTGTTGCGGCTATTATTTTCGGCGCTATCTTCGGCGGCTTATTGATCGGCCATCGCGTCGAGGATCATGTCGTTCAGCAACTGGGCGGGCTTGAGTTCAATGGCGGCATTGATACCGCGCCCAAATTCGCGATTTTTGTCATTCTGGGGCTTTATCTGATAGCGGCGGTACTGAATTACTTTATTCCCAAACTCGCCATCGAACACAGCTTGTCCAATCGATCCCCCCGCTTTCTTTTGGCCGATTTCTGGCGCGGCTTTTTGCAGTTGTGGAAAGATCCCCTGGGCCAAGTGTCGCTCGCGGTCACTTCGCTGTTTTGGGGCGCGGGCACCACTTTACGTTTTATTATCCTGGCTTGGGCGGCGGTAGCGCTCAAGCTCGATCTGGAGCAAGCCACGCAATTGACTGCATTGGTTGCTGTGGGCCTTGCGATCGGTTCCGTGGTGGCGGCCAAGGCGGTGCCCTTGGAACATGCGGTAAAGGTGTTGCCTTTGGGCATTGCCATGGGCTTCGTGGTGTTAGCCATGGCCTTAGTGACCGATTGGCGGCCTGCCGCGCTAATGCTGGTACTGGTCGGCGCATTGGCGGGCAGCTTTTTAATCCCCATGAACGCATTGCTGCAACACCGGGGACACCTGCTGATGGGCTCCGGGCATTCCATCGCGGTACAAAACTTCAACGAAAATCTCAGTATTTTAGTGATGTTGGGGGCTTATGCGTTGATGATTGATGCCGGATTTTCGGTGCATACCATTGTGATTGTATTTGGGCTGTTTATATCGGGGACAATGGGCTGGCTATTTAGAAAACACGGTCACGATCAGGATTAAGGCAACTTGCAATCGGTCATCCACACGCTGAATCAACCCAACATGGAACGCAAATGATCGTGATCGACACGGATACCTCATAAAAGCATCCGCGTTGTTCAGCACTATCCGCGCCATCTGCGTTCCATTGTCTTTCTGTTACTACATTAATGAAAAAACGAGTTTTAATTATGTCGGCGGGAGCCGGAACCGGCCATATTAAAGCCGCCGCCGCTTTAGAGCTTTCTTTTGCCGCCGACGGCCGGGTCGCTGAAGTCGTCAATAACGATGCGCTGCAATACACCAACAAATTGTTCCGGGATTTTTATTCCAGCTTTTATATTTCGTTGGTGCGATCCGCGCCGAACTTCCTCGGCTGGTGGTACAAAACCAGCGATGAGCCTTGGCATACCGACAGAATGCGGCACATGATAGACCGGCTCAACACCAAGCCGCTGGTTCGGTTTATCCGGGAATTCGACCCGGATATTACCGTTTGCACCCATTTCATGCCGGCCGGCATTATCTCTCACCTGATTGCAACCCGGCAGTTGCAAGCGCGCCTATCCATTGTAGTCACCGATTTCGATTTTCATGCGATGTGGCTGTCGCGTGCATTTCATCGTTATTTTGTCGCAATCGATGAAACCAGGGCTCATCTGGAAATGCTCGGCATTCCCGGCGAAAGAATCACCGTGTCCGGCATCCCCATCGATCCGGTATTTCAACGCCCGGTTAATCGTTTGGAAGAACGGCTGCGGCTGGGCTTGAATCCTGAAAAAACGGTTCTGCTGTTGTCGGCGGGAGCCTTGGGCGTAGGCCCCACCGAGTACATGGTTGAGCGCTTACTGAATCTGAACGGCGATGCGCAAACCGTGGTTATTTGCGGGCGTAACGACGGCTTGAAACAACGTATCCTGCAATTAACCGATAGCCGCAGCGACCAATTTAAAGTTTTGGGCTATACCGACGAAATGCATAAACTGATGAAAATGTCCGATATTTTCATCGGCAAGCCCGGCGGCATCACCACCTCCGAAGCTATCGCCTGCGGCCTGCCGATGTGCGTGGTGTCGCCGATCCCCGGTCAAGAGGAAAGAAACAGCGATCATTTGTTGGAAGAAGGCATTGCCGTCAAGTGCAACGACTTGACTACTTTTCCGTTCAAACTGGAACGCTTGCTGGAAGACCCGGACCGATTGACCCGGATGAAATTCAATGCTCTGCGCTTTGCCAGACCTAATGCCTCGGCAACTATCGTCGATACCCTGCTCGAAGATCGTCTTCCGCCGCTGGCGTTTAATAAGAAATATGCACAAAATAAGATAACTCGCAAAAAATAAACGCTAAATAGAACACGCCCATATTAACTATCGTTCCCACGCCGGACAGACTGTGAAAGTATTATCAAAATCGGTTTAAAAAACTCTTCACCACGAAGGCACGAAGGACATGAGGTTTTTAATTTGTTGAATTTAAATGATTATTTTTTCTTCGTGAACTTCGTGAACTTCGTGTCTTCGTGGTGAATGCTTTTGCTTTTGTTCTAAAACGAATACTTTCACAGTCTCCGGAGCGTGGGAACTATAAAACGGTGCGATTCGTTCCTCACCGCACCGGCTCTGTATATCTGCGTATAACGCGTGGGTGACACGAATAGATTTCTTATCGCCGCCTTACAAATTCATATGTACCCTAGCGTACAGACCGCAATTAATTTTATCGTTAAAGTTTCCTTAAGGCTTTCGGCGAATCCGTCATTTCTATAATCGGTTTACGAATAACACCCGATCGTTAGCCTAATCTTAGGAACGCGCATGAAATAGTTTCGGCAACTGCCTCCTTATCCTGTTGGAGAGGGTTGGGGTGAGGAGAATCAAATGCTCAAGTTATTTCATGCGAGTTCCTTAGCGGGTTTATATGTAAAGTTTTTCTCGGTAGACCTTTCGCCCCACCCCTTCGGCTACGCTTAGGATTAAAGTCCTGTTGAAGGGTCTAAAGGATTTCTTCGGTCTACTTTATTAGGCATTTAACTGGAGGTTTAATCATGAAATATCTTATGAGCGTTTTTTCCGCATTTTTTTTAGCCCTGACCTTAATGATGGCCGGAGGTTGTGCATCGACGCCACAAACCGAAGGAACCGGCGAATATGTTGACGACAGCGTGGTCACGACCAAAGTCAAGGCGGCTCTAGTCAATGATCCGAACGTGAGCGCCGCCGAGGTCAATGTCGAAACCTTCAAGGGCGTGGTTCAATTAAGCGGTTTCGTTAATTCCCGCGCCGATATGAATAGAGCAATAGAACTTGCACGCAATGTGCCGGGCGTCAAATCGGTTAAAAACGATATGCGCCTCAAATAAGCGGGAAAACACCATGGATAGCATAGACATAGCAGCGGATTTTGCACATGAGGCTATTGATAAGATAGCCGCTATTGCAAAACAAGCGTTTAGCGGAAAAGGACAGCGACTGAACGACGCCGAGCGGCAAGTGATCAGTGATTGTCGTCATTATGTTTACGATAATCCGATGACGTCGACGGCTATCGCGGTAACGGCCGGTTTTTTCTTGAGCCGCTTGCTAATCAACCGATAGGTGGCTTGTCATGGACCCCGATGCAGTCAATACCGAGACGCTTGGACAACCGGCAACGGGCGGCGCGCCAAAGGTGTCCGGCTTACTGGAAAGCGCCCAAGCATTATGGCAGGAACTCCGCGAGCTTAGCCACGATTGCCTGCATCTGGTCGCGCTGGAGGCGCGGCGGGCGGGCCAGAATTTGGTCTACATGATCATCGCCGGAATAATGGCCGCCGCCTTGTTGATCGGCGCGTGGCTGGGACTGGTAGCCGCCGCCGTACTTTGGCTGATTGAGCATGACTTTCTGGCGAGTACAGCCATTCTGTTTGCCGTGGCTTTCAATTTCCTGCTGACGCTCATCCTGGTGGGAGTGATAAAAAGCAAAAGCCGCTATCTACAATTTCCGGCCACCGTTCGCAGTCTTCAAGCGCTACCGTCGCAACGCGATGACAAAGAGGAGCTTTGATATGCCTAACCTTGTCGACCGAAATAAAGCCCAGGTACTGACGGATCAAATCAAAAACGCCGAGTGGCTGGTGTTGACCCGTCAACGAGTCATTGATTTTCGTACTACTGTTTTGGTTCGAAAACTATGCCGGCAGATGACCGAGCCGTCTTCGTTGCTGCTGGCCGGCGGCATCGGTTTTATCATCGGTGAAATCACCAAGCGCTCGCCCACCAAAGCGCGCGGCGCTGTCGCTAAAGTGGGCGGTAGCGAAATCTCGCCGTTGAAGGTCGCTCTCAATCTTTTAATGTCAGTGCGTACTTTATACACGGCCTTACCTCTTGCATGGATAATGAAGTCCCGCTATCAACCCGGCGCTTCGGCGCCAACGAGCCAACAAAAATTTCAATCTGTGCCGGTTTCCGGGGCTT
>JAUGSS010000138.1:0-1452 GCA_044426515.1 Methylococcaceae bacterium | reverse complement strand
CACGTCCTCGGCTTTACGCGATTTTCCTTCCAGCAAGGTTTGCACAACATCTCCCATCGCCTGACGGCGGTATTCGTAGGGAATTTGTTTCACCAAGCGGGTAATCAATTCCGAAAGCTCTTCTGTAAATGTGACTAAGGGATGATGCGTTTTTCAAAATACCCTGTTTTTTCGAGATGCTGGACCGATCTGTTTCGCAAAAATGCCATTATGATGGGATTTTTAGGGCTGCGGCATCCCTAACTAAACGAACCGCCATTTGGGAAACCGGGGGTGGTTTTTTTATGCCGTTTTTTCTCCTCTTTCCCTCGCATAAAGGGTCGTTTTTTGTTGTTGTGTTATACTACGGCGTAACTGAACCGATCAAACGAAGATGATTTTATGAGCGCTGTCGCCTTACATTTATACGAAAAACTTAATGAAGCACCGGATGATAAAGCGCGGTCAAAAGCAATTGTGGAAGCCTTTAGTGAATTAGAGGAGCGTTATCCAAATCTTAGGGAGTTAGTTACCCAACGTGATTTGAGCGAAACCGAATTGCGGCTGCAAAAGGAAATTGAGCAAACGCGTCTTGAAATCAAGACCGTCGAGGCGAATTTGCAAAAAGAAATCAAGACAGTTGAGGCGAATTTGCAAAAAGAAATCGAGAAAACCCGTATTGAAATCAAACAAATCGAAGTCAATTTTTCTAAAGCTGTCCACCAACAAACCCTTTGGGTCATTGGTTCAGTGGGTACGATTGTCATGAGTGTTCGCTTGCTCGAATGGTTCCTGGCTCATTTAACTCCATGAACCTCAAGCTGCGTAGCCGGGGAGTGTAGAGTAGAGAACAGGCTTACGCCTGCCCTCAATGCTGTTGACTTAAGCAAAACATCCCCCTATTTCTGTGATATTTATATTATGTCAATGGTCAACAGAAATGAATTCGCCTGTCATCCTCAGTTTTTATAGTCAACTCATGAGTCTTTTGCCATCGTTTTGCCAAGCGATTGAAAAATCGAAGGAGAACGATTTTACCCGAAACCGCAAGCTTCCCTTGCCTCGACTTCTTGTAACCCTTCTCCATTTGACCGCTGGCGGTTCTCGTCATGACGGAGTGGATATTAAATTGGGTGATTTGTTCAACCTATCGCGGCGCGATGGTCTGTGGCCGGAAGCCCAAACGCCGCATCGTAGTGCGCTGACTAAAGCCCGTAGCAAACTCGGTTGGGAAGCGTTCGCCGGGCTTTTACGTAAAGCGGTCGATTTAGCGTATCAAGTATTCCCGCAACGCGGCGAATATACGTGGTGCGGCCTGTCGGTGTTTGCCTTCGACGGTTCCAAGTATACCTTGCCGGCAACCCCCGAACTCCGCAAGGCATTCGACCCGGCTAGCGGACTGGATAAGCCGGGTAAAGGCCATTATCCGCAAGCCTTGGTCAACACGGTATTTGACGTGTTTCGAAGGATGCC
>JAUGSS010000090.1:0-51472 GCA_044426515.1 Methylococcaceae bacterium | reverse complement strand
TTCAATTTAAATGAGTTACACGATTAAAAGGCTATGTCGATATCATGGTCGCTGGAGTGCAGGCTTCGCCTGCGCTGGCAAGCAAAGCTTGCACTCCAGCAACGCCTTTAGTAACTAACTGAATTTGAAATTGCTGTAAATACTTCTACGAGTTGAGAATTAATCATTGCCTTTGACTTGGCAGCCCTCCTCTTGCCGAGTTTTTTCAGTTATTTTGACAAACTAATGGGCAATAAAAAGCACTCATAATTGATAGTCATCATACGTTCAAAAAAATGTAGAATATGATTTTCAATATTAATTGTGGTGCTAAAAATGAATAAAAACGACTGCGTTAATAAACTTAGCGAAGATGAATTAGAATTGAAGCATTTTATTGATAAAGGCAATAAACTTAAATGGACATGGGTAATCGGAACGCTGCTGATTATTATCTGTATAAGCTACGGAGATGCCGCTCAATGGTTGTTGGCCGTTATTGCTGCCTTTTATATCTTCATTACAACCGTTAATTATTTTAAATCGGTTTCTTGAATATTTTGCATTTCTCTAATAACAGCTCCTTAATAAATAAAGCTGTACTCCTCTCCGGTTAATGCCGCCCTTGTCAAAATAACTTCTTTTACGGCTACTCCAGCCCAAGATAAATTTGATAAGGGCTGAGCAATTGCTTAGGAGCCTAGCCCCTAACCGTTCACCCGCTCCTTTGATTGATACAGTCCACTGCATCTTTGCATCCTTATCGACCAAGCCGGATTCCATTTTGAATACGGCATTTCGCTACGGTATGCCATTGATCCGGCAAACTGTGCTTATTCTGTCATTGCAAACCATTTGCACACTAAGTCAGTCAAAAATGTGAACTACCCGGCACTTTTTATCAAATAATTGCCGCAACGCCCGGATTCATCATGTTGTAATAAATGTAATCTACCCTTGCCGCATTTTAAACATGTAGGACAATCAATGTTAGATCAATCCTTATTAAATAAGTCGAGAGCAGGGCTTTCTGAAATTGAGGCGGAATATATTGCCAATAGCCTATTAAGAATCTGTCCTTCGGTTTCGCCGGGGCAAACCAATCATGAAATCGGCAAGTTGCTGGAAACGCATCCTGAACTGATCTCTATTGCTGTTGTCGAAAATAACAAGCCGATTGGCTTAATTACTCGGAATTTTTTTATGGAAGGCATGGCAAAACCCTTTCATCATGATTTATTCGATCGAAAAAGCTGCATTGCTTTCATGGACAAAGAACCGCTTATTGTTGATCAAAACATGAGCATTCAAGCGCTCAGTTTTAAGGTGTTGGATTCCGGCCGTAAAACACTGAACGACGGATTTATTATCACCGACGGGGAAGGCGAATATTTGGGTCTTGGTCATGGTGAAGATTTAGTTAAGGTCGTTTCTTTCTTACAGGCAGAAAAAAACCGGCTGGTCACGGAAAGCATTAATTACGCCAGCATCATCCAAAAATCCTTCCTGCGTTCGTCCAGAGAAAGCATGGCTACCGTATTACAGGACTATTTCATGCATTGGGAACCGCGGGACAAAGTAGGCGGCGATTATTATTTCTGCAAAAAATTCGATGACGGTTTCTTTTTCGCATTGATCGACTGCACCGGTCACGGCGTTCCCGGCGCATTTATGACGCTTATCATGGCTTCTTTTCTCGATCATATTCTGCTCGAAGATAATCGTCACGACCCCGCCGGCGCACTGGCGATAATGAATAAAAAAGTCAAAATGGCGCTTGGCCAGATAACCAAACCCGGCATCGACGGCATTGATATCGACAAGTTTTCTTCGGCACAGAGCGGGCAATCCGATGACGGCATGGACACCGCTTTTTGCTGGGTTAATACCCAAACCGACACACTCATTTATGCAGGCGCCAAAACTCCGTTATTTTATATAGGCAATGCATCATCCGAAGTCTGTTTACTGGAGCCGGATCGCAAGGGCGTAGGTTATGTGGATACGCCGATGGATTATCAATGGACTAATCAGCAACTCTCCTTAACAAAAGAGATGTGTATCTATTTGACCACCGACGGCCTGATCGATCAGATCGGCGGATTAAAAAAAATCGCTTTCGGCAAAAAACGTTTTTCGAAGCTGCTTCAGGAAAATTATCTCAAACCTATGCCGGAGCAGGAATCTATCATCATGCAGGCTTATTATGACTATCAGGGCAAACAGCGGCGGCGCGACGATGTCTGCTTGATGGGATTCAGATTTTAATTAACCGCAGGAAAATTTTATGTTTATCGATTTGTTTACCGTTTTTCGCGAAGAGGCCGATGCGAACGGAATTGTTTTTTATTACAGCGGCATTCTTTCGCAGAATGTTATTACCACCATGAGCGAATCCTTGAAACAAAAACTGCAACAGCAGGATGAAAAAGGCGCCCGATCCCGTAAGGTATTCTCCACTTTTATCGAAATGGTCCAAAACGCGATGCATTACTCGCCCGCTATGCCCGATTCTGAAGATACCAAGCAAGGCTCTATCATTGTCGGCAAAAAAGAAGATAAATATTTTGTTATCTGCGCAAATATCATTCAGAAACAGCACGAACCACGCATACGCGACAAAATTGATCCGATTCTGAAAATGAGCGCCGACGAAATCAGGCAAGCTTATCGCAGCCAATTGAAAAATGATCAACACAGTGACGATACCATCAGTAAAGGCGCTGGTCTTGGATTCTTAACACTGGCAAGAGATTCAGTCGAGCCTATTGAATACGCTTTAACAGATGCAATAGGTTATGAAAATGAACTCTCTTGCTTTTACCTCAAAGCCACTATTTAAGGAGTTATTATGACCGACTTATACATTCCAGCCACTTCCGACACCCCTGAAATCAACTTTAAGTTTTCAAGCAATCTGTTAAGCATGTCCGGTGAGGCATACCCTGAAAACGGTGTTGAATTTTTCCGCCCTATCCTTAGGCAATTGCAAAGCCATTTAAAATCACTCAGCGGCGATACTGTTAAGTTTGATTTCCAGCTCACTTATTTCAATAGTGTCAGCACTAAAATTTTTTACAGCATGTTCGAATTATTAAACGAATATGCCAAAGCCCATCCAAACTGCGTTCTATTAAACTGGCATCATGATGAAGAAGATGACATGATTTTGGACTTTGGCCTTGATATTCAGGAAGACTTCACCTGGATCGATTTCAACGCTATAGCCTCGGCGTCGGCGTAATATTCGGAAATGAGTTATCCACCGCTCTACACGATTAAACAACCTCCGGCTAAGTTGGAGGTTGTTTAATTGTGCTCCTTGGCTAATGCCGTTCACTATATCCCGGCTATTTATCTTGCACTCTTAACACCAATTTACTCAGCGCCGGCAGGATAATAAACGTACAAACCATAATCCAGAAGATGCCCATGGTAATAATCAACCCCATGCTGGCAATGCCCTGATGCGGTGAGAACGCCAATCCGGCAAAACTGGAGGCGGTGGTTAATGCGCCGTAGAACATAGCTCTGGCGGTGCTGGATTGATAGATATTCTGCTCTTCGGAAAGCGAATGGTGCAGTTTTTCAACCATGTGGATACCGTTGTCAACGCCCAACCCCAGCAATAACGGCAAAGCGATGATGTTGGCAAAATTAATCGGAGTGTTAGTAATAACCGTGCTCGCCATGGTAAACAAGCCGGCCAGTATCAGCGGTGTCATGACCAGCGCCGTATCGGCAATATTGCGTCTGATAGCAAACAAAAGCAGTGCGATAGTAATCAAGGCAATCATAATGGCTTGCTGAAAGGCAGCAATAACTTCTTTCATCGATTCCCAATACATGACCGGCAAGTCGGTTGTTTCCGGCGCAACAGATTGTACTTCGGTAATAAACTCTTCCAGACTGGTTAAATCATTCAGATCTTTTTTAGGAAATATCTGGATACGATACAAACCATTCTTGCTTAACCACTTGTCCTTAATATCGGCAGGCAGATCGGCCAAGCTGACTTCCCTGGCATTGAAGCCGGCGGACAATTCGTTCATCACGACCGGCAAGGTGCCGAGCAGCGTGGTCTGGACTTTTTCGGTGAACAGGCTCCGGCTGGGTTGTTGCCGCGCATCAAGCTCGATCAAAATATCCTGCAATTCCTTTCTAAAATCGGTTAACGCGGTGCGCTCATGGGCATCGGTTTTTTGCGGCAGGATGCTGTCAATAGTCTTTATCAGGCGGTTAATGGCGGGAACCGGATCGGTATCGGTTTTTAGCGCAGGAAAATTTTGCGTCTGCGCGCCAAGCATCAGGCCCATTTCCTCAATCAAGGCCAGTTTGTCGCTCTGGTCAGTGGGCTGAAAGTCAAAAAGACTGACGGTTTTATCAACCGAAGCTAATGTCGAAAGCTTTTGCTCCAAGGCTTTGGCGCTATTTTCATCCTTGGCCAGAACAGTCAAGGTTAGCGGCGTGGTCTCCTTGTCTTTCATCAAGTTCTTGAATGCGATAACCGATTCGGTATTAGGGTCGCGAAGGTTAATCGGATTGAAATCAGTCTTCACGTTGAAGGTCAGCACAATGGAGATGACGGCGAGAGCAAAGGTTGCTATCGCAATCGGTTTGGCGTAATGAAGCGGACAAGCCGCCAGTTTTTCCGATAATTTTACCAATCCCTTGCCGCTTTCTTTCGCCGCCGGAAACTTTGACGGAGCCGGAATAACCCTTAACAGTGCCGGTAAGGCGATCAGCGTAATCAACAGGCAGATAAACAGGCTGGTGCCTGCCAGCAGGCCAAGCTCGGATACGCCCTTATAATCGGTCGGTATAAAAGCATAAAGTCCAATGGATGTAGTGCCCGCACATAATAACAGCGAGGGAGCCGTGCTCGTTAAAGTGCTGCGTAATGCCAACTGTTTATTAATATGATGACTCAGATTGTCCCGGTAGCGTAAACAAAAATGGATCGCATACTCTACGCCCAAGCCGATATTGGACACCGCAAAAGCCACTGAAATCAGGTTTAATTCAGTTACGGAAAAGGCCGCGAACGTGCCGCAAAAAAGCATGCCCAAGGCCAGCGTAATCAACGTGGCTACCGTCAGCAAAACGGAGCGGTAGGCAATCAATAAAATAAACAACACCAGCACAATGGAAAAAATACTGGCGGTAAAAGTGCCGGTGCTCATGCCCGACAATTCGTCATCTTCAAGGCCGACTTCGCCGGTAACCCACACTTTAACCGCAGGCAGATTGGGATCCTGAATTTCGGCAACGGCTTTGCGAATAGACTCAATAGCCGCTTCGGCAGGACGGATTTGCGAAAAATCGAACTTGGGCGCGACGATAATAAAGCCGTTGCCGGAATGCGTTTTCTTGTCGCTGATCAATGACTCCCAAGACAGCAGGGCGTTTTCGCCATTAATTGTTTTATGCAGGGCCGCAGTAACCTTATCAATCAGCGAAGTCAGATCGATAGGCACCACTTGAGTTTTGTCCGTGGATGTCAACGCATCCTCGAAAATCGAAAAAAAGCCGGTCAGATTAGGTTCCTGAGCGATTCTGCCGATAAAAGGCTGGGCCAGCGACAGGTTATTGGATAAGCTCTGCAACTCGTCGGTGCCAAGATAAAGCAGGCCGTTCTGGCGGAAAAATTCGTTGTCGTTAGGGATATAGGCCGAATTAAAACAATTTTTATTGGCGCTGAGCAGACGCCACAATCTTTTAGTGGCCGCTTGGGTCAGTTCAGGCGTATCCGACTCGACCACCAATAGCAAAGTGTGCATATCCTGTGAAAAGGCTTTTTCAAAATTGCGCCGGTTTTGCTGAAAAGGCGCATCGGGAGCAATCAGTTCGGCGGTGTCGGTATTAATGCTCAAATGGCCGGCGGTGTATTGCAAGCCCAAAACGGCGAGCAGAGCCACGATTGACAACACCACAAACGGTTTGCCTAAGGTCCAGTCTCCCCAACGGGAAAAAATAGTATAACTGCGGGTTTTGAATGACATATTAATGAATAGTGAAAGTGTTCAAAGTGTTCAGCGCATCGCTTCGGGATTCGATCAGTTCGCTGCCTTGCAGTTCGATAAAAAGTGCGGGGATTTTTGCTGTATTCGCAGCAACCATGCCGTCTTGTTGACCCAGACACAGCAGCGCGGTAGACCAGGCATCGGCAACCGCCGGATCAGTGATCAAAACGGTGACTGAAACCAGATTATGAGTAACGGGTCTTCCATTGCGGGCGTCGAGGATGTGGCTGTAACGTTGCCCATGATCATCGAAATAATGCCGGTAAGTGCCGGAAGTCATCACCGCAATCGGCGCATCTTTGGGCATGGTAACGATTTTGTGCATCGTCCGTTCGTCGGGCAGCGGCCTTTCCACAGCGATACGCCAAGGCTGGAGACCCGGTTTATAACCGTTGGTTTTCAGTTCGCCGCCGATTTCCACCAGATAATTGCTGATGCCCTTTTGCGCCAGGGCCTTGCTGATCCGTTCCACGCTGTAACCTTGGGCGATGGAGGATAAATCGACTTTCAGATCGGCCTGTTTTTTGCGCAGATGCGTTTCATCCACCACTTCCAGTTTTTCCATGCCGATTTGTTTCAACGTGCTAAGAATGGTCGCATCGTCAGGAATGGTCAGCGCATCGCCGCGAAAGCCCCATAAATCGAACAACGGTTTAATGGTTAAATCATAGCAGCCTTGACTAGCCTGATTAACGACTTGCGCGATTTTGACCAAGGAGACGATTTCGCCGCCGACTTCCTGGCTGTCAGTATTCTCGACGCTGTTGAAGGTTTCTATGGTCGAGTCGGGCCGGTAATTGGACAACAGTTTATCGATGACCGCGAATTCGTTTTCAATATCGGCTTTGACGGCTTTAGCGTCTATCGGCGACTCGGACCAGTAACTGATGTGATAGGTGGTGCCCTGAGCCGGGCCTTCAAGCTTTTGAATAGTCGGTTCCGAGCAGGCTGTCAGCATGATTAAAAGCATGCAGGAGGTGTAGCGATTTCCTAACGTAAAGCCGGATGTTATTTTTGTAATTCTTGGGTTAGCCATCATCTCTGCCGTTTCTTTATCATTACAGATTATCAATAATAAACTTCATAAAAAAGCGCGGTGCATCGTTGGTTTAGAACGATGAGTACCGCGCCGTAACTGCGCTCGTGTGTGCTATGTTCAACAGTGCCGCTTATTATAATCTTAAAGAGGCGAAGGCTTTTTAAAAAATGAGATTTATTCCTACAGAGCAAGGATGCACTAAAGGTTGTAGCTTCTCCAGAGAAGAAACAATCATATAAGCTTCCCTATTTTCGTTGCCCTTGTTTTCGAGCAATGCCAAAACCATGTATATACAGGTTAGCAATGGCGTAATCATATTGAGAGTATTTTTTACTTTCCAATAAACCAATATCTTTTAAGCGTTTAACAAAAGCATCGAAAGACAATGGAGATTGGCTATTAGCTATAGTTTTTTGCCAAATATCCTTTAATTCATCTTCTTTAAATAAAGATTTTAATGTGCTAATTTTATTAAAAAATTCAGATAAGTCAGGATATTCATTCCTAATAGCGTTACAACATTCTATAGATGCAGCATCTAAGCCGTCCGTTAAAGAAGCCCAGCGCAGTAAATGATCGTTTGGTGCGTATTTTCCTTGCTTTTGCGCCAATTCAACTTCTTTAGCCTTTTTTAATAAAATGGTTAATGATCGTGGATAAGTGTTTCCACTTGAATCGGTTAAGCGGGAATAAACCCATTGAGCAACATAAGCATTTTTACTTTTTTGACGTAACCCCCAAAGCGGTGACAAAGCTTGACGTAAAGTATCTTCATCACTTTCATCTAATTCATTATCTGCTAAAGGTAAAATCCGATTAGCAAAGGTTTTAAACTTTGGCGAGCCGCTAACAGCAAGACGATAAGCCAAGCGGAAAAAATCTTCTTTTTCCCAACGCAAAGGGTGAGCTCTCTCTTCACCAAAATGACTTTTATTCGTGAAAACTAAATTACTCCAAATATCTTCTCGTAAAAATATTTTAAAGCGGATTTGATAAAGATTTTGATTGTTGGTGTCGTAAACTAAACGCAATAAACTGCCCAAGGCTTCTTGTTGCCAAGGGCTATTTTCTTGAATATCTTGATCCAAGTCATCATAAAGCAACCATAGTTTCTGATTATTTTTTTTAAGATAACCATTTAATTTTGTTATGGCATCCCGACAATAGCCATTCAGTTTGGCATCCGTTGCAAATTCTAATAACTTAGTCGTGTGCTTTGACTCCCATTCTTTATTGCTCCCAGGATTAAAGTTATATGTTAAACGTGAAAGCAAAGAGGCTAATTTAGCTTCCTTTATTATTTCTTCAAATGGCGCATATGACTGATAAATACGAATGACGGCATAAGCTCGCCATAAAGACAACCAATCTGCATTATTGGAACTCAGTTTTTTTTGAATATCTGAAAAAATATCAGTTTTTGGTCCAAAAACACTACTACTGCCATGCCCTGACAAAATATTAACCTTATCTAAACGTCCTTGTGAACGCTTTTCGGCATTTTCTCTATGTTGCGTGAATAGCGTGTATAAAGTCGACTTCCCTGTACCTTTACGCCCCCTGATAACCCAAACTTGATCTTCAAGACAACGTTCAAAGTCGGCTGTTTTTTGAAAAATAGCGTCAAAATCGGCTTCAAAAATACTAGCCGCATCTCGTTCTGGAAAATTTAAAGATTGGATTAATTCCAAGCGATTTGACTCTGCTAATACCGCCGTCGTTTCTGCTACACCGCTGATTTCAAGCAGATTATTGGCTAACGGTGCATACCAAGTTAAAGCAATTTCTACGGGAAATTGAGAACTAGCTGCAATATCAGGATGGTAAGGAACTTTGATAACCTCTTCTTCAATTTCTTCACCTTCTAATTTTTTCACTTCAAGGTGTAAATAAGGCTTAATTTTTTCCACCAATGAACGCCCAATAAGCCCTTCAGGAATAGGCGATAAAACCAACTTGGCTTGCACACCAGTTAATTCCTTTAATAATTCTCGAATAAAGCACACACCTTCAGTATTTTGCTGACTAGGATATAAAACAACAAATGCTTCGTCGGCAAGACGCAATAGAGATAAACCGCCCCATTCGTTTAACCCCGTTCGTGCATCAATTAACATAATATCGGGTTCAAATTGTTCCCAAAGTTCTTGTTCAAATTGATACCAAGGGTCTGTTGTCGAAGCAAATAAATGAGCAGTCGATAAAACAGATAAACGTTGAATATAACGTTGACCTATTTTCCCAGCAGGAACAACAAATAAATCACGGCGTGATTGTGGGTCGTTGACACTATAAACAATACCGGTACGTTTACCTTGATTACTGCCGCTTAAATGGATAGTGGTTTGATGGTTAGCATCAAAAAAACAAGTTTGACGTTCCCATAAATAATCAATCAAACCTTCTTCAAGCGGTATATCGGTAGGCGGCAATAACGCCTGCAATCCCGGCGCTTCAACATCCATATCAATTAAAGCCACACGCTTACCTGCCCGTGTCAATTGAAATGCTGTTTGTATTAAAGCTGTAGTACGCCCAACTCCACCTTTATAAGAATAAAACACCACGCGTTTAATGGGATGTTTAGTTTTTTTAGCGGATACCGTTTTGCCGGAAGACAACATCGCAACCGCTTCTTGCCATGACGATGGAATTATATTTTCTGTTATCGTTTGAATAGAAACACCATCATCTTCTGCTTCTTCTGGCGTGTACAATTTGGTAATACCAGGAACTAACCCAGAGTCTTTAATTAATGGTTCAACTTGTTGTAAGCGTTCAATTCTGTTTTTTTCTTGAAACTGTGCCGAAATCACAGTGAGCAAAACTAAATTTCCTGCCCCCACATCAAACTCAAATTGTTTAGGAAATTTTTGGTTAAGCGCTTTGCGTAACTGTATCGCGGCTTTCATAATATGGTTTTCTCGTTTTTTTCAAGCCAGCCACAAACATAATCAAAACTCTGTTGCCAAATTTGCATGGATTGTGTTGTATGGGGAATATAGCGAAGATTAATGTAGTCTGGATTAGTTGAACCAAGCGGATAAATAATATTCCTAAGATGATCCATAAATTGCATATCTACCATTGCTTTGTTGTATAAATCAGGCATGCGTTCAATAGCTTTTGCTAAATCATGTTTCGGATTAATAATGATTTGATCATACATGGAATCTTTGGCGCGACAACTTTTATGTTTCCAATCACTAATCCCATGATAGAGGAATAATAAGGACTTCAATCTACATTCAATTGCAATACCCCCTAAATGAAAAATAGCTATAGCATGATGTTTTGGTAACGCCGAAACATCATTTTTTCTTGCTATGTAAGCACCTGTGTAATCATCCATTGGGTAAGTTTCAGTCTAAGTATAATTTCCAACTCAATTCTTCATTCGCCTTCAGCGGCGTGATGGATAAGCTGTCTTCTCCGTAAACAGCCGGCACTTTCCAGATGGTTTTTTCCAGCGTAACGGTGCCGGAATTTCTAGGCAAGCGGTAAAAATCGGCACCGTAAAAACTGGCGAAACCTTCCAGTTTATCCAAGGCATCCGCCCGTTCGAATGCTTCCGCATAAAGTTCCAGAGCCGCATGAGCGCTGTAACAACCGGCACAACCGCAAGCCGTTTCCTTTAACGAAGTCAGATGCGGCGCACTGTCCGTACCCAGAAAGAATTTCGGATTGCCGCTGGTGGCGGCGACGACCAATGCCAGACGATGAGACTCTCGTTTAATAATCGGCAGACAATAATGGTGCGGCCTTATACCGCCCGCCAAAATAGCATTGCGGTTAAACAGCAAATGTTGCGGAGTGATGGTTGCAGCAACTTTGTCGCCTGCATCTTGTACAAACTGCACCGCTTCGGTAGTGGTCAGATGTTCGACCACGATGCGTAAACCGGGAAAATTGCGGGTGAGGTCAGTCAAAGAGCTGTCGATAAATACCCGTTCCCGGTCGAAAATGTCGCAAGCTTCATCAGTCACTTCGCCATGAATCAGCAACGGGAGGTCATAGTGTTCCATTGCCGCCAATAACGGATAAACAGCCTTGATGTCGGCAACGCCGGAATCGGAATTGGTGGTCGCACCGGCCGGATAAAGTTTAAAAGCATGGATATGCTCGCATTCGGCGGCTTTTTTAATTTCAGCAAGCGTCGTCGAAGCGGTCAGGTAAAGCGTCATCAGCGGCGCAAAATCCACACCGGCAGGAACGGCCTGCAGAATTTCTTCCCGGTAAAGCAAAGCCTGAGCCACCGTCGTAACCGGCGGTTTGAGGTTGGGCATGATGATGGCGCGGGCAAATTGCCGGGCGGTATGCGGCATAACGGTTTTTAAAACCGCGCCGTTTCTGACATGTAAATGCAGGTCATCCGGTCTTGAGATGGTTAATGTTTTCATTATTGAAGTTAAATTCTGTAAAATAGGCGGTTATTTTATAGTAAGTGCCTTGAAAAATTAAACGCAGCACTTATCGTGGTTATTATTTTTGTTATCGGAGCGGTAAATGCCAATATACGAGTATCAATGTCAATCATGCGGCCATGAGCATGAAGCTTTACAAAAACTCAGCGCGGAGCCCTTAGTTACCTGCCCTGCCTGTAGCAAGCCGGAATTAATGAAAAAAATTTCTGCGGCGGGGTTCAGATTAAAAGGCAGCGGCTGGTACGAAACTGATTTCAAGAGCGGCGCCAAGAAAAATGTAGCCGGCGAAGTAAGTTGTTCGCCTTCCGGCAGCTGTCCAGAGGGCGGTTGCAAAAGCCAATCATAAAAAGCATCAACGACTCGGTGCCATCAAATACAATGGAACGCTGATGACGCAGATGAATATGATGGTTCAAGATACCTCATACACTCAGCGCCATCAGCGTTCTATTCTTCTAACTTAAATCAACAGGGAAAATTTATGCGTACTCACAAGTGCGGAGAATTAAACACACAACAGCTAGGCGAAACAGTTTCAATCTGCGGTTGGGTCCATAGACGCAGAGACCACGGCGGCGTTATTTTTATCGATCTGAGAGACCGCGCAGGCTTAGTGCAAGTCGTCGTCGATCCCGACGTAGCCGACACTTTCGCCACTGCTGAAAGCGTCCGCAGTGAATATGTATTACAAATTACCGGGCTGGTTCGTCATCGTCCCGCAGGCACGGTTAACGCCAATATGCATTCCGGCGAGATTGAAATACTGGCTAAAGGCATTGTCGTGCTGAATGAATCGGAAACTCCGCCGTTCCCGGTTGAAAGCGAAATCGAAGTCAACGAAGAACTGCGTTTACGCTATCGGTATATCGACTTGCGCCGCACCGTGATGCAGGAAAAGATGAAAGTGCGCCGCGATGTAACGCGGGTGTTAAGAAACTTTCTCGATGACAACGAGTTTTTCGAGATCGAAACGCCGTATCTGACCAAGGCGACTCCTGAAGGCGCCCGCGACTACATTGTGCCGAGCCGCACTCACGAAAACTCGTTTTTCGCGCTGCCGCAATCGCCGCAATTGTACAAACAAATGTTGATGGTCGCGGGTATGGATCGCTATTATCAAGTCGTGCGTTGTTTCCGCGATGAAGATTTACGCGCCGACCGCCAGCCCGAATTCACCCAGCTGGATATTGAAACCTCGTTCATGGATGAAAACGAAATCATGCACGTCATGGAGGAAATGATCCGTCAGTTATTCATTAAAGTGATCGGCGTAAACCTGGGCGATAAATTTCCGCGCATGACCCACCAGGAAGCGGTATCGCGCTTCGGCGTCGATCGCCCCGATTTACGCATTCCGCTGGAATTGGTCGATATTGCCGACGACATGAAAGACGTCGATTTCAAGGTCTTCTCGGCACCGGCCAATGATCCGAAAGGCCGCGTCGTTGCGATGCGCGTACCGAATGCCGGCGATTTAAGCCGCAAAGACATTGACGCGTTAACCAAATATGTCAGCATTTACGGTGCTCGAGGCTTGGCTTATATCAAGGTTAACGACCTGGCCGCCGGTGTCGACGGCTTGCAATCGCCTATCGTTAAATTCGCCCCTGCTGAAGTCTGGGACAGTGTATTAGCCAAAACCGGCGCACAAAACGGCGATTTAATTTTCTTCGGCGCCGATAAAGCCGCCATCGTTAATGAAGCGATGGGCGCGTTGCGGGTCAAGTTGGGCCATGACCTTAACCTATTGCAAGGCGACTGGAAACCGGTTTGGGTAGTTGATTTCCCGATGTTCGACTGGGACGAGAAAAGCGGCCGTTACAACGCCATCCATCACCCCTTCACCGCACCGAGTTGCTCGGTCGAAGAGCTGGTAGCCAATCCGGGCGCGGCATTATCGAGAGCATACGATTTGGTGTTGAACGGCACCGAAGTCGGCGGCGGTTCGATTCGTATTAACCGCACCGCTATGCAACAAACGGTATTTGAGATCTTAGGCATAGGCGAAGACGAAGCCCGCGAAAAATTCGGCTTCCTGCTGGATGCGTTGAAATACGGAGCACCTCCGCACGGCGGCCTTGCGTTCGGCCTTGACCGTCTGGTTATGCTGATGACCGGATCAACCTCTATTCGCGACGTTATTGCTTTCCCTAAAACCCAATCGGCGGCTTGTCCTTTGGTCAGCGCACCGGCGGTAGTTACCAACGAGCAGTTGAAGGAACTGGGCATTCGCTTGATTAAACCGGCAGGAAAAAACAAATAATAAAATAACGAAGTGGAGGCCCTGGTTGTAGATAGAGCCTCCAAACCAAATAATTGCGACATCCACGAGAAAAGCAGATATGGCTAAATGCCCGGTATGTGATTCAAGAAAAGGTAAAAGACAATGCGTCATCGCTAACGGATTAGTGTGTAGTTTGTGTTGCGGAACTATCCGCAAAGAAGACTTATGTTTAGATTGCCCGTATTACCAAAAACCGAAACGAAAATATAACGAAGTGCCGTCTTTTAGCACCAATGAAATGCATGACAGCGTTCAATTGACTGAATACAGCAACGCCATTGAAGGCACTTTTTGTGCCTATGATGTTGAAAATAACAAGACGCTAAATGATGCCGATGTCATCAAAATCCTTGAACTGCTAATTGATAAATATCATTTTAAAGACGCTCAAATAAACAGCGATAGCCCATTTTTATTGACGGGATTCGATTTTGTCGATGCTGTGATACGTGAAGACTTAGCCGGTATTGATGAACGGGTATTAGTGAAAGTTTTATGCATTCTTTATTTTGTTGCCAAAAGAAGGACCAAGACCGGCAGGGAATATATGAATGTTATTCACACCTATGTAGGTCCAAGAATTAGTTCGGGTGTTCGCATTTTAAGCCAACTTTAGCTCCTCTTCCCGACCCTCTCCCTCTTTATCGGAGAGGCAGACAAATGCCGTATTCTGCCCGTATCGGGCAGTAACTAACCCCAAAAATTCTCCGCAGAGGAGTATTATTTATGACCAATAGCCCATTTCCTATTCAAGATTACGCCTTACTCAGCGATGAAGAATGCGACGCCCGGATTATCGCCGCCAAAGCCAAGCTTGGCAGCCGTTGCGTGGTGCTCGGGCATCATTATCAGCGCGATGAAGTATTCAAACATGCCGATTTTTCCGGCGATTCGTTAAAACTATCCCGAGATGCGGCGCAATCCGATGCCGAATACATCGTGTTTTGCGGCGTGCATTTTATGGCTGAAGTCGCTGATATACTGTCCCGTCCCGAGCAAATTGCGATCTTGCCGGACATGGCGGCAGGCTGTTCGATGGCCGATATGGCTAACCTGATCAAGGTTCAACAATGCTGGGACGAATTGGCGCAAGTGATCGATGTAGAAAACGAAGTCACCCCGGTTACCTACATCAACTCTGCGGCCGACCTTAAATCCTTTTGCGGCAAGCATGACGGCATCGTCTGTACCTCGTCCAACGCCCAAAAAATATTGGAATGGAGTTTTGCCAAAAAAACCAAAGTGCTGTTTTTTCCTGATCAGCATTTAGGGCGCAATACCGGTTACCGGATGGGCATTCCGTTGGAAGCTTTGGTTACCTGGGATTTTACCAAACCGATGGGCGGCCTGACCGAACAGCAAATCCGCAACGCCAAAATCATCTTGTGGAACGGTTATTGTTCCGTGCATCAGGTATTCAAGCCGGAGCATATCGATGATTTCCTGAAGCGTTTCCCGGAAACCAAGGTTATTTCGCACCCCGAAGCTTCATTTGAAGTCTGCCAAAAATCGGAATACATCGGCTCTACCGAATACATTTTAAAAACAGTGCGTGCAGCCGAACCCAACACCCGCTGGCTGGTGGCAACGGAACTCAACCTGGTCAATCGCCTGCACGAAGAATGCAAGGCGCAGGGCAAAAACGTACATTTCATGTCGCCTACGCTGTGCATGTGTTCAACCATGTTCAGGACTGACCCGCAACATTTGGCCTGGGTATTGGAAAACTTGGCGGCAGGGCATGTGGTTAACCGGATTTCAGTGCCTGAAGACGTAGCGAAATACGCTAAAAAAGCGCTGGATAACATGTTGGGAGTTATGTGATGACAGTGGATTTTAATCGCCTAAAGCATTTCTCGATGACCTATGTGTTCATGGACGGGGAAGATATAGTTTGCGAATATGAGCAAACCGAGCAAAACCCCGTCGTTGCCCCCGATGGCGATAGCATCAGCTTTAGCTTAAGAAATATCGATCAAAGCGAAGATAAAGACAATTATTCAATCGTCTTGGTAAAAAAGGGCGATGACGAGTTTTATATAAAATCCGATTATTTTGGCGATGCCGCCGAGCCTTATCCTCTGGATGTCGAAATTTCCGATGATGACGTCAAGTTCATCTTGGAAGGCGAGGATGAGCTTATGTATTTGTATGGTTTTTTTGAATAAAGCCGTGATCCCCGGCAATCATCAGCTTAACATTCAACTGCCCGACACTATTCCTACAGGGCGAGCCAAAATAGCGGTCATTTATGAAGTAGCCGAGTTGCAGCCACCGACAGATAAGAAAAAACTGATGGCGGATTTCTTGGCTAGCCTGCCTGATAATCCGGAGGGCGGTTTAACTGTGGAAGAAATCGACGCATACATTCGTGATGAACGTGCAAGCTGGGATGAATAACGTGTCAACTGTCTATTTGGATAGTTGCATGATTATCGGTTTGATAGAGGGAACTGCGCAACAGAGGCGACTACTCAAAACTCAATTGCTCAACCGTACGATCTACAGTAGCGAACTGGCGAGGTTAGAAACAAGGCTTTTAGCTATTCTCAATAATGACCCAGATAATTTGGGCCAATTTGACAACTTTTTCATGGCGTGTGAAATGATCGCTTTAGACCGCGCTATCTTTGAGAGAGCAACTTTGTTAAGGGCAAATAGCAAGCTAAAAACGCCAAACGCACTGCATTTAGCAACTGCAATTGAAACAAACTGTCACGAATTTTAGACAAATGACAAACAACTAGCCGCTATAGCAAGCCAACATTTAAAGGTGATGAATTGGGTGGCATTGGATAATATCGAATGAACCGACTTACTTGTCTTGATGCACAAAAAAGCGCATCATTCGATGATAAATCAGGAGGCAAGCCATGAGAACCACGATAGTATTAGATGATGAATTGCTGGCGAAAGCACAGGCATTGACCAGTTTGCAGGAAAAATCCAGCTTGGTAAAAGAGGCGCTGAAAGCCCTGATAGAACGGGAAAGCGCAAAGAGGCTGGCGAGTTTGGGCGGTAGCGAACCGCAACTGGACGCTATCCCGCGCAGACAAACCAGCGTTTAAGTGCAATGATGGTCTTGGTCGATACCTCGGTTTGGGTTGATTACTTGCGGAGCAATGAGCCGCAATTAGCCGGTTTGCTGACGAAGAACAGCGTACTAAGCCATCCTTTTGTTCGTGGTGAATTGGCGTTAGGGCATTTGCGTCAACGTGAAGTGATTTTGTCCGCACTGGATAATCTGCCTCAAGCTCCGGTTGCCTTTACCGATGAGGTTAATCTGTTCATAGAAACGTATTCTCTCTTCGGTTTGGGTATAGGACTGATCGACGCGCACTTGTTAGCTTCTACGCAGCTATCAGGAAATACCCGACTGTGGACACGCGATAAGCGTTTATTGGCAGTCGCTACGCGGCTTAACTTGGCTGTAGATCCACTAACCTAAATGAATTTATGAAATATTTATTTATAGAACTCCGCAATTATTGTATTTCCCAACACATGAGCGGCGAAGTGCGGGTGAAATTATGAAAATGCAAAAACCGATCATTATTTACGAAGCGGAAATGATCGCCAATGAGTTGATGAGCAAATAGAGTATCGGTGCCATCTTGGCCAGTTAATTTTTGCGATACTCCGCCAAATTAACCCCATATTTTTTCAACTTGGTGTAAACGGCGCGCGATGTAATGCCCATATCTTCCGCCGCTTTTTTCACATCACCCTGATGCTGTTTTAGCGCATTTTCAAGAAACGCCTGCTCGGCCTTGGCAAGGGCTTGCTCTTTAATGTCTTTCCATTGTTCAAGTTTTTTTGTTTTAGCAGGAAGCGGTAAATCCAACTCGGTCATTTCTTTGCCGGTCGCGAACAAAACACTGCGTTCAAGCATGTTTTCCAGTTCACGGACATTGCCCGGCCACGCATAAGCGCGGATTTTCTGCATGACTTCGCGGCTGACCGATTCAACTGCTTTGTTATATTTTTTGCTCAAGCGTTGCACAATCAATTGCACTAGGTAAGGCAGGTCTTCCGGGCGTTCGGCCAGCGGCGGGATGCTTAATCGAACCACGTTGATTCGGTAATACAGGTCATTGCGAAACAGGTCCTGGCTGACCAGTTCTTCCAGGTTGTTATTGGTTGCGGAGATTATTCTCAGGTCAACCGACAAGGTTTGTTTGCCGCCGACCCGTTCCAGTTCGCCTTCCTGCAGCACCCGAAGCAACCGGGTTTGTGCGGCAGGAGACAATGAATCGACTTCATCCAGAAACAAGGTTCCGCCTTCGGCTCGCTCAAAATAACCTTGATGCACTTCAATAGCGCCGGTGAACGCGCCTTTTTCATGTCCGAACAGCGCGCTTTCGATCAGGCTTTCCGGAATTGCGCCGCAGTTAATCGGGATAAAGGGCTTATCGCAACGGTCGCTCATCGCATGTATGGCGCGCGCGATCAATTCCTTGCCGACGCCGGTTTGCCCTTGAATCAGCACGGTCGCCTGAGTGGGAGCAATCACTTCGATGGCTTGCAATATTTTCTGCATGGTCGGCGATTTGGCAATAATCGCCGGAGGTTGGTGTTTTTTAGCCGGCCGGTTGCTTTGTTTGTACCAGATCTGATGCATGCTTTGTTCAATGCGCGAGTGCAACTCGTTAATATCCTGCATTTCTTTAACGGGTGTGGTATCGGTGTATTCCACTCCCGGACGGTTTCTTGCCGCGTTCGGATGGGTGTATACGCAAACTTCACACTGACTATCGTGGCGGGCAATGCTTTGCTTGATTTCCACTTTGGCATAACCGAAATTCCTGGCGGCGATGCCGCCGAAGACGCTGGACGTCATTCTGCATAATTCAGGAAAGTTGGTGACCCGGTCGCCAAAAGGACAGCAGCTGTTGGTAACGGTAATACACTCTTGGTTGCTGGAAGCCAGTGAAAATTTGCCGCCGATATTGTTTTTAAGGCCGAGTATCAGTTCGGTATAGCTTTCTTTGTCGAGCAGTTCGCTTTTACGGCTTTCTTCCCGATAGGTTTCTTCAAAAAAGCATCCGGCAGTCTTGGCGATATGTTCGATTAATTGCTCGCAATGCTTTTGTCCTTGTTGTTCGCTCGCATGCATCAGCTCAAGGATGAAGGTTTGCAGAAAAAAAACAGGCGTTAAATCGGAAAGCGAGTTGTTGTTCATGATGTTTTGTGAAGTAAATTTTCCCTAATTGAAGCACAGCTTCGCCAGCCGGGTAAAGTTAAAAATTAAGTTATTGTTATTTAACAGAAATATTTATAATCGTTGCTGGCACAACGCTTGCTAGTATTAAACGGTAACTAACAATAACGACGAGGAATGAAGCATGAGCCAAGATAGACCACCTTTAGATCCACATCCGCTAAGCGAGTATGTTGCTTGGGCCGGAAACCGCAACCGAGAACCGCTTTTAGGCGTGTTAAAAGAAAAACTGCCTAAAGATCCCGCCAATGTTTTAGAACTTGCCAGCGGCAGCGGTATGCACATTAACTTTTTTGCGCCGCATTTCGAGCATTTGCATTTTCAGCCTTCGGATAAGGATGAAGAAGTTTTTGAAAATATCAAGCAACTGTCTATCAATCATAAGAATGACAATATCGCCGACCCCGTTCATCTGGATTTAACCGACCCTGAAACTTGGTTTAATGCCGGAAATTTCCAGTCGTTTGCGGCTATTTTCTGTATTAATATTTTTCAGGTGGCGCCTATTTCAATTGCCGACGGCATGATGAAATGCGCCGCGCATTTACTGGATGAAGGCGGTTTTTTACTGATTTACGGACCGTTTCAGGTGGAAGGCACCTTCACCACCGATTCCAATAAAGAGTTTCATGACACTTTAAGTTCGGCGGGCGTTTCGGAATGGGGCTTAAAAGATATCGCCGATCTGAAAAAAGCAGCGGCAAATCACGGCTTGGAATTAAAAGAACAGATCCCTATGCCTGCCAATAATTTCTCGCTGATATTCGGCAGAAAATAATAAACCGCTTGGTTATTCACCACGAACGACTACAGGGACACGAAGAAAAAACATAAATTTCGTGTCCTTCCTGGCGAGAGAAATGCTGTTTTTTTTCATGGAAACCACCTAATCCTTCTAACTGAAGTTAAACCTGGAAATGTACGTATGGAAAAGAAATGTTCGGCCATTATCATCGGCGTGGGGCCGGAGCAAGGTCTGGGTGCCGCACTCGGCATTTTTTTTGCAAAAAAAGGTTTACATGTCTTTATCGCCGGCCGAAGTGAAGACAAACTTCAAAAAATTGCCAAAAAAATCCGCCAAAACGGCGGTTCAGCCAGTGCAATGGTTGCCGATGCAACGGTTGAACGTGATGTCGCAGACTTATTTAGAACGGCACTACAGGAAGGCTATAGCGTCGACATCGCCGTCTACAATGTAGACAGCAATATCCCATCGCCTCTGCTGGAGACAGACACAAAAACCTTTTACACGCTTTGGAAGCAAAATTGCCTGGGTGCCTTTTTCTTCGGCAAAGAAGCGGTTAATGCCATGAAGGACAAACAAAAAGGCACACTGTTTTTTACCGGAGCAACCGCGTCACTAAGAGCAAAACCGCCGTTTACCGCATTCGCTTCCGCGAAAGCCGGGTTAAGGGCGTTGGCGCAGGGCATGGCCAGGGAATTTTCACCGCAAGGCATCCATGTGGTGCACACTATTATTGACGGCGTGATTGACGGTGAGCGGGCAAAAAACCAGTTCCCTGACTATGTTAAAGCCAAGGGCCGGGAGGGTTTATTACAACTGGAAGCGATCGCCGAAACTTATTGGGCCATTCACAAACAACACCCCAGCGCCTGGACTCATGAACTGGATTTGAGGCCGTTTAAAGAGGCGTTTTAGTGGTTAAGGTTTATCTCAACCGAGACTAAGCCGAATCTTGTTATTCAAATGTAACGTCAACGTCATCCTAATGTCATTCAGCATTGCTAACCTCTCGGTTCGATCACGTAACTTAAAGAGGTTAATAATGGATAAGAAGACAAAACTGATCAGCTATGCTGCATTGGGCTTAATAGCGAATCTGTCGGTTTCAACTGTTGTCAACGCAGGCTCATTCTCGTTTGGTCTTTGGGGCGACATGCCTTATGCCAAAAACGCCGATGGCCTCAAAGACGGCGAGAAAATGACTCGTTTAGTTGATAACATTAATGCGTCAAAACTGGCTTTTACCGTATTCGACGGTGACACCAAAGACGGCAGCTCCGAATGCACCGACAGTTCAATCGGACAGGAATCCATTGATTTCTTTAACAAGGTTAAAGCTCCAACCGTTTATGTACTGGGCGACAATGAGTGGACTGATTGCCACCGTATCAACAACGGCAGCTATAACAACCTGGAACGCCTAAGCTATCTTCGTCAAACCCTGTTCGTTGACGATTTCAGTTTCGGCCAAACTAAAATGAAACTGAATCGTCAAGGCCCGGCGCAAGGGCTATATTCGGAAAATTCACGTTGGACGCATGGCGGCGTAGTTTTTGTCGGCTTGAATGTGCCTGGCAGCAACAATAATAAAGTAAACGACGGCGAGTGCATCAGCTCAAAAAGCGTTCGCACTCAAGCCGAATGTGACGCGGATAATGCGGAATACCTGGCCCGCGATGCTGCCAACATTGATTTTCTACGCCAGTCATTTCAACTGGCAAAAAAACAGAAAGCCGCCGGACTCATGGTTGTTATTCAGGCTGACCCTGTTTTTGACTTGCCGGAAACAGAAACCGTTAACGAAAGAACTACGGTGGTTGATGGCTTAGCGCCTCATGATGGTTACGATGCTTTCTTGGCTGCATTAACTGAAGAAACCAAAGCATTTAGCGGTCAGGTTGCATTGGTTCATGGCGATACGCATTTTTACAAGGTTGATAAGCCCCTGGTAGATCAAGCGAATCTGGTCAAGAACTTTACTAGAGTCGAAACCTTCGGCAGCCCGAACTTGCATTGGATCAAAGTATCCGTCGATACAAAAAATCCGAATGTATTCACATTCCAACCTATGATTGTTCCCGGAAACTAAGCAGTCTTCCCTTGCAAAACCGGGGGCACGGCAATTGTGTACGCCTCAGTTTTGCAAAGCAGGCAACATACTTCGTTCAGCTGAAAAGCCGTAGCCACTGAAATGCAAATGCGGCGGTAATTAGTCATTGATTATCGCCAAAGCGGTGGCAGTATTTCACGTGAAGATGCGGTTCATGAACTCAAGCGCTTGGGCTCTAAAATTGTATCCTGCCCTGCTTAATCAATCGAGAACGGATAGCCCCTTCAGTCCTTTGATGTTCTTCCGCAAGTTGTTTGATTGTTTTGCCTGAGTCAAAAGCCGAAATCAATTGATGATTCTCTTCATCTGTCCAAGCTTTGCCGGCATTGTCCGGCAGTCGTTGCTGCCGGACACCGGATTTTTTGAGTTGCTCCAATGCCTGTATCGCCACAAAAAGCGCCCGTATAGTCTGTGGGTGTTGATATGGGCTATCAGCAGGCAATTCTTCACCCGTGTGCGGATCAACCCCATTCGCCAATGCGCGAATGATTTCTAACGAACTTGCAGTATCCATTTCTACCTCCTTTAATAGGCTTATCGAGCCAAAATTATAACCCCACCGTTCGCGATTGATGGCTTTCGTCCCCGATCCTATCGCGTTTGCTGTTGAGATAAGTGTTTGTTGATTACGGCAGGTAAATTCTTAGGCGATTTAATGCGCAGTTGTTTATTGACATTGAACCTGCCGAACACAACTTCAATATCCTTGGTTGCCCCCCCAAATTCTTTGGTCAGGAATCGAACCCTATGATCGGTTGCCCTACCCGCCACCGGCGCGGCAGTGACGCTGATTTTGACTTGCCTGCCTTTAACCTTGCCAATAGCATTCTGTTTTGCGCCGGGTTGGCCGAGACTATTAAGCACTAAGCTTTCACCCTCCCAGGCACAGCAAGAATTAATCGCCAAGCCTTTGTTTTTAATAAATTCATGTAGTGATGCTAAAGCCGGACGGGGTTGCAAACCCGTCACGCTTGGTGAAGATCATTTTATTTACAGCCAACGATTATCACGAGTTTCACACATTATATATACGGCAAGCAGGCTAATAGCCGCAGCCGATGAAACATAGCCGCCAACCCAGGCCAGCCCACCCTCGGTGACCAGCCGTTGCGCAATATACGGCGCAAACGAAGCGCCGATTATGCCGCCTAAGTTATAGGCCGTTCCCGCACCGGTATAGCGTAACTCGGAAGGAAACAGCTCCGGCAGCAAGGCTCCCATCGGTGCGAAGGTGGCTCCCATTAGAAACAATTCCAATGACAAGAAGGCGGTAATCATCAACGGCGAGCCGCTTTCCAGCATCGGCTTTAACAGGAAGCCGGACAGAAATGCCGCGCTTCCGGCGACCAGCAATACGGGGCGCCGCCCGAATCTATCGCCCGCCCATGCCGATAGCGGCGTGGCGGCGGCCATAAAGAGTACCGCCACACATAACATGCCGAGAAATTGCCGGCGCGGGATGTGCAGCGTGGTGGTGCCGTAGCTCAGGGAAAACACGGTGGAAATATAGAACAATGCATAACACACGACCATCGCCATCGCCCCCAGGGTTAGCGGGGCGGCATGAGATTTTAGTATTTCCCTAAGCGGTAAGCCTACCTGTTGGTGTTGCTGTAAAACTTTGGCAAACACAGGGGTTTCGGCCAAAGCCAGACGCACATACAAACCGATCATGACCAGCACCGAACTGGCAAGAAACGGGAGCCGCCAGCCCCAGTCTTTAAACTCTTGATCGCTTAGAAAATGGGCCAGCAGCAAAAAACTGCCGGTCGCCAACAGAAAACCCACCGGCGGCCCCAATTGGGGAAACATGCCGTACCAGCCTCGCTTACCGGCCGGAGCGTTCTCGGTCGCCAACAGTGCCGCGCCGCCCCACTCCCCGCCCAAACCTATGCCCTGACCGAACCGCAACAGGCACAACAAGACCGGAGCCCATCCGCCGATTGTGTCATAGCCCGGCAACAAACCGATCAATGTGGTGGAAACGCCCATCACCAGCAGCGATGCGACTAAGGTTGTTTTGCGCCCGATGCGGTCGCCGAAATGTCCGAACAAAGTTGCACCCAAAGGACGGGTCAGAAAAGCGACGGCAAAGGTGAGAAAAGCGCTGAGTGCTTGAGTTGTGGAGTTACCGCCGGGGAAAAATACCGGGCCGATAACCAATGCCGCGGCCATGCCGTAGATGTAAAAATCGTAGAACTCGATAGCGGTGCCGATGAAGCTGGCTAAGGCGATACGGGTAGCGGAAGGAGCGGCGGTTTTGGTCATGAAATGCCTTACAGATCTGAAGAGCCCGGTTAAATCACAGCAATTCTTGTTTTAGAAGTTGCTATAACTTACCTGTTTAAAATACGGCCTGTTCAAATTTTGAACCGGCGTACGGATACTCATGTGGCGTGCCGTGCGCGCCAAAAGGGTAGCAATATTCTAGGCACCCACGGCACGCCCTTTGTCTATTAAATACTTCTCTAAAACACAAGATTATGTGACACAAAAAAGTTTATAGTGATAACTGATTTTCCGGGAAAACCGTCACGCCCTTAAGCCTTGAGCTTGTTCGTAGATAGGTTCCCCACCCTCGTCATCCATGCCGTGGAGTATCTGAGACCTGCAAGCCTAAGCTTCTGAGTCTGCATCCGCAAGAACGGTAGGTGAAGTGCCAGGGTTGGGAAACCAGTCATCATAACAAAATAAATAATTTATAGAGATTAAATATGATTAACGACAATGGCTTGAAGAAGATCCAAGCTGTATGCGCCGTCATGCGCAAACTTTTACACGCCATCCATGGCATGTTAAAAACTAAAAAAGAATTTGACGGGACTCGTTTTTACACCTTTCCTGTTGAAGCACGTTCATAATAATTGTTATGAATTTTGCAAACTTGGGCTTGTGTTTTAAGAAAGTATCTACAGCGAATGCCCTTATATCAAGAAAAAATTTCCGGACAAAGATATTATCGACCTACTTGAACGCTATGAATTTAGATAGCCACTATCATTAAAATCTCAATCTGGTATCTTTATCGGCTTTTTACTTCAGCTCAGCTAAAACCACTTGTTGAATCAATTTAAAACAGTACAAGAGACTCAATTGACAGACTTAGAAGTATTTTTCGGCAATGACGGCGGCTTGGCACAAGTAATCCCCGGCTATCAGCCGCGGGCGGCCCAGCTTGAAATGGCCGAGGCGATTGAACAGGCTATCGAAGCCAATCGGCATTTAATCGCCGAAGCCGGAACCGGAACCGGCAAGACCTTTGCCTATTTGGTTCCGGCCATTTTATCCGGCAAGAAAGTCATTATCTCGACCGGCACCAAAAATCTTCAGGATCAGCTGTTTAACAAGGATTTGCCGGTGATTCGCAAGGCGCTTAAAACCCCGTTTATTGCCGCGTTGTTAAAAGGCCGCAGCAATTATCTCTGCACTTATCGGCTGCAAAACGCGTTGACTTCGACGCTGGGTTTCAGCAAGGAAGATGCCTTTGCGCTGGCAAAAATCAAATCCTGGTCGAAACGCACCAAAACCGGCGATACTTCGGAAATGTCGGAAGTGCCGGAAACCGATCCGGTCTGGTATCAGGCCACCTCGTCAGTGGATAATTGTTTGGGCCAGGATTGCAAGGATTACGCCGACTGTTTTCTGGTCAAAGCCCGAAAAAAAGCCCAGGAAAGCGAGATTCTGGTGGTTAATCATCATTTGCTGTGCGCGGACTGGTCGATACGCGACAACGGTTTCGGCGAATTATTGCCCGATGCCGAAGTCGTTATCATCGACGAGGCGCATCAACTGGCCGATACCGCGTCCAACTTTTTAGGCATTAGCGTCAGCGCCAAGCAACTGAACGATCTGTCCAAAGATGCGTTAATGGAATATTTTAAAGACGCCACCGATATGCCCGCCTTGCGTACCGCCTGTGAAGATCTGGAACATGAGGTCAAAGACATGAGGCTGGCGTTCGGCATCGAGCTGAAACGCGGCGATTGGCAGGACATCGAAAATAACCCCAAAATTGCCGGCGCTTTGACTGCGGTTAAAGACCAATTGCAGCGCTTGGCCGATCAATTGGAGCTGGCCTCGGTTAAAACCAAAGGCCTGGATTCGTGTTTTAAACGCGCCGACGAGCTGGTGCAACAGTTAAAGATTATTCTCGAAGACAACAGCGGCAAATGGATACGCTGGTATGAAACCTACAAGAACACCTTTACCCTAAGCCGGACGCCGCTGGATATTGCCGCGGAATTCCGTTCCTTTATGCAGCAGCATCAGGCGGCGTGGATTTTTACCTCGGCGACCTTAAGCGTGGCCAACCGATTCGATCATTTTTCCAATAATTTGGGGCTTAGCAACGCGGCCGGCAAAAGTTGGGGCAGCCCTTTCGATTACGCCCATCAATCGCTGTTTTATCACCCGAAAGGCTTGCCGCAGCCGAATGATCCCGAGTTTATCCCGCTGATCATCGAATTTGCGGTGCCGGTGTTACAGGCCAGCAAAGGCCGGGCGTTTTTTCTGTTTACCAGCCACCGCGCGCTGAAACAGGCGGCCGAATTGCTGGAGAAAAAAGTGGATTTCCCGTTGCTGGTTCAGGGCAGCAAGCCCAAAACCTTGCTGCTTGAGCAGTTTAAATCCGCCGGTAATGCCGTATTATTGGGCACGTCGAGCTTCTGGGAAGGCGTCGATGTCCGGGGCGAAGCCTTATCCTGCGTGATTATCGACAAATTGCCGTTCGCATCGCCCGGCGATCCGGTGTTAAGAGCGCGACTGGATGCAATGACCAAACAGGGACGGAACTCGTTTTTCGAATACCAATTGCCCACCGCCGTGATTGCGCTAAGGCAAGGCATAGGCCGTTTGATTCGCGACGTAACCGACCGGGGTGTATTGATGGTCTGCGATCCGCGCTTGTTAAAGAAATCTTACGGACAGATATTTTTAGACAGCGTACCGGCGATGAAGCGCACGCGCGACATAGAAGAGGTTCGGGCGTTTTTTCAGGACGAGTAGTTAGAGGGAACACGGATTTGGCTGATTAACCCGGATAAAGCGAAATCATTTCATAAAATACCGGAAACATTTTGTTCCTTCACATTTAGGACATCTCCTGTAGGGCGCGCCGTGCGCGCCTTGGGGGCTAAGGCGCGCACGGCGCGCCCTACTTAGGAACATGCATAAATTAATTTAAGCAATGACCATGAAGAGCATGAAGGACATGAAGACTTAGATCCTTCATGCCCTTCATTTTCTTCATGGTTTAAAAATAAAACTTGCTCAAGTTATTTCATGCACGCGCCTTACTCAGGACTTACAGATAAGACTATTAACGGATGATCCTGGTTCTCATAAACCCAGCATTTGCTGAATAATCAAAGAAACCCAACCATGAAATTATTGGCAGTAGAAACATCGACCGAAGCCTGCTCGGCAGCGCTGTTTATTGACGGCAAAGTGGCTGAATGCTTTCAGCTGGCGCCCAAAGAACATACCAAACTGATTTTGCCGATGATCGATTCCTTAATGGCGGATGCAGGCTTAAAGCCGCAACAGCTTGATGCGCTGGCATTCAGCTGCGGCCCCGGCTCGTTTACCGGGGTACGCATCGCCACCGGCGTGATTCAAGGCATCGCTTTGGGTACCGGTTTACCGGTAGTTCCGGTATCTACCTTAGCCGCTATCGCCCAAGATTTCTTCGATAACAACAAGGAAAATGTCGCCTTTGTCGCGATGGATGCACGGATGGGCGAGATATTCTGGGGCGTTTATCGGCGTGATGGCCAAGGCTACGCCGAGCTGATCAGTGAAGAAGCCGTAACTCCGGCTGATGCTGTTGAGTTTCCCGAGCTGAGCGGTGTAGGAATTGGTTCAGGCTGGGGCGTTTACAGTCAGGAATTAACGAGCCGTCTGGCAGGACTCGTTAATCATTATCAAGCCGACAAACTGCCCAGAGCCGGTGCAATTGCCCGTTTAGGCGCGCGAGGTTTCGAGCAGGGTTTGGCCGTAGCGGTCGAACAGGCCATGCCGGTTTATTTGCGGGATAAGGTGGCTAAAAAAGAATCCGAACGCGGATAAGCGATACGGTTGACTCAAGCATAAACGGCATGTTCAGCGGAACGCTATCGGATTTACTGCACATCCACCAGTAAGCGTTTACCCAATAGCGCCAGAGCGGTTTCAATCTGCTCAATCCGGCTTTTATGGCGCAACGATAGCAGCCTGTCTACCAGATTGGGGGCGATATTCAGCCTCCTGGCCAGATCGGCCTTGCGGGTGCCGGTCGCCAACATGGCATTGTATAAGGCCACTTTGCCCGCGATCAGCACCGGCACGCTGACGCAGGGGCGATTATTTGCAGGCGTAGCGACCGGTATGGGCTCGCGGCTGTTCATGATGGCTGCAAAAGCGGTTTCCAATGCATCAATCGCATTCAATAGCGCCTCATCTTCATCATCACCGACAGAATGCGCAAACGGAATGTCGATAAAATCAACAATCACTTGACCGCTGTCAGGGTCTTTTTCAAGATTGACCGGATAACAAAACATAGTGAGCTCCTATTTAAGACCTTTCAATTGTTCCGAGAAAAAATCGAAATCAACGTCTTCCGTATAAGCCAATACACCCAGCAAAGGCGCATCCACAGCGGTTTTGATGGTGAGTATGTTTTCATCCCGGTATAACAAATCCGGGTCCGTGCAAACGGCGATCCAACCGGCGCAGTTTACGCCCGACTGCGTTATCGCCTGATAAGTCAATTTGGCATGATTGATACAACCCAGCCTGATAGCAACCACCATAATGACCGGCAACGCCAGCGCTTTTGCCAAGTCGCTATTGGCTTCTTGTTGATTTAACGGACTGTACCAGCCTCCCGCGCCTTCAACGACAATGATGTCGGCCAAGGTTTTCAATAACTCGAATTTGGCCGCCAATACATCCAGTCGGGCCGGGTTGTTTATGCCCGCAATGTGCGGCGACACCGGCAGTTCATAGGCGTAAGGATTGACCCAATCATAATCAACCGGTAAAGACGCATTTTCCTGTATCAACAGCGCATCTTCATTTTTCAGCTGTCCGTTTTGCATTAAACAGCCGGAAGCGACCGGCTTCATGCCCGCCACCGATTTTCCCTGGTTTTTAAAATAGCGCATCAGCGCAATCGTCGCCCAGGTTTTACCGACGTTGGTGTCGGTACCGGTTATAAAGTAACCCTTTTCCATTAGCTTGCCGTGACCATAATGACCTCATAGGTCGCAGTAACCTGGTCGCCGCTTCGATATGGTTCATAAGCCGCAATCATCCGCTGCATCTGTGTCCGGGTAGTGATGTTTTTGTTGCGGCCGGCAATCACGTTATGCGCGCCGATGTGCTTTAACTCCCTCATCAACGCAAAAACCGAGCCGTAGCTCGATGTATAAACCGTGGTTTCAAGCGCTATCTCGGTATAACCCGCCAACTGAAGAAAGTCGGTCAACTGCCGCTCACTGTAAAAGTCATTAACGTGATTGTAATCGTCGACTTTTGCCCACGCGGCTTTTAGTTCCTGCAATGTTTGCGGGCCGAATGTCGAAAAAATCAGCTTGCCGTCCGCTTTCAATGCTCGCTTAATATCGGTGAAAACGGCTTCAAGATTGACGCACCATTGCAATGCGAGATTGGAAAATACGCCGTCGGCGATTTGCCCGGCAAGCGGCAACTGTTCGGCATCGGCGCATAAATAGCTGACATTAGGCGCATCGGCCAGCTTTGTTTGTGTTACCTGTAGCATCGGTAACGCAATGTCCAGCGCGATGACAGTCGTGTAGGGTACGCAGTGCGTACCGTTTTCCAAATCCCCCGCCAAATTCGCAGTTAAAAACCCGGTGCCGCAACCCAAGTCCAACAAGGTTCCAGCCAGGCTTTCGGCATTTATAATATCCAGCAGCTTCTTGCCGACACTGCGCTGCAATGCGGCTACGCCATCATAGGTAACCGAAGCCGCCGCAAACGACTGCCTGATTTTGGCTTTATCTAATTGCATTGCCTATCCATAAATTCGGAAATAATCGCCAACGTCTCCCGGCTATGCGATAAAAACGGCACATGCCCTGCCCTGTCGATGATGTTTAATTCCAGGCTCGGCAGTAACTGCTGCATTTTTTGACCGACAGCCACAGGAACCAAGGTGTCCAGGCCACCTAAGATGACCGATACGGGAATATTCAATGCTGATAAAACCGGCCTCAAGTCGGCCTGTTTCAGTATGTCCAAGCCGCCCTGCAAGGTGTTTTGATCCGGCGCATCGCATTCAAACACGGCTGTTTTAAGCGCTTTCAAAAGGGCTTTATGCTCGGGCAATCCGTTTACCTGCAAGGATAAAAAACGCAGCAAGGTCGCCTGACCGTTTTTATGCAACTGCTCGGCAAAATCATCCAGCACGCGAACATCCATACCGGGCCATTTTTGCATTTCCGAGCCGGAGCTTGTAAACGACGGATTTCCGGCCAGCAAAATCAATGCAGAGACCCGTTCAGGATAACGGCGCGCTATATCAAGCACCACCGTAGCGCCTAAAGACCAACCCAGCCAACAAATCCCCCCCGGCCCCCCTTTTTCAAAGGGGGGGGATTGCTCACTCCCGCCTTTGAAAAAGGAGACAGATTGTTCATTCCCCTCTATTGAGCAAGAGGCCTGCTCATTCCCCCCCTTTGAAAAAGGGGGGCTAGGGGGGATTATATCCACCAACTCGGCACTAATTCGTTCCAGCGTAAACGGATCGATTTTTTCGCTCCGCCCATGCCCCGGCAGATCGATGCAGATGACTTGGTAATTTTGCGCCAATTGCATCGCGAACTCGCGCCAGATACCGGTATGCATAGCCCAGCCGTGCACCAGCACGATAGGCCGGCCTTTACCAAACGTTTCCAAATGGATTTTTGTCACCGGCGGCCTACGATAATTTTAGCCAGCGCATCCAGCAAGCGGTCGACATGCTGCTCCTCGTGCAGCGCTGAAAAAGTCACCCGCAGCCTTGCACTGCCTTGAGCTACCGTCGGCGGGCGTATTGCGCTGACCAGGAATCCCTCATTCAACAAGGCGCTGCTGACGTCTACGGCTGTTTGACTGTCGCCGATTAGAATGGGTTGAATAGCCGACGGCGACGCCATTAACGCCAATCCCAACTGCTCAGCACCCCGCCTGAATCGCTCCGACAGTTGCTTAAGTTTGTCCCTGCGCCAGTTTTCTTCGACGGCTATTTTTAAACTTGCCCGAGTCGCTTCGGCAACCGCCGCCGGTAACGCAGTGGTATAAATATAAGTGCGGGCTTTCTGGATCAGGGTTTCAATCAAAACTTCGGAACCGGCAACAAAAGCGCCGAAAGTACCCAAGCCTTTACCCAACGTTCCCATCAATATCGGCACATCATCCTGACCTAAACCGTAATGTTCCAGAATGCCGCCGCCGTGCTCGCCGATTACACCCAGTCCGTGCGCATCGTCAACCATCAGCCAGGCATCATGGTTTTTTGCGGCAATTGCCAATTCATCCAGCAGCGCAAAATCGCCATCCATGCTGAATACGCCATCGGTCACGACCAGCTTGCGGCCCAAGGCTTTATCCAACTTTGCCCCGAGATCGGCCGCATCGGCATGGGCATAACGCCTAAATCTTGCACCGGACAACAGACCGCCGTCCAACAAAGAAGCATGATTCAAGCGGTCTTCAAACACCGCATCGCCGCGCCCCAATAAAGCCGAGATCACGCCGATATTGGCCATGTATCCGGTGGAAAACAATAATGCCCGATCGCGCCCGATAAACGCCGCCAGTTCTTCTTCCAACGCATGATGAGCCGCGCTATGCCCGCAAATCAAATGCGCCGAACCGCTGCCGACGCCGTAGCGATCCGCACCGGCTTTAAACGCGTTAACCACAGCGGGATGATTGGCCAGCCCCAGATAATCATTGCTGCAAAAATTGACGATATTATTGCCGTCAATATCCAGGTTAATGCCCTGAGGGGATTCGATAACTCGCCGGGAACGATACAGGCCCTGCCGGGTGAGACCGTCGAGACTGGATGCTAATGCTGGGAATGGGTGCGTCATAAATAGTCTGTGTACTCAACGGATAGGTAAACAGAACACGGACGACGAGATGAGACCGATTAAAACGGATTTAACTAAGGAACGTGCATGAAATAACTTGAGCAAGTTTTATTTTTAAACCATGAAGAACATGAAGAGCATGAAGGATTTAAGTCTTCATGTCCTTCATGCTCTTCGTGGTAATTGCTTAAATTAATTGATGCATGTTCCTAACTTTATGTTTTATCCGTGAATATCAGCCTAATCCGCGTCATCCTTGGTCCATTATAGAATCGGCTCCTACTGAGTAGTTATCACTGATCAAGCGTAACTTGAACCGCCGGAATGCACGCCCAACCGGTCAAACAATGCCAAATCATGGTTAGTCATCGGATTATCGGTAGTCAATAACTTATCGCCGTAAAAGATCGAATTGGCCCCGGCCAGAAAGCACAACGCCTGCATTTCGTCGCTCATCTTGTTACGCCCTGCGGACAAGCGCACTCGCGACTTGGGCATCATGATTCTGGCAACGGCTATAGTTCTGATAAAGATAATCGGATCCAGCGCTTCGGTGCCCATTAATGGCGTACCCTCAACCTGCACCAGCATATTGACCGGTACACTTTCAGGATGCTTGGGCAGATTGGCAAGTTCGATCAGCAACTTGGCGCGATCGACATCGCTCTCGCCCATGCCGACGATACCGCCGCAGCACACGTTAATCCCGGCATCCCTGACTCGCGCCAGCGTATCCAGGCGATCCTGATAAGTCCGCGTGGTGATGACCTCGGAATAATAATCTTCCGAGGTATCCAGATTGTGATTGTAATAATCCAGGCCGCCTTCTTTTAACCTGATGGTTTGGGCGTCGGTCAACATGCCCAAGGTTACGCAGGTTTCCATTCCCAGCGCTTTCACGCCCTGAACCATTTCCACCACCCGATCAACGTCTCTGTCTTTAGGCTGACGCCAGGCCGCGCCCATGCAAAAACGCGATGCGCCCTGAGCTTTGGCCAGCTGCGCCGCCTGCAAAACCTTATCGACCGGCATTAACGCCTCGGGGGTCAAATCGGAATCATAGCGCGCGCTTTGCGGACAATAGCCGCAGTCTTCCGAACAGGAGCCGGTTTTAATGCTCAGCAAACTGCTGATCTGAACTTCATTGGGATCGAAATTCTCCCGATGTAGGGTTTGCGCCTTAAAAATCAAGTCATTAAAAGGCAACGCATAAAGCGCTTGCACTTCGTCCAATTGCCAGTCATGGCGAATTGCAGGGTTTGCAGACATTCTGTTAAGCTCCGGTGTAGGATGGGCTGAGGTACGAAGCCCATCAATCGCGAACGACGATAAACTTGTCAACCTGTTCAAATGAAAATGGTATACAACTGGATCAATATTATACAGGATTACCTGCTGCCGCCTACCTGCATCTTGTGCGGAAACCCCGGCTACGATTCCCTCGATATTTGCCGGTGTTGCTGCACCCATCTGCCTAGAAATAATCTGTGCTGCTATCGCTGCGGCGAAATACTGGAAACGGCCGTTACCGCACCTATGCTGTGCGGCCGCTGCCTAAGCCGCCAACCTGCTTTTGACCGGACTTACGCGCCGTTCATTCATCAAGGAGCCATCCGGCATTTGATCGGCACCTTAAAATTCGGCGCCGATTACAAGAATGCCCGCTTGCTCGGCATGCTATTGGCCGAACACCTGACAAATCTGTCTGGAACAGATTTGCATTTACCCGAAGGGTGCCGGGCAGGAAAGCCCGGCATGACAAATCTGTCCGGAACAGATTTGCATGTAGCCGAAGGGTATCGGGCAGGAAAGCCCGACTTGATATTACCGGTGCCTTTGCATAAATCCCGTTATCGCCAACGAGGCTTCAATCAAGCTATAGAAATCGGCAGGACGGTAGCCGGAAAATTGCAGATACCGTTAGACCTAACCAGTTGCAAAAGGCACCGCGACACGCCCCATCAAAGTCAATTAAGCGCAAAAAAACGCCGCAAAAACCTGAAAAATGCTTTTTCCGTCATCAAACCGATCCATGCCCGCCATATCGCGATACTGGATGACGTAATGACCACCGGCTCTACGGCTCATGAACTGGCTTATGTATTGAAAAAAGCCGGAGTTAGCCGGGTTGATGTCTGGGTATGTGCGAGGGCTTGATCGCACTCCTGATCCAAAATTTGAGAATAAGCACAAACGTCCGTTTTATGAACAGGGATAGAAATTCCCATGCTTTGATATGACAGCAGATTTCCGATTTTCCCGCCGCCGTCTTATCATCGAAAACCGGAATCGCATGGCACGACTCACCCACAATCAGAATCGCCTGTTTTTAATCGCTTGCAAGCCGGAAGGACGATCGGCAGTCAATGAGCGGCTGTTTGATAAACCGATGGGGCTTTATGCAGACGGTGACCGCCTCATCATGAGCACGCGCTATTTAATTTGGCATTTGGAAAACCGGCTGGCGGCGGGAGAAACGCATTTGGGCTGTGATCGCCTTGATATGCCGAGTGTTTCTTACACCACCGGCGATTTGAATGTGCATGATGTAGTAATGGCTAAAAATCAAAAACCGCTGTTCATCAATACCGATTGATTTTAGTTGTCATAGTATATCGCTGCCGTCAATGCGTAACTTCTACGTATATCTCTTTTTCATCACCGCAAGCGCTTCTCTTTCGGCAACACGCCAAAATAATACACGCCAAGAAATACAAAACCGATACTAAAAAACACCTTGGTAAACGGCCTAAAGCTGTCATCGAAGAAGAACTCGCCGATCATCCACACCGCATTACCGCATATCCAGCTACTGATGGCTAAATTATGAAACAGGTTGGCGGCGTTTTTTCGTCCAAGCCAAGTAATATGAAAAGCGGCCAAAATCGTCGGCACAATCATAAAAATCCCTTCAAGTTTCCATTCCATTAACCAACACGCATCCTTCATCAGCCATAACACAATATGAAAATTTTCATATTCGCGAAGTTTTGTTTCTATCATCCGGCAACCTTATTCAGCCCAATTTTTTGCTCTTTCCACCGCTTTAAGCCAATGCCGTTTTAACGATTTAACTTCCAGCGGCGGCATTTTTTCGTGAAACGACCGGTCTATCCGCCATTTCCGGCTAAGCTCGTCGATAGTCCATAATCCGCTAGCGATACCGGCAAGATAAGCCGCACCTAAAGCCGTGGTTTCAAGATCGGTAGGACGGACGACTTCAACCGCCGATATATCGGCCTGAAATTGCGCCAGCCTATTATTGACCGCCGCACCGCCATCGATTCTTAGCTGGGTAATCGGGCTGCCGCTTTCGGCTGAAAGCAGCTGCAATACCTCATCGACCTGGAAACAAATACTCTCCAGCGCAGCTCGGGTAAGGTGCGCCGAGGTTGTGCCGCGCGTGATGCCGAAAATTGCGCCACGCGCATGCGGGTCCCAATGCGGCGCGCCGAGGCCGGTCAGTGCGGGTACGAAGTAAACTCCGCCGTTATCGTCGACGCTAGCGGCCAGCCGTTCGCTATCCGATGCCTGCTCGAACAACTGCAAACCGTCGCGCAACCATTGAATGACCGCGCCCCCGACAAACACGCTGCCTTCAAGCGCATAATGGACTTCATCGCCGATTTGCCAGGCAATCGTGGTTAACAGACCGTGATTCGAAGCCACCCTTTGCGAGCCGGTGTTCATTATTAAAAACGAACCGGTACCGTAAGTGCATTTAGCCATCCCCGCGTTGATGCACAGTTGACCGAATAACCCCGCCTGCTGGTCGCCGGCAATAGCGGCAATGGGAATGCCCTCCCCTATTTCCCGGTTACGCGTTTGCCCATAAATCTCGCTGGACGATTTGACGACCGGCAGCAATGATGCGGGTATGTTGAATAGCGCCAGTAATTCATCGTCCCACTGCATCGTATCGATGTTAAACAATAAGGTGCGGGCGGCATTGGACACATCGGTGATATGCAACTCGCCGTTGGTCAGCTTCCAGACCAGCCATGAATCGATGGTTCCGAATGCCAATTCCCCGCGCTCGGCTTGCCCGCGCGCACCTTCGACATGATCCAGCAACCAACTGATTTTTGTCGCCGAAAAATAAGCATCGAGCAGCAGGCCGGTTTTAGCCTGAACCATAGCTTCGAATCCGGCTTGTTTCAGCCGGATGCAATCATCCGCCGTGCGCCTGTCCTGCCATACGATAGCGTTGTAAATTGGCTTGCCGGTGCGGCGTTCCCAGATGACCGTAGTCTCGCGTTGGTTGGTGATGCCGATTCCGGCAATATCCGCCGGGTGCAGCTTCGCTTGCAGTAGCGCTTGTTGAAAAACCCCGGATTGCGCCGCCCATATTTCTTCGGCATCGTGCTCTACCCAGCCCGGATGGGGAAAATGTTGTGTAAACGCCTGCCGGGCCAGCGCAACCGGATTCGCCTGCCGGTCGTAAACAATACAGCGAGAACTGCTGGTGCCTTGATCTATCGCTAAAATATAACGCATCGTTTAAACATCAATAAATAGAAAGCCATTATTTTACCTCAGATCATTAGGCTGAGTTAAACGCGCAAAACGCGATATGGCAGGCTTTTGCTATATACGTTGATAAGTAGGCAACCAAAAGTTTTTTAACAAAAATGAAAAAACATTGGTCTCCTTATTTACCATGAAGAACACGAAGATCATGAAGAAAATAATAACTTCATGTCCTTCATGCTCTTCATGGTTACTAAAAAATGTTAAAAGACTTTTGAACCTACTTAGCCTTTACTAGCTCCCAAACCGGAACTCTCATCGCTATACACATCTCAATGTAGGCCTGTCTTGAACAAACTTGTGCATAAAGACGAGAGTAGGAGCTTGGGAACGATCAAATTGTTCGATCGTTAAATAACCGCACTGTTGTTAAGCCTACAGAACACAACAAAATGTTTGAAACACAACGTTGTCCAGCCTTAATAACAATACAAATAATCAATATAATTCAATAATATAAACACTATTACAGCAATTGGCACAGCCCTTGCTTTATCCCTAATGTCATTAACAACAACGTCCTAATAAGAGGAGAAGACCATGGCATTACGTCAATGTGCAATATACGGTAAAGGTGGAATCGGTAAGTCTACTACAACTCAAAACCTGGTTTCTGCGTTAGCGGAATTAGGCAACAAAGTCATGATCGTCGGCTGCGATCCAAAAGCCGACTCTACCCGTTTAATCCTTCATGCGAAAGCCCAAACTACGATTATGAGTTTGGCTGCCGAAGCCGGCAGTGTTGAAGATTTGGAACTCGAAGATGTATTGAAAGTCGGATACGGCGGCATCAAATGCGTTGAATCAGGCGGTCCGGAGCCCGGCGTTGGTTGTGCGGGTCGCGGTGTAATTACAGCGATTAACTTCCTTGAAGAAGAAGGTGCTTATGACGATGAACTTGACTTCGTTTTTTATGATGTACTTGGGGATGTTGTGTGTGGTGGTTTTGCCATGCCAATCCGTGAAAACAAGGCGCAAGAAATTTATATCGTCTGCTCGGGCGAAATGATGGCGATGTATGCGGCCAATAACATTGCTAAAGGTATTGTGAAATACGCTAACTCAGGCAGTGTCCGTTTGGCCGGTTTGATTTGTAACTCACGTGAAACTGCGCGTGAAGACGAATTGATCTCTGCTTTGGCGGCAAAAATCGGCACTACCATGATTCACTTTGTACCGCGCGACAACGTTGTACAACGCGCTGAAATTCGCCGTATGACCGTTATCGAATACGAACCCCAAGCCAAACAAGCTGACGAATACCGTCAATTGGCGATGAAAATTCGCGATAACAAGAACTTCATTATCCCTACTCCAATCACGATGGATGAGCTGGAAGAATTGATGATGGAATTCGGTATTATCGATCAAGAAGACGAATCCATTATCGGTGTAACTGCAGCAGCAGAAGCAACCGCTTAATAAATGAACAACCGTAGAGATACAGACTCTGCATCTCTACGGATTTTAGTCCTAAAACCTGTCTGTTGGGGGATTACCCACGGCATAAGTAGGAGACACTCATGGCAGCTCTAACAAAAGAAGAGACCGAAGCGCTTATTCAAGAAGTGCTGGAAGTCTATCCCGAACAAGCAAGGAAAGATCGCGCGAAACATTTGGCGGTTAACGATCAGTCTTTGGAAAAATCGAATAAATGCATTACTTCAAACCGCAAGTCCCAACCCGGCGTTATGACCATTCGCGGTTGCGCTTATGCCGGTTCCAAGGGTGTGGTTTGGGGCCCGATTAAAGATATGATTCATATCTCGCACGGCCCGGTCGGTTGCGGACAATATTCCCGCGCCGGTCGCCGTAACTATTATGTCGGCACCACCGGCGTTAATACCTTCGGCACGATGAACTTTACCTCTGATTTCCAGGAAAAAGATATTGTTTTCGGCGGCGATAAAAAGCTGGCCAAAATCATGACTGAAATCGAAGAATTGTTCCCATTGAACAAAGGCATCAGTATTCAATCGGAATGCCCAATCGGTTTGATCGGCGACGATATTGAAGCGGTCGCCAAAAAAGCCAACAAAGAAATCAACAAGCCTGTGGTTCCGGTTCGTTGCGAAGGTTTCCGCGGCGTTTCCCAATCGCTGGGCCATCACATTGCTAACGATGCGATTCGTGACTGGGTATTGGAAAATCGCGACGGCGATGAAAGCTTTGCCACCACGCCTTATGATGTCGCTGTTATCGGCGACTACAACATCGGCGGCGATGCCTGGGCTTCGCGTACTTTGCTGGAAGAAATGGGTTTACGCGTCGTTGCTCAATGGTCCGGTGACGGCACCATTGCGGAAATGGAAAAAACCCCCAAGGTGAAATTGAATTTGATCCATTGCTACCGTTCAATGAACTACATTGCACGGCACATGGAAGAAAAATACAAAATCCCCTGGATTGAGTACAACTTTTTCGGCCCGACCAAAATTGCCGAATCGTTACGCAAGATTGCCGCGTTATTCGATGAAACGATTCAAGCCGGCGCTGAAAAAGTTATCGCCAAATACCAAGCTGAATACGATGCGGTTATCGCCAAATACAAACCGCGTCTGCAAGGCAAACGCGTCATGTTGTATGTCGGCGGTCTGCGTCCGCGTCACGTTATCGGCGCCTATGAAGACTTAGGCATGGAAGTGGTCGGTACCGGCTACGAATTCGGCCATAACGACGACTATGACCGTACTATCAAAGAAATGGGCAATGCGACGTTGATTTATGACGACGTAACCGGCTATGAGTTTGAAGAGTTCGTTAAAAAAGTCCAACCTGATTTGATCGGTTCCGGCATCAAGGAAAAGTACATTTTCCAAAAGATGGGTATTCCGTTCCGTCAAATGCACTCCTGGGATTATTCCGGCCCTTATCACGGTTATGACGGCTTTGCCATCTTCGCCCGCGATATGGACATGACATTGAACAATCCTTGCTGGAAACAAGTGAAAGTGCCCTGGAAAACAGCTGAAAGTTCAAATGTAGCAGTCGCTGCAAGCGCTTAATTTTGTGTAGGAGCGGGTCTTCCCCCTTCCCGCTTCTACTCCTTCAACCGTCGTCCACAGATTAGTGGCGCGTAGGAGATTATCATGAGTCAAGAAGTCGAAAACATACAACCGAGTTATCCTTTATTCCGCAACGATGAATATAAGGAAAGCCTCGCCAACAAACGTGAAGCTTACGAAGAGCGTCATCCTCAGGAAAAAATTGATGAAGTGTTTCAGTGGACGACGACTAAGGAATACCAAGAAGTCAATTTTAACCGCGAAGCGTTAACGGTAAATCCGGCTAAAGCTTGTCAACCCTTAGGCGCGGTACTGTGTGCGCTGGGTTTTGAAAAGACTATGCCTTATGTTCATGGTTCGCAAGGTTGCGTCGCGTATTTCCGCACCTATTTCAACCGTCATTTCAAAGAGCCTGTTGCCTGCGTTTCCGACTCCATGACCGAAGATGCGGCGGTTTTCGGCGGCCAAAAAAATATGATGGCCGGTCTGGAAAATGCCAAGGCTTTGTACAAACCTGACATCATTGCCGTGTCAACAACGTGTATGGCTGAAGTTATCGGTGACGACTTGAATGCGTTCATCAATAACGCTAAAAAAGCCGGACATATCGAACAGGAGTTTCCAACACCTTTCGCTCATACCCCAAGCTTTGTCGGCAGTCACACCACCGGCTGGGATAACATGTTCGAAGGCATGCTGCGTTACTTCACCCTGAACCACATGGACGACAAAAAAGTCGGTTCCAACGGCAAGATCAACCTAGTTCCGGGCTTTGAAACTTATCTTGGCAACTTTCGCGTCATGCACCGCATGATGAAGGAAATGGGCGTCGATTACTCGTTATTGAGCGATCCATCCGAAGTATTGGATACCCCTGCCGACGGCACCTTCCGCCTATATGCGGGCGGCACCACCCAAGCTGAAGTCAAAGACTCGCCTAATGCGATCGATACCTTATTATTGCAACCCTGGCAGTTGGAAAAAACCAAAAAGTTTGTACAAAACATTTGGCATCAACCCGCTACCGCCATCAACATTCCGATGGGCCTGGAATGGACCGATGAATTCCTGATGAAAATCTCCGAATTGACCGGCAAACCGATTCCCGCTTCGCTGGAACTGGAGCGCGGCCGCTTGGTGGACATGATGACCGACTCGCACACCTGGATGCACGGCAAAAAGTTTGCCTTGTACGGCGATGCCGATTTTGTCATGGGCATGACCAAATTCCTACTGGAAATGGGCGCTGAACCAACCGATGTATTGTGCAACCATGCCAACAAACGTTGGGCGAAAGCGATGGATAAAATGCTCAAAGATTCGCCTTATGGACAAAAAACCGTCGTCCATACCGGCAAAGATTTATGGCATTTCCGTTCATTAGTCTTCACCAACAAACCGGACTTCATGATCGGCAACTCTTACGGCAAGTTCATCCAACGTGATACGCTTTATAAAGGCGAAGAGTTCGAAGTGCCGTTGATCCGCATCGGTTTCCCAATCTTTGACCGACATCACCTGCACAGAATGACAACGCTGGGTTATGAAGGCGCTATTTATATGCTGACCACCCTGGTTAATGCGGTACTGGAACAGTTGGATAAAGAAACCAGAGGCATGGGTACAACCGACTATAACTACGATTTGGTTCGTTAGTTGTAACTACTCAGCCATTCAATGCAATGGAACGCAGATGACGCGGATGAATATGATGAACGCAGATTGTTTATAAAAATCTTATTTAATCATAATTATCAGCGTCATCAGCGTTCCATTTTGCTAACTCAATGCGTGTAAACGGAGAACTCAATGCCTAGTGTCATGTTGAAGAAAAATGCAGAGGGCAAATTAGTCTTCTACGTACCCAAAAAAGATTTGGAAGAAGTGGCGGAATCCGTTGAATTCGACAGCCCCGATAAATGGGGCGGTGAAGTTCTACTGAGCGACGGTTCAAAGTATTATTTCGAACCGCTGGATGCACAACCGGATTTTCCCGTTACCTTGCGCGCGAAACGTTTAGATTCAGGAGAATAATCATGGCCTTATATATTGTTGAAGCGGATTGTATTTCATGCGGCGACTGCGAACCGGTGTGCCCGACCAACTCAATCACCGAGGGTAAAATTGTCTTTAAAATCGACAAAAAAACCTGCACCGAATGCGAAGGCGATTTTGACGTGCCCCAATGCGTTAAAGTTTGCCCCATCGACAACTGCATCTTGCCTTTAGAGGCCTAAGCAGATGAACAGCCAGGCTGCACTCTCGCGAGAACTGGCTTTACGTATCGGGCTGGCGGCTCGCGCTTTGCCCGATACCGATGCCAAACGCCTGCTTTCAGTATTGACTGACTGCATCGGCCTTCCCATCACTGAAGAAAAAATCGCCGGCATTAACCTGAAATCCCTTAAAACCGCGAAAGCGGGTGAGTTTTTAGATGTTGACGAGCCTTTATTGACCCACGCTTTAAGCATTCTTAAATCCGGTTTGGATACTCAGCCGGCCGTACACAAACAAGAAACCTATGTTGATGGCGACATGCCCGGTTCCGTTCGTATTGCTTGCGCCAGTAATGACGGCATTAATGTGGACGGCCATTTCGGTTCTTGCAGCCAATTTTTGATTTACCAGGTTTCAGCCGATGAAGCCCGGTTAATCGACATCCGCGACCCGGACATCCCCGATGGCCTGGAAGTGGATGATAAAAACCTGTTTAGGGCGGAACTGATTCGGGATTGCCAAGTGCTTTATATCGCTTCGGTTGGCGGCCCTGCGGCGGCAAAAATCGTCAAATTGGGCATACATCCCATGAAGCTGCCCGGCATGGAAACCATTGCCGATATCATCGACCGGCTACAAACTGTTATTGCAGGAACTCCGCCACCCTGGCTGGCTAAGGTCATGGGTATTGATGCAAGCGATCGATTCAGGTTTGAAAGGGAAGCAACGGGATGATTACTACCCAGCAAATCAACGCCATCGCGGCAAAAATCGAAACCATGGGGCTTGATGAGACCAGCGTTTCGGCGTTAAGGCAGCAATATCAACCTATCCATTTCACTTACTGCATGGATGACGATCTGCCCAATAATACGCCGGTCATCGAGCATAAAGACTTCAATCTTTATTTAATTGACGGCCGGGAACACTGTCTGTGCTTAACCAATGATTATGATGTTGCAACGGGTATTGTCGTTGCAGAAATCATCCCCGACTAAACGGAACTTCGCATGCCCAATCGTGAAAGCCCTGTCAGCGTTCCTTTTGCCGATTGCAGTTTATGTCCATTTCGCGGCAAAACCCTGCTAATGGGGCGTTGCATGCCCGGCGATACTTGTGTATTCGTTGAAAGCGGCCGGCAGATTGACCGCTTTTTTCGTGTTAATCCGGGCTTTGCCGAGCAATATCTTCACGACAGCTTTTGGGAAAGACGCGCTATTGCGGTCCGTTACGCACCGCAAAAAGCATTGACGGAGCTGATTCATGATCAAGATGAAGTGGTCAGACGCGCCGTCGCCTATCGCATACCGCAATCCCAGCTGCATCTGTTAATCGATGACGGCGATAGAGAAGTGCGCATGACGGTAGCGGATCGCATTGCTCCCGAAGATCTGGAAAAGATGGCGAGCGATAAGGACTATATCGTCAGGTTAACGATAGCCAAAAGACTGCCGGAAGGACGCCTGTTCCGGTTTATTCGCGATGAAGACCTGCAAGTACGAAAAATCGTCGCTGAACGTTTGCCCGAAGTCAGTTTGGGCTTAATGGTTCATGATACTGCGCCCGAAGTCAGACGCATTGTTGCCGAACGGATGAACCCGGATGATGTCGTTATTATGCTCAATGATTCCGACTGGGTAGTGCGCTATACCGTAGCCCAGCGTGTTGCGCCCGAGGCATTGACCGATTTGATCGATGATCCCGAGCCGGATGTCAGGGCCGTAGCGCAGGAACGATTAACCAGTTATTCCCATGAGCTGCATGGGAACGAGAAACCGGGAACCGTGTATGACTGACCAACCATTTAAACTTGATGGGCAACAGCTTGCCAAAATCTGCAAGCACACCCTGCCCGGCCACAACTGCATGGATGCAGGAGGTACGACCCCAGGGATGGGGGAGCTAGAGCAACGCATGGAGCGGTTGCCGAGAGCAATTGCCGAGGATGACGAATTACTCTTGTCCAAGCTGCAGGCGTTGAACCCCGGCTATCCGATTCGGCTGGCCAGAACCGGGAACGAATGGTATCGCTTGGGCGGTATTGTCGACCTGGACGGTAACCGTGTCGCCAACGACTTGGTGGAATGGACCGAAAGAACCTATATCGAATGCGGCAAAAACCTGCAAACCCTGATCGATCACGCACGGGAACAACAGCTGATTGCCACGCGGCAAACCGGCAACACCCTGTATTTTGTTATCCAAACCGGCGCTAAAGCAGAACAATTCATTCAGATCGACATTGATAAAACCCATGAGATGTCGGATCGGCTGCTTGTTAATGGCGAAAACCCGCCGGAGGATTTAGAAGAATTTATTGATCCATTGGACCCGGAATGCATAGAAACATTCTGCATTGGAACCTCGCGTTATTCTTATCGACGTAAAACTGACGTGTCGGTTTTCATGGATGAAATCAATAAATACCATATTGAAGAACATCCGGTACAACGTTTTATGGATGACTGGAACCGAAGTAGCGCCCTGCAAAAAGCCGTACTTTCCGATGACTGGATTGTCCGACCCTTCAGACATACCGGACGCTTTGGAGAACAAATAATCAACATTGAACTGATCAATACCCAGCAAAAAAACCTGCCGCAACTGGAAGACGTCAGCGGCAAAAAAGGCACTGCGCTGCATAACCTGCTAACCCGTTTCGATCGCCAAGCCGGTTATCCGTTTGCCTGGTTCTTTTATATGGTTAAAGGCAAACTGGTTTCTCCGCACACCGGGGTGGCGGTTTTTAAAGATATTAGCGGAGATTTTTCTTATTTGCCCGAACGCGATGTCGCGGTACTTAAAGACTGGATTAATACGCCTTACAGCGTGTAAACAGCAGCGATTTTTTCATCAACTGCTTTGTAATGCAGTAATTATCAACAATAGGAGTAAACACAATGTCAATTGCACAAATAAAAGCCTTCTCTGAACTGGCAAAAACAGATAATGAACTAAAAGAGAAACTGTTAGCCGTTCAAAAAATCAGAGAGCTGATCGCATTGGGCAAAGAATATGAGTTCGAACTGGATGAAGTGGAACTTTATCCGCCTAATGAGCCGCAATTTGTCGAAGAACAACTTTCTGAAAGAATGGCTAAGGCTTTGCTTAGAGTTTAAACTTTTGTTTCGTCCGGTACTCAAACGACTCGCATCACAACGGCAGTAACCGGACACACAGACATACAACCTAAAAAGTCTAAACAAGCTCAATTATTAGCTTCGATTGTAGCCAAGAGAACAAATGGCGGATTGGCAAACAGCAAATCCGCCATACCTTGTATCGAAGCTACACTATCCAAATCAACTTACCCGGTACACGCCCAACGCTGCCTGAACTTAAAGTACAATATTTAGAACTCAGATCTGTGGCAAATTAATGGGTTGCCGCCATTTACCGGTTTTAATCAACGCTTTCGGCCAATTGCAGTCGCTCGAAGAAAAAAGATAAAAGACAAAACTAAAAACTTGACCCTTTACTTTCTTCTGCTGTAACTTGATGACCAAGTACTTTATTTAAGCAGGTTGATTTATTGAACCTGATGAATGAAAAATGTGTCTCCTTGGACGGAGTTGCAATGTACTATAGTTTTCATTTGGCCATAACTTTAAGCGTGGAGTACGATTATGAAACATTACCCCTTAATAGGTATTGGATTTTTACTTTTTTCTACAACAACGCCGGCTGTTGAAAAAGTCAGTCCTAAGCAGGTTGATGAAGTGCAACAACGCACGCAGCAAGTGGTGCCATATGCATTAGACCAAACCCAGTTGACGTTTACTAAGACTGTTCATGGCGGCGTTCAGCATGTGGTCGCCAAATCAGCAGACAATACCCAGCAAATAAAATTGATCCAGGCAAATCTGCTTAAAATGGCCAGTGACTTTAGAAAAGGTGATTTTTCTGTGACTGAACATATACACGGAGCTAATATGCCGGGTCTCGCCCAGTTAAGAATGGCAGAAACCGACAATATTAAATATGAATACAAAGCATTGCCAAACGGTGCACAGATTCATTATTCAACTGAATATCCTCAATATGTTCAGGCACTTCATGAATGGTTTGACGCGCAGATGAGCGAGCACAATAGCGAAGCAGTACCGGAACATATTAAGCACCATTCAACGCCTGCTGAATAATTTAAACAGAGTAAAAGTGTTAGCCTTTTACTTTTGACTTGTTCTTTGAATGGCAGGAAAGAGTCGGACGTTCACCAAGTTATTTCGTGCGTATTCCCGGTTGCCTTAAAACACGACAATGAAATTGCTCAAGAACACGGAGTACACCCGGATCAGGCGAGTCAATTATTTGGAGAATGCAGGCATCCTGCCTGAAGGCAAGCGAGGGCCGAAACCGGTCAATACACAGAGCGACATGGGCCGGATTGGCTTAAAAAAACTCAGGACTTGGCCCTAATTAGATGAACGCCAGAGCTGGAATTCTCCTCTATAGTTCTATTCCATCAGAATTTCAACATAAAGCGACTGTGTAGCTTGAAATGATAAACCTGCCGGAATGATTGGTTGTTTTGCACCGCAAGATAAATTGTGATTGGTTCATTACAACACTTTTAAAGATAAGTTATTTTATTGAAAAGACACAATACTTTTATTAATCATTACGTTATTAATTATGGCCTGCATATTGCTTTCAGCCTTAACGGTTACGCATTGATGAGAAGAGTTGTAATAAATAAAATTTAGTTATGATCTACTACTACCTCATGTCATAGATTTATAAGTGTTAATTTAAAGGCTCATTAATGCGTAACCTTTATCACAATTCAGCTCCAAGTAGGCAATTAAGGATTAAACCTGCTGGCGTCTTTGTAATGAGCTGTGTAGATGGATTTTACACAGTTGCAAGAACAAATATTTTTTTAGCGAAAAAATTGTCAAGCAATTTTTTACTTATTTTTTCAATGACGAGGGGAGCGAATAGTTACTTGGTATCTCTATAAATTGTTTTTGATGTTTGAATGAATGATAGTTAGAATAAGCCACCGTCTAAGTCGACAAGACTTAGACGGTTGCCGTCAGCGGCTCAAGGATGTAATAAGTACCAATGGGATGGTGCGTATCCGGTATCACACACCACATAGTCTGTTTTGATCGTTTTCTTAAAAAGATTACCGTATTGACTGAGAGTCTCGACAAACGCACTCTTTTCGTTAGTGGTTCAGTAAGCAAATTTCCAGCGATTGGTTGGGTTTACCTACCCGTATCTAGCACTCCGTCAATATTGGCCAGTCGTGTAACAAAGCGTTTAGCTGAGCGTGAATCCCCTTATCCCATTCGATAGGCTCAGGACAGGGTTATTTTTACCCGACAAAATAGAATTGGCTGAGTACTGGCATCAATTGCGAATTACGATGTCATCAAAAATATGGATGCAGATAAGTTCATCAAGTTTAATGCTTGGTCTAAGTTTAATTAATTTAAAGGAAAAACAGCTTATCTACGTTCTAGGTTTGGATTTTACCTGATAACGAGAGGTAGACTTGTCAGAAACTTAAAATACCTCGCAACTTGCAATCACCGGATATAGCCATTTATTCAAACGACTATCATGAAAAGATAGATCCTCCAACAATCATTAATCTTTAATCGTTCGTTTGAGCCATCGGCGCGCATTTATCAACATGTCAATCATTTAATCAAAATCGTTATGGATGGCATAACTCAATAATAAACTAAAAGAGAGCAAAATTATGGAAACAGTATATGGGAGCAATAGCTCCACAAATCAAACGATAAACCTTAACAATGTAGTCATGGTAGGTCCTCATGACTCTGGCTTAGCTTGCGTAATGTATAGCGGCAATGACACCGTATACGGTACTTCTTATGGTGATTCTGTCAAAGGTGGTGCTGGCAATGATCGTTTAATTGGTGCTTCAGGTAATGATACTTTGCTGGGTGAAGCAGGATATGATTCGCTGGATGGAGACGATGGTAACGATTTACTATTTGGAAATGCAGGGAATGATACGCTGTATGGTGGGAAAGGTAATGACTCACTTTACGGAGGGTTGGGCAATGATACTTATATTCATTGGTTCCAAAACGGAGTTGACACTATTGCCGACAATAAAGATTTGCTTGGCGGCGGCTCCGACACACTACAAATGCGCAGCTACGAATTCAAAGAATTACTTTTTATGAAGAGCACTTTCAATAACAATCTCTATGTGACTGATAGGGATGATTGGGGCGATTATAAAATTGATGATGGGGTCATCATTGAAAATTTTTTCTTATCTTCTCAGGATAATCGTTACAAAATCGAGTTTATTGCTGGTTCTGACAATGCGCCGCATTCAACGGCCTTTTTATTATAACCAGTCGCTTAAATTGTTAAGACGCAAAAACGTATTTTTGCATGCGCTGCTCAACGTTAATTTGCATCGTCATTGATGATTAGTTTTGACTTTAACTTTATTGAAATTAGCACAGTGTAAATTACTGCTATTTATAATCAATAGCTTAGAAAAGTTGAGCCCGCGTATTTTTGTAGCATGTAGTGTGGATAAGGATTGTGTATCCCATTACCGATAATTAGGATTCCATCATGTATAAACATCTCGCTCGCTTATTTATTTACGCCCTTTTATTGTTTTTCTCACTGAGTTATCCAATGACATCTTTTGCGGCATGGAAAATTCAAACGACGACAGGCGGCAAACAAGTCCTCTTACAATGGACCCCCGTTAAAGATGCAACGAACTACAAAGTTTGTTATGCCACAGAAATCATTGCCGACATTAACAACTGTTTGAACTATGCAGGGGGCGCTTGGCAGGATATAACTGAGTCATCATTTAACATCGTTGGTTTAACCAATGGCAAAGCCTACTATTTTCGTGTTTTAGCTGAAAATGCCGCGACTACATTGGAGATCAGTAAGACTATCGTCGCGACCCCCTACAATCTCTCTCTTAACGATACCGGCATTACCACATGTTCAGACGGCGTCCATAATAAACGGCCTTGTCCTCTATCGGGCTATCCTAACCAAGATGCACAGTCAGGGCGCGATATTATCCGAAACGGCAATAGCAATGGCCATGCAGGGTTTGATTTTACCAAAATCGGCAGTACCGGCGTGGCATTAGCGGTGGATGCCAAGTCTTGGAACTGCGTTAAAGACAATGTGACAGGATTAATATGGGAAGTGAAAACCGATGACAACGGCTTACATGATAAAGCTTGGCGTTATAGCTGGTATGAACCCGACAACGCAAAAAACGGCGGTTCTGCGGGCCTTCAAAATGGCGGTTCTTGTGGCAATACCAGTTCTTGCGATACGGATGGCTATGTTAACGCCGTAAACTCGGTGGGTTGGTGCGGCTATAAAGACTGGCGGATGCCGAGTAGAGCAGAGCTGTATTCTATTGTCGATTATAGCCGTTATCGCGCAGCCATTGACTCGGCTTTTTTCCCGAACGCACGAAACCGTTTGTTATGGTCTTCGTCGCCTCATGCTTACGCAATTAATTCAGCTAGGTTAGTCAGTTTCGACTATGGCAACGATTCCAGCTACAGCAAGGCCGGCGGCCATGCTGTTTGGCTCGTGCGTAGCGGACAGTGATGTTTAACCGATGACTAAACCATGCTTTTATGAGGCGAGCTCGTTAGCGATCGAGTAAACGGGTAATGCCTTACCGAAATCGCAAATACATGTTAGCCGCCGGTTTATGCCGCTAAGCAATCGTTGTTCGTCATTTTATGCGATGCGCTTACTCAGTCCCTCATGATAGATAAAGAAATCCCCCTTTCATTCTTATTATCCTTTGGAGGATATTTTATGAAACAACTTAAGTTAACAGTTTATTTTTGTTTGTTAATCCATGCAGAGTTAAGTTTTGCTCAAACGTGCAACCCTAATATTATTGCCGATGCACCGGATAGCCGTTACACCGCGAATACGAACGGCACGGTAGTTGATAAAAAAACCGGTTTAACCTGGATGCGTTGCGCCTTGGGACAAGCATGGCGCAACAATAGTTGTATAGGTTCCGTAGACAGTTACAAGTGGCAAGACGCCTTACAGACCGCTGAAGGCACTGTGTTTGCCGGTTTAAACGATTGGCGGTTGCCTAATATCAAAGAATTGCAATCCTTAGTTGAAAACCGTTGTTATGAGCCGGCAATAAATCTAACGGCGTTTCCCAATGCGACTAGTGATTGGTTTTGGTCGTCTTCATCCAATGCTATAAGTGGTTACAACGCGTGGACCGTGGACTTCGATGCAGGAGACGACTGGGGTGGCCTTCTGATAGGCGACAGTGCTGTTCGGCTCGTGCGCGGCGGATATTGATTTTTTGGGGAAGCCATTGGAGCGTAGGCCGGACTAAGCCCGCCCGGCGACGCAAGGATGGGCTTAGTCCGGCCTACGTCGAGATGTGTATACGATGAACGTAGCGCGTGGGAACTAGGTAACAATGGACACTCATGAGCCCATATGAAATAGAACGCAATTCTATCGCCAACATCTTCGCCGAGCGTATAAACCCAGTTGAAAATAGAACTGTAAGTTATTTTAACTCATTGATTTAACAGTAATCACTCTGTTTAATTTTCGCCAATTTTAATTAAAAATTCAAATTGGTGAAGGTATTGTATCGCGTTAAAGATTTTAAATTTTTACCCGTTCCAAGGGTATCAAACCAAACCGGCCACCCGCTTCAACGCCGTATGACAGGAAGAGTCCAACCTGAAACCGCCTACCATCATGGCTAGGTTTTGCGCCTGCTCTTCCAGCGATTCCGCGGCTGCTACGGCTTGTTCGACCAAGGCGGCATTTTGTTGCGTTGCATCGTCCATTTGCGCGATAGCTTGATTAACCTGCGCGATGCCCGAGCTTTGCTCGGCGGAGGCGGCGGTAATTTCAGCCATCATGCCGGTTACGCCTTGGATGGAGTTGACGATTTCTTCCATAGTTAACCCGGCTTGGGCAACCAGCCGGCTGCCTCCCAAGACCTTAGTCACCGAATGATTAATCAAATTTTTGATTTCTCCGGCAGCCGTCGTGGCGCGTTGCGCAAGATTGCGCACTTCTATGGCCACTACGGCAAAACCTTTGCCTTGCTCTCCGGCGCGGGCCGCTTCTACTGCGTCATTCAGGGCAAGAATGTTGGTCTGGAAAGCGATGTCGTCGATCACCCCTAGTACTCAGTCATTTTTATAATGTCGGGTAAAGCTTCTTCAATTTTACCCGCGCCTCCTCAGTAGTAAATCGCCATTCCATGGGGCGTGCGATAGCATTTCTCTTTTCTTGCCAAGTTGCGACTTCTATTTTTAATCCGACATTCCGCACCCCTAAAACAATTTTTGCATTTATTTAAGGTATTGATAATTAAGTATGTTTTATTTTTATGGATTTTAAGCTTCCAAACTAAAACGAGATAAAGTTCGTTTCCCAATTATTTTTAGTTAAGTTTAAGCTGACGTAGGTTGCTTTGATGAATCTCAAAAATATCGTAAAAATATTAACTAATTGAATTATATAAATTAAATAAAATAAAAAAATGCAACATAGGGGTGCGGAATGTCGGTCCAAGTCATGGATTTTGCCCATTCAAGCATCGTTTGCACATCGACCAATTTGGTGCCATTCCAATGTTTCTCCAATACACCCCAGCATCGCTCAATAGGGTTGTACTTGCTGTGTGCGTATTCTGATTAATTTGAACAGTGATTCTGGCCGAACTTGAACACCTAAAACCTAACGCATCGGTGGAAGTGAATTTTTACTCTAAGTGTTCAACTTGGGTCAAGGAATTCATTTTTTTTCGCATAGATTCTCCTT
>JAUGSS010000181.1:0-17019 GCA_044426515.1 Methylococcaceae bacterium | reverse complement strand
CTGTGCCGGTAAACAATACCGCGACAATAAATAACATTTTTGTAACTTTCATATCCACTCCTCAAAAAAGACTTTGCGTTGCCCTAGGCGGTTTCGGTTGATCCACTGTCATTGAACAGGGAACGACGTTAATTATTTTTTAACTTGCCGCAACATTCGCGTAAACGCTACGGTAACGCCTGATAGGTAAATCCAAATAGCACATTCATATCCCTCAGACAAAACCGATGAGGTCTTGTACAATATCGGAAGTTTAAATTTTAGCAAGAGAACACCACATTGAGCGAACAAAATCAAGAAGGCTTGAATTATAAAAGCGCCGGCGTTGACATCGAAGCCGGTAACGCATTGGTCGAACGCATCAAGCCGATTGCGGCCAGAACCCGGACAGCGGGCGTGATGGCCGGTTTGGGCGGTTTCGGTTCGATGTTTGAATTGCCGCTGGACCGCTACCGGGAGCCGATTCTGGTTTCCGGTACCGATGGCGTCGGCACCAAGTTAAAACTGGCTAATGAGCTGGCTACTCATGACACCATCGGCATCGACCTGGTTGCGATGTGCGTTAATGATATTATTGTTCAAGGCGCGGAACCGTTGTTTTTCCTTGATTACTTTGCGACCGGCAAGCTGGATGTCGATATCGCCGCATCGGTTGTAGAAGGCATTGGCAAAGGCTGCGAATTGGCCGGTGCGGCGCTGGTTGGCGGTGAAACCGCAGAAATGCCGGGCATGTATGCGGACGGCGAGTATGACCTGGCGGGCTTTTGCGTCGGCATCGTGGAAAAAAGCAAAGTACTTGACGGCAGCAAGGTCAAAGTCGGCGACAAGCTGATCGGCATTGCCTCATCAGGCCCGCATTCCAATGGTTATTCATTAATCCGAAAAATCATTAGCCACAGCAATGCAGCGCTGACCGATTCATTTGAAGGCAAAACCTTGGCTGCAGCCTTACTTGAGCCGACCAGGATCTATGTTAAGCCGTTGTTGGCGTTGCTGGATAAAGTGCAGGTGCATGCATTGGCTCATATTACCGGCGGCGGTTTAACAGAGAACTTGCCGCGGGTACTTCCTACAGGCACTAGCGCCGCTATCAATCTTGCTTCTTGGGAATTTCCAGCGATTTTCCAGTGGTTGCAGGAAAAGGGTAAGGTATCGTTACCGGATATGTTGACCACCTTTAATTGCGGCGTCGGCATGATAGTCTGTGTTGCCGCCGAAGATGAACGGGCCACGCTTGAAACGCTTGTCCAACTGGGCGAAACGGCTTTTGCTATCGGTGAAGTTGTTGAGTCGGAAGGCAGACCGGAAGTTAACTATCTGTAAGCAGGCAGGCAGTGCAGTATAACCCTGATAATGTTTTTAAGCCTGTATCCAGCAAACAGGAGAGGGTGAGGAGAGGGGATGCATCCCCACCCTTCTACCCATGCTCTAAAGCCAGTATACCCTAGCCTAAAAAACGACCGGGACTAAGCTCCTCGCGATCTTGACTATTTACTTTTTTCCGGCAGTATAATGGCTTTAGGCGTTTCTGTGCCGTCACTTTCAGCCGCACTTTTGAGATAAGTTTGTTTTAACCGGTTAAAAGCCGACCATAAGGTTTTATCCATAACCACTTCATTGCCGATAGAAACGATCACTCGTGTTAACTCGGGTATTTTGTTTTTGGCTGAAGCTATATAAATCGGTTGCACATATAGAACGGTATTACCCATCGGCAGGATAATCATCCGGCCCATTTCAACAACCGAACCCGATTGGCCCCATAGGGTGAATTGCGCTGAGATTTCAGGGTCTTGGTTAATCAAGGCTTCAACCTGAGCAGGCCCGTTAACCTGAACATCCTTGCCGAATTTGTAAATGGTAATGCCGGGTTTGTAATCGGAGCTACAGTTGGTTTTATCCAGTGTTCCGGCAATACCTATCATGCTCAAATTGCCCCTGTTAACCGGTGTCATCGGGTTAATCAAAACAAATTCTTCGGTATCATTGCAGTTACCAAAATCCATGGTTTGGTAATAAGGCAATACCGGTTCTCCACGGACATTGGCTTGTGCCCAAGTTTCGGCCTGTTCGTAAAATAACTCCGGGGTTCGTTGATGATATTTGGCATACACCTTCATTTGCAGATAATGAAGATCGCGCGGATAGCGTAAGTGTTTCTTTAATTCTGCCGGCATTTCCTCCAGGTTTTTAAATAATCCCGGATATGCATTGCTGTATGCCTGAATAATCGCATCCGATGGGTCGGAAATATAAAAATCGACATCGCCGTCAAAAGCATCAACAACAATCTTGACCGAGTTGCGGATGTAGTTGAAATTTTGTTTACCCTCAAGGAAATCATCGTCCGCAGGCTTGGACACCGGATACCGGTTCGATAAGGTGTAAGCATCCTGTATCCAGTAGAACCGATCCTTGGTTATAACCAGATAAGGGTCTTTATCCAGATGCAGGAAGGGCGTCAGCATATTAATGCGCTCGGTTATATTTCTGTGGATCTTGACTTTACTCTGGTTCGAAATATTGGTCGAAAAAAAGATTTTTTCGTCTTTTAAATAAAAGGCAAACAACGCTTTTCTGAACAGGGATGGAATGGGAATGCCTCCTTCACCGTAATAAGCTCCAGTTATGCTGGGATCGGAGCCGGCAATTCCCACGATATTGAGATTATTAGGAACGATCGCATAATCGAATTTTTCCTGTCCGTAGTAGATATCTGGGTGCTTGACGTTGAAGCCGACATCGGAGTGCATGTTTAAATCGCGTAAATACCAGATTAGGGAATTACCCGCATCCTGCGCGGCAGGGGTAACGACCGCGCCGTAACCATGAGTATAGCGCAAATGGATGTTTTCCCAGTTTTGCGCTTCCGGCGGTAGCTTGGAAATATTAACCTCCCTGGCGGCCAAGTTAACTTGTCGGGTATGATCGAGAATAAAATAGCGGTCTTCATCGACAGACAGGATTTTGTAATAAGGTCTTATCTCCTGTAATTGCTTATAGCTGTCAATGATAAACTCCCTGTCCCATACCGGAATGTTTTCAAAATGTTTTTGCGTACTCCATGTTTCAATGTCCTTGGTGGCATCCAGTTTAATGTTCAAATCAACGGTTTTAATATTCTTTAAATCGTAAGCAGCCAGCGTCGCATCGATATTATGCTGCATCAGCGATTTATTCGATTTAACCGGATTCGGGTTGACGATATATTTTTGAATTAAATCGGGAATGAATTGAATCTGCGGCAAACCTGCGACGCAAAGGAACAGGGTAAGCGATATTAAAAACGGCGCTTTTACCCGGTGTTTTTCCGAGAAAATAAACAGGCCGGCCGTTATCGCAGTCGCCACGAAGGTAACGATTTCCAGCCAGATCAGCGGCAGTTGATAGCGTAATTCAACAAAGCCGGGGCCGTAAAATACCGGTTCGTGTTTATCGGTATAAAGCAGGGTAAAACGATCCAGCATGAAGCCCCAGACCACAAAAGCAACGACAAAGCCGATTAGAGTGGTTAGATGAATCTTGGCTCCCAAGGGAAATTCCGAGCTTTGGTTGGGTATAAAAACATGTTCCAGCCAATATAAAATACCGACCATGCAGAAAATCAGCGAAGCGGTTGTCAGCATTTCTTGCTGAATCAGCATGTAGGTCGGATAGGACAACATATAAAAGCTGACATCCTTGCCGTAAACCGATTCGGTTACGCCCGAATCGCTGCCGAAAAAGTACAGCAGCGTCGTTTCCCACTGATTATAGAAAGGGATGGCAATAAATACGGCCAGTACCAAGGATATTGGCGTGTATATCTTTGCCGAGCCGTTCATAAAGGTGTCGGCAAAGCGCTGAAAGCGTCGGCGTTTATCTATATTACTGAGAATTTCATCCGGCGGGTTTAAGCCCAGATAACGCGAGGCAACCCAGAAATGGAAAAAGAAAATGGCAAAGAACGCCAGCGTGACTCCGCCGGAAAGGAAGAATTTGTACAGCAGTCTTAGCCAGAAGTAGGCTTCAAGTTTTAATGATTCGTACCACCATAAGTCGACAAACAGATCAAGAAATATGAAATAGAAGGCGACATATAAGATGATGGCGATTACAAGTGTCGCTCCAATTAGCGCGGGTAAAAGCTTCATGTTCCGCATAGGTGTCCTCTTAAATAGAAAATGTTTAACGTGTTCGTTTTGTGCATTTTTTAGATTACAGCTATTCGGTTCAACGCACACTTTTAACCGTATTCTAACACCCAATAAAATGTTCGTAATGATTTAGACGTCATGGCTGGAAAGCCAATGGATGATGCGCCGGAGCCGGCAGCTGACGACCGGCATCGATTATACCTGGACCGACAGCAAAAATAACGACACCGGCAAGTCCTTGCCCCGCCAGCCGAAGTATATTGCTCGTTTCCGGGGGGAGTGGGCTTGGTAAACCGTTCCGGTCAAGCTGTGGGCGCAAGGTACTTGCCGGGGTAATAGTTTCGATACTGGCGGGACTACGACGATAATCGGCGACAGTTTTCACCTGGACATGCAGCTTAGGAATGTGCACGAAATAATTTGAGCAAGTTTTATTTTTAAACCATGAAGAACATGAAAGACATGAAGGATTTAAGTCTTCATGCCCTTCATGGTAATTGCTTAAATTAATTTATGCATGTTCCTAAGTTAGCAAGTCAGCGCGCCGCTCAGTTTATACCTGCGCGGCGAAAGCCTGACCGACAACCGTCAGTCGCAAGTTATCGGTTGGGAAATGCCCGGTGCAGCGTATGGGGGACAAATGGGCGGTCTTGTAAGAGCGCTAAACAGGCTGAATGGGGTAACCTGAGTTTCGGGACACCCTCGACTTTGGGCTCATAACTCAGACGCCCACCATTTTTTCAAGCGCCGATCGTATCGTTGCAAGGCCGAGCCGATGGCATGGGATAGTTTTTTTGAGTCATAGGAAACAGCTCCCGGTTGACGTTGAATATCTTGCAGCTTGCGATAGAGCCTATATGCCTGCTCTGTTAATTCTTTTGGTGTTGTCATGTAAGTTGTTGTGGTACTTGTATGCAATGCGCGTATGACATTCATCCGGCTTTCAGCGCCTGGGCTCTGGGCATTACTGGGACGCATCCCTGCGCAAACCGGCCTGTTTTTATTCACGGCGGTCTCCCGTTATTTCGATTTTTTTGCTCTTTCACGAGCATTTAGGACTTTAAATTCGAGATTTATAGCGCGTTGTATCCATTTATCACAGGATAATTTAAGACACTTGTTTTCCTGTTCCAGCGTGTAGTTATAGTCGTTTGAGCGTCTTAAATTAGTTTCTACGGTCTTAAGCAGGCTTTCAATTTCTCTCAGGACTTCAGTGTTGCTTTTAAGCCTTTCCCGCAATAAATTTTGGGTGTTCAAACTGATATTTAATTCATCGTTTTTTTGGCGTATTTCATTTTCAAGTTGTTCGATCTTGGTCATTTAAAACTCTTCCCAAATGTCGTTGTCGATAGAGAGTGAGCTCAGCTTCGGCTTGCTTGCCGATGAACTTTTGTAAGTATTCGCACCGGCCTGTGTTTTTTTATTCGTTCCTTTCCTTTCTTGCGGATGAAAAAGAGGCATGTTTGAATACTCATCCACTTTAAAGCTACCGACAGTAAGCACCAGGTTTTGCGCTTGTTCTTCCAGTGATTCCGCTGCGGCGGCGGCTTGTTCTACCAAAGCTGCATTTTGCTGGGTGACGTCATCCATTTGGGCGATGGCTTGATTGACTTGTTGGATGCCGGCCGTTTGCTCCATTGAAGCGGCACTGATTTCAGACATCATCACGGTAACGCCGTGAATGGAATTGACTATTTCTTCCATAGTTTTACCGGCTTGTGTTACCAATTTGCTGCCGCTGGATACTTTCATTACCGAATCATCAATCAGGTTTTTGATTTCTCCGGCAGCCGTGGCGGCACGTTGCGCAAGGTTGCGCACTTCTACGGCGACCACTGCGAACCCTCGGCCTTGGTCCCCTGCGCGGGCTGCTTCGACGGCGGCATTCAGGGCAAGAATATTGGTTTGAAAAGCAATGTCGTCGATTACCTAAATAATGTCGCCGATTTTGTGTGAAGAATTGTTAATATCTTCCATCGTACTGACTACTTCAGCAACCACTTCGACGCCTTTACCGGCTATATCCGAGGCTTCGACGGCAAGTTGGTTGGCCTGTTTGGCGTTTGTGGCATTATGTTGCACGGTGGAAGTCAGCTGCTCCATGCTGGCCGCTGTTTCTTCCAGACTGGCGGCTTGCTCTTCGGTGCGATGCGACAGGTCATTGTTACCGGCGGCGATTTCTTTGGCTCCGGTGTTGATGTTGTTAGTTACGTCTTTAATTTTATTTATAATTTCGTGTAGTTTTTCCACTGTAGTATTGGAATCATTCTTGAGTTGGCCGAAGGTCCCGGAATAGTCATTGGTGATTTTTTCCGTCAGGTCGCCACGGGACAAGGCATTCAGTACCCGCACCACTTCATTAAGGCCGGTTTCGCTGGTTTGCATCAGTTGATTGAGATTTTCGCCCAGTTGTTTGAAGAAACCTTCCTTGCTTTGGGTTTCGATGCGCCGGGTAAAATCCCCCATGACTGCGTCATGTACAATGTCTGCCACTTCCTGCTCTACCGCAACTTCAACAGTGCGATCCTGCCATTCGGCTACTGCACCCAATCGCTGTCCCTGTTCGTTAATGACCGGGTTGGCCGTCACTACCATAGAATGGCCGCCAATATCCATGCTGGTGGTGTAGGTGTTGGTTAAGGTGGAGAGTAATTGCGCCTGATGCGGAGGATTGCCGTGGAAACTGTCAATATTGGTGCCGACCAACGTGGCTGCCGAGAAGTTCGGCAAGTGTTTACGGATATTCGTTTCGGCTTTGCTAAGAATATTGACGACCGATTTGTTGACGTAAATGATATTACGCGCGTTGTCGGCAATCATGACGCCGGTGCTGACGTTATCCAGGCCGATTTTGATGCGTAAATTTTCATCGGCAACGAGTTTGCTTTCCGCCATGTCGAAACCAAGTTTAATCTGCATGGCTTTAATTGCATTCATTACCTTGCCAAGTTCATCCTGACGGTCAATTTCAATGGCGGTCGTGTAATCGCCCTTGGCAATTTGGGTGATAGAGGTAGTAAACGCGCGCAGAATGGAATTAATCAGGGTTAAGCCCAGCAATAGCGACAGAGCGATACCCGTCATGAGCAAGCCGATAACGATGTTGCGAATGCCGGCAAAGCGCGATTGCGAATGTCCGAGCTCCCGCTTGGCGACGTCGATCTGAAGTTGCAACAGGTTCTGAATATCGTCGCCGACCGGCTCATAAAGGGGCCTAACCTTATCTGTAATGATGCTATTGGCTAGAACTCTATCGTTGGTACGCAGGGCGGCGATGGTCGGTTTCAAACCTTCCAGCACAAATCGTTTTCTGTCTTCAGCAAACTTGCCGGCCATAACTTTTTCCTCCGCAAACAGATCGGTGGACATATAAGCATCCCACGTCGTACTGATTTTCTCGATATTTTGCTCCACTTCAGCCAAATTTTTTTGCAGTTCCTCGGGCGAGGATACAGACAGGCCGGCGGTAATGCGTATCCGGTTGAGGAGTAGTAATTTCTGGATAGTGGCTATCTGGGTCATCGGCACTGTGCTATCGTCATATATCGAGCGCAGGTCTTCATTGGACTTGACCATGCCCAGCAGACCGGCTCCGCCAATGATCAGCATAAATACGCACAGCAATCCGACAAGACATAAAAAGCGACTTTTAATCGTGAGATTCTTCAGTGGATTAAGTTTCCCTGCAAAAGCTGATTTAACGACTTTTCCATCCTGGATTTTTAGATTGCCGGCTTTGCCTTCCCGAAACAGCCGGTAGGCGGTATCTGCTGCATTCAGTTGTTCACGGCTGGGTTTGCTGCGCACAGACATGTAACCAGCCAGTTGTTCATTTTCGTAAAAGGGTGTGGCATTAGCTAGCACCCAGTAAAAATTTCCATTTTTACAGCGGTTTTTAACTATTCCCGTCCAGGGGCGACGCGCTTTTAATGCCATCCACATGTCTGCAAACGCTTCAGGCGGCATGTCGGGATGGCGTACTATGTTATGCGGCGAACCGATCAGTTCTTCTTTGGTAAATCCGCTGATTCTGAGAAAGTCTTCATTAATGTAGGTAATCATTCCTTTTAGGTCAGTCTTGGAAACAACGGAGTCATGCGCTGTGAGGACGTACTCCACATCGGTTATCGGCATATTGATTTTCATGAGCGATCTCGAAGTTATTAGGTTAATTGATATAAGCTTAATCTTGGTTTTAGGGACGCTATGTTGGAGTGGCGGTATCGATCTTTTCGATGGTTTCGGTGACGTTGGCTAATATCAGGTTCCCGGTGAGTTCCCATTTAACGGGCAACAGGCACTGGCTGTTATGTTCAAACAGCAATGCAACCAAGATAGGTCAATCAGGATGTGAGAATGTTGACCGGAAAAGCGGTCTGAAAGATGATTGAACACGCGTGTCTCCTGCCTTTTGGGCATTTTTCGTCAATTCCCGTTTATGAAAAAGTCTACGGGTAGCTTAACGAGGCGTGTTCTGGGCCTCAAGGATTCGGCGTCGGGGTCAGAGGTAAACCGAAATCTTGTGTAAGTTATATCCTACATTTGTTCTAAATTAAAAGGATTTTTTTCCTAATTTCCAAGGTTCAGGTTTTCACTGGCTTTGATGACGTCTAAAGCAAGTTCCGCCAGTTTGCGGCGTTGATTGCGCGCGGTTTTGCGTAACAATTCAAAGGCGGCTTTACGGCCAAGCCGGTATTGCACCATGGTGATGCCGATGGCAATACTGATATCGCGTTCTCTATCGAGAGCGTTCTGTAACTGTTGCCCTGTTATCTTCAGGCTCTGGAGTTCTGTGGCGCGGGCCAGAGCCGCCTCAATGGCCGGCACCAGTTGGCGTATATCGACCGGTTTCACCAAGTAGCCTAGCGCGCCGCATGTGGCCGCTTGCTCGACAGTCTCCGGATCGCAGAAGGCAGTCAGCAGTATAAACGGAATGTGGTCGAATGAGTGCAGCCGTTCAGCCAGTTCCAGTCCGTTCCTGCCGGGCATGCTGACATCGAGGATAACCAGATCCGGCCTCTCTCCACTCGCCAGCGTGGCTTCCGCCTCGTCCACGGATTCTGCGGTGTTGATACTATAACCGGCTTGCGACAGTCCTTGGGTAAGGATCGCCAGCACCAAGCGGTCATCGTCGACAAGAAAAAGGCTGTGTTGTTTATTGTGGGCGTTAGCGATCATGTGCGTTCAATGTAGCCGATTTTTGTTGAATGAGGGACTTATCCAACTCCGGTGCCCATGGTGGTTGCGTCATCCGGCCCGATCCGACCGGGCCGGTATTGTGGATAATCTTGTTTGCCGGATCTCACTCATTCACCGGACTTGAAACCATAAACTCCACCTGAAGCACCAATTGCCGAGAGTGCGAAGATAAAACATCATGGTAATAAGTGACCTGAATAGGCAGGATAGATCCTTAGATCATCACTATCATGAGGCATTGCTGCCGTTAATTTGCCTTGGCGTTTTATATTTTTCCTTCTGGCGACAGGATCAAGGGCATGGGTTGTGCCCGCATTCCGATTTTGCATGATTGCATAGAACTTCATAGCCGGTTCTCTCCTGTTGTGCTATTCGCAATAGCGACAGAGTTTGTCGGATACCTCAGGCTTGAAGGTTAAAGTAAGAGGCTACGCCAATAATTCTGTTTGGAACTATTGGCGTAGCCTCCTGCCTACTGTGTTTTGCTTTACGGTTGTATTTGCGTTTATCGCAAAAAGTTTGCGCTTTATTAAACAGGTGCGCGTACTTTGCGACCGGGTTTTTGATAGGAACACAATCGGCTCCTTGCGGATTTTTACGTTTTTTCATCATTTACCTCTTATAATAAGATCAGGTTGTGTGACTCCACACAGCGGTAATATATCATTTTTTAAGAGTACATAGCGCTAGTGAAATTTAGAAAAGACTTTGATGTCATTGTGGTTGGCGGCGGTCATGCGGGTACGGAAGCCGCGCTGGCATCGGCCAGGTGCGGTGCGAAAACATTGCTGTTGACGCAAAATATCGACACTCTGGGACAAATGAGCTGCAATCCGGCGATTGGCGGGATAGGCAAGGGGCATTTGGTTAAGGAAGTTGATGCGTTAGGAGGGGTGATGGCTCGGGCTATCGACCTTGGCGGCATTCAGTTTCGCACTTTGAATGCCAGCAAAGGCCCGGCGGTTAGGGCGACTCGCGCTCAGGCGGATCGTCAGCTGTACAAGCAGGCGGTAAGAACGGCGCTGGAAAACCAGCCGAATCTGGCGTTGTTTCAGCAAACCGTGTCCGATTTGATTGTCGAGGGCGATAGCGTCGCCGGTGTTAAAACTCAAATGGGTTTGGACTTTACGGCAAGAGCCGTAGTGTTAACCACAGGCACTTTCTTGGGCGGCAAAATACATATCGGTCTGGAAAACTACAGCGGCGGCCGTGCGGGCGATCCTGCCTCGATTGCTTTGGCCGATCGCTTAAGGGAATTGCCGTTTAGAATCGACCGTTTAAAAACCGGCACGCCGCCGCGTATCGACGGGCGAACTATCGATTTCAGCAAGCTGGAAGAGCAGCACGGCGACGATCCGGTGCCGGTGTTTTCGTTTATCGGCAAGCCGGAGCAGCATCCCCGGCAGATTCCATGCCATATCACCCGCACCAACAATAAAACCCACGATATTATCCGCTCCGGCCTGGATCGGTCGCCGTTGTATTCGGGGATTATCGAGGGTATCGGGCCGCGTTATTGCCCGTCGATTGAAGATAAGGTCGTGCGCTTTGCCGACCGGGATTCGCACCAGATTTTTGTCGAGCCGGAAGGTTTGAACACCCATGAGATTTATCCGAACGGCATATCAACCAGCCTGCCTTTTGATGTGCAGTATGAGTTCGTGCGCTCTATGCTGGGTTTTGAGAACGCCGAAATCGTGCGTCCCGGTTATGCGATCGAATATGATTTTTTCGATCCCAGAGACCTGAAGTCATCGCTGGAAACCAAGCATATGCATGCGCTGTTTTTCGCCGGGCAAGTCAACGGCACCACCGGTTATGAAGAAGCGGCGGCTCAAGGTCTGATCGCCGGGCTTAATGCGGCTCGATTGGTTAAAGGTCAGGACAGTTGGTGTCCGGGGCGCGATGAGGCTTACATCGGCGTGATGATCGACGACTTGATTACGCGCGGTACTCAAGAGCCGTACCGCATGTTCACCAGTCGTGCGGAATACCGCTTATTGCTGCGGGAAGACAATGCCGATTTGCGCCTGACCGAAAAAGGCCGGGAATTGGGCTTGGTTGACGATCAGCGTTGGCAAGCATTTGACACCAAGCGGGCCGCTATTTCCCAATTACAGGGCGACCTGAAAAAGAAATGGGTCAGGACTGAAACGGAAGAAGCGGCGCAAGTTGAGCAATATTGGGGCAAACCGTTATTGCGGGAAGCCAATTTGATGGATTTGCTGCGCCGCCCGGAAGTGGATGTTCAGCAGTTGTTGTCATTTGTGGACGGTGTTGATGATATAGACCCGCAGGTAGCCGAACAGGTTGAAATTCAAGCCAAATATGCCGGTTATATAGACCGTCAGCAAAGCGAAATAGATAAGGCTTTGCGCTACGATCATCTGCGTTTGCCCGAGGTGATTGATTACAGCGGCGTTCCCGGCCTGTCTAATGAAGTGAGTGAAAAACTTAAAAAACAGCGGCCGGAAACGTTGGGGCAGGCCTCACGAATTCCCGGTATCACACCGGCCGCTATTTCCCTGTTATTGGTTTATTTGAAAAAGAAAAGCGCCTGATGGAAGACTGTCGAAAAATCTTGGTAAACGGGATAACTTCATTAAATTTAAACCTAACTGACGATCAAGTGGATCAGTTACTCGGTTTTATAAAGCTGATTGAAAAATGGAATAAAGCCTATAATCTGACCGCGATACGGGACCGGGAAGAGATGGCGCGGCTGCATATACTGGATAGTCTGGCGATCATTCCTCATATTGAAGGCAATCGAATCATCGATATCGGCACCGGCGCAGGTTTGCCGGGGATTCCGTTGGCGATTTGCCTGCCTGAAATCGACTTTACCCTGCTTGACGGCAATGCCAAAAAAACCCGTTTTGTGCAACAGGTCGTTTTGGAATTAAAGCTTAAAAACGTAGCAGTTCTGCACAGCCGCGTGGAAAATTATCACCCTGAACAAGCGTATGCTGCGGTTCTTACCAGGGCCTTTGCCGGATTACCCGATATCGTCAAATTGACGGCTCATTTGCTGGGCAAGAATGGCGTGTTACTGGCAATGAAGGGGCAAAATATGGACGCGGAACTGGCGCAGATAACTGCAAAGAAATCCGTTATATCAATTAGTGTTCCCGGAACGGATGTTGAAAGATGTTTAGTACGAATAGAAATGCCTGAACAGGCCGAGGTAAGGTAGTGGGAAAAGTAATTGCAGTAACCAATCAAAAAGGCGGCGTAGGAAAAACGACAACCAGTGTAAACCTGGCAGCTTCACTGGCTGCGGCTCACCGGCGCGTATTGCTGGTGGATCTTGATCCGCAGGGTAATGCGGCGATGGGTTGTGGCGTCGATAAGCAGGAGGTTAAATATTCCAGTTACGATTTATTGATGGAACAAGTGCCTGCGTCAGAAACAGTCATTAAAATTCCTGAGATTGGTTTTTCAGTAATACCCGGCAATGCCGATTTGACTGCGGCTGAAGTGGAATTGATGCATGCCGACCATAAGGAGCGGCGGCTTGCCGATGCGTTAATCCCGATCAAAGCCGAGTACGATTTTATTTTGATCGATTGCCCGCCTTCTTTGAACATGCTGACCTTAAATGCGATGGTTGCAGCCGACAGCCTGTTGATACCTATGCAATGCGAGTATTATGCTCTTGAAGGGCTGTCTGCGTTAATGAGTACATTGAAAAATATTCAGGATACCGTCAACCCGGAGCTGCATTTGGAGGGGATCTTGAGGACAATGTTTGATGACAGGAACCGCCTGACCAAGGATGTATCGGAGCAGTTGATCCGCTATTTTGGCGATAAGGTGTTTAGAACCTGTATCCCAAGAAATATCCGCTTGGCGGAAGCCCCAAGTCACGGTTTACCGGTGCTGAGTTATGACAAAGCATCGCGTGGGGCTGTGGCTTATATTGCATTGGCGGGTGAAATGATCAGAAAAGAAAAACACAGCGTATGACTTTAAAAAAGCGTGGTTTAGGTCGGGGGCTTGAAGCCTTATTAGTTGATGTTGGCGCAAAAGAGGAACAGTTGTCGCCGGAAATTATAGTCTCGGCTGATTTCCAGCCGGCAGAGGATGAGGTTTTGCCGGTGCCGGTCGCTATTGACGACCGTAGCGCTACAGCAGCGCAAACCGGGGAAGTCGATGGCCGAACGGCCATGGTGGTTGAGTTATTTAAAAGCATTCAACGCGAGCATCTTGTTCTGCTGGAAGAAGCGGAGGCTTTAAGAAAAATGATTGATGAGTTTGAATCAATAGTTCGCGCTGATCTGCCATAAAGCCGACGCCAGGGCACTGACCGGATTATGGGTGGGTGAAATGATTAAAAAAGACAAAAGTAAAAGGTAATGGCTGTACAAAAACGTGGACTAGGTAGAGGGTTGGATGCTTTATTAGGCAGTGTTTCCGATAAAGGCGAGGGTCGGGATGCGGCGGTTGGGGCAGCGGAAGGAGCACAAGAGGGGGAAAAACATCAACTGCAAACCTTGCCTATCGAGTATATGCAACGGGGCAAGTATCAACCCAGAAAAGATATGAATCCGGAAAAGCTGCAAGAATTGGCGGATTCGATCAAAGCGCAAGGCATCATCCAGCCGGTTGTGGTACGCAAGGTTGCTCCGGAAAAATACGAAATAGTGGCCGGAGAGCGGCGCTGGCGCGCGGCGCAATTGGCCGGATTGCAAGAAGTGCCGGTGGTTGTCAAGGAGATAGACGACCGCACCGCGATGGCGATAGCGCTGATTGAAAATATTCAACGGGAAGACCTGAATCCGTTGGAAGAAGCGGAAGCGTTAAGAAGATTGTTAGACGAGTTTGACATGACTCATCAACAAGTGGCGGACGCGGTGGGTAAGTCGCGTGCGACGGTGACCAATTTATTGCGCTTGATGGATTTGCATCCGGAAGTCAAAAAGCTATTGATCAATAAGCAGCTGGAAATGGGCCACGCCAGGGCTTTGTTGTCTCTGGACGGTCCGAAACAAGTGGCGGCGGCTAACAAGATTGTCAAGGAAGGCTTGACGGTAAGGGCGGCGGAGCGCCTGGTTAAAGACAGCCAGACGGAGATTAAAATGCCTAAAGTCAGGGAAGTAGATAAGGATACTCTGCGTTTGCAGGAAGATTTAACCGCAAAATTAGGTGCGAAAGTCTTAATCGATCATAAAGAAAACGGCACCGGGAAATTGGTTATCGCGTATTCCAGCTTGGAAGAGTTGGATGGGATTCTGGGGCAGATTAAGTAAATAGTTGCTCAAAGTTTTTTAACATTGTTATTCACCTCGAAGACACGAAGAGCGCTAGGTTTTTATTATGCCTTCGTGTCTTGGTGGTGAATAAGACGACAACTGTTTTTTCATGTTGTTAAAAAGCTTTATCGTTGCTCGATATTATAAATCGAAAGACCGTTGCAATATTTGAGCTTGGGAATGTTGGGTATAAAAATATGCCCAACTTACAACCCTTGAGTCAGTTGTAGATCGAGTTCTTTAGCTTCCAATGATTTCCTGGTCGTGCTTAAGGATGATGTCCTTCAGGCTGACGCTTAAGCCATTAATCCGCTGGGCTTTCGTATTGACAGCCAATAACCAACCAAGCTACCTTAACAAATTAGAATTCATCTATTTACAGAGCATAGCCTATGACTACGGTAACTTTTGACACTCTGGAGCTGGTAGACAAGCTAAAAACTGCCGGCATACCACAGGCACAGGCCGAAGCCGTTGTTCGCGTCATTGCGGAAGCTCAAAATCGACTGGTCACCAGGGATGATCTTGAAATCGCACTATCGCCGCTTAAAACCGACTTAGCGGTCCTAAAATGGATGATGGGCATATTGATTGCCGGGGTTATGTCAATTCTTATTAAGACATTTTTCTGATGGAAACGGCTTATAGTCCTTTTCGTTAAACGGCTAGGCGTTAAACACATTAAAAATGTCTAGCAGAGATCCCCTATCCTGAGGCGTGGTCTTATTAAGTCAAACACTGCGGCCTTTCCGGCTTAAGCGCCGTGCCTGATTCATCCCTCCCATGCATCGGCAAAGTAGACTGCTTTCCGTTTAGAAACACTTTCAAATGCGGGCTCTTGTTCTATTGAAAGCTTGCTCCCGGCTGTTCCGGCCATTTTTTCATCGGCTTCGAGTTCATGGCTAATCAATAATTCTGTTGTACTTTTTAGTAAGACGTTGTTCCAGGAAGTTGCTCGCCACAGAATAATTCGTCGGAACTTTTTAAAGATCTCATCTGCAAAGAATTTGATTTATCGGTAAAAACAATGTTAATTGTAAGTTTAATTTCAATCTTCCTTGATTTAATGGAGGTCGCTATATATAATTCCCGACCTGTTGAGTATGGAGTTGGATGTGGCAGATAGACAATATTCTACTGTCAGTAAGGTCATAAGCTACCAAGTTCTGACGATCATAGTGATGACCGCAGGATTTGCCCTGACAGGCGGGCGGCCTGAAGCCCTATCGGCGGTTTTAGGTGGAGCGGCGGCATTTATCCCAAATCTGTATTTTGCATTGCGGGTATATAAATCTGCCGGGCAGGAAGCAAGAAAGATCGTTAGGTCTTTTTATGCAGGGGAATCAGGTAAGTTATTGTTAACAGCCGCGTTGTTCTTTATGATTTTTCAACTTCCAAACATACAAATATTACCGCTGCTGGCAGTATACATGGCAGCCTTATCAGTTTTTTGGTTTGCGCTTTTGATGCGCTGACATTCACATAATTTAGAGAGGAACGATGGCTACCGAAGCTCATGCCGCCGAAGGGGCAACCGGTTATATTATTCACCATTTAACTTCGCTGCATTTTGGCGAGGGTTTTTGGACATTGCATTTAGATACCTTGTTTTTCTCAGCTGTTTTGGGCGGCTTGTTCGTCTGGTTTTTTAAGCGGGCGGCAGATAAAGCAACTGCAGGCGTTCCGGGCTTGGTGCAAAATTTCGCAGAAATGCTGATTGAGTTTGTCGATACTCAGGTTAAAGACAGTTTTCATGGTCATAGTAAACTAATCGCTCCTTTGGCATTGACCATCTTTTGCTGGGTGTTTCTATGGAACTTCATGGATTTATTCCCGGTTGATATATTGCCGTTGATCGGCTCGCTTATGGGTATTGAATATCTGCGCGTGGTGCCAAGTACGGATTTAAATGCGACCTTCGCAATGTCCATTTCTGTTTTCTGCTTGATTATCTTCTACAGCATTAAAATAAAAGGTCCTTGGGGCTTTGCCAAAGAACTGATGTTTCAGCCGTTCGGTCCCTGGCTGTTGCCTTTCAATTTGCTGCTGAAATTAGTAGAAGAAATTGCCAAGCCGATCTCATTGGCGCTTCGGTTATTCGGAAACCTGTATGCCGGTGAGTTGATCTTTATTTTGATTGCTTTATTGCCTTGGTATCTTCAACCGGTATTGAGTTTTCCCTGGGCCATTTTTCATATTTTAATTATTACACTACAAGCATTTATATTCATGGTGTTAACCATTGTTTATCTGAGCATGGCGCACGAAGATCATTAGAATTTTTTAACTTTTTATTGTTTTTATTTTAACTATACGTTTGGAGGTTTCATGGAAATTGCAAGATTAATTGCTGATGTACAAGGCATGACTGCTATCGCAGTGGGTCTGGTTCTAGGTATGGGCGCTTTAGGAACAGCTATCGGCTTCGG
>JAUGSS010000022.1:0-1067 GCA_044426515.1 Methylococcaceae bacterium | reverse complement strand
CCAGCAACGAAGCCCTCTCTCATCCAATTCCGCTTTCATGCGCTGGAACTTTCTTTTTATGCTATCTATAACTGCGATATCAATCATTCCACCATTATATTGAAACAGACAAAAAGTATGAGTTATTTATTTACGTCTACTCAGCCTCCACGCCTTCGCCCAACAAGCGTTCGACCGGTTTGTCCTTGAAAAAGTGCGGCATCAGGTACAGCGCGCGATTAACAAAGCCAAGACCGTTTAACACCATGGCTTTGACGCATTGCCCGACCGAAACCTGGCGTTGCTGAGGGTCTTGTTTGATAACCGTATCGATTAGCTGTGGTAAGCCGAGCTCGTCAACCATACCGGCTACCAAGCCTAAATGATCTAAATTGTAGCTGTGATAAGAGGGTTCTGCGTTCATGGCCTATCTCCTGCCTGTATAATTCGTCGCATGGAGTTTAAATTATTTTTATTTGGGGTGGGGTGCGGAATGTCGGCTTGATCATCCCAATCCTCCGGTAGCGGCCAGGTTATTTTCAGCTGCGTGGCCAGTTTTAAGATGTTTTGAATGCTGCCGACACTGATTTTAGTGCTGGCACTGATCTTCCGGATGCTTAATCCCGCGCTGTAGCTGAGTCTGAGTACTTCTCTTAATTTTCGCATTGCTGTTCTCTTTGCAGACATGATCTTTCCATAAAAGGCGGAAAGGATAGTCTGGTTGAATAAACAATGCGTTAGGCGGGATTCTGGTAACTTGAACAGTCATTCTGGCAACTTGAACACCGATTCTGGAGAAATCCAGAAAAGTGTTCAGCTTGAAGCCAGAATCAGTGTTCAACTTAAATCAGAATAGGTGTTCAGATTGATCCAGAATGGGTGTTCAGATTGGGCCAGAATATGCACGTTCATCGCCGCCCTGAATAGGGCGGACAGTTCGCCCCACGGGCATCCTTCGAAACACGTCAAATACCGTGTTGACCAAGGCTTGCGGATAATGGCCTTTACCCGGCTTATCCAGTCCGCTAGCCGGGTCGAATGCCTTGCGGAGTTCGGGGGTTGCCGGCAAGGTATACTTGGAACCGTCG
>JAUGSS010000019.1:0-15772 GCA_044426515.1 Methylococcaceae bacterium | reverse complement strand
AAGGAGAATCTATGCGAAAAAAAATGAATTCCTTGACCCAAGTTGAACACTTAGAGTAAAAATTCACTTCCACCGATGCGTTAGGTTTTAGGTGTTCAAGTTCGGCCAGAATCACTGTTCAAATTAATCAGAATACGCATTGGTGGCGCAAACCGTCGATAACGATTTTATCGCGCAGAAAGTAGAGCAAATGCGCCTCGGCGTTGAGCGTGGTGAATCCATTTTTCGTACGGCAACTAATACCGGTGTTTTTAACCCCTTGGTATTACAGATGATAGCTGTCGGCGAAGAATCGGGTGCATTGGATGACTTAATGGAAGAAATTGCCGATATGTATCAGCGCGATGTCGAATACGAAATCAAAACCTTGGGAGCCAGAATCGAGCCGATCTTGATTGTCTTTCTGGGCATACTTGTGCTTATTCTGGCCTTGGGGATTTTCCTGCCGATCTGGGATCTTGGCAAAGTGTCGTTGCATAAAAGTTAACTATGAAGCCGAAAGCCAAAATACAGCAATCCGGCGCAAGCCGTTTCGATTTTGCCATCACCATCAGCATTATTGCCATACTGGTTACTGCTTTGCTGTTTGGCCTTAATCGCGCACAAAATCAAGTTGAGGCGATAACGATGGAAACCGATCTGGTCAACATGCGTTGGGGCTTACGCGAGCTGTGGGCTCATCGTAATGCCAGAGGACAATCGCTGGTCGTTAGCGAGATAGATAATGCCAATCCGCTAAGATTCCTGAACGATCATCCTAAAAATTATAGCGGCGAGTACGCAGAAACGCCGACGGACGCTCAGTCTATTTGGTATTTTGATACTAAGGCCCAGCGACTGGTCTATGTTTTTAGCGACGGTCATCAACTACGTTACCGACTGACCAGTACTGCCAGACTAGAGCGAGCTTCACTGGGAGCGATGGGGGGAATGGATTTGGTGCTTGATTAGCATGATGTTGGAAACGACAAACACTGTTTCTACATGGCGTTCAAAACTCGATTTGGAGGTTTTATAAGTTAAAGGATGAATCACGTTTTGGGGCTGATAAGCATCAGGGCGAGTGAGATGTCCATATTAAATTAAATAAGGAGTCCTAATGTCATCTTAACGGAAGCCCAAAGCAGTGATAGAATTAAAAACGTAAAGCCCGTTAAGTTAAGGGGTAAAGTTATGGCTGATAATATAATACCGGGGCATTTAAAAGTGGTTCGTGTCGAAATGAACGGTGTTTGTAATGAAGTGGATGATCTAAAATTGCGAATAGGCTCAATTGAAGAACATATAGCAGGCGTGAGGTACGACCAGTTAATTTTACAAAGTGGTATGCGGTATATGCACCGGCCTGTAACGATGGATAATTTTGCCCTGCTCTTTAATCACATCAAACTTTGCGAACGCAATTAAAAAACATGAATAAATCAAAAGGCTTCACCCTGATTGAATTAATCGTCGTTATCGTCATTCTGGCTATTTTGGCGGCCGTGGCATTGCCGCGCATGACCAATTTACAGCTCGATGCCCGTATTGCCAAACTTAATGCGGCGCGCGGCAGCGTTGCGGCAGCCTCGGCGATGATTCACGCCACCTTGTTTGCGCGTAACGGCAGAGCGGATACGGCGCCCTGTCCGGCCGGCGGCGGCACGGCTAATAACTCTACCGGCGCAATAGGCACTTTGTGTAGCGAGGCAGGCATTATTAATCTGGTTAACGGTTACCCCGACGTTACTGATATTGGCACCATGGGTATACTGACGGCAGCGGGTCTGACCACCGTGTTTAACCCAAATCAGACCGAACTACAAGCCGAGGGTTATGATTACACCTCGTCAGGAACGGTGGCAACTTTTCAAGTTCGCGGCGGTAGTTCAGCGATTAATTGCTCATTTACTTACACCGAACCCGTCGCCAATGCCGCTCCCATTATCAGCATTATTACCACGACAGGGTGTTAGTTGGGAACGCTGCCAAGTTTATAGTGTGGATGCGGATTTTATAACCAATCCCCGAATAAATTCACGCCCATAATATACAAAAAGCCGTTCGCGGTAGTTCTCAGCTACGCTCCATACGAAAGCTTAAGCTCCGCCTAATAAACCATTTTGATGCGATGAAGCAGTGTTCAATAGCTGAATTAAGGAAAGCTTGTATTCACCTGATTTTAGGTTTAATCGGCAAATAAAACTGATAGGCAACAAAGGCTACGCCTTTTCCACCGACCTCTTCAGTTTGTTGATTAATACCGGAGGCTATCAAGACTTCACCTTTAGCTATGATGGATAAAGCTTCGCCTAAGAGCGCTTCCGAAGCTCCGACCGCTTCCAGGTCAATATCGGAAATAACCCGGATTTTTTTTCTATTCAACAAATATTGATCAACTGAGAAACAAGGCGTGGTTATACAGACAATTGCGTTGTTTTCAAGACCGACAAAAAGTTGATCTCCGACGGTTTCCGTCGCCGAGTTGAAGGCGGCTATTACTGCAAAGATCCCAAGATTGCCGAATTCTTGGTACGTTTTGGGTTTAACGGCACCCTGAACAAGGGCCGCCGCACTTATATCGAAGTTTTTTCTGTTATTGAGGGATGCTACATAACATTCCGCTCGCCGGCTGCCGTCCGCACAGCGAGTCAGCGTTTGATTGACCGCTTTGACGAAAAAGCCGCCGCATAAAGGCCACATGCACTTACGCAAATCCGGCCGAAAGGTATAGTAACCCTGTTGGTCAAATTCATTAACAGCTAAAGTTGTTTTCGAGCTATTCGTTATTTTAAGCGTATTCACACTCGTTTCTTCGGCAAAAGCATTAGATGAAATTAACAGCGTCAGAATCAATGCGATGGTGCGAGTCTTCATGGCCAACCTCTTCTATTATGAATTAAATTAAAAGCTTTCAGCAGTTTAAGTTTTGCCTATGTTCGCCTTAAGTGGAAAGCCGAATAAAGACAATGGGAACAAAGCAGATTTTCAAAGCCATATCCTCAAAGCGGGGCAATCTCCCGGAAGTGTTGGTCAGTACATCTGCATCCCAACCAAAGTAACCTCAACCATAGACATGATAGTGACAATCCAGCCGGCAGTTTTAGGGAAGGAGGCCACGAGTTTGTCGAACCCGGTATGCAAGACATCGGCCTTTTTGCCTAAGATGCTATTGCGTGTGGAAATCCAGGTAGCGGAAAGCGTTTCTATTTTCGATAAGGTCGTTATACATAATCCAAGCATTAGCCCAACCGCAATACCCAGCACACATCCCAGTAACAAAAACCACTTTACGCTGATTAGAATCCAGGAAACAAATAGGGTGGGCAAGTGCAATGAACTGCTGATGCCGGGAACGATTGCCTCGATATCGACTTGTGTTATTAATTTGATTGTCGCATAGACCGCACCCGCAGTAATGAAAGCGGACAGAAGGTATCGATAACGCAATATTAAGGGCCAACAATCGTGCGGAATCTCCAGTACACGCGTCGCTCGGCGACTGCTCACCCAGCTATTCATTTTTTCGAACATTCGAAACATCAGCTCATTGCGGAGGATCAATCCGATGCCGATAAGGAAAGAAAAACAGCCGCCTATGAACAAGAATCTTAATAAAGAGGGAATGAGTATTTGGTCGATCACTTGACTTGGAATTGAGAACATGGCTTATCCAAAATGGTTGGCGGATAGATACAATTATGATAGGTATTTTTTCCGGCTTATAAGGTGATTTTTAAAAAATTAACTATATACCTTCAATGTGTTGCTGCAAAGAACAAATGGATGAAGTTTTAAGAAACTATCCCGTTGTAATTGTTTGTACAAAGGCTCTTACGCAGCATTTCCAGTATGTACTGTAAGGGAAAGATTCAGGGTAATGAAACTTGAGCAAGCTCAGGTAACGGATCGTGAAGTTAAAAACTACGGATTTAAAGTCTACTAACTTAATTTTATGCGTGCGTCCTTACCTTGTACGCCTCTCCTTCGGTAGGTTACAATAATATTTTAAGTAGTCGAAGCGAGCTGTTAGCTTCGATTCCGTTCAGTTAACGACTTGGCTTAATGGCAGTGAAGATTTAGGCGGTAGTTTTTTGGTCAGGCAGTTTGTTAATGTTGTTGTCGCTTGCATACCTAATTGTCAACAGACTTATCGACTTTTTATAAATAAGGCGCAAAAAGCGCGCTCGGCAAATATAGTTATCCGGAAATTTTTTGTTCTCTGTCGCCTGCGCATAAATTTGTAGCTGTAGCGGCGGATAGAGTTTATTTGGTATCTGTATCTATATTATTGTCGAGAAAACAGGTATTTCAGGCATAGTAATGATTTTAGTAACGGGCGGCGCCGGATTTATCGGCGCGAATTTTGTATTGGACTGGTTGGCGCAATCCGACGAAACAGTCGTCAACCTCGATATACTGACCTACGCAGGCAATCGCGAGAATCTTGCCTCCTTGACCGGGGATAAACGGCAAGTTTTTGTACACGGCGATATTGGCGATTCCACCCTGGTGACCGGCTTACTCATGCAGTATCAGCCTCGCGCCATTATCAATTTCGCTGCCGAGAGCCATGTGGATCGTTCCATCCACGGCCCGGAAGACTTTATCCAGACCAATATCGTCGGCACCTTCCGCATGCTGGAAGCGGTGCGAACCTATTGGAACAATTTGCAAGGCGAAGCCAGGCAAGACTTCCGTTTTCTGCATGTTTCCACTGACGAGGTTTATGGTTCGCTCACGAAAGATTCCCCAGCGTTTACCGAAACTCACCGATATGAGCCCAATAGTCCCTACTCGGCGAGCAAAGCCGCCAGCGATCATTTAGTGCGCGCTTACCATCATACTTATGGTTTGCCGGTACTGACCACCAACTGCTCCAACAACTACGGCCCCTATCACTTTCCGGAAAAACTCATTCCGTTAATGATCGTCAATGCTCTCGCGGGTAAATCTTTGCCTGTTTATGGCGATGGGCAGCAAGTTCGGGACTGGCTTTATGTTAAAGATCATTGCAGCGCCATTCGCCGTGTACTGGAAGCGGGTAAAGTCGGTGAGGTCTACAATGTCGGCGGCTGGAATGAAAAGCCCAACATCGACATCGTCCACACGGTTTGCGCACTGCTCGATGAACTCCGTGCCCGAGCCGACAACAAGAGCTACCGGGAGCAAATCACCTACGTTACCGATCGCCCCGGTCATGATCGCCGTTACGCCATTGACGCAAGCAAGATAGAGCGTGAACTGGGTTGGAAGCCTGCCGAAACCTTCGACAGCGGTATTCGCAAAACCGTTCAATGGTATCTGGAAAACCAGGATTGGGTCGCCAACGTTCAATCCGGGGCCTACCGCGAATGGGTGGAAAAGAACTACGCAGGGCGCGCTACATGAAAATTCTTCTCTTCGGTAAAGGCGGTCAAGTCGGCTGGGAGTTGCAACGCAGCCTTGCGCCTTTGGGCGAACTGGTGGCGCTAGGCACCGACAGTCAGGCATTGTGCGGCGACTTCACTCATCCGGAAGGCATCGCCCAAACCGTTCGCGCCGTGGCTCCGGACATTATTGTCAATGCCGCAGCCTATACCGCAGTCGACAAAGCCGAGAGCGAAATCGAACTTTCCCGCACCATCAATGCGTTAGCTCCGGGCGTTCTGGCTCAAGAAGCCAAGCGTAGCGGTGCATGGCTTATTCACTACTCCACGGACTACGTGTTTGATGGCGATGGCGACAAAGCATGGTTGGAAACAGATCCCACCGGTCCCTTAAGCGTCTATGGGCAAACCAAACTGGAAGGCGAACAAGCGATTTGCGCCACAGGCTGCCAACATCTGATCTTTCGCACCAGTTGGGTTTACGCCGCGCGTGGCAACAATTTTGCCAAAACCATGCTGCGGCTGGCGGGGGAACGAGATTGCCTCACCGTCATCGACGATCAGATCGGTGCGCCCACCGGCGCCGATTTGCTGGCGGATGTAAGCGCCCACGCCATTCGGGCAGCCCGGCAACGTCCGGAACTAAGCGGTCTTTATCACCTCGTGGCCGGCGGCCAAACTTCTTGGCACGGTTATGCCGGTTTTGTAATTGATTTTGCACGTCAAGCCGGTATCGAAATCAAGGTCGAACCGGAAGCAATCCGGCCCGTGCCTACCAGCGCATTTCCTTTACCTGCTCCGCGCCCCAAAAACTCACGCCTGGATACCCGTAAGTTGCAGAACACCTTCGGGCTGAATCTACCTCACTGGCAAAGCGGTATTACTCGCATGCTTACCGAAATTCTTGAGAAATAATCATGATCCAACGCAAAGGCATCATCCTGGCAGGTGGCTCCGGCACCCGGCTCTATCCAGTGACCAAAGTCGTCTCCAAACAACTGCTTCCTATTTATGACAAACCGATGATCTATTACCCGCTCAGCACCCTGATGCTGGCGGGTATTCGAGACATCCTCATCATCTCCACGCCGCAAGACACCCCCCGTTTTGAGCAACTGCTTGGAGACGGCAGTGACTGGGGACTTAACCTGAAATACGCTGTGCAACCCAGCCCGGACGGCCTTGCCCAAGCCTTTATCATCGGTAAAAATTTTATTGGCAACGCTTCCAGCGCGTTGGTGCTGGGCGATAACATATTCTATGGCCATGACCTGCACACTCAGCTTGAGCAAGCAACGTTACGCGATCAAGGCGCAACCGTTTTTGCCTACCATGTGCAAGACCCTGAGCGTTACGGCGTGGTGGCCTTCGATGCCCAAGGCCGCGCTACCAGCCTGGAAGAAAAGCCTGCAAGCCCGAAGAGCAACTATGCCGTCACCGGCCTGTATTTCTACGACAACCAAGCCGTTGATATTGCCGCCAACCTCAAGCCGTCTGTTCGGGGTGAGTTGGAAATTACCGACCTGAACCGCATTTACCTTGAACGCAATCAGCTCAACGTGGAAATCATGGGGCGCGGCTATGCCTGGCTCGACACCGGCACTCATGAAAGCCTGATCGAAGCCAGTAATTTCATCGAGACCATCGAACATCGCCAAGGCTTGAAAGTGGCTTGTCCGGAAGAAATCGCCTATCGAAAAGGCTTCATTGACGCCGAGCAACTGGAAAAGCTGGCGCAGGCGCTGACTAAAAGCGGCTATGGGCAATATCTGCAACGTTTGCTGAAAGAAATACTTTAATCTTGAAAAATAGCCTCTCTCGTACTGCTGATCGGAGATCCCGGTTACCGGCATTGCATCCGTCCGCAGTCACGATGAATCAACAGCCATCAAGCGTTCGGGCGTAATCGATTAATGAGGCTCCTACTTTTGGCTTTCGTAAATAAATCGCCTTTTTAAGCTAATCATACAGGGGCGTGCCGTGCGCGCCTTCTCTGGGGCGTAAAATACATCTGCTTCGTGTTTAAACCTTTTGGTGCGTGCGGCACACCCTCCGCGCCTGTTCAATACCTCATGCTGATTTAATTCGTGCCGGGGAGCAAATATCTGTTCATGTTGTAGAGGCGCCTACTTTTGGCTTTCATGAATAAATCGCCGATCGTACAGGCCGAGTTTTTTTCAGCAGGAATCTTCAAAACTGAGCTGAATATTTTAATCGTTTGCCTTGAGCTCCAAGGTTCTGTATTCGCTACACGCGTCCTTGGCCGCAATGACGGCGTTTTTGGCGCCGACTAATCAGGTACAATGAACGTTGGCTTGAACGCACTATTTTGAGGCATGGCGATGAATGATTTTATCAGTAACACACCGATACGACAGCTCATTCCCGGCATTTTGCTGGCCGGTCTTTTATTGTTGGGGTTTATGGTGCTGCGTGAGTTTTTGCTCACCCTGACTTGGGCGTTGATTATCGCCTATGTAGTATGGCCGCCTTACCGTTACTTGAGGCGTTGCCTCAAAGGCAATGCCACGCTCAGTGCGGCGGTGATGACGGCTATCATTGCGACGATCATTTTCCTGATACTCTACTGGCTGGCCGCCATGTTGCAAGATGAGCTAAAAAATGCTTATCAAATGGCGGCGAGCGGCTTTAGCCGGAATACTTATCAACTGCCGGATTTTATCAAGCGCATTCCTTGGTTGGGCAACACGGCTCAGGAATGGATGGGTCGATTGACGAGTGACCGGGCGGCAGTGATAGCGCAATTTGCCGACTGGGCGCAACAGTGGTCGGGAGAATTTGCCAAATTTCTCGGTGGTGTCGGCCAATACCTGATGAAGCTTTGCGTAATCCTGGTTACGGTGTTTTTTTGTTTCCGTGACGGTGACGAGGCTGTTAAGCAATTGCAGCAAGGTTTGGTGCAGTTTCTCGGGAAATACCAGCATGTTTATCTGCAAGCCGCCGGCCACACCACACGGGCCGTGGTTTACGGATTGGTGCTGGCGGCGCTGGGGCAGGGTTTGCTGGCCGGATTGGGTTATGCAGCAGCCGGTGCTCAAGCGCCGGTGTTGATGGGCACGATGACCGCATTGTTGGCATTGATTCCTATGGGCGCAACCTTGGTGTGGATGCCCATAAGCATCACGCTGATACTTATGGGCCAGCATTGGCAAGGCGTAGGCTTGTTGCTTTGGGGAGGACTGGTGGTGAGCACCGTGGATAATGTGATCCGGCCTCTGGTTATCAGCGGCGCCGGCCGGGTGCCTTTTCCGGTAGTGATGTTCGGCGTTCTGGGCGGACTCACGGCTTTCGGCGTTATCGGCCTGTTTTTAGGCCCGGTAATTCTGGCCGTGTTGCTGGCCGTATGGCAAGCATGGTTGAAACTGCAAAAGCATGAAGAAGAGACATCAAGTTCGGCATCCTCTCCGGATGAGGACGTTCAGTTTAACTGGCATACGCTAACTATCGAGAAAGCGCTTTCGGCATTGGCTTCGGACGCGGCCTTAGGTTTGAGCCAAACCGTTGCCGAAGATCGGCTGAATCATTACGGCCTCAACCGGCTGACCGAAAAACCGCCGCGTCCCGCTTGGCATTTATTGCTATCCCAGTTTAAAAGTTTTCTTATTTTAGTGCTGATGGTCGCTGCGGTATTGGCCGCCACTATCGGCGACTTGGCGGATGGCGCGGTGATTTTAGTGGTTGTGATCATCAATGCGTTACTGGGCTTTTATCAGGAATTCCAGGCCGAAAAATCGCTGGGGGCGCTTAAGAATATGCTCGCGTTGCAGGCCGAGGTGCGCCGTGACGGTCACACGCTGCAACTGCCTGCCGACCGGCTGGTGCCGGGGGATATCGTTATTCTGGAACCCGGCGACAAGATTCCCGCAGACGGCCGTATTATTTCCTGTCACACCTTGGAAGTCGATGAATCCGCGCTGACCGGCGAGTCGGTACCCGTTGCCAAGTACCAACAGGCATTCGAGTTGGAAAAACTGCCGTTGGCCGAGCGCAGCAATATGCTTTATATGAATAATGCCGTCACCCGCGGCCGTGCCGAAATGCTGGTAACCGCTACCGGCATGGAGACCGAGATCGGTAAACTGGCCGGCCTGTTGGCAGAGGCAAAAGACGGCGATACCCCGTTGCAAATACAACTCGACAGTCTCGGTAAGCGTCTGGCCTTGATTGCAGTGGCGATCATCGGGATATTGTTCATGACGGCCTTGTGGCGCGGGGAGCCGCTGATACAAACAGCCTTCACTGCGATTGCATTGGCGGTGGCGGCTATCCCGGAAGGCTTGCCTGCAGTGGTTACCGTAACCCTGGCTTTGGGGATGCATCGTATGGCTCATCAACGCGCCATCGTCAAGCGTTTGGCTGCTGTGGAAACCTTAGGCTGCACCACGGTTATCTGCACCGACAAGACCGGCACCTTGACTGTCAATCAGATGACTGCACGGTCGATTTTCTATAAAGGCCGAGGTTATAAGGTCAGCGGCGAAGGTTATGGTGTCGCCGGTCAGATTTTGCCTGTTACCGGCGGCAGTGCAACTGATGATTTAGCGGATTTATTGCTGCCTTTAGCGTTATGTAATAACAGCCATTTCCAAGGCAAGCAGGCGGTTGGCGATCCGATGGAAGCCGCATTATTGGTGCTTGCCGCCAAAGGCGGTATCGACAAAAAACAGGCTATCTTGCAACTGCCGCGCATCGCTGAGATTCCTTTTGATGCCGAGCATAAATTCATGGCGACTTTCCATCAACAGGGCGATCAGATCAAAGTATTTATCAAAGGCGCGCCGGAAGTCTTGCTCAAACTGTGTGATTCGGTAGTTGATAACAATGGCAGCCCGCTACCTATCCAACAGGAGGCGTTGCCGGCCCAAAACCAAATCATGGCGGGCACCGGTCTACGGGTGTTGGCTGTCGCGGTTCGTACGCTGCCCGCAGGCGACTATAAAGCGGATAGCGATCTGTTCCGGCATATTCAGAAGCTGACCTTTGTCGCACTGGTAGGGTTGATGGACCCACCAAGAGCCGAAGCCCGTGAGGCTATCAGGCTTTGCCGACAAGCCGGAATCGCGGTCAAAATGATTACCGGCGATCAGAAAGTAACGGCCTTTGCGATTGCTCAGGAATTGGGGTTGTCGGGTGAGGTGATCGACGGCGAAGAATTGGCTGGACTGGACGATGACGCGTTGTCGGCGCGTATCAACGCCATCGCCGTTTTTGCCCGCACCGCGCCGGAACAGAAAGTTCGGATCATCAAAGCCTTGAAAGCCGACGGTCACGTCGTTGCAATGACCGGCGACGGCGTCAACGATGCGCCCGCCTTAAAGAGCGCCGATATCGGCATAGCCATGGGCATCACCGGCACCGATGTCGCCAGGGAAGCGGCATCGATGGTGTTGACCGATGATAATTTCGCCACCATCGTCAAGGCGGTCAAAGAGGGCAGGGGGATTTACGACAACATGGTCAAATTCGTGCGCTTCCAGCTGTCCACCAACATCGGCGCCATCCTGACCGTAGCCGGAGCCCCGCTGTTGGGGCTGCCGATGCCGTTTACCGCCGTGCAATTGTTGTGGATCAATATCATCATGGACGGCCCGCCTGCTATGTCGCTGGGCGTCGATCCCGTCCGCACCGGCAGCATGAAGGAAGCGCCGCGAAACCCGGACTCGCGGATACTGTCATTACGGCGTTTCGGCAATCTTTTCAGTTACGGGCTGATCATGGCTGCCGGCACGCTGGGGGTGTTGTATTACGGCCTGCAAACCGGTGCAAACGATATCGCCAGGGAGGGTGTGTATGCCTCAAGCCTGTCAGGAACAGGCGATGCGCATGCCGCAACCTTGGCTTTCACGACTTTTGTGCTGTTTCAGGTGTTCAACGTGTTCAATGCCCGAGCGGAAAAAGGCACGGCCTTTAACCGGCATTTTTGCACCAACCGCTTGCTGTGGCTGGCTATTTGCGGCGTGATTCTGTTGCAGATACTGGTCATACACTGGCCACCCGCGCAGCTGATATTCCATACCACGGCCTTGGCGCCTATGGATTGGCTGATGGCGGTTGGGGTTGCTGCGACTGTGCTTGTTTTTGAGGAATTGCGTAAATTGTTGTGGCGGCAGGAGGTACGCGCCTAAGCTGACGGCGCTTATGATGTTTTAAATTACATTTGCACGGTCGCCGTACTTGCTCCGGAAATTTCGATTATTATCTCATCGTTATTTTTCGAGAATACACAACGCAAGATTTGACCTTATCCCCTCCTTTTCTGCTTAACTTTACGCATCAACAGAAGAATACGTTATGAAAAAAGTTGCTTCAATGCCGGCGAAATATCTCAATCCTTACACTGATTTTGGTTTTAAGAAACTATTTGGTGAAGAGGGCAGTAAGGATTTATTAATGGATTTTTTAAATCAATTATTGCCGTCTTATCATCAAGTGGTTGAATTAAATTTTAAAAATCCTGAAAAAGTTTCTAGTACAGCGAAAGAACGCAAAGCCATTTTTGATATTTATTGTCAAAATAAAGACGGTGAGCGCTTTATTGTGGAAATGCAAAAAGCGAAAGTAAATTTTTTTAAAGACCGCTCATTATTTTATTCGACATTTCCGATTAAAGAGCAAGCCCAAAAAGGCGGCTGGGATTTCAAATTAATGTCGGTTTATTTTATTGCGATTTTGGATTTTCAATATGATGAAAAAGAGGAGGAGGCTAAATTTCGGCGTGATGTATGTTTGAAAGACCAAGATGGCGATGTGTTTTATGACAAACTGCATTTTAAGTTTTTGCAAATGCCGTTGTTCAATAAACAAGAACACGAATTAGAAACCCATTTTGATAAATGGGTTTATTTCCTGAAAAACTTGGAAAATTTCGACCATATTCCTGCCATATTAAATGAGCCTATTTTTCAGAAAGGGTTTGAAATCGCCGAACTTTCTCATTTAAAACCTAAACAATTTGATGATTATCAAAAAAGTTTATTGGAATACTGGGAAGTTAAGAATGTGAAAGATACGGCGTTTGGCGATGGTGTGGAAAAAGGCAAGATTGAGGAAAGACAAGCTATTGCTAAAAACTTAGTAGCCATGAATTTAGCGCTTGGCGATATTGTCAAGGCAACAGGTTTAACATCTGCGGAGATTGAAAATTTAACTCATGAGGAGAATGACGATGCGTTTTAAATTTCATACGCGGCAACATGCCCTACAGTAATAGCGGTGATCAATGCTTCAGGTCCTGTTGCAGGGTTTGCTTCAATTCGTCTTTGGCATTTGTGTAGATAGCAAACTGTTCGGGGGTCAGGACGCTACGCAAGGTATTATCTTTCTGTTCCAAAATGGCTTTGATGTCGCGCATTTTAAGGAAACTGAAGCTTGATCCTTTCAACACGGGTTCTATTTTTTCCGCATATTCCCGGTTGATCTCCTGAATCTTGGTAACCTCATCCTGAGAGAGTCTGAGCTTTGTTTGCATGAAGCGAGTTTGTGATGCCGCTCTTTCTGTCGGCGTTGAGTTAAGCAGATATGCCATATCTTCGGCATTTGCAATGGGAATGAACAGCGAAAAAAATAATGCAATTGTCAGTTTTGATATGCGCATCGTGCCTCTGAGTAGTCGATATTTAGGGGGAAATAGTGGCGGATAAAATCTGTAATTCGGTATGAATATCCTGTCACTCGATCCGATCCCGGCTTGGAATTTTTCAAGCGGGATTTTTTCTGACCGGCATTCCACTTTAAGGCTTAACCTTAAACGGGTTGAAAACCATCGGCAAACAGCAACACTTTGCCGCACCGTCAATCTATGAGTAATTTTGAACCTGCGATGAGTATAATGCTGCCATGCTGCTTATCTCCTGATATTTTAAGGTTATGTCATTTTTTCTAAATTCTAATCGTCACGCGCTGGTCTGTGTATTCAGTTTAACGGCGCTTTGCTTTACACCGCTGTCATATGCCGACAAAACCGCATCATGGCTGGATGACATCAGGCTTTCGGGTTATGCCAATCTGACCACCAGTTCACCTAATCGCGCTCCCACGGCCGTCGATTTGGATGATTTAAGTTTGTTTGTGTCAGGCAAATTTAACCGCTGGTTCAATCCCTTTTTAGAGGCCGAAGCCTATTCGATCCCACTGTGGCAAGAAGGAAAAGGCGTACAATTCAATAGCGCGCAACTGGTCATTGAACGGCTGTATAACGACATTCACCTCACAGAAAACAATACCTTACGCGCGGGTAAGTTTTTAGCGCCGATCAATCACTGGAATGTTATACATGCCGCGCCATTAGTATGGACAACCAATCGCCCCGTCACCTCAACCTATTCTCGCGCCAATTACGTTACCGGCATTAGCCTGCGCCACGATTTCGATGCATTAACCGGTCATGCGCTCGAAGTCTATTGGCAACCGGCGGAAGAATTTAATCCTAAAACATTAAGTTCCCAAGAACGCCATTATCAATCCGTCGCGGGCGCTAGGTGGATTGCTCATGAAGATTTGGATTATTACCTGGGCGTTGCTTTTCAGCATGCCGACGTTGCGCACAGCGATGAAATCCGCAATTCGGTTAGCGTAGACGGTAATTGGCAACATCAGTGGTTTGAATTGGAAAGCGAATTACTGTTTACCCAAGTCGACACCGGTCAGCCTCGTTTTCGCAACCATGATTGGGGCGGTTATCTGCAAATGGCGGTGCCGGTGGCAGCGCATTTCAACCTGATCGGCCGCTACGAACATTTTGAATTCGCCAATAAATCGGCCGCAACCGATACCGCGTTAGGCGGCATTGTTTACCGCCCGGTACCGCGCTTATCGTTCAAACTTGAATGGCAACAAACTCAAGGCAGTGTTTATCAAAATCAAACCGGTCTTTATAGTTCGATTGCGGTGTTATTCTAATGAAACGATTGTTTGTTTTAGGACTTACCGCCGCATTAATGCCGTTTTCAATCGCATCGGCGGATTTATACATCATTGCCAATAAAGACTTGCCTGTCGCACAACTGGATAAAAGTGATATTGCGGCGATTTATTTGCTGAAGAAAAAACATTGGGAAAACGGCGATGACATTATGCCGATTAACCTGCCTGCACAAGCCGACGCCCGTAACCATTTTAGCGCTGAAATTTTTGCCAGCACACCGGAAAAACTGGGCAGTTATTGGGACAAAATGCTGTTCAAAGGCGAGACTCCGCCGGTAACCCAAAATTCCGAACAAGCCGTTATTTTGTTTGTGGAACGGATTAAAGGAGCGATCGGTTATGTGGAAACTAAGCCGCAAAGCCCTCAAATCAAAATATTGCAGCAATTTTCAAGTAAGTAATCAGGTCAATTCATGTCGCATTTTTCGCTTTCAGTTCGTTTAACGCTGTTTTTTAGTTTTATCGTGTTATTAGTGACCACGACTTTGAGCGCCGTGGTGTTCTACCAATTCGGCGACAAAATCAATCAGCAGATCGGACGTAATCTTACCGATATTGCCGACCACAAAGCCGCTGAAATCAGCAATGTATTGCTGTTTGAACGCACTAATTTGCTGTCCTGGCGCGCCTCGTCGGTGATGCTGGATGTGGTGGTCGACGATCTGGATAAGCGCATCGCCACCGAGCTCAAAAACCTTAAACAATATTATCAGTTGCAAGGCGATCTCTATGTGTTTAACGCGGCGGGGGTGCTTATCGCTTCCACGCAGCAGGATGTGTTAAAGACCCGATTACCGGCAGCCTGGCAAACGCAACAGGATTACGCGCTGGTATTCAAACATGAGCTGCCTTTTATTAACGGCAGCGTTATTGCTCATGTGACGGCATTAAAACCGCCGCAGTTAAAAATGCAGGGCTATTTGGTCATGACCCATTCGTGGGAAGACATTAGCCGCTTGCTTACGCCTAAAGACAGCAGTTTTGCATTGCGTAAAGCTGCCGAGCCTAGCGCCGAACTTTTCACCGCTAACGGCGTAGAAACCATTGCAATGGCTGACGATTTTGCGGAGCAACCGTTATGGATGTTCGACCGCAACAGTTATTTGGGCTCGATTTCAAAACCGGTGACGCTCGGCGATTTCAGTTTTCAAATTGCCGCGTTCATGCCGGAAAAACTTGCGCGGGAGCCGTTACTTGAACTGACCCGGAAATTGTTGCTTGCCGCCGCTTTGGTCGGTGTGCCGATGCTGGTATTGGTCAGTTTGCTCAGTCGCCATTTGGTCACGCCGATTAAAAAATTGACTGCCACCATACGCACGATTGAAGATTCCAACGATTTATCGATCAAAGTGCCGGTTTCGGGGCATGATGAAGTGGCGGATTTGGGCGATGCGTTCAACCGTATGACGACACGCTTAGGCGAGCTGTTTCATAAGTTCTTGGTGGTGGAAACCGAATTGGAAAACTTGAATCTCAGCTTG
>JAUGSS010000024.1:0-20557 GCA_044426515.1 Methylococcaceae bacterium | reverse complement strand
CCCACCCAACCACGGCACCGATAAATTACGTGTATACCAAAGTGTGCCGAAAAAAACGGCAAAAAACATGATTTCTGAAAAGATAAACCACATCATGCCCATACGATAGGAAACACCTACCTGTGTACTATACATACCTGATTCGCTTTCCCCGGACTGTAATGTAAACCACCCGGCAAGCATAATAATAAATACAATCAGGCCCAGCACCATCAGGGTTGAACCGATTGATGAACCATTTAGATAATTTGCAAATCCAGCCAGCATCATCACTAAACCGGCAGTACCAATGACTGGCCAGGTAGCTTTATGCGGAATGTAATAAGCGTCACTTGTAGACATAAACTTCCCCTATTATTTTTTCACTGATGTTTCAGTATTATCAAAAAATGTATATGCAAGTGTAATTGTTTTATATTCCTTAGGTATTTCAGGATTAACAACAAAACGTACCGGCATAACCCTGCCTTCCCGCGCTTTAAATGTCTGTTCTGAAAAACAAAAACACTCTGTTTTTTTAAAAAATTCAGCAACCGCTCCGGGCGAAATACTTGGAATTGCCCGTGCAACCATTACTTTATCGGTCTTATTTTCCGCATAAAAATTCACCGTTACATATTCGCCCGGATGAACTTTTAATTTATTTATTTCTGAACGAAACACCATCGGTGTAGCTTCATTCAGCGAGGTCATAAATTCTACGGTAATCTCTCTGTTTTTATCAACTTCGTAGCTAACTTCCTTAATAGCAGACGATTCAACTTTTCCGTTAAGTCCTGTTACTTCACACAAAACATCATAAAGCGGAACCAGAGCATAGCCAAAACCAAACATTCCCAGTACAACAAACACCAATATCCTAACTAACTTAGCGTTTTTTTGTTTAACGCCATCCTTCATTGAGAAACTGCTCTTATTACTGCAAAAACATAAATAGTGACAGCAATTGCAGTCAAAACGACTGCTGTCAATATATTTTTTTGTTTGGTATTCATTATTTCACCTGATACGTTATCTAAGCAGGTTGCTTTTGCAAGCAACCTGGCAAATTCGCCGGGAGCGAATTTGCATTTACCCGCAGGGTGGTGCCGGGCAGGAAAGCCCGGCATGAATTGCGACACCCTAGATATGTTCAGTAGGTATAACTGTAGGCGGAGTAGTAAACGAATGGTACGGCGGTGGTGACGGTAAAGTCCACTCCAAACTATGCTTGGCAGCGTCTTCCCACACTTCATCAGTTACCTTTTCGCCGGTTCCGCCCTTGATTGTATCGATAACGATATACAAGAACAGCAATTGGCTGGCACCGAATATAAAACCGCCAATACTGGAAATCATATTCCAATCCGCAAACTGCACGGCATAATCAGGAATTCTCCGTGGCATACCGGCAAGCCCCAAGAAATGCTGAGGGAAAAACAGCACATTGACTGATATAACGGACAACCAGAAATGCAAGCGACCGATTCTTTCGTCATACATATGACCGGTCCATTTAGGCAGCCAAAAATAGCCGGCAGCCATCAAGATAAACACAGACGCAGGAACCAGCGTGTAATGAAAATGAGCGACAATAAAATAAGTATCGTGGTACTGAAAATCGACCGGCGCAACAGCCATCATCAAACCGGTGAACCCACCCATCGTAAACAAAACGACGAAAGCAATGCTAAACAGCATCGGTGTTTCAAAAGTCATCGAACCTTTCCACATGGTTGCAGTCCAGTTGAAAACCTTAACCCCGGTAGGAATTGCGATTAACATAGTTGCATACATGAAGTACAACTCACCTGCTATCGGCATGCCCACCGTAAACATATGATGAGCCCAAACGATAAATGACAAAAACGCAATTGAAGCCGTCGCATAAACCATTGAACTGTAACCAAACAAAGGCTTACGGGCAAATACAGGAATAATGGTGGAAGCCACACCGAAAGTAGGCAGAATCATTACGTAAACTTCGGGATGCCCAAAGAACCAGAAAATATGTTGATAAAGAACAGGATCACCACCACCCGCAGCATCAAAAAAGCTGGTGTCGAAGAATCTGTCTGTTAACAACATGGTCACTGCACCGGCAAAAACCGGCATGATGGCGATTAACAGGAAAGCAGTAATCAACCAAGTCCAAACAAACATCGGCATTTTCATTAAGGTCATGCCTGGGGCACGCATATTGAAAATGGTGGCAATGATATTAATAGCCCCCATGATTGACGAAATACCCAGCAAATGCACCGAGAAAATCGCGAAAGGCAATGCCTTACCGGTTTGCAGTACCAATGGCGGATACAAAGTCCAACCGCTGGCAGGCGCGCCGCCCTCCATAAATAAAGTGCTGGCCAGCAATAAAACTCCGGCAACCAGCATCCAGAAACTCATGTTATTCATACGCGGCAACGCCATATCCGGAGCGCCAATCATCATTGGAATCATCCAGTTAGCTAAACCGACAAATGCCGGCATAACTGCGCCGAATACCATGACCAAGGCATGCATGGTGGTCATTGAGTTAAAAAACTGGGGATTAACAAATTGCATCCCCGGTTCAAACAATTCGGCACGAATAATCATTGCCATGGTGCCGCCGACAAAAAACATCACCAGCGCAAACACCAAATATAACGTGCCGATATCTTTATGATTGGTGGTAATAACCCATCTTAAGAGCCCCTTCGCAGGGCCATGATCGTGATGATCGTGATGATCATCATGTTCAGCGACTACAGCAGACATATTTTATACCTCTTGAATATATAAAAAAGATTAGATCGATAAGAACGCAATGACTTACTCATTTTTATCTGCGCCCGACGTTGCCGATTGCAGAGCCTGAATAGCTGAAGGCTGAATAGAATCCCCCACCGAATTACCCAGGCCATTACGGGTATATGTTATGACTGCAGCAAAATCAACTGCACTTAACATTTTTCCGAAAGCCGGCATCATGCCTTTTCCGTTTAAGACCAGCTTAACTTGATCGTTAATATTACCAGTTACCGTAGGACTTGCCTTTAGAGCAGGAAAAGTACCCGGCAACCCTGCACCATCCGGCATATGACAGGATGCGCAGCTGGTCTCATAAACAGTTTTACCTTTAGCAATGAGTTCTTCATTGCTCCATTGTTTGCTGGCCGAGCCGGCTTCAGCAGCTACAGCTGCTTTTTGTTGTTCTACCCAGACATTGTACTCAGGCTCATTCATGGCAATGACAACGATGGGCATAAAACCATGATCCTTACCGCAAAGCTCAGTACATTGACCACGATAAGTACCCGGCTCGTCAACAGAAGTCCATGACTCATTGATAAAACCGGGAATAGTGTCTTTTTTCCAGCCCAGATCAGGAACCCACCATGAATGAATTACGTCTGCTGCAGTAAACACAAAACGAATTTTCTTTTTAGTTGGAATAACTAAAGGCTTGTCGACATTCAACAAGTAATTAGGCACTGATCTAGGATCTATACCTGAACCCACCTGACGTACTTTATTGCTGGCTTCATCCAGGCTGCTGAAAAAATGAATGCCATTATCAAGATATTCATATTCCCATTTCCATTGATGCCCTGTTACTTTAATAGACATTTCGGAATCTTGCACATCATCCAACTCCATCATGGCTTTTGTGGCTGGAATAGCCATGCCAATCAAAATCATAGTCGGAATAATAGTCCAAATAATTTCAACCGTCGTATTTTCATGAAACTGCTCCGCTTTATGCCCTTTTGATTTACGATGATGGTAAATCGAGTAGAACATAGTTCCGAACACACCAATACCTATGAATACACAAATCCATAGAATCAACATGTGCAGATCATAAAGATCATTACTGACCTTTGTGACCCCTTTCATTAAATTGAGCGTGTAATCCGCCTGCGCTGTCCCTAGACCAAAAGCCATTAAGATCAGACCTGCGAACAGTTGCTTTGTTTTCTTCACGGAGCAGCCTCCCAGTTAGTAGTTATAAACTCTTGGATAACTCGTAATAATAAACACCAAACCGAACATACCGTAAGAACGGCTTTAACTGCAGCAGTCACCGTTAAAGCCGTTCTTACGGTATTTTATTTATTACCAGTTACTTGTATGCGTTATATCGTTTCGTAATCCTCGGACACACCAAAATCCGCCCTATTCCATTTACGTAATAATTATCACAAATAATCTTTTCAATTTTAACCTATGAAGACAATCTATACCAGCTGTCCTTTCCTGGATTTTATTTTGCACAATAAAAAGGCTTGTGAATCAATGCGACTCACAAGCCTTTGTTTTTAACTTTAGAATCCGATCAGCTGTTTAATGCATCTGCATAAGCCATATCAAAGTTAGGGATATGGTTGTCTAACCAGCCCTTAACTAATTGACCAACTCCTTCGTCAACTTCAGCTTCACCTGCATGAAACTTTGCTTGCAGACCCCCGCAAATACCTATCAAAGCTTCATGTTCTTCCTTGTGGCGATCATAGCCAGCATAACCTTTTGCCAACATTTCTTTTTCTTCATGAGCGAAATGATCAACGACGTATGAAATCAAATCGTCTAATTGAGCACCTACCGCGGAACGTTCAGCACCACCTGTTGCCAAATCATACAGCTTATTCAATTTACCAAACAAAATTTGATGCTCCTCATCGGCAAAGCCAACATTTGTACCGTATTGACTAGCTGTCCAAGTAATTAAAGCCATAATGTTTCTCCTGATATTTATATTTATGATTATTTACCGCACTAATATTATGGATTATATTTATGCCCAAATCTACATTTAGTTTTTATGCAAAAACCTACTTGTTCCGTGGGAAACAAGCCATGCCGAGCAATTCTAAATGTTAGTGTAACTTTGCCGAAAAAGAAGGATCAATTCGACAGCCGCCAATTTCCGGGCGATCCAATAAATCCTGTTCGAAATCCCGGTAGGTAGAGAGCTCAAAAGCAATGCGCGTAATCTTTCCCGCGGAAAATTCAAATTCCATCGCACCGCCCTTAACGCGCGAACCGCCTTCTTTAGTAGCAAACAATAAAATTCCTGCATTACCTATATATTTCCCCGAGCCATCAGGAACAGGGCGCGCACAACTCAGTTCATTTATTGACAAACCTGAAAAAGCTTGAGCCAATTGGCGGGCACTAACAACAATCCCTTCTCCTGGAATAGCCACCGGTGCCGCAGTAGGCGCAGCCTGAGCAATCGAAGCATCCGAAGGGGGCGAGGCGGAAGGACTCAACAATAACTCCAAGCCAAAATCACCCAAATGATTTTGCAATAACACACTGCCGTCGCCATTTTTTGCCGTACTTAATAACGGAAACAACTGCTGTTCCATTTCTATCTTATTAGGATTTTTCAACACCGCAACCAACTGCCGTTCAATCGACTTAAGCGGCGTAAACAACTGCTCTTTTTTCTGGCTCGCATCGCCCATCTGATCCCAATCGGACTGCGTATTAACCGGTAATCCCATTGCTTTCATAACCGCATAATCATCGGCTGCCAGACAGTTAGCAAAATTTTTGCTGCGATAACTTTCTATGACCTTGGGCCGCATTTCCTCACTCTGAGTCTTTTGCCGATTGATATTGTAATTATTCCAATCTTCATTTTTAGCCAGAAAATAGTAAATCACCGCATTACGATCAAACTTATTGAAGCCCAAATCCTTCATCACCAGCTTCAATTTTCGGCAACTTCCCTCAACCTCATGATAATTATTCCAGTCAGGTTTTAAATTCGGTTTTGCCGGATGCGTTGATTGCTCAATCAATTGTTGAAGATTGATTTCCCCTGTTGCTGATTTTATTGGCGAATAGCCCAATTCATCAAACGACAAATCGCGTGCGTCGGGGATGCCGTCGGCCGTAGTCTTTAACAACAAAGACGGCAGAATTTCCGGATAAATCTTCAGTTCGCCCAGTTGTTTGGTATCCGAACCAAACAGATTAAATCCGCCTTCCGCCACATCATAAACTTTAAACATCGTCTGATTAAGCGTTCCCGTCTTGCCGGAAAAAGCCGTGGCCGCCGGTAGCGAATGCGACTCCGAGCTATGCTTGGCCGATTGATGAGAGACAGGCGTATCCGCCGCTTGCTGATTGCCCTTTACCCACTGCCCGGCAACCTGCCCCATAATGGCAACCCCCATGCCAACGCCGGTTAACGCCAGCAAATTGCCGGCCGCATTGACATCGCCGACCAAGCTTGACACATCCACATCGCTATTCGCATTGGTGTAAAAGTTATAATCGACCATGGTTTCCTTACCCGAATCCAGACGTATCCACGGTGTCAGGTATTGTTTTTTAGCATCGAAGGTAAAATTGCACTTCCCCGTTGTCGCCTGATACAAAAAACCGGTCGCTTCACGGTTGAGTTTAAGCGCTTCGTTACGCACACTATAAATAAGAGCCGCCGATAAATCCCCCTTTTCATAAGACGGCGCCCTATTGTTACAGCCGCTTTTTAAGACATTGTCCCCTTTAAAATCAAACTCCGAAATCAAGCGCACATAATAATCATCGCCATCAATAGCCTGAAAGCCTGATAAAGGTTGAAACTGACCGGCCTGTGTTGATGGATGATCAATCACAATTTGCCGGGTCGTGGTACATCCTGACAACAGCGTACCGGCTATTAAAATGAATTTTAGAGGTGGAATATAACGAGTCGACATGCATTAACCTTGAGCCGTATGTTAGACGGAGAATCGAGCTGAAAAGGGGAAAATGATAGGACTTTCCCGAAGGCTTTGTCATGTTTTATTTTTATTGAAAACAATCGTCCAGATGTTAACTCCTGGACGAATAGAGGATTTGTTATAGCGAGGTAAAGCATAATTCGTAGCATGCCACCCAACATTCACGCCCAATACTTCATCCGCAGCTTCCCTACCCTACTTTCATCCACCGCTGTAATGACTCTCTAACTGCTGGCTTCCATCGTGGACGCTGTTTGTATTAATACCGCTTTACTCGTATATTATGCGGTTGTTTAAACTGCCGGAATTACTTAATGGATACGATCAGCATTCGTGGCGCCAGAACGCATAACCTGAAAAATATCGATCTTGACCTGCCCAGAGACACACTGATCGTCATCACAGGACTTTCCGGTTCGGGTAAATCATCGTTAGCCTTCGACACCATTTATGCCGAAGGCCAACGGCGCTATGTAGAATCCCTTTCTACTTACGCCCGGCAGTTTTTAGCGATCATGGAAAAACCCGATGTCGACCATATCGAAGGCTTGTCTCCGGCCATTTCCATCGAACAAAAATCCACCTCACACAACCCGCGTTCCACCGTCGGCACCATCACCGAAATCTACGATTATTTAAGACTGCTCTATGCCCGTGCCGGTACGCCGCGTTGCCCTGAACATCAAGTTTCACTGGAAGCGCAAACCGTCAGCCAAATGGTTGACCATGTCCTATCGCAAACCCAAGATCAGCGGTGGATGTTGCTGGCCCCGGTAATCAATGACCGCAAGGGCGAGCATATCCAGTTGCTCGACGACCTGCGCGCCCAAGGCTTCATCCGCGCCCGAATCGACGGCACAGTGTATGACCTGGACGAACCGCCGTTATTGGATTTAAAAAAGAAACATACCATTGAGGTCATCGTCGACCGTTTCAAAATTCGCGACGACATCGCCTTAAGGCTATCAGAATCTTTCGAGACCGCTTTGCGCATTGCCGACGGCATCGCAATCGCCGCCTGTGTCGACGACGACTGCATGGATGCAGGAGGTAGAGCAACGCAGGGAGCAGTTGCCGGTGCCACCGAACTGCTGTTTTCCGAGCGCTACGCCTGCCCTCATTGCGGCTACTCGCTACCCGAACTGGAACCGCGCATCTTTTCATTTAACAATCCCAAAGGCGCATGCAGCAGTTGCGACGGCTTGGGCGTCCGCCAGCATTTCGATCCCGAGCTGATTATCCATAACCCCGACATCAGTCTTGCCGGGGGAGCGATTCGCGGTTGGGATCGGCGCAATGCCTATTATTACCAAATCATCTGTTCGCTGGCCAAGCACTATAACTTCGACCCGGAAGCGCCGTTTTCAACGCTGTCCAAAGTCACTCAAGATATTATTCTTTACGGCAGCGATCATGAAGCCATTGAATTCAAGTTTATGACCGGAACCGGCTCGGTCAAAAAGAAGCGTCATAGCTTTGAAGGCATTATTGCCAATATGGAAAGACGCTACCACGAAACCGACTCACAGATGGTGCGCGATGAACTGGCTAAATATTTATCTCAAAAACCCTGTAACGTTTGCGATGGCGCAAGACTTAATATTTCGGCCAGAAACGTATTCATTGAAGATTTGCCGCTACACCATCTGACCCGTTTCCCGATCCGCAAATCCCTGGAGTTTTTTAAAAACCTGAACTTGACCGGTAAACGCGGTGAAGTTGCCGCAAAAATCATCAAGGAAATCCAGGAACGGCTGGAATTTCTGGTCAATGTCGGCCTCGACTATTTAACCTTGGATCGTAGCGCGGACACTCTTTCCGGCGGCGAAGCGCAACGCATCCGCCTTGCCAGCCAAATCGGCGCAGGCTTGGTCGGCGTGATGTATGTGCTGGATGAACCGTCGATAGGCCTGCATCAACGCGACAACCAGCGTCTGCTGAACACCTTGTTTCGTTTGCGTGACCTGGGTAATACCGTCATTGTGGTTGAGCATGACGAGGATGCCATCCGTTCGGCCCAACATATCGTCGATATAGGCCCCGGCGCCGGGGTGCATGGCGGCCGCATTATTGCCCAAGGTACGTTGGACGACATTATCAACAACGAAGACTCGTTAACCGGCCGGTATTTATCGGGAAAAATCGGCATTACCGTGCCCGAAGTCTTGACTCCAGTAAATAAAGACAAACAAATCGTGATACGCAATGCCCACGGCAATAACCTGAAGAATGTCGATATTGCCTTCCCTGTCGGCTTGCTGACTTGCGTAACCGGCGTCTCCGGTTCCGGAAAATCAACATTGATAAACGATACTTTGTATTGCCATGCGGCGCGCTTAATCAATCGTGCCGGAGTCATTCCCGCCCCTTGCGATGCGATCGAGGGCTTGGAGCATTTCGATAAAGTCGTCGATATAGACCAAAGCCCGATTGGCCGCACACCCCGATCCAATCCGGCCACTTATACCGGCCTGTTCACGCCGATACGCGAATTATTTTCGGCGACGCCTGAAGCGCGTTCTCGAGGTTATTCCCCAGGCCGCTTCAGTTTTAACGTTAAAGGCGGCCGCTGCGAAGCCTGCAAAGGCGATGGCGTGATTAAAGTCGAAATGCATTTTTTGCCGGATATTTTCGTCCATTGCGACAGTTGCGGCGGCAAACGTTATAACCGGGAAACGCTGGAAATACGCTATAAAGGCAAAACCATCAATCAAGTGCTGGACATGACTGTTGAAGATGCGGCCGAATTTTTCAGCCCGGTGCCGACGTTGGCGCGTAAATTACAGACCTTAGTTCAGGTAGGCTTAAGTTATATCACCTTGGGCCAGAATGCGACCACATTGTCCGGCGGCGAAGCGCAACGGGTAAAACTCGCCAAAGAATTGTCCAAACGCGATACCGGCAAAACCTTGTATATACTCGATGAGCCGACCACCGGCCTGCACTTCCACGACATCAAGCAATTGTTAACCGTGTTGCATACCCTGCGCGATCACGGCAATACCGTCATCGTCATCGAACACAACCTGGATGTAATCAAAACCGCAGACTGGATCATCGACATGGGCCCCGAAGGCGGTGACGGCGGCGGAACGCTGGTGGCGGAAGGCACGCCTCAGCAGGTTTCTGAAAATAAAGCTTCGCATACGGGGATGTATTTAAAGCGATTTTTTGAGTAATACAATGAGAAGATTTTAAATAATGATCAACAAATTAAATTCATTCGTTTTCAAATATATTCGGTTTATCGAAATGCTCGGTGTGCTGATGCGCATTTTCAGCTTCTCGCTGGTCAGCTGGCTGGGCCCGGAAAGTCCGTTTATGTTCGTCTGGGCTTTTAATACCACCGATGCGGTGATACTGTCCTGGTGTTCCATACTCAAAAAAGATAACGCCTATACCTTGCTGAACGTGTTTTGGATTATGGTCGGTGTCGTCGGCATGTTCAGAGCCAGTCATTTTTCATTCATGGATTTTAAATCCGCCTGGCTGCATTTATTTTCTCAGACCTTAGCGCTGTTCAGCTAAACAGGTCGAAAAGCGCCCACACTCTTTGAAATAACAATGCTGATTTACGCTAATGCTTGAAAATGGCGGCTCCCATTAACCTGAGAGCCGCCTTTTTTGTTTATAATGACGCCAAGTTAAAGCTAATCAGGTTACCGGGCTTCATGAAAATTCGACACATAGCATCCAAGGTCAAAATAGCTGCTTTTATAGCAGGCAGTCTGTTGGGGGTCTATGCGGTACTGGGCTATTATTTGTTGCCGACGCTGGTCAAGTCGAAACTCCCGGCATTCATCCAACAGCAAAGCGGAAGGAAGGCATCTGTTGCAACGGTTCGGTTCGATCCCTTTTTACTGCAATTAAGCCTGCAAAGATTCGAGCTTCAAGAACCGGGCGCTCGGCAGTTTTTCAGCTTCGATAATTTTTTTATCGACATCAATGCTCTGCAATCCATCAGCCAAGCGGCACTGGTTATTGACAAGGTGTCGTTGCACAAACCGGTTGTCCGTATCGCCAAAGATAAAAACGGGGCCTTTAATTTTAAAGACCTGCTTAGGGACAACAAAGAAGCCAAACAGAGTGACGCTAAAATTTTCCCGGTAAACATCGTAAAACTGTCGATAGTCGAAGGTAAACTGAACTGGGAAGATGCGCATGTTAAAAGTCCTGAACAGGAGACTGTTTATCCGATCAATCTCGTTATTGAAAACCTTACGGCTCAGACGGACAAGCAATCCAAGCTGAGTTTATCCCTGGAATTAGATTCAGGAGGCAAGCTGGATTGGCAAGGCGTCCTAAGTTTAAAACCCATGTCTTCATCCGGACATATCAAGCTGGATAACGTGAAACTGCCGAGAATCCGGGCGCTGGCCTTGCAAGATCTAGTGCAACCGGATTTACAAGGCTATGAACTGTTCGAGGCCGATTACAAGGCCGATTATGCGGATAACAAATTTAACATTAACGTCAATCAAGGTAAGTTTGAACTGCGCGATGTTCAGGTTTCGCTATCCCCCCAAGATAAAGCACTGGTTAAAATACCCGGCTTTGCTGTGCATGGCATCAGTTTTAATCTTGACCGGCATGAACTGGCGATCGAATCGGTCTCCGCCAAGGATACCGATTTGAAAGCCTGGTTAAATAGCGACGGAACTTTCAATTATCAAACCCTGTTGCCGGCTGCGAAAACCGAATCCGCCCCTGCCCTGGCGCAACAAACGCCTTGGAGCATCAGGATCGACAACATCGCATTAAATAATTCCGGGCTTACTTTTGAAGATCGAACCCTAAAAAATCCTGTCACCCTGACTATCAAGCCCATCAATTTCAAGCTGACAGATTTCAGCAACAAAGCCGGCGCGAGCCTCCCTTTTCAGCTCAGCGCCGGGTTTAATAAAAATGCTCTGGTAAAGCTTGACGGCAATACCGTTATCGAGCCTTTATCTGCGCAGATAGCCGTTGATGCCAAAGATATTGCCCTGGAAGATTTCCAGGCTTATGTCGATAAATTTGCGCGGCTGGATGTCATCGACGGAAGGCTGGCTATTGACGGCAAAGTTTTGCTCGCCAAATCAGCACAAGATAAACTCGAGGTTAAATTTACCGGCAATAGCAAAATCGCCGATTTTTTAACCCGAGATCAATTGAAAAACAAGGACTTTGTAAAATGGGAGAATTTAACCCTTAGCGGCATTGATGTGGATTTGCCGGCAAATCAATACAGTGCCGAAACGCTGTTAATCGATAAGCCTTATGCCAGAGTCGTCATCAGAAAGGACAAAAGCGTTAATTTTGCAGACATTATGATTAAATCCCCCCCATCCCCTCTTTTACAGAAGGAGGAGCTTATGCAAAATCGTCCCCTCCCATTGCAAAAAGACGGAGAAGATAGCCCACAAAAACCTATCTTCAAACTGGGTAAAATTCAAATCGTTGACGGCTCCACTGATTTTGCCGACCTTTCCCTGATTTTGCCGTTCGCCGCGCAAATCAAAAGCCTGGACGGCGGCGCAAGCAATATTTCCTCGGACCAAAAATCCACGATCAAGCTTGAGTTAAAGGGTACCGCCTATGATTTGGCGCCCGTCGATATCAACGGCGAAATCAGTCCTTATTTGGGCGATTACGATGTGACAGTGAATTTTTCCGGTATGCCGATGCCGTTGATTTCATCTTATATGGTGCAATTTGCCGGTTATAAAGTTGAAAAAGGCAAAATGTCACTGGAGCTCAATTACAAAGTTGCCCATAAAGAACTGACTGCAACCAATAATATCTTGATTGACCGGCTCGAATTGGGTGAAAAAGTTGAAAACCCCAATGCCGTGTCATTGCCGCTGGAACTGGCGGTGGCTTTGATGAAAGATTCCGATGGCAAAATAAAAATGCATGTCCCCATTACCGGCAGCCTGGAAGACCCCAAATTCAGCATCAGTCATCTTGTTGCCGATGCGTTGGTGAATGCCATCAGCAAAGTCATCACCTCGCCTTTTCGTGCGCTGGCCTCGCTGATAGGCAGCGAACAGGATTTAAGCACGATCAGCTTTGCCGCGGGCGATGCCGTATTAAGTAAGCCGCAAATCAGCAAGCTGGACGATCTGGTCAAGGCATTAAAAGCGCGTCCGGCTTTAAAGCTGGAAATTAAAGGCGCGTCTTTTCAGGAGCAAGACTGGCCGGCGGTCAGCGACGACGCTTTATACGATCAACTTAAAAGAATAAAAGCCGACGAGGTTAACAAACAGGGCGGCAGAAAAATACGCGCGGAACATGTTGTAATTTCCGACCAAGACTACAGACGTTTAATGGAGCAGTTATTTGCTGAAAAATTTCCGCTGATGGTGGAAAAATCTTTGCTGGGCACGTTGCGCTTGGCCGGTAGCTCGGCTGATACCAACACAGACAAATTTTATGCCGTCGCCAAGGAGAAACTATCAGCCATTATTCAGCCGGAACCACAGCGGCTGAAAGACTTGGCCGGCCAAAGAGCACAAGCGATCGCCAACTATATCGTGCAAAAAGGCGGCATAGCCAACGAACGGGTGTTTATACTGGATACGGCGATTGATCCGCAAAAAGAGGGTGACGGAATTGTTAGTTTGTTATTTTTGCAAGCGGATTAATTGTTTAGACCTATCTTTACATGCAGCGCTTGTCCGGAAAGGAATGGACAAAATAGATAAACAAAACAACCAAGCCGGTAACGGCTGATTATGAAGCGTATAACTCAACGCAAACGGCAAGCCTTGGTAAAAACCGGGATGTTCCAGAATGAAATCATGCCCGTCCATAAATGCTTTAGTTTCTCCCAATACCAATGCATCAGCAATCCAGCCAATGCGGTATTAGCGGCAACAATGAATAGCGTGTACGCACGTTGCCAATAGCTGTAAGGGGTGTACCAGAGAAAACTCGCCAGTATTATCAGGCAAACGCTAAGCGCTTGCGTCAAAGTTAAAAATACCAGCAAACGCGGCCAAGAAACACCTTGCAGTTTTTTATAGTAAACCGCCACAATCACTAACCACAAGCTTTTCGTTAAAGTAAAACGCAACGGCCAGTCAGGATTTTCGCAGACCGGACCGGTTAAAGGGAAAATCGGTTTACGATCGGCTGACAATAACCCCCAATTAGCCAGCCGGATTCGCCGATCAGATTTCCGAGGTGGCGTAAGCAATGCTTTTTTTCCAGCTGGCTAATGGCACTTGCCAGTGGTGAAAAATCAATATCCATACAGCTTCAATCAGGCTATTTCAGCATCCGTCAGATAGCAGCCCGGATCTTCAGCCCAACAGTTTCCGCTAGTTTGCGCGGCCCGGACGCGGGTATTGCCGTTGCAGATTTCTTGATAATAACATCTCGCGCAGCGTCCTTCGAGCGGCCTGGGGTGTTGCTTAAGGCCCGCCATCAATGGATCGGCCGTATCCATCCATATTTCCGAAAAGGGCCGTTCTTTGACGTTGCCGAGTTCATAATGCCACCAGAAAGTGTCGGGATGGACATTGCCCAGGTTGTCGATATTGGCGACATTGACGCCGGAGGCATTGCCGCCCCATTGCTCCAGTTTGGCTTTGATGTGTTCGACTTTATTAGGGAAATGCCTGGCTACCCAGTGCAAAAAATAAACCGCGTCGGCATCGTTATTGCCGGTGACAAATTCCCGCTCTTTGCCTGCATTAAGCCAGTCATAGCTGGTTTCAAACAGCAAATCCATCGCGGTTCGGGTCATCGCAAAATGGGCGTCGTCTTTACGGTTTTTATTGCCGCGACCGCCGTAATTCAAATGCGACAAATAGAATTTATCGATATTGTAGTCATCCATTAACCGCAATAAGGCAGGAAAATCCTGGGCGTTATCCTGGGTTAAGGTAAAGCGCAAACCGACTTTGATGCCTTTCTCCAGACACAGCCGTATGCCATGTAAAGCTTGGTCGAAACAGCCTTTCACCCGCCGGAATTGGTCATGGGTATCTTTGATACCGTCCAGGCTGACACCGATATATTGATAATTTATGTCGGCGATTTCATCGATATTAGCTGCAGAAATTTTGGTGCCGTTGGTGGATAGCGCGACATAAAAGCCCATGTCCTTGGCGCGGCGGGAAATAGCGAAGATATCGGGATGCAGCAACGGTTCGCCGCCGGATAAAATCAATACCGGCACTTTAAAGGTTTTCAGGTCGTCCATGACCGTATAAATTTCCGGCGTGCTTAATTCGTTGGGGAAATTAATATCGGTAGAGGTCGTGTAGCAATGCTTGCAAGTGAGGTTGCAACGGCGGATTAAATTCCAGATAACCACCGGAGCCGCCGGTTTGCGCGCAGGTTTTAAAGGTGTCGGGTCTATTAGTTCCCGCATATAGTGGCTTAGTCTGAACATAGTAAAACCTCTACAGGATTGAGTTTGTAAAACAGATGATTAACCGCTCAGGCAATATTGACAATGACTTATTTTGCCAATGCAACAGGAAAGTTCGGGTGCGCCGGATTGACAATCAATTGTTCCCGCAAAGGATCGACCAACAAGTCCATGGCTTCCAAAGGTAACACGCCCATCAATGCCTCATCGCCCAGTACCAGCGCCTCCGTAATATACGAGCGATTGCCGAAGATAATTTCAATCGGAGCGATACGCGGCACTTTAAGCTGCCTTCCATCGGCAAGCGTTACGATATGTCGGCTAACTTCGGTGCTATCAAACCCCAGTTGCACTGCGATTGCTTCGGTTACGCACATGAAAGTTGCGCCGGTGTCCACTAAGGCGCGTACGGTTACACTTTGCTTGCTGAATAAATTGGTGAGCTTTAGTTCTGCGTAGGTGGTTCCCATCATCGGCCTCCGAGTGCGGATTTACGGTTAGGATAAATCAATCAGTTCACTAACAACACAAAAAGCACGAAAATTTCAGCTTTATTTAACCGTGGGGGGCAAGCCGGCCTATCGTTCCTACAGAGGCGAGATAGGTTATAACTCGTCTGCACGATTAACGGTTCAATTGATCGAAGGTTCTCAAGCTCTGCATGCTTGCACTCCGGTTATTGGCAACTTGCTCAAGCTAGATTCCTTAATTAACGCCTCACATTTCGGACGGAATAACATGCCCCGCCCTGCTTGTTAGTCACCTAAGTGCTGGTGCGGAAGCCGGTTTTTTTCAGGATTTTGCTGCTGTATAACACGTCGCAGCCGCGATTATAACTGCCAAGCAGGTCAGCAATCTGTTGGATTTGCATATCAACACCTTCCCGGCTTTTACTATGCACCATCGCAAACAGGTTATACGGCCATTCGGGAAGATGCCTAGGACGATGATAACAATGGCTGACGAATTCCAGCTGCCCGACTTTTTGCCCCAGCTCGTCAATGGCTTCATCAGGAACATTCCAGACGCTCATGCCGTTAAAACGATAGCCCAGTTTATAGTGATTGGGCACTGCGCCGATACGGCGAATGATGCCGCTGTTGTGCATGGCTGACAGTCGCATCATAACATCATCCGCAGTCAGGCCAAGTTGTTCTGCAATAGCTTGATAGGGCTCGGGCGTTAACGGTAAACCGGCCTGTGTTGCCTGAATTATTTTACGGTCCATTTCATCAAGCATACTCAGGCCTCCAGTTTCAGATTGACGAAATACTCTTTGTTTTTCGGCATGTTGTAGACGCTAAGGCCCGTTTTCCGTTCAATTGCAGTGATGGTTTGGCGGATTTGTTCAGGCGTTTCGGTGGCTAGCACAAACCACATATTCAGCTCATGGCTGCGCGCGTAATTATGTGCGACTTCGGGAAAGCTGTTGATGATTTCGGCGATTTCATCGAAACGTTCAATCGGCGCTTTAACGGCCGCCAAGGTTAAGGCGCCGCCCATTTGTTCGGCATTATACAAGGGGCCGAAGCGGGTTAAGATGCCGTTATCCAATAGCGCTTTCAGCCGGGTTATCAATTCCTGTTCGTCAAGTCCCAGTTGCGCGGCGACTTGCCGATAAGGCGCGTCGCAGATCGGAAAGCCGTCTTGCAGGGCATTGATAATTTGTTTGTCTATTTCATCCATCTGCTAAAGCCGTATTTTGATAAATAGCGCCGCGTTGTTTAAAACAGCGCTTGCTGAACAGGATTTCTGTGTCGAAAGCGCTTAAGCCGCAAGCGTCAACAAGCTGTTCCAATTGCTTTAACACAGTGGACTTGTCTTTACCATGTATCATGCAATACAGGTTATACGGCCATTCCGGTTGCCTGGGGCGTTGATAACACAGCGTCACAAACGAGAACCGGCTGATATGACCGCCCAGTTGTTTAACAAGATTATCCGGTACATTCCAGACGATCATCGCATTTGCGCGGTAGCCCAGTTGCCGGTGCTTGACGATAACGCCCATGCGTTTGATCAGGCCTTGTTGTTTAAGCCGGGTTAGACGCTCGATTACTTCGGTTTCGGGCATCTCGCAAAGCCTGCCTATTTCCAGATAAGGTCTGGGGCAAACCGGCAACCCCAGCTGAATATGCTCAAGCAGTTGTCGATCACGCTTATCAATCATTATTCAGCTCCAACTTAAAACCCAAATCGATAAAAAAATCGTCCAGCATCGGCAGTTGCATGGCTGGGTACGAGGTTTCCCGTTCTATTGCATCGATAACGCTGCATAAATGTTCGGCATCGGCAGCGATGACTACAAACCAGAGATTAAGCCGGTGTTCGCGTTCGTAATTATGATTGACTTCGGGATGAGCGCTGATTTTATCGGCAACAGCCTGTAGATGCTGTTTGGGCACGGACATCGCGACCAGAGCGCTGACACCGATATGATTGGGCGGGATAACAGGGCCGATGCGGCTGATAAAATTATTATCGTTCAGCTCGTTAAACGCCGATAAAACCTCGGCTTCGGTCACGCCCAGCGCATCGGCGATGTCCCGATAAGGCCGGGCCGATAGCGGAAAGTCGTGCTGATAGTCGTTTAGCAGCTGTTTGTGTAGAAGGGATAGCATATTTGGTATTAAAAAATGGCACACGGATGACACGGATTAAACGGATACGCACGGATATAACATGCGTGGCTAAAATCTGCGTAAATCAGCCTAATCCGCGTCATCCGTGTTCTATTATATTTTTCTGTCATAAGCCGATTTTATGTGCCCGCGAGCTAAAGAAAATACCGTTGGGTTGATGGGCGGGCAGGCGGGTCATTTCCTGCAAGGTTTCGGTATCGTAAACCACCAGCTGGTTGTCATCCCTTACCGCAACCCAGACTTGTTCGCCGCGTGGGGTGAATTCCATGTGCAGAACGGCTTTTCCCGGCAATAAGGTTTTACGCAAAGATAAATCTTTGACATCGATAATCTGCAACTGGTTATTATCCGGGAAAGCGAAGTTAACCCAGACTTGCCGCGCATCGGGCCGAGCCATTACAAAAACCGGCTGTCCGGCGACCGCTATAGTGTCATGCAGTTTCCAGGTGTTTTTGTCGATGACCAGAACCTTGTGCTGTCCTATCGCGGGAGCAAACACATAGTCACCGGCGACTGCCCAGCCTTCAAGATGCGGCATTTTATAAACCGGCAGTTTCTCATCGTCTTTGCCGTAATCGGGCAAGATGCGTTTGACTCCGGCATCAAGATTCCATAAATCCAATAATGCCAAGCCGGGTTCGCCGAATAAACCGGCAATGTAATAATGCCCGTCCGGCGACATTAACGCGTCGTAAGGTTGCTTGCCGATGTTAGGGAACTTTTTAATGACCGGCGCTTTGGGATTTTTAAAATCGGCCAGCCAGATTTCACCGGCATCGAACAGGCTGAATACAAAGAGTTGTCCGGGCGCGTCGACCAGTCCGACCACTTTAGAGCGCAGCCCGTCGCCATAGTTGGAAGGAATATCGGCAACCAGTTCCAGCGTGTCCGATGAGAAAACTTTAACGCCGCCCGGAGTGTAATTGGAAACAGCAATTAGCTTACCGTCTTGGGAAATCGCCCCGCCGATGCTGTTGCCCGCCTGGATGATGCGTTTGTCGATGGCATCCTTGAGCATATCGATTTTAGTCAAGCCGCCGTCCCGGCCAAAAACATAGGCGTAACGTTGATCACGGGAGAAAACCACGGATGCATGGGACAAATCGCCCAGCTTTTCGATTTTGGCTAAGCGTTTATGTTCGGTGGTGTTGATGATCAACGCATTGCCGTCTTCGCGTTCGATGACGATGCCTAGGTCGCCGGTGGCGCGTGGGTCTGCAACGGCATTAAAAGAGAGTAGTAAAGCTAGAAGAGGGAATAGTTTTTTCATAATAGAGTGTTAATAATGAAAACGGCAGCCAATAACTCGAAGAGTATTATCGACAATTTCATAGACCAGACGATGTTCGCTATCAATGCGTCTCGACCAGCAACCTTGCAACTGATGTTTCAATGGCTCCGGCTTTTCAATCCCTGTAAATGGCGTGCGTTGTATCTCTTTTAACAATTGGTTGATTTTTCTGAGCGTTTGTTTATCGGTTTGCTGCCAATACAGATAATCTTCCCAGGCACGTCCGTAAACAGGATGTTCATTCCTCAATCAATTCCTTTTGCATCAGCTGCCCGCTCCGCGCTTTGTCTAGCGAGTTAAGCAGTCTTTGAGCATTGGCCGGATTCGATAATAAATAGTGGGTTTCTTGCCATGCGTTAAAGCCTGCCAGTGACAAAATAACTACAGGATTATTATCCTCACGATTAACAATGCAGGGTTCATGGTCTTCACAGACTTTTTGGCAAAGCCGGTCAAGATTCTGTTGAGCCTCTTTAAAAAAAATGCTTTGCATAAATATTTCCTAGTTTTGCATTATTGGGAATTTCATAGGCTAAACCCTGTTAAGCCAATAAAGAGGACGGCGGCGATGGTGTGCGACAGCTAGAATTTGAATGTTACCATCAGCTTCCCGAAAAATGACGTTGTAAGGAAAGCCATTAACTCTTGCCCTGCGAATGTCCGGTGGAAATTCAGCGCTGTAGCGGTCAGGCATTGCACAGACATTGGCGATTACCAATTTAACCGCTTCGTGAAAGCGTATTCCGAGTTCTTTACGCAGAGACTTATAGAATGCAACATGTTCCGTATATTCAGTAGCCGCTTCGGGATGGAAAGTATGGATCATTTTAAAATTGCTTGGATTTTGCTTTCCACTTCTTCGGCAGAAACAAGCTGGACAGTTCCATTATCGATTTCAGCAGCGCGGCGTTGCGCTTCTACGAACCAGAGTTTTTCGTTTTCTTGTTCCGACAAGTTATCCAAACTTGAAAGTAGTTTTTCAGCGAGTCGCGCCCTGTCTTCAATTGGAAGGTGTAACACTTCTTGTTCAATGGCTTGGATATTCATAGTTAAAAACCAAAGGTTGTAAATTTCGTTCTGAGGCTTTCGAGCCCCCGAAAAGGTACGTGATGCGTACTCACAGCCGGACGGGGCATGTTGCCCCGTTCGAAACGTTTTGCATTGGTTGCCTGTAGCCATTTAGCTCAGACATCACCAAAACGTTAGGGACGGGGTTGTAAACCCCGTCCCGCTTGGAATAATGCTTTGCGTGCATATTTGTCAAAGCTAATCGTCCATGTCATTTAACATCCTTTCCGCGCCTTCAAGTGATATAAGCTCGGATTCACCGCGTCGAATCCTTTCAATTGCCGCCTCCGCAATTCGTGCATCGTGATAGTCTTCCAAGAATTCCGTTAATGCCATCTCAATAAGCTTATTCACGGGTTTGTGTTCGATTTCTGCAACATGCAAAAAGGATTCTTCCAAATGTGTGGGTACCGCAATCATCGTTAATCCCTCCAAAAATAATAAACTTATGTACAAGCCGAAAGGTACGCACAGCGTACCCTACATGACT
>JAUGSS010000159.1:0-47939 GCA_044426515.1 Methylococcaceae bacterium | reverse complement strand
GGATGACTATGATTGAATAAGATTTTTTTGTGAATTATCCCGAAAAACTCCGTTTGTTGCGGTTTCAGGCTTATTTATCGGCGTTTATCATAATCATCTGTGTCATCTGCGTTCCGTTGTCTTTGATAGCTGAGTAGTTACCATGGTTTAAAATAAAACTTGCTCAAGTTATTTCATGCACGTTCCTAACGTTACCTCATGGTCTTCTACCCTCTGGTATTATTACTTATTGATCGAATGCCTGGATGTCTTTATCATAATTATCGGGTATCTATACATTTCACCCGATTTAATTGATATTTATCAAAAAAATAAGCGTTATAAAAATATGATAAATGTCAATTTGGCAGGATGTTTGTATAGATACCTTCCTCCTACCGTAAGCAATGCTCCCCGATGCTTTCAGGGTTAATGGGGTTTTGCGAGCGTGTTATTTAAACAACATCAGCCATAGAGAACAACCATGAAATTAACCTGGATAGTTGTTGCTAATAGTACTCGTGCTCGCATTTTCACTGCCGACACGCCTTCTTCTCCTTTAGAGGAAATCGAAGAACTTTCTCATGCCGAAGGCCGTTTACATGACCGGGAAATAACCTCCGACCTGCCTGGCAAGATCAAAAGCTCCGACGGCGGCGGACACGCTTTTGAGCAGCCCACCGATCCCAAGAAACACGAAACCGACACTTTTGCGCAACGCATTGCCCACTATCTGGAAGAAGCGCGCAATGCCAACCGGTTTGAACAATTACTGATTGTCGCCGCACCCACTTTTCTGGGCTTGCTGCGCCACCACCTGTCTGAACAGATTAAACAACAGGTCCGTTTCGAACTCGATAAAGATATAACCACGTTGAGTCCAGCCGCTGTTCGTCAACACCTGCCCGACTATTTACCCAGTCTTTGACAAGAAACGTGGACTGGCCATGGCAGGGAAAAAGCTATTAGAAGTCCTCATTCAATATCTTTTCGGCAATGTCTATATAGCCGCAGTATTGGGAACGGCGGCTATTTTATTTATTTTAAAAGATCTCCAATTTGTTTTCGGAGACTCCCCGCCGTTATTGCTCTTTTTAGTCGTGATCGCTTTCGCCGCTTGGTGCGGGGGATTAAAAGCCGGGCTTTTCACTACGCTGTTAAGTGCGGCAGTCAGCGCTTATTTTTTGGCCGCACCTTACAACTCGTTTTATATCGCTCAGCCTAGTGAAATACTACGCATCGTGTTCTTAGTTAGTGTGGGCGCACTATGCAGCCTGATTATTACCCGCTTACACGATCAGGAAAAGCGGGCATTGCATAGGGTCATGGAACGAGAGGAACAGCTTAAGCGGCAAATTGCCGCGCTCAATCAGACACAAGCAGAGCGGGATTTATATATCTCCGTCACTAAAAGCAGCTCCGAGTTTATCGGCCTGTGCGATACCCAAGGCATACCTTTTTTTATCAATGATGCCGGACTGCGTCTGGTAGGCTTGGATAGTCTCGAACAGGGTCTTAAAACCCCCTTCAAGGACTTCTTTTTTCCGCAGGATCAGGCTTTTATTCTGGATGAATTCTTTCCTGCGGCACTACAGAACGGCCGCGCTGAGACCGAAATCCGTTTCCGGCATTTCAAAACCGAGGCTGCGTTGTGGATACTCTACAACGTCTTCGTCCTAAAAGACTCAAACGAAAAAATAATCGGCTTGGGCACGGTAAGCACCAACATCACCGAGCGCAAGCAAGCCGAAGAAGCTTTGCGCAAGAGCCAACTGGATTTAAACCGCGCCCAAGCAGTAGCCCATATCGGCAGCTGGCGTATGGATGTTTGCAAGAATATTCTGGAATGGTCCGATGAAAATTTTCGAATTTTCGGCCTACCTAAAGACACCCCTTTAACCTATCAATCCTTTCTTGATCTTGTCCACCCGGCAGACCGGCAGTCAGTCGATACGGCATGGAATGACGCGCTTACCGGCCGGCCCTACGATATTGAACACCGGATTATAGTGGACGGTAAGGTCAAATGGGTGCGCGAACTGGCCGAGCTCGAATTTAACGAGCATGGCTTGCTGTTAGGCGGTTTCGGAACGACTGAAGATATTACCGACATCAAAAGCAGTCAGGAAGCCTTGCAGCATGAACGCGCCTTCCTCAGACAAGTCATTGATACCGCACCCAGTTTGATTTTTGTCAAAGACCGGGAAGGACGATTCCTTTTAGGCAATAAGGCCTTAGCCCAGTGCTACGGCACAAGCCCTGAAAATTTGATCGGCTTGACCGATGAGAACTTCAACCCCAACACCGACGAAGTGACTCGCTTCCATCAAGATGACCATAATGTTATGAGCAGCGGTCAATCCAAACAAATCCCGGAGGAAAAAGTCACGCATGCCGATGGCTCCGTACACTGGTACAGCACCGTCAAAATCCCACTGATTGAAGACCGTCATTGCAACAAACTGCTGGGGGTGGCGACCGACATCACCGAGCGCAAGCGCGCCGAAGAAGCGCTACGTCTGGCTGACCGCCGTAAAGATGAATTTCTGGCGATGCTGGCCCACGAACTCCGCAATCCGCTGGCGCCCATCCGCAATGCCGTGCAGCTGCTGAAAACGCAGGAAATTACAGATTCGCAACTGGTTTGGAGCTGCGATGTCATTGATCGCCAACTGGCTCATATGGTGCGGCTGCTCGATGATCTGATGGATGTGGCCCGCATCATGCAAGGCAAAATCAGACTGGAAATCGAACATTTCGGACTTGCCGATATTGTGAAGAATGCGATTGAAACCAGCCGTCCTCTGATCGAGTCACGTGGGCAGGAGTTGATCATTTCACAAACGACGACGCCGCAATGGATAGAAGGCGATCGTATCCGGCTTTCGCAAGTGCTGTCTAATTTGCTGAACAATGCCGCCAAGTATACCGGCGAAGGAGGAAAAATCACCTTGAGCGTGATGCAGGAAGACTCCGATGCCGTTATCGAGGTTCGGGATACCGGGATCGGCATCCCTCCCGATATCTTGCCGCGGATTTTCGACCTCTTTACTCAGGCCAAGCACTCCTTGGACCAGTCCCAAGGCGGACTGGGCATTGGCTTGACGCTGGTGCGTAAACTGGTTGAAATACATGGCGGCACGATTAAAGCCGCAAGCGGCGGTATCGGTCAGGGCAGCTCATTTACAATAAGGCTGCCGACATTAGCGGTAGAATCCCCGACTACCGAATCCCAGCTAAGCGAGTCCGCGTTACCGATGACCAAATTCCGTATCCTGGTCGTGGATGACTATGCCGATGCGGCCGAAAGTCTGGAGATGCTGTTGCAAATGGAAGGTCATCAGGTCGAAACGGCCGATTGCGGCCGGAAAGCGATCGAACGGGCGCAAGTGTTCCGCCCACAGGTTGTGCTGGTTGATATTGGCCTCCCCGATATGGACGGTTACGAGGTCGCCAAACGGCTGCGCGAATTGCCGGAGACCCGCGATTCCATCCTGGTCGCCTTAACCGGTCACGGGCAGGCTGAAAACTGCAAACGTTCGCAATCGGCGGGGTTCAACCATTACTTGCTCAAACCGTTGGATTTTGAAAAATTATCAGCTTTACTGACATCGTCATAACGCCGCCGTGCAGATAAAGCCGTCAAGGCTATTAACGCCGCCTTATATACCGTCCCCAAGAATTCTCTGCCAATAAGCGCTTGTTAACTCAACCGTATTCCGGAGTTATTCACAAAACCTGTGGATAACTCTGTGGATTGATTGTTTTATTTATCGCTTAGCTGCGGTTTTTATTACTGTTTTGTTAAATTGTACAAAAACTCAACAAATTGATAACACTATAACTTATCAATAACTTACGACTGATTGACCGGTATTGAAGCGCTCATTTAAAGATCGTGCTAAGTCATTGATTGTTGCTGTGCACAAACGAAACCCTTTGCTCCCTTAAGCTTTTAACATTACCGCTTAAGCCGACCCATTCGACAGTTCCAAAAGATCTGCCGGCAAAGAAAAGAGCGTCCTTTGTCAGCCTTTGATTCGATACAACTTAAGGACCGATACTGGCGCAACTTTTTGTATGGTTGTTATATTCTTGTTGTAACTCGTAAAAATGACCATTCCACATTTGATTTGCGCTACCGGACTTCCAGGTATTTGTACCATAGCCTCCGCAAATATCGGCAATCTCATCGCCTCCCGCCGTCATCCAGGCATCCAATAATGGGTCTGTAATGGCTTCGGCAATTTCATGGCTTGCCGTGTTCATAGCGGCTTCTGCGGCCGGATTGTTGTTCGGCGTTTTAGCGCCGCCGCAACCGGCGGGATCGCCGTAAGGCATAATCGCATAAATAAGGGTGGGAGAAGTTTGATCGATATAACTGTGATAGCCGCAATAATCCGTATTAGCGCATTGGCTGGAAGCCGTGCCGTCATCGCAAACATCCTCTCCTTTCGCGGTATAGACCATGAAAAGAGTGTTCAGTCCGCCGGGCCGGCCTTGTAAAGCCGCGACCTCCTGTACCTTTGCTGCAATATCGGCATCAGTAATACAAGTATTGGGCGTTGTCGAGGCTCTGCATTTTGAATTGGGATAAGGCGATGTATCGATATAAGCACCGCCAAAGCTGCCTTGGCTGGAAATATAACTGATATTGCCGTTGATGTTTTGATAGTACTGAGTGTTGTTATTGGCCAAACCATGTCCCGGATAATCCGTTATAAGCCGGGTCTGAAGTGCCTGATACGCACTCGACATGACCGCCGGTGTTCCATTTTGCAACGTTGGCGGCGTCCAGTAAATAGCATAAATAGTCACATTATTCATAACCGAGCCGCCCTTCGAATAAAGCAAGGGACCGGGATTTTTAGTTGCCATGGCGGCACGCGCCGCTCTGATGGCTGTTTTCGGTAAAACATGAATGGCATGATTGCCGACATTATGGGTGAGCGGACTAAACGCGGGTGTCATTTGGACAGCATTTTGCTCCTGTCCCAATGCGGAATACGATAAAAACAAACCCAAGCTTACAGTGATTATTGAAGAGCTTATAAATTTATTCATAGTAAAAAGCCTTATTCTGTGTGTTAACGAAAAAACGAGTAAACGCCTACTGCCATGCGCTTAAACCAAAACCCTTGCTTTTGCCGACTGAGCCAACGTTTACAGCCCGGAGAGTTTAATTGAAATTCTATCGGCCTTGGTGTAAAAGAAACTGTGCGCTGCAGCACAACCATTTACCTACCATTAGGGGAGCCTTATGAACAGTTTATTTCGCTCGTTTTTCTCCATCTCGTTGCTTTTAATTTCTTTTTCCGTAGCGGCGGCAACGGTCACCATTCAAAACTTTGTCTTTACACCCGGTGTTATTACCATCAATCTTGGCGATTCGGTCAAATGGATCAATCAGGATGCATCGCCTCATAGCACAACGCAAACTGACAATTTATGGAGCAATGATTTAAGCACCGGACAATCTTTCAGCCGGGAATTTACCACACCCGGCACGTTTAATTACCATTGCCGGTTTCATCCCTCCATGACCGGCACCATTAAAGTCCGCAACGCTGACCAATCCCGGATCAATATAGGACAAAGTATCATTGCCGCCGCGCCTAAAGCATTACCGATCAAACTTAACCTGGCAGGAAAAGTTGCCAACGCGGTGTATATGGGCAGTTACCTTGTCAATACGCAGGCGGGTTGCGCCAATTGCCACAGTTGCCCGACTTACGCAGTAGGCCATAATCCCCATAATGGAGAAGTCAAACAGTTTAATGCAACAAGCTATTTGGCAGGCGGCGTCCGGATAGAAGGCCTGATTTCGCCCAATTTGACGCCCGATACTAACGGAAACCCCGCCGGTCTTACCCGAACGGAGTTTAAAGACCTACTCCGCACCGGCCATGATCCCGATATGCCCGGCCATATTCTGCAAGTCATGCCATGGCCTATTTTCGGTCAGATGAGCGATAATGACTTAAATGCAATTTATGCGTATTTGACCAGCATTCCAAAAGCAAATACCCCCGCCAATACTTGTAGTATCGGGCAGTAAGCAGTTGTTTGGAAAATCTCCGCTACCCCCTCTTTTTCCAAAGAGGGGAATCGAACCGTTATCCTAAGTCTTTCAGCTACGCTCAAAAATACTTTGTTAAAGAATGGGCGGGGGACTCATCGTTGAGGTCATTCGGTTAAAACCGGGCTTGGTCGGGCAATAATCAAAACCGGTCTGAGCTTTTGCATTTTTCTTTTGCTTGAAACCAGTCGATAATAGCCATATTGTTAATTTAACCATCAACGAGAAAAAAATGAGCAACGTTTTTAGTTTTACCGGCACCGTGGGCCGTGATGCAGAAGTCAGGTATTTGCCGTCGGGTCAGGCGGTGTTGAATGTTACCGTAGCCAACAATATCGGCTTCGGCGAAAAGCAACAAACGCTATGGATCAGGTGTGCGTTGTGGGGTAAGCGCGCCGAGGGGCAATTGCAAAATTACCTGAAAAAAGGCCAGCAGGTGTTTGTTTCGGGTGAGCTGAGTCAAAGCGAATATCGGGCGCAAGACGGCTCGACTAAGACCAGTCTGGAGCTTAACGCCAATATTATCGATTTGGTCGGCAAAAGGAACGACTCGAACCAGCCGCCGCAACAGAACTATCAACAGCCATCTGCCCAGCAAGCCCCTAGCCATGATAATTTTGATGCGCCGTATGATGACGACATCCCGTTTTAATTGATGAACAAAGTATCCGATAGCCCCGGAGCAGACCGGCCGAAAGTGAATATTACCGAGCGCAATCTGTTGGTGGCTCACGGGCAAAGTAAAAAATTAGCGGATATACGCCAAAGACTCCAACCGGAGCTGCCGGTTGAAGTCTTGCCATTGCCGGGCAAACAGCCGTTAACCGGCTTGAAGCCGGAAGCCGCCACCGAGCTGAACAAAGCAAGAACGCTTATCGATGCCGGCATTAATCGAATAATGCGCGATTTTCCCGAGGGCAAGAAAAACAGGCTGTTTGCTTTCAGGTTCGGTTCGGTTGATGCGCTAAAAACCATGCCGATAAAAAGCGCTTTTAAGGCCTTGGCTATTGATAATAATTTGGTGAAAATGAAGTTGATTGCTGAAATGGATTACCACGGAAATGAGGTTACAAACCTTAAGGAACATGCATAAATTAATTTAAGCAATTACCGTGAAGAGCATGAAAGACATGAAGACTTAAATCCTTCATATCTTTCATGTTCTTCATGGTTTAAAAATAAAACTTGCTCAAATTATCTCGTGCACATTCCTAAGGCAATATCCGGTAAAGAATAGACTCTGCATATCGACTCTAATTACTCGCTACGAAGGACTCGAAGAAAAAATAAACTTCGAGTCCTTTCCTGGAAATCACCTAACTTCTTCGTTTTACCTTGAAAAGCAGGAGGGAATGTGAACACATTACATGACTTACTGGCTTCTATCGCCGACCAATCTTTTCACAACATCCAAAAACTGCTCGGCTCTTATCGCTTCCCCGGATTTGAACTCGGCTTTATCAAAATGCAGGGCAGTCCGGGCGCTAACCCTGCTTCTATTGCATCGGTAAAAATAGCGCTACAGACCAGTAAAATCCCCGAGGATTTTTTCCGGACCGCCGAATGCAAACTGGCGCTGGCGGATTTTTTGCTTCGGCGCTTTCGTCAAGGAATTGAGCGGATTGCGCAGCAAAATCGCGGTAAAGAGGGCAGCGGTTCCTTTAACACCATCGCCCTGAGCCAAAAGATGCTGGGCAGGGACAGCGTTTTGTTTGATGACGATGCGGTTTATTTGCGTTTTATTATCAGCCTCCCGGCAAAAGGACAGGGCGGCGGTGTTTTTGATGCCGGGCAGGCCTGGATCATGTTGAGCCAGGAACTGACGGCCATTGTTGACGCTACGTTTTTTTATCAGCGCTACGACCGGCAAAGCCGAACGCAGCTTGAGCGGTTTATTGATGTGCAAAAAACACGCGCCGAGATCATTCGGTTTATGCAGCAGCATGACTTGGTCGCTTTTATCGCCAATGACGCCAACTTGCCGCGGCATAGCGGCGTCGATGACCGGCAGGCTATCGGCGAATCCGTCAAAACCTTTCAATCCCCCGCCTCGTTGCAAATAAAAATCCCCTTGGCGGATGGCCGCAACATTACCGGCATGGGTATTAAACAAGGTATCACCTGCATTACCGGCGGCGGTTATCATGGTAAATCGACTTTAATACAGGCGATTTTAGCCGGGGTTTATGCGCATATTCCGGGAGACGGCCGGGAATATGTGGTGACTCGGGAAGATGCTTTTTTTATCAGGGCAGAAGAGGGCCGCAGTATTCGCAATGTCGACATCAGCCCGTTTATCGGCGACTTGCCGAACGGCCTTAAAACCGATTGTTTTTCATCCGATAACGCCAGCGGCAGTACCTCGCAAGCGACGAACATTGTCGAGGCTATCGAAAGCGGCAGCCGTTTGCTGCTGTTTGATGAAGATACCTGCGCGACCAATTTTCTGGTGCGCGACGAATTGATCAAAAAAATCCTGGATGCGGCGCAAGAGCCGATCAAACCGCTTTATTCAACGGTACGCTCACTGTGGAAAAAACACCAGGTTTCGATGATTTTTGTAGTCGGCGGCCTAGGCTATTTTTTGCAGAAAGCCGATACCTGTCTGCTGATGGCTAATTACCGTTGCGAGGATATTACCGCCAAGGTGCGTGACCGGCTGGGACCGATAGCGGAGGAAGATACGCCGATCTCCGGTTTTGCGGCATCGCGCCGCCTCGCAGTCGATAATTTCGATCCCGCTTACATCAATCAACGCTTGAACAAGGCTATGCCCAAACGCATAAAAGATTTACGCAACGCGCCGAAACAACTGGAATACGGCATGGATCTGATCAATCTGGAAGCGGTGATGCAAATCGCAGAAGCGCCGCAGATTTTAACCATCGGCTACTGCCTGTTGGCGTTACGGACTCAACTAAAACTGGCAGAGGGTAGACCTGAGACTATTCGATTCTGGATAGACTGGCTGGAGGGCGAAATCAGCAAACGCGGATTAGCTATCTTAGAACCTGATTATCCGGGAACCCTGTCCAAGCCGCGCAAATATGAACTGGCGGCCGCTATCAATAGAATCAGGTCGTTAAGGATTTTTCAGGAATAATGGAGCAAAGCGGAGGGTGATGTTCAAAAAAAAGACCACCCCAGAGAGAAAAAAGGGTGGTCCATGTAAGAGAGATAATGTGACAAAATTTAGCATCCAGCCCTTCTTGTCGGCTATAGATTAACAAAACAGGCAGACCGAGTTTATTAGTACGAATACCTATATCAACACTAATTCTTTCCGGCGGCTCTTTAACTTATACGCTAAAGTTGATTTGCTGGACGGTTCCGGTTTTGCCGTCTTCGGTTAAATAAACACCGCTATCGGTCACTTCTCCCAACGATTGATTATCGGCCGTGCGTAATTGAAACGGGGTGGTAGCGTGGCCCAGATAGATGGCGCCGATATTTTTATCGCCCAACGCCAAAAGCTGCTGACTGCCGTCCTCATGCCGTTGCCAGATTCTCAGGCTGTCATAGATCGGATCGGCTTCATCAATAAAATCATTATTGTCGCTGTCATACTTGGCCAATTCCGAAAAGCCGTTACCGGAATTAGGGCCGAATAATTCAGAGCCGTTATTGATAACACCGTCTTTATTTTTATCCAGCGCCAGAAAACCGCTGCCCGGCTTTAGGCCGGCGATTTGATCAGCCGTACCGTTGGCGTCAATATCGAATTCAAAATGTGTTTGCGACAGCTCCGCCGCATTACCGGCAAAATTGATAACCAGCGGATCGACTTTCTTTTCGGGATCGCCAATCGCGATCGAACTATTGGTTTCCATACGAAATTCACGGCTCATATTCAGTTTGACTGAAAACTCGATACTTTTCCCGTCTTGGGTTTCGATCGAACCGGCCGCAGAAAAACTTAGGCTTTCAGACTCCTGATAGACAGTCTGATGCTCGTAAACAAGGCCGAAATCGGCGGAAGCTTGTGGACTTGCAGGCGGCGCTGCTTCTATATCAACATTTTGAGCGCCGCTTGCTTGATCGGCCATCAGCTCGTCGGCTGAAAATATCTTAAAATCCTTTCCGGTCAACTGTTTAATCATCTGTTTTATAATCAGTATCATTGCACCGTGAACAGCGTCAGGCGCCTCACTGAGATCGAGAGATTGTTTTTCGGGTTTAAATGTTTGGGCGGTTTTACTCAGACTAACAACATCTGCCGACTGGCCTTTACTACTCAAACCGGATTGCTCTGCCGGTTGCCTTGGCGTTTTCCAAAACCGTAGCGACTCGGATTCTTGAGAACTTTTTAAAAATTGATGTCGGCTGTTTAATTGGATGGCGGAACTTTTTATGATCATTCGCTTTGCCCCTAAGATAAAATTTATTCGTTTATATTTATCGGCTGGTTGCGGAATTAGTTTAGGTAACGGCTGAGAGCCGCTACAGGACCGGATTGCTTGGTGTACAATAGAATTTTTTAATAGAGATAGGATCAACAATGGAAGCTTACCCTGAGAAAACTTGTTCGATAGAGCGTCTGGTCACTCATCCGAAATTAGTAGACGCGACAAAAGCGGGAATAAAAACACAGCAGCGTCGTAACGGCGTATATGGTTGGCCGGGCGAAACCTTCGACCTGGACGGGATGACTTTCGTTGTGACTGATTTAACGCGTCAGCGCTTAGGCGATATGACCGATGCCGATGCCCGGGCAGAGGGTTATCCAAGCCTTGAAATGTATCGTGACATTATTTTAAAAATGCATGCCGGGATGACTTGGGAAACCGACAGCCTGGTCTGGGTGCATACTTTTCGGCCTGTACGAATAGATTAAAAAAGGCGATTTATCCACGCAATACACGGCATAAATAGCATACGCATGAAAACAGGGCGTGCCGTGCGCGCCAAAGGCTTTAAGTACGAAGCAGGCGTATTTCAAGCCCCGGAGAAGGCGCGCACGGCACGCCCTACTGCTGTTCCGTCAATCGTATAGGTCGATACTTTCGCTGCTAAGACCGATTAGTTACGTCTTAATAACTTGTTTTTATAATTATTTCTTTAATTTTAAAAACACCTGCTATTGTGCCCGGATCAATTCGCAGTTGCCCGCTAAACCTTGCATCATCAATTATAAAATAAACTTCATTAAGTCCTTTATCCAACTGTCTTTCAATACAACATTCAGTTGGGTAATAACTACTGTTTTTTATATTGAAAAAACATTGTGCGATTGTTTTAGCGGGAGAATCTATAATTAACTTGATATAAGTCACGCTACCGTCATTTATAGTTAACGGGAGTAACTCAAAAAAAGGATCTCCTCCTGTAGATACCAATTCGATATATCCACCCACAATAGATTTTTTGCTAATATTCGGAGTGTAATTATAAATTAAATCAAAAAAGTTATCGGGGGTAAGCGCGCAGTATAATTTTAGCGTCTCAAACACTTTGCGTAGAACATCATTTTCCGAGCTGTCTTTTTCCAGCTCCTTTATCTCAAATTCACTTAACACCTTTCTAAAAACAGGCAACAAAAAATCTTTTGCCTCACTATAATAATCAGGATTGCCTGAAGAGAAATTCGTGTGTTTAAACGCATTATAAATCAGGCTTCTATTTAAACTATATATGGACTTGGTTATTGAATAAGCCTTTTCCTGATTAATACATAAAGGCGAAGACCAAGGCTCATTAATATCAGGCAATGGATCTGTAAACAGCATGCCATTACTGCGGTTTAAATATTCCCTGGCAATTTTGGCGTTCGATACCGAGTAAGCTGCAATAATTTTTCGGCGTCTAACAGGAGGAAGTATATTATGCTCGCGGAACATTCGATGATGCTTGGTTATGGACTCTAGTTGTATAACCATTTTATTTATCTGATCCCGAACTGAAAAAGCCAGATTCAGCTTATTAATATACAGGCAATATTCCAATCCATCATTGCTTAACGATGGGTTAACCACTTCATCATCAAACTGAAAGTCACTTGATAATTTAAGTCCTAAGATATTTAAAAAATCAGCATAAATTGAACCGCCATAAAACTGTGAACTTTCATAGGGCCGAACGATAATATTCCGTTTAGAAAACAGCTTAGACATTTTGCCTAAAAAAACAGAATAATCCAAATTATAATGGTGGTCCTGATAAATTTTTTCAGCAAAATGCCCCATTTTAACAATTTGGTTATAAACCGCCTGTTTCATAATATCCTGTCTTCTTAAATAAATTATAATTTTAATTTCAAATTCATTTGACTTATCCAGTAAAAAACATTTTATACATTCGAAATTTATATATAAATCTTCACTTGAAAAAATATAATTAAAATTATTATCCAGCTGAAGTTCCTGTCCTTTGTTAACAAAATCAAGAGTAGAATGATTTATTCCTTCTTCAGGGATAAAATCATACCGATAATTATATTTGATCAAGTTATCTCTATTTTGAGTTAAAAACTTTTGAATCGCGGAACTACCCGTTTTATGTGTTCCAACATGAACAAATATTTTTTTCATTTTAAATATCTCCATTAAAAATCAAGCAGATTGCGCTAATACTCTGCTTGGAAATCTATCATTGATAAAACGACTCCCATCTCGCTTTGAAAACGCTAAGGAATGTGCATGAAATAACTTGAGCAAGTTTTATTTTTAAACCATGAAGAACATGAAAGGCATGAAGGATTTAAGTCTTCATGCTCTTCATGGTAATTGCTTAAATTAATTTCTGCATGTTCCTAAGTATTCACTTCCCCCAATTAAAAAACGGGGAGAAGGCATTTATTTAGAAAAGCCCCTAAGCGCTCCGCAACAGCTCCATACAGTCTTTTTACCAATAGGGAATGAGCTACGCTATTAAACCAACATCAACGCCTGCAGGGCTTTAATCTCATCCCTGATCTTCGCCGCCTGCTCAAATTCAAGATTTTTCGCATGCCGGTACATCGCATCTTCCAGCTGCTTCAGTTTTTTACCCGCCTGCTTGGGTGTCATCGCCTTATAGTCGGCCGGCAGCTCCGCTACTTTGTTAAGCAATTTATTGGAATTTGTAAGTCCTGCACCGGGTATCGATACCTGCAATATATCGTTTACCGACTTAAAAATAGTTTTCGGCTCTATATGGTGTTCACTATTAAACTTGTGCTGTTTTTCACGGCGGCGTTCGGTTTCATCTATCGCCTGCTGCATCGATTTAGTGATTTTATCGCCGTACAAAATCGCCTTGCCGTTTACATTTCTCGCCGCCCGGCCGATGGTTTGCACCAGTGAGACGACCGAACGCAAAAAGCCTTCCTTGTCGGCATCCAATATCGCAACCAATGACACTTCCGGTATATCAAGCCCTTCGCGCAACAGGTTGATGCCCACCAACACATCGAATTGCCCCAGCCGCAAATCCCGGATAATCTCGACTCTTTCCACAGTATCGATATCGGAATGCAGGTAACGCACCCTCACCCCGTGTTCCATCAAATATTCGGTTAAATCTTCGGACATCCGTTTGGTTAAGGTGGTCACCAGCACCCGTTCTTTTACCGCCACACGCAGGTTGATTTCCGATAATAAATCATCGACCTGCGTGGTTGCCGGGCGCACTTCCACGACCGGATCGAGCAAGCCGGTCGGTCTGACCACCTGCTCGGCAAAAACGCCTGAATGTTCTCTTTCATAGGGCCCCGGCGTTGCCGATACATAAATCCGTTGCGGCGCTCTGGCCTCAAATTCATCGAACATCAGCGGCCGGTTATCCAATGCAGAAGGCAGCCTGAAGCCGTATTCGACCAGGGTTTCCTTGCGCGACCGGTCGCCCTTATACATGGCGCCGATCTGCGGCACGGCGACGTGGCTTTCATCAATAATTACCAAGGCGTTGTCGCGTAAATAATCGAACATAGTCGGCGGCGACTCGCCTGCGCTTCTGCCGGACAGGTAGCGGGAGTAGTTTTCAATGCCGGAGCAATAACCGATTTCCAAAATCATCTCAATATCGAACAGCGTCCGTTGCTCCAAGCGTTGCGCTTCGACCAGTTTATCGAGCGAACGCAATTGCTCAAGACGCTCCTTGAGTTCTATCTTGATCGCTTCAACCGCCTCCAATAACTGATCTCGCGGCGTGACGTAATGGCTCTTCGGATAAATCGTATAACGCTCCAGCCGCCGGGTAATTTCCCCGGTCAGCGGATCGAATAACGACAAGCGCTCCACTTCGTCATCGAACAACTCTATTCTTAACGCCTCGCTGTCGGACTCGGCCGGAAACACATCGATCACCTCGCCTCGCACCCGATAAGTTGCACGGCGCAGATCGATGTCATTGCGGGTGTATTGCATTTCGGCCAGCCGCCGCAGGATGTCGCGCTGATTAATCATGTCGCCCTTGACCAGATGCAACACCATTTTGAAGTACGATTCCGGCTCGCCCAAGCCGTAAATCGCCGAAACCGTGGCGACCACTATCGTATCTTCCCGTTCGATTAAGGCCTTGGTCGCCGACAAGCGCATCTGTTCGATATGCTCGTTGATTGCCGCATCTTTATCGATAAAGGTGTCGGAGGCAGGCACATACGCTTCCGGCTGATAATAGTCGTAATACGAGACGAAATACTCGACGCTGTTTTCCGGGAAAAACTCCTTCATTTCGCCGTATAACTGCGCGGCCAGGGTTTTATTAGGCGCCATAATCATGGCCGGGCGCTGCACCTGATTGATCACATTGGCGATGGTGAAGGTTTTACCGGAGCCGGTCACGCCCAACAAAGTCTGGTGCACTTCGCCGTCATTCAAGCCCTCGACCAATGCTTTTATCGCGCTAGGCTGATCACCGGCGGGCTGAAACCGGCTGTGGATTTTAAACTGCTTTTTCACTTGAACGTCTCAATAAACATGCTTTTTAACACCTGAATGTTAGTAAGCCATTATACATAAGGTATAATCGGCTTCATTTTCGACATTGATTTTACACGGGGAAACATGAGCATCAAACTTTCTAACAGAGTCCAAGCAGTTAAACCATCACCGACTTTGGCCATTACCGCCAGAGCCGCGCAAATGCGCGCTGCCGGCAAAGACATTATCGGCCTGGGCGCAGGCGAGCCGGATTTCGACACCCCGGATCATATCAAGGCGGCGGCGGTTAAAGCTATTGAGAACGGCCACACCAAGTACACCGCGGTTGACGGCATCGCCAGCCTGAAAAAAGCCGTTATCGCCAAGTTCAAGAACGATAACGGTCTTGATTACCAAGCCAACCAGATTCTGGTTTCCTGCGGCGGCAAGCAAAGCTCATTCAATCTGACCCAGGCCCTGCTTAACGCAGGCGACGAGGTTATTATCCCTGCGCCGTTTTGGGTTTCCTATCCCGACATGGTGTTATTGGCCGACGGCGTACCGGTTATTATCGAAACCACCCAAGCGCAAAACTTTAAAATATCGCCCGAACAATTGCGCGCCGCCATTACCGATAAAACGCGGTTGATCTTCATCAACAGCCCGTCCAACCCGTCCGGCGTTGCGTATGACCTGGAAGAGCTGAAAGCTCTGGGCGACGTGCTTAAGGATTTCCCCAACATCGTCATCGCAACCGATGATATGTACGAGCACATTCTTTGGAAGAAAGGCACGTTTGTTAACATCTTAAACGCGCATCCCGAGTTTTACGACCGCACCGTGGTCATGAACGGCGTATCCAAAGCCTATTCGATGACCGGCTGGCGTATCGGCTACGCCGCAGGCCCTGCGGATTTGATCGAGGCGATGTGCACCATTCAGTCGCAAAGCACCTCCAACCCGACGTCAATTTCGCAACATGCCGCCGAAGCCGCATTAACCGGCGATCAAAGTTTTATCGATAACATGTGCGTTGAATTTAAAAAGCGCCACGATTATGTTGTTGCCGAACTCAACAGCATAGACGGCGTTGACTGCCTTGAAACCGACGGTACCTTTTACGTGTTCCCTAACGTGGAAAAACTGATTGCCGGACTGGATAACATCAATGACGATCTTGGTTTTTCCGAGTATTTAATCGAACAAGCGGGCGTTGCGTTGGTGCCGGGTTCCGCATTCGGCACGCCTGGACATATCAGGATTTCGATAGCCACCAGCATGGCGAATCTGCAAAACGCTTTAGAGCGGATTAAGAAAGCGATTTAAGCTTTTTGTTAGGCCGAGAAATCATGCCGGGTACGCTTCGTGTTCCTTGCATGATTTTCAGGGAACGGCTTCCGCTCATCCTTTATCAAGACATTCCCCATGCTGGTCTTGATCCTGTTTTCCAAAAAAATCCTATCTGTTATTTTAAGTCCTATATTAATATGCACTATTGGCGTCGGCAACGGGGTTGAGCACCTATCGATCTGAATGCACTCTAACCATAACGAGCCAAGTACGCATCGCATACCCGGCAAGACAAAATAGTTCGTCCGCCAAGGCAAGCCGAAAGCGTTGCAAAATTGCCGGCCATCATTGCTCGACCAGCCGTTCCGTTACGCTAACCGATGGCCTGCCGCCTGCACCTTTATTTGTAACCCAACGCTTAAATCAGGATGTTTTTATGAAAAAATGGCTCACTACAACTTTCACCTGCACCGCTGTACTGCTCGGCGGATGCACAGGACCATACTCGACATACCACGGATCGACGAATGGGGGAGGAAGGGAATATCGCCCCCATTCCAACGCCTATCAGCCAGGCAACAATACCTATCAGCAAACGCAAATCACCAATGTACAGCAAAATACGCTCATCCGGAATCAGCAGTACAACCAGCGCATCACAATACTGAACCAACGCATGCAACAACAGCAAATGGACTTGAAGGCTCAGGCAAAACAGCAGCATTTACAAGAAATGGAAGCATTAAGGCAGCGTCATGCCAGCCAAGAAGAAATCGCAACATTAAAGAAACGCTGGCATACCCATGAACGGGAACAAGAAACCCGACTTCGCCAAGAACATGAACAAGAAATACAGCAACTGCGCCAAGAATTTGCCGGATCGGCGCAGGAGCAGCAAAACAGTCAACAAAGACAGGATACTGCGGTGCAACCTACGCCGGAGCAAGATGCAGCATTCACACCGCCGGCGCGCGACATTTCCGACCAGCCGGTACCTATGATTGCGCCAGTGGCTACACCTGTCGCTGCACCTGCGCCGGGATCTGTAATTGGCCCCGTAGGGCGCGATGCCTTATTCATGAATCCATCGGCCGCCACACCAACGCTGCAAAGCCCTGATCAGACACAACCAGAGGCCGCACAACCCGCAACGCAAACAGCGACACCACAGCAAAAACGCTACAAACGTCATGACAGCGACGATGCCGCATCGGCAATGCCGCAACGTTCGGAACAGGCACAGCCCACTACGCAAAAACCACAGCAAAAACGCAAGAAACACCGCGACAATGACGATGCCGCATCGGCACCTAACGACTGAGTTCACACCGCCGTACCGTCAGCGAATGTCAAGGATGCAGGCCAATCTAAGCAAGCGATGATCGGGACGGTGGAGCTCAATGAATATGGCCCGCCAGCCCTATCGGGCATACTGTTTATGCCCGGCATTTCCACTACTAACACCGAGTAAGTTTAACGCCGCAACAATCCATTAACTTATATTTGAGAGTAACTATCATGAAAAAGAAAAATACTGTCCGTCGCTTAACTAAATTGGCGCTGAGTGTTGCTTTACTGACTGCCGGCACCGCCCAAGCGGGTTGGCTGACTGCTTACGGTACGCCGAATAATGATATGGGCAAGGCAACCCCGTCGGCTCAAGGTGGTTACTATGTAACACTGCTTTCTAGCGGTTCTCTAAGCGGTTTTCCCGGTGCTGTGGATACTGCAAGTAATATGCTGGCGGGAATAACAACCAAGCCCGCACAATTATTGTCTTTACTGGCCGCCGATGGTACGCCGCTGTGGACGAATAAAATCAGTACCGGGGCTTATGATGCTTTTTCTGCCACTGAATTGGCTGACGGGCGGCTATTGGTGCAAGGCACGACGCAAACCAAACTAACGGCTTCAGGCGATGCGGTGTGGGCCGTCTATCAAGTCAATCGGGCAACCGGAAAACTGACCCCCCTATTCCGTAATGTCTACAAGGGCAAAGGTGCGGACTATCTGTTCATCAATCAAGACGCACTAGGAGCGTTATGGGCGCAAGGCACAACCACTTCGTTCAACACCAAGGGCGACACCGACATGATAGTCGCTAAAATCAATGCCAATACCGGCGCGCCCGAATGGAGCAGCGTATTGAATTATGCCCATAACAATGCTGTAGCCGCTTTTACGCCTAAAGGCAATCAGTTTATCTTGGTAGCCAATGCCGGAAACGCCGGCAACTGGAATGTGGTGATCGGTTTATTAGACAATCACGGCCTGCCTGTGGCTGGATCGTTTAACAAATACGGCGCCAGCGGTATCAATAACGCACAGGGCTTAAAAGCCATCGGCAACGACAATTACTTGCTGTATGGCACCACGACTGTCAATACCCCGGATTCTTTCGGTATCCCGCATAAAAACAGCACGGTTTTCGTGGTCAAATTGGATGCTGATCTGAACATCGTCTGGGATAAAAAATACAGCGTAGGCCAGGATGCCGGTTTCACTATTACCGAAGTCAACGAGAACAGTGACGGCTCTTTTACCCTGAACGGCAGCGTAAACGCCATGACCTATTACACCATGCAAGGCTTCAGCGTCCCCTTATATGCGCTACACCCTGCTGCAATTCAGTTGTCGGCAACAGGCGGCGCGCTATTCGGCAAGAGTTTTGAGCTGAATACGATGGACCCGGCGTTTTTCTTTAAAAATGCCGATGGAACTTACTCGCTCAGCGGGCAAACAAGCAAAATTAATCTGACCAATCCAACAGCAAACCTGAACGGCGATTCAGACCTGTTGTACGGGGCTTTCGATGCCGACTTTGCGCCTAGCTGGGTGAAAACCTTGGGTGGCACGGCAATCGACAGCGGCAGCGTCAAACCCATAGCCGGCGGCTATGGGTTAACAGGAATGAGCGCGTCATGGGGAGCGGGTAAATTAGACGTATTAGTCGGGGAACTGGACGGCAACGGCAACATAGCAGGGTGCGAAGGCATCAAAGATGCGGTTATGACAGAAAAGACGTTAACGGTTTCTGCCGACGATCTAGGCTGGACGCCGCAAGCGGTTAAACTGGCCAGAAAAGGCGCGATCAACAAAGCTAATATCACTCAACTTAATGTAAGCACAAGCCCTACGATTACGGCAACGCCTGTTTGCAGCGATTAACCTAAAAACCTTATTAGCCACGGATTTCACTGAAATAACAAATAACGCCACAATAGCTCGGTTAACAAAGCTTAAAAAAAATCACCCCGAAGGACACGAAGAAATAAAACTTCGTGTCCTTCGGGGTAAATAAAAGATTCTTAAAATACTGCCTGTAGTTAATGAGAAGTTACGGTTAGGGTTGTATGCATTTCAAATCAACAGTCCTTGGCTAAGAGACTCGGCCTTGATACGCTCAATATCGTCTTCTAGCCGAATACTGATGGTTTTTTTCTTGCTCATTTGAGAGCGTGCAATTTGCGTATCATCGGCTTAGTACCAGAACAGCCCTTCGTGTTCTTACCAAGAACCTGTATTTTCCATAGCCAGCCATTTCTCCGAAGGCATCAGCGGCGCATCTTTTTGCAAAAACTCGATAGAAATATTATCCGGCGAGCGTATAAACGCCATCCGTCCGTCACGCGGCGGGCGGTTGATGACCACGCCTGCATCCATCAATTTCTGGCAGGTCTCATAAATATTATCGACTTCGAAAGCCAAATGGCCGAAGTTGCGGCCGCCCTGATAATCCTCGGTATCCCAGTTATAAGTCAGTTCCAGCAACGGTGCATGCGTTGTTGCAGCCTGATAGGCATCCAGCGGCGCATGCAGATAGACCAAGGTAAAACGTCCGGCTTCGCTGTCCATTCTGTCGCATTCGACCAGGTCCAGCTTATTGCAATAAAAATCGAGTGATTCATTCAGGTCATGAACCCGAACCATGGTATGTAGATAACGCATAATGTTTCTCCTATGAATACTGGGTTTTAATTTCGGCATGCCGGTAACAATCGACGGTGTGATCGTTAACCATGCCGGTTGCTTGCATATAAGCGTAACAAATGGTGCTGCCGACAAACTTAAAGCCGCGCTGTTTAAGATCCTTGCTCATTAGCTCGGATGTTCGCGTAAAAGCCGGGATGTCGGCGGCATTTTCCCAGGCGTTGTGCAGTGGCCTGTGTTCAACGAATTGCCAAATATAGCCGTCAAAACCGCCAAAAGCCTGCTGAACATTTAAAAAGGCTTGGGCATTGATAACCGCCGCATTGACCTTCAGTTTGTTTCTTACTATATCCGGATTAGCCAACAGCGCGTTGATTTTTTCAGCATCGTAATGGGCCATCTTTTCGGCGGCAAAATTATCGAAAGCGTTTCTGTAGCCGTCGCGTTTATTCAAAATGGTTGACCAGCTTAAACCTGCCTGGGCGCCTTCAAGAATAAGAAACTCAAACAACAGCCGGTCGTCATGCACCGGCACGCCCCATTCGAAATCGTGATATTGCTGTTCGGACGGACTGGACAGCGCCCATGTGCATCTTTTCATTGCGGCTCCTGATATTAAAGTTGCCGACCATAACTTAAGTCCCTGATGTTATGCAATAGTCAGGAAGTTTTTGTGTTTTGCCTCCGGCCTGTCCATTAGCGAAAACTCACGCTGACATGCGGATCAAATATGACTATTGATCCAGCGGACAATATCGGCGCTATTCATAGCGCCGGGCATGCGAGCTATTTCATGGCCTGACTTGAATATGACCAGGGTAGGAATACTGCGAATGTTAAACTGAGCCGCAATCCCCTGTTCCTGTTCGGTATTGAGTTTGGCTAAACGCACCTGCGGTTCAAGCTTAACAGCCGCTTGGGCATAGGCAGGAGCCATCATTTTGCAGGGTCCGCACCAGTCCGCCCAAAAATCGACCACAACAGGAATATCGTTACGGGCAATATGCTGTTGAAAATTTCGCCTGCTTAATTCCAATGGATGGCCGCTAAACAACGGCTCTTTGCATTGACCGCAGCGAGGGTGTTGGGACAAGCGTTCGGCTGCTATGCGATTTACCGTATGGCAATGGGGACAAACAATATGCAGAGTAGTCATGGGATGGCCTTATTGTTAAGTTCAGTTAGTGAAGATATGAGGTCATCAGGTCTAAAACTCAACGTTGAAATCACAATGGCGTAAAACTTAACCCGGTCAAAAACCGGCTGAATTCATCAATTAACTGAGGCATCACACTTAGCATCCGATGATCGGCATCGTATACATTTAACCGAACCCGATATTTTCGGCAAAATTTCCAGGCATTTTCCGGCGGCACAATATCGTCCTGCCAGCCGTGGAATACTCGAATATCTTCAGCTGTCGGCTTAAACTCGGTTCGCCGATAGCCGGGCAAATAGAACGCAGGCGCCAATAGAAAAAGCCCCTTGGGTTTTATCGATTCCGAAGCCACGGTTGCAACATAAGCGCCCATGCTGGAGCCGATTAATACGATTTCATCGTAGCCGGATAAATCCATCGCCAGCAATTGTCCGACCCGTTGATCAGGATCCGATAGTTCCCGGTAATCGGGGCTTTCAAACGAATAACCGTAACACTTGGCAACTTCGGCAAACAGGATGGCTTTTTCGCCCCAAGGGATGCTGTCTTTGCCATGATTATAAACGACTAATTTTTTCATATCGATAACCTCGGACATTGATTAATAGTTCGCAAATGGTATTACAATCAGGTCTTCTTGCTACGAAAATCTATCGCCCATGCAAATCCAGACAACATTCAAAGCCGCTTGGTGGTTAAGCAATAGCCATTTGCAGACTATTTATCCGGCCTTATTCAGAAATGCGCCCAAGCCGCCTGATTATCGCCGCGAAAGATTAACCACTCCCGATCATGATTTTATCGATGTCGATTATTGCGGAACCGGCAACCAACCGCTGATTATGCTGATACACGGTTTAACCGGCAGTTCTCAATCGGTTTATATTAAAGGCTTACAAAACGCCCTACTCAAACAAGGCTTTCGCAGTGCCGCAATCAATTTTCGCGGCTGTAGCGGGCAATCCAATAACAGAGCGCGCAGTTATCATTCCGGCGAAACCGAGGACATTCATTTTCTCTATCAAACCCTGCGCCAACGTGAAGCCGAGACGCCTTTAGCCGCGGTCGGCTTTTCATTAGGCGGCAATGTGCTTTTAAAGTGGCTGGGCGAACAAGGTAAGCCGTTAAATCTGTTTGCCGCTGTCGCCGTTTCCGCGCCTTTGCTGCTGGATATTTGCGCGACGAAACTGGATAACGGTTTTGCAAAGTGCTATCGCGATATGTTGCTGAAAGAGTTAAAAACTTATATGCGTATCAAACAGCAGCATCTGGAAAGCATAGGTCAAACTCAAGAAGCTTTGAAAATTAAGGAATTGGGCGATTTATCGGCAATGAGTTCGTTTTGGCAATATGACGATCGGGTGGTAGCCAAACTGCATGGCTTTAACGATGTACACGACTACTACCGGCGCTCCAGCTCAAGGCAATATCTCAAATCAATCGAAGTGCCGACGCTATTGATTCAGGCGGTTGACGATCCGTTTATGACTGAAGCAGTCCTGCCCGGCCCGGATGAAATATCGCCGCAGGTGCAATTGGAATTAACCCGGCATGGCGGTCACGTAGGCTTTATCTCGGGATTAATCCCGTTCAGACCGGAGTATTGGCTGGAACGGCGGATACCGGAGTTTTTAAGTGGCAGCCTCTCAGGCAAGGTGTAAAAATCCCCCGGCATAGGTGTCGCAGATTCTTCGGTTTCTATCGGGACAGGTGCACACGTTATAAACAAACTGGCCGGATGCTGACTTTATGAGTGAGTATCGCTTCGCAATTGCGCAATAACTTGCGCATCCAAACCTGTTGCTTGCGCAATATCGGCATCACTCATGAGTGCCAGCAGATTACGGGCAATGGCTAATGCTTTAGCTTGCTCGCCTTCTATAAGTCCTTCCATACGACCTTCCATGCGACCTTCTACGCGACCTTCCGTATGCCCCGCGCTTTTACCATCCATCCATGCTGTCACCATTACATTCCTGTTTTTTTCCAGTTTAATTTCTTGCGCCTCATAAATTTCAAGCTCTTCCTGCGTCCATTGATGTTGCGCCGCAATTTCGTAAGCTAAGCGCAACGCAGGCGTATTTGCACTGTTAGGAATATGATCCAAATCAGTTGCTTGTTTAATAAAAAAAATCCATTTATCGGCAACCGTTTCCAGTTCGGCTTCCGACTTGGTAAATTTAGGCAATTCAATAAAATTAAACTCCAAATCCTTCAAATCATGCCGACCCGTTTCAGCATTTAGAATTAAATGCCGCGAAAACGGGGATTCATGGTCAAAGGTCTTGAAATCTAAAATACCTAAAAATATGACAGGTTTGAGCAAATGGTATTTTTGCCCCGCACCTAATTGTTGACTGTAAGATTTGCTGCTGTAATACATGGCTCGCTGACAAAACCAGGCTTCTTTTTCCACCTGCATTTCAACCAGGAACTCCCGCTTTTGCGTATCCTTGGCTTTAACATCAAGACTGGTTTCTTTTAAACCGTCTAATTTGGGCGGTTGATAAGTATTGCTGATTTCTACGTCTTCAATGGGATACTCCAACTCCAATACTTCGTTAAGAAACTCAATCAAAATGTTTTTGTGGGCTTCATTGCCAAAGATTTTTTTGAAGGCGATGTCGGTTTTCGGGTCAACGAATTTCATAAACTTACAGCCATAATTTGGTAAACGTTGTGAGGATTGTATTCTATCAATGTAACTATTCGGCAAAAAAAACAGCATGCCAATATAACAGCTCCGGGCGTAAACGATTTGATTCCGTGCTGCCTGCGGGTAATCAGAACTGATTCCCATCATTCAAATTAGCGGCTGTCCCGAAAGTTTATTCCTCCTGTTCCGGCAAAAATCCGCCTGCCTGCATAGTCCACAAGCGATAATAAAAACCCTGCCGAGCCAAGAGTTGATCATGCTCGCCGTCTTCGACGATGCGCCCCTGATCGAACACCAAAATCCGATCCAAATGCGCAATCGTAGACAATCGGTGCGCAACGGCAATGACGGTCTTGCGGCCCATAGCTTGATCCAGGTTTTCCTGAATGGTTTTTTCGGTGACCGAATCCAGACTGGAAGTGGCTTCATCCAAAATCAGAATCGGCGCGTCTTTCAGCATTACTCTCGCAATCGCAATACGCTGGCGTTGCCCGCCGGATAATTTCACGCCGCGCTCACCGACCAATGAGGCATAACCTTCCGGCATTACCTTGATAAACTCATCGGCATGCGCCATGCCTGCCGCCGCTTCGATCGCGGCATCATCCGCCGCCAAGCGGCCGTAACCGATATTTTCTTTCAGGCTGCGATGAAACAGACTGGGGTCCTGCGGAATCAAACTGACTTGTTCGTGCAGCGAATCCTGCAAGACCTGCCCAATATCCATGCCGTCAATCAGAATTTGACCACTTTGCGGCTGATAATTACGCAGCATCAGCCCGACGAAAGTCGATTTTCCGGAACCCGAAAAACCAACCAAGCCGACCCGCTGTCCCGGTTCAATAATTACATTTAACCCGTCGAACACAGGTTCATTGGACTCATAAGCAAAACACACATGACGAAATTCAATCCGGCCTTGGCTGACTTTTAACGGCAGCGCGCCCGGCACATCGACAATCTCATGCGGCTGAACGATGGTTTCCACGCCGTTGGCTATATTGCCCACATATTCGAAAAGCTCCAGAAAACGCCGGCTCAAGTTGCGCGCATCGTTAATAATCAGCAGAGCCAGCCCGATGCTCATGGTAAAATCGCCGACACCGATCAAGCCGCCGTCCCATAAAGTCAGCGCGTAATACACCGTGCCGACTTTAAGTGCGGCAGCGGCAATAAACTGAAACCAGCGCACCCGCTCCATATACCAAAAGGAGCGGCGTGCAGCCTGGACTTCCGTTGCCAAAAAACCGTCCAGATAGTCCCGTTCGAAATGCAAGCGTGCGAACAACTTGGCATTCAGGATATTGGTCACCGCATCGACAATCTTGCCGTTCACCAGACTCCGAGTCGCGGCGTAACTCTGCGCATAAGGTTGACAACGCGTTGCCAACCAATAGGAAAAACTCACATAGACTAATACCCAACCCGCAACCAACAGCCCCAAACCTTGATGCACGTTAAATAACAGCGCGACAGAAACCGTGAAAGCGATAAAAATAGGCCAAAAATCGCACAACACCGCCCATACCGTGAAGTTGACGCTCACCGCCGTTTCGCTGATTCGATGCGCTAAAGCGCCGGCAAAATGGCTGCCGAAGTAACGCGGCGCATGATATTGCAAATAGGCATACAAAGCTTGGGCTGTGCGTTTGCGCATGCGCGGCCCTATAGTAACCAATACCGCGCCGCTGGCCCGGCTAAACACGATTTCCGCCACATTCAAACCCGCCAACAGCAACAGCGGCCCGCTTAAACTCTCCAGCACCGTTGCTCCCGATGCGTGGGCTACGCCGTCCATAATGGCTTTAATCGCATAAGGCACCAGAATACCGCCAGCGGCTTGGCCGGTTTCCAGAATCAACATCAAAACCAGCCAAGCCCGGAAACCGGCAACGCAGTAGCAAATAAATTGAACGGTTCCGGTGGGTAAAAGCGGCGCCTCTGCGGCGCGTTGAAAGGGTGTTTTTTGGGGCATGGCTCAAGGCATATCGGGAAAATAGCGGCATTATACGGTAAAGCGCGGCAAGCCGAAGTTCGTGTAGAGCCCGGCAAAAAAACCTTCGTGGTCGATGACGCTGTTGCGGGGCGGTTGCTGTTTGTTGGAGGGCTTGAAAGAGGTAATAGGCGATACAGTTGCCAGGGTGATGGAGGCCATTGATGCCCACATAGAATGCCGGTTTTGCAAGTCCTCCAACTTGACGCCAGGACGTTAAGGCTAGAGGCGATGGAAATCAAGGACGAGCGACGGCTATGCGGGTAAAAACGAACTCCGAAACTTTAGTCTTTAATATATTCGAGTTAGGCGGGATAAAAAATAAAACCTCCAGCGCTTCAATACATAATGCTGATTTATTTTTTGTCATCGGGGGGCATAACAGCTTGCGCTTCATATACCGCCCCTAGAACAACAAACCGGGCAGTTACTCACTCAGCTTGCTACCGGCGGTCTGCAAGCTGGTTCTACGTATTTTTGCCGATTTAAACCAGTCATAGGCATTGGTCGCAGTTATTAATATCGGCGCAGCTCCACCCATAGCTACAGCATCTACCAGGCAATACCAAGCAGCAACGCCGCTAGGCGGATTCCCCTGAGGCAAACCTAAAACCGGATCTATTGCCGCCCATTTCCAGGTTCCGACGGCAGTACCGATTAATTCCAACCAAGTGGTAATAAAAAAAGCGGCCAGATAAACCATCGGTGAGCGACCTTTAAACAGATAACCCAAAAAAATACAAAACAGCAACGCACCTACCGAATCCCCCTGCTCGGCATAGCCGCTGATCCCCCAAACTGACCACGCGCCGCACACCAAGACGACGAACGTGGCGATTTCTCTGGCGTAGCGTAGGAATAATCCGGAACGGCCCAGCGCTACAGCGGTCAAATAAACCATGCCGTGACCGGGCGGCACATAGGCCGGCACGTTCCCGAACCGATAAGTGTAGCCCCCCATAAAAGGCGACGCAAAATGCTCACCGATAGTGGCAAAAATGACGGCAATGACAACCTGCATTCTTGTTTCTCTATTTTCTCCGAGCAACCATCCAGTTAAAAACACCCAGCCGCAAACACCGAGGGCGTTTTGTTTTTCCAAACTCGCATTTGCATCGCTCATTAAGCAGACCGCCACGCAAAAAAAAGTAAACACGGCTATATAATAATCGCGTTTTCTATGGGCATAATCAACGTTAACTTGTGGAAAATAGCGCAGCACAATGACCTCGTATTCGACCAATAAAATGTAAATGAAATAATTAATTCACCACGAAGAAAAGCCGAGATAAGAACTTCATATCTCGGCAACTGCTCCATGCGTCATCTAAAGCGCCTACTGTTGTCGACGACTGCATGGACAGATTTTTAATCCGCCTTACTTACAGGGATGTAAGTAAGAGGCGTGAGCAGGAGCGGAAGCTTTCCCACACCCCTCTGGGTTATGCAGGAGCAACTATCTGTCCAAATCGTTCGCAGTGATTATTTTAAGTTGATGGGTAACGGCATTCAGGTAAACATCCAAGCTATGGCCGCATAGCGGCCAAGCTTACCCAACAATATGATTAAACAAGCCTGAAAAAACGGCAATTTTAGCCATCCACCGGCAAAACACAAAGCATCTCCAACCACCGGCAACCAAGTAAAGAACAGCGTCCAGATACCTTTTTTTCTTATTATATTCAGCGCTTTCTGCTTGTTTTCCGATAAAAGCGCAGCAGCCGGAAATTTTTTGGCCGCTAACACACCCAAGCCCCATGTTGTCATGGCGCCCAGCGTGTTGCCTATCGTCGCAATAATGACCAAAAACTCAGCGTGATAATGCCCTGTCGCCACCATATAAGCTAAAACAGCTTCAGAGCCGCCCGGCGCTATCGTTGATGATATAAATGCGCTGATAAACAGCCCGCCTGTTTCAAAGCCCATGTCTTGCATTTTTTCTCTCAAAAAAAACCCCTGAGCTCAAAAAGCGCAGGGGTTTTTATATTGCCCGAATTTAACTTCCAGGCAGCGTCTTGTTCTTACTGGAAAGAACCAGTTTAACCAACCTGGACAACAGCTTTACAACCAGCTCGATTCCCGTTCTCAACATATCAAAAACAGTGGCAACCATCTCTGATGGGCTCATGCCTTTAAATTTCTTCGCCAAAAACGGAGCAAGCACCAAGCCAATCGCCAGACCGATCACGGTAACACCTGAAATAACGGAATCTTCTTTCGGCGGCTGAACTACCGGCACCGGCTTCTTGGCGACAACAGCGGGTGCGGCTTCAGCAGCGGCGGAAACTGCGGCCATCACCGTCGGCAGACTGCCTTTATAGTCATCGGCTACGACATAAGCCGTCACACCGGGAATGCTGGGCAGATCGCCATCACCTTTACCGACTTTCAACTGGGCTTTCATGCCTTTTTCCATGTGCTGAGCAATGTCGCAATGCACCAAGTAGGTTTTATCGCCGGGCGGCAGAATCAATGTTCCGGAAATTTTTGCAGGGCCGGAGACTTCCAAATGGAACATACCTTTGGGATATAAATACTTGGGCAAACCATGCATCATCCATTGATGACGGACATTGTCATCATTGATGAAATGAACAGTCAATTTAGTGCACGGTTTAAAATTAAACTCCTGAGTATCGAAAGCAAACATTCTGCCCGGAAATTTCTCAGCGTATTTGTGACCGGCATGCACAGTAATTTCCTTGCTCTCAGCGATACTGTCACAACCACCCGGCAACGTGCTGGTATTTTGCCCCATAACCATGCCCCCGGCCATGTCCATTAAATGGCCATCACCGTGATCCATGAGCATGCCGTCATGATCTTCATACTCCACGGCCAATACTGGCGCAGAAAAAAGAAAAATCAGTGCCCCAGCCGATAATAACTTCACCATTATTCATTTCCTCTCTTGTTCAAAAAATCAAAGCTTCCGCTCCTGCATCTTACCTACATCCTTGTAGGCACCAAAAGTAGACGCTTTAGGCGATGCCATTACTCTTTTACGGAGAACCGGTAACCGCGCAACGGCATCAATATACTATCTAATACTAACCATACTACTAACCAAACTATCGGGCTGTTTAGCTTTTAATCTTCGCTATTGCTTCATCGACCTTGCGTTTGAAGCCTGAGTGCGACAGATAAACTACGTATAGACCGGCAAATGCGAAAAATGCATACAACAGCATATTGTTTTTGCTCACAGCTTGACCGCCGCCGGCTTTAAAACCCATGTGCGCATCCAACCTAGCTCCTTCTGTACGTGCATCCATTTTATCGGCATCGGGAACCAAAGTAATATGGATCAAGTACTTGCCGGCTTCCGGCACGCCATTTGGAAGCTTTAATTCAACCGTGCCTTTTTTATGTTTTGCAGCCGGTAAAAAGAATACGCGAGTTCCTTCAGGCTCTTTTGTCACCTCAAACTCAACTGACATATCTCTGTATTTCATATCCTGATAATCGAACACCAGTAAAGTCATTTCGTTAGCGCGAGGAATATTGGCGCAAAAATCTTCAGCGGGAAATGCGTTAGGTTGATAAGCCGTATAATGCAACCAATGCCCCGGCTCCAACTCAAATTTACATTGGTCGGTATCAGTACCTGCAGCTCCACCGTGCGCCCATAACGATGCAGAAAATAACAATCCCAGAAGTACCAGGAAACCCTTTCTAAAAATGTGTGTACTGTTCATAATGCCTTCCAGTTTTGATAAAATTATTATTATGAAAAAATGTAAACGCTCAACGTAGTTTGAACTCATCAAAAACAAGCGTCTTATGCTGTATTTCTGACTAACAGCAATTGGTAACTCTAGCACATCGATTTAGCCAAATAAAGGAATTGATGGGAGATCAACCTACAAGCACCATTATATAAGCAAAAGGTAATGCGCTGCTGAACTATTGCTATCCTTCACTGCTTTTCGTAGACTTAAGCCAACTTTATTCAAAAACGGAGCTTTACGCATGTCATCTTTGACCACCTCTACAGCCTGGACAGCTTTAAAAACACACCACGACGAAACCAAAAATATCCTCTTGCGCGACAGCTTTAATGCTGACCATAATCGCCACCTCAAATTCTCTCTTCATTTTAATGACATCCTTTTTGATTACTCCAAAAACAGAATAACCGATCAAACCCTGCCCTTGCTGATTGATCTTGCCCAACATGCCGGGCTGGACGCAAAAATCAAAGCTATGTTTTGCGGAGCAAAAATCAATAACACCGAACACCGATCCGTATTGCATACCGCCTTGCGCAACAGGAGCAATCAACCGGTTTATGTTGACGGACAGGATGTGATGCCGCAAATCAACAGCTTTCTCGCCCAAATGCGAACTTTCAGCACTCGCGTCCGCTCCGGCGAATGGAAGGGCTATACCGGCAAAGCCATTACCGACATCGTTAACATCGGCATAGGCGGTTCCGATTTGGGGCCGAAGATGGTTTCGACAGCGCTTACACCCTACGCTTCCGAAACATTAAAAGTGCATTTTGTCTCCAATATCGACCAGGCCGATCTTGTACAAACGCTAAAGCACTTATCTCCTGAAACAACGCTATTCCTTATTGCGTCTAAAACATTTACTACGCAAGAGACCATGACCAATGCAAAATCGGCAAGAAGCTGGTTTCTTGACAGTGCTCAAGATCCGCAAGCCATTGCCAAGCATTTTGTCGCCATTTCCACCAACACCGAGAATGTTGCCGAATTCGGCATCGATACCAATAATATGTTTGAATTCAGGCATTGGGTCGGCGGACGTTATTCACTATGGTCGGCCATAGGATTGTCCATCGCTTTATATGTAGGCATGGATAATTTTGAAGAGCTTTTACAGGGCGCTTATGAAGCGGATGAACATTTTCGCGCGGCGCCTTTTGAAAGAAACATACCGGTAATCATGGGCTTGCTTGGCATTTGGTATAACAATTTCTATAATGCCGAATCCCACGCCCTGCTGCCCTATGATCAGTCCATGCTTTATTTCGCTGATTATTTTCAGCAAGGGGATATGGAGAGCAACGGCAAAAGCATAGACCTTAACGGTGAGAAGGTAGATTACAGCACCGGTCAGATTATTTGGGGGCAACCCGGAACCAATGGTCAACATGCGTTTTTCCAGCTGATTCATCAGGGCACCAAACTGATACCCTGCGATTTTCTGGCCGCCGCAAACAGTCACTACAAGCGCCCCGATCATCATGATATTTTGATTTCAAACTTCCTCGCCCAACCGGAAGCCTTGATGAAAGGCAAGACAGCCGATGAAGTGAAGCAGGAGCTATCAGCCGAAGATCAGGCTGACAGTGTTTTAGTCGCATCCAAGATATTTGACGGCAATAAACCGTCCAACTCGTTTTTATTTAGCACACTAACGCCCAAAACATTAGGCTCACTGATTGCATTTTACGAACATAAAATTTATGTCCAGGGCGTCATCTGGAATATCAATTCATTTGACCAGATGGGCGTGGAATTAGGCAAAACCCTAGCCAAAGTCATCCTGCCGGAACTGCTAAACGACAAAATCATCGACAGCCACGATTGTTCAACCAACGCTTTAATAAATACATACAAACAATTAAGGGAATCTTGATTCGTCCGCCCGGCTGATATGAATGTTTTTAGCATCACATTGGCTGGATTACGGCTTTTGCCCTTTCTCATTTTGGGAGAGGGCTTTCATAAATATGATGGGGTCATAATCGATCCGTCGACTATTTAAAATGCCTGTCCGCCGTCATCGTCTGGCTTTAAAAAAATCCCTCAACATTTCCGAACATTCCGCTTCCAACACGCCGCCGTCCCAGCTAATCCGATGATTTAAAAAACTCGCATCGGTCAGGCTCAAGGCGTTGCACACGGCGCCCCGCTTGGGATCATACGCGCCGAACACCAGCCGCTTAATCCGGGCATGGCTCATAGCGCCTATGCACATCACGCAAGGCTCCAAGGTCACATACAAAGTCGCATCGGTCAACCGATAGTTTGCAACATGAACACCGGCGCCCCGTAATGCAACCACCTCGGCATGAGCGGTCGGGTCATGACTGGTTATCGGGATATTCCAGCCTTCCGCGATGCAACGATTATCCTTGACCACAATAGCGCCGACCGGAACTTCACCCTGTTGCTCGGCTCTTTGCGCCAGCCTGATCGCGTAGCGCATCCATGCTTCATCCGTTGTAGGGCTTATTCCCATTCAATCGTTGCAGGAGGCTTGCCGCTAATGTCGTAAGCAACGCGGGAAATGCCGGACACTTCATTGATAATACGACGGGAAATCAAATCCAAAAACTCATACGGCAGATGCGCCCAGCGGGCGGTCATAAAATCGATGGTTTCTACGGCGCGTATCGCAATTACATAATCGTAACGCCGACCGTCGCCCATCACGCCAACCGACTTGACCGGTAAAAATACCGCAAACGCCTGACTGACCTTGTCGTAAAGATCATGGCGATACAATTCTTCAATAAAAATAGCATCGGCCTGGCGCAATAAATCGGCGTACTCTTTTTTCACTTCGCCTAAAATCCTAACACCTAAACCAGGGCCGGGAAACGGATGACGATAAACCATATCCGCCGGCAAACCCAACTCTACGCCCAGCTTCCTAACTTCATCCTTGAACAGCTCGCGTAACGGCTCGACCAACTTTAACAGCATATTTTCCGGCAAACCGCCGACATTGTGGTGCGACTTGATCAAATGCGCTTTGCCGCTTTTGGAACCGGCCGATTCAATCACATCGGGATAAATCGTACCTTGCGCCAGCCATTTCGCATCGGTTATTTTCGCGGCTTCCTCATCGAAGATTTCAATAAACAAGCTGCCGATGATTTTGCGTTTTTGTTCCGGGTCGGTAATGCCGCTCAGCGCATCCAAATAGCGTTGCTCGGCGTTCACCCGGATAACCTTAACGCCCATGTGTTCGGCGAAAGTCGCCATCACCTGATCGCCTTCGTTCAAACGCAGCAAGCCGGTATCGACAAAAACACAGGTTAACTGGTCTTTAATGGCTTTATGCAGCAGTGCGGCAACCACCGACGAATCGACGCCGCCGGACAAACCCAAAACCACATGATCGGTGCCGACCGTTTTACGCACGACCTCGATGCTGTCTTCAATAATATTGCTGGACGTCCACAACGCTTCGCAACCGCAAATGTCCAGCACAAAGCGCGACAATATCCGCCCGCCTTGCTTGGTATGGGTCACTTCGGGATGAAATTGCAAACCGTAAAAACCCTTGTCTTCATTGGCGATACCGGCAATCGGCGCACCGTCCGAACTGGCAATCAGCGTAAAACCGGCCGGCAAATCGACGACGCGGTCGCCGTGGCTCATCCAGACATCCAGCAGACCGAAGCCTTCCGGCGATAAATGATCCTCGATGCCGGCCAGTAATTTCGAATGGCCTCGCGCCCTGATTTGCGCATAGCCGAACTCCCTGTGATCTGAGCTTTCAACCTTGCCGCCCAGTTGCTCGGTCATGGTTTGTAAACCGTAACAAATACCCAACACCGGAATGCTCAACTCGAAAACGCAAGCCGGAGCCCTGGGCGTATCGCCGCTGGTTACCGTTTCCGGGCCGCCGGATAAGATAATGCCGTTGGCTGCGAATTTTTCGATTTGTTCGGCGCTGCATTCGCAGGAATAAATTTCGCAATAAACGCCGATTTCACGAATGCGCCGCGCTATCAGTTGGGTATATTGCGAACCGAAATCCAGAATCAGGATTTTGTGGGTATGGATATTTGGAGATTGTTGTTTCACGATAGAACTCTTGTATGTAAATCGAAGCGGCTGGCTTCTTCGCAGTAGGGCGCGCCGTGCGCGCCCTCGAAGCTAAGGCGCGCACGGCACGCCCTACGTTGCAGGATGAACTTACCTGTCGCCTATTCCATCCGGTAATTAGGCGCTTCTTTGGTAATGGTCACATCATGCACATGGCTTTCGCGCATACCGGCGCTGGTCACCCGCACAAACTGCGCCTTATCATGCATGATGGCAATGGTTTGACTGCCGGTATACCCCATGCTGGCGCGAATACCGCCCAACAACTGATGAATAACGGCCAGTAAACTGCCTTTATACGGCACCCGGCCTTCAATGCCTTCCGGCACCAGCTTTTCGACCGAATCGGCTTCTTCCTGAAAATAGCGGTCACTCGACCCTTGCTGTTGCGACATCGCGCCCAAAGAGCCCATGCCGCGATAAGATTTATAAGACCGTCCCTGAAACAGCTCAATCTCTCCCGGCGCTTCTTCGGTACCGGCAAACAGGCCGCCCAACATCACCGCATGCGCACCGGCCGCCAGCGCTTTGGCGACATCGCCGGAATAGCGGATACCGCCATCGGCAATCAACGGCACCCCGCTTCCTTTTAACGCATCGGCGACATTACTGACCGCGGTAATTTGCGGTACGCCGACACCGGCAATAATACGAGTAGTGCAGATAGAACCGGGACCTATGCCGACCTTAACACCATCCGCGCCTGCCTCAACCAAGGCCAGAGCCGCCGCCGCCGTGGCAATATTGCCGCCGATGACCTGCACTTCAGGATAATTCTGCTTTACCCAGCGCACCCGGTCCAGCACGCCTTGAGAATGGCCGTGCGCGGTATCGACGATAATCACATCCACACCGGCGGCAACCAGCGCGGCGACCCGCTCTTCAGTGCCATGCCCGGTACCGATGGCCGCACCGACCCGCAACTGTTCATGTTCGTCTTTACAGGCCAGCGGATAATCTTTGGCTTTTTGTATATCTTTTACCGTAATCATGCCGCGCAAATGAAAGTCGTCATTGACCACCAGCACTTTTTCGATACGATGTTGATGCAGCAGCGCAACCGCTTCTTTGCGGTCGGCATTTTCACTGACCGTAACCAAACGTTCCTTGGGCGTCATGACTTTCGAAACCGGCTCATCAAAGCGCGTCTCAAAGCGCAAATCGCGGCTGGTCACAATACCGACCAACTCATCACCGTCAACCACCGGCACGCCGGAAATATTTTTCGAGCGGGTGAGTTTGATAACGTCCCGAATGCTCACATCCGGCGAAACCGTAATCGGATCTTTAATCACCCCGCTCTCGTATTTTTTAACGCTACGCACTTCGCGCGCTTGCTGCTCGGCCGTCATATTCTTATGAATGATGCCGATACCGCCTTCCTGGGCAATCGCAATCGCCAACCGGGCTTCGGTAACCGTATCCATCGCCGCCGCAACCAGAGGGATATTGAGCGTAATACCCCGCGTCAGCTGGGTCTTCATCTCTACATCGCGCGGCAGCACAGTCGAGTGCGCAGGCACTAATAAAACGTCATCAAACGTGAGCGCTTCCTGGAGAATTTGCATAGACCACACCTTTATGTCAGTGAAAATAACCGGGTATTGTACATTGCGGGAGGGGTAGAGTGCGAGGGGGAGACGTGATTTGTTGAATAATGGAGGGTTTTAGGCTTGGGGTAATAAAAATATAAACAACACAGAAATTGTCGCCGAAATGTTACGCCCGAAAAGAACCGGAAGGCCTCGCAGCAATACGCCGAAAATATTTACCGGCATCCGACTTGACGCAGATGTGTTAGAAGCTTTCCGAGCCACCGGGAAAGACTGGCAAACCCGCATAAACGAAGCCCTGAAGAAGTGGCTTAAGGATCATGCGGCATAGCTAGGCAGGATGGGATTAGCACGAACAAGAAAAACAGCTGGGGCTTATGTTTTTAGGCGATGTGTTCACGTAAAAATTCAGAGGCAAAATCCGCACCATTGTTCCACGATAAAGTGTGGCCCTCCAGCGTAAAAGACTTAAAAAATGCAACATCATTTTAATGGCTCAAATATTTCGCCATAGAGTTCGGGCGATAAATCTATCTCGCCTTGCGCTCCATCGTTGAACAATAACCATACCTTATAGTCATGGATATATTTTACTTTTTCAACGTGTATAAACATATTCTTGAGAAATTTCATTACTTATCCATGAAAATCGCGCAACCATTGATTTCGCGTTCTTCATGATGAATAAAGCAATTAGCTTATTTACCCGTCTAATTTTATTTTTTCGCCGACTGCATCTTTAACAATGCCAGTTTTTTCTTTTTCGCACGCTCCGATTTTTCAGCTTCTTCTTTTTCCTTACGCAAGCAGCGCGCATCGTAGCGCCGCTTTGCCTGTGCGGATTTTTGCGTCCGACTCGTTTCGTTAGTTGCGGATTGCATGATGATGCAATCTACCGGGCAAGGCGCTATGCATAACTCGCAGCCGGTGCATTCCGAGGCTATAACGGTATGCATGAATTTAGCCGCGCCCAATATCGCATCGACCGGGCAGGCTGCAATGCATTTAGTGCAGCCGATACAGTCTTTCTCGATAATAAACGCAATGCTTGCAGGCTTGTGCAGGCCGAATTCGGTATTCAGCGGCTTAAAAGGTACGCCTAATAAATCGGCAATATTGCGTATGCCCTCGTCACCGCCCGGCGGGCATTGGTTAATGTCCGCTACGCCTGAAGCAATGGCTTCGGCATAAGGTCGGCAGCCTTGAAAGTTACATTGGCCACATTGAGTCTGAGGCAATAGGGTATTGATTTGGTCGATTAAGGAAGGATTTTTTGGTGAAACAAGCATGTTCCGAGTCTTCTCGTCGCGCCCGCTTAGGCAAGCAAATTATTAATAGTTCCACACTCCAGCGTTGCGGGACGCCGGAGCGTGAGAACGACAATGAAGTTACTTAACCCGCATCCCCGGCTCGGCGCCTTCATCGGGACTCAAAATCCAAATATCCTTGCCGCCGGGACCTGCGGCCAGCACCATGCCTTCGGACAAGCCGAAACGCATTTTTCTCGGCGCAAGATTGGCGATAACCAAGGTTAATTTTCCTTCCAAATCTTCCGGGCTGTAGGCGGATTTAATCCCGGCAAAGATGTTGCGGGTTTCATCGCCGATATCGACGGTCAGTTGCAATAACTTATCCGCGCCTTCGACGTTATCGGCTTTGATGATTCTGGCGATACGCAAATCCAGTTTGGCAAAATCTTCAAATTCGATGGTAGGGGCAATCGGCTCGCATTTTTTAGCTTTCGGAGGCTCGGCGGTTTTTTCCAGATTTTCTTTAGATGCTTCTACAATAGCGGCGATTTTATCGGCCTCAACTCGCGTCATCAAAGGTTTGAATTCATTAATAGCGTGGCTTAACAAAGGCTGGGCATCTACCGGCCAAACCTGTGACGCTATATTTAAAAAGCTTTCCGCATTGCCCGCCAAAACCGGGAGAACCGGCTTCAAGTAAGCAGCCAGCAAGCGGAACAGGTTAAGCCCCATGGTGCAGACTTCGTGCAATTCCTGATCCTTGCCTTCTTCCTTGGCGATCAACCAAGGCTTAAGCTCATCGATATATTGGTTGGCTTTATCGGCTAGGGCCATGATCTCGCGCATGGCTTTGCCGAATTCGCGGGCTTCGTAAAATTCGGCAATTTGTTCGTTGGCGGCAACGAATTCATGGAATAAAGCCTGTTCCGAACATTGTGCGGATAACTTATTATCAAAGCGTTTGGCGATAAAACCGCTGCAACGGCTGGCGATGTTAACCACTTTTCCGACCAAATCGGAGTTAACCCGCTGGCTGAAATCGTCAAAATTCAAGTCTATATCATCGACCCCGGCGCTGAGTTTGGCGGCAAAATAATAACGCAGGTATTCGGGATTCAGGTGATCCAGATAGGTTCTGGCTTTGATAAAGGTGCCGCGCGATTTGGACATTTTTTCGCCGTTCACGGTTAAAAAGCCGTGCGCAAAAATAGCGCTGGGCGTCCGAAAATGCGCGCCGCTCAGCATCGCAGGCCAGAATAAGGCGTGGAAATAGATGATGTCTTTGCCGATAAAATGATACAGCTCGGCATCGCTGTTTTTGGACCAGAAGTCATTGAAATCCAGTCCCTGCTTATCGCACAGGCTTTTAAAGCTGGCCATGTAACCGATCGGCGCGTCCAGCCAGACATAAAAATATTTGCCCGGCGCATCGGGAATTTCAAAACCGAAATAAGGCGCATCGCGGCTTATGTCCCATTGCTGCAAACCGCCGTCCAGCCATTCGGCCAATTTGTTGCTGACTTCGGGTTGCAAGTGACCGGCGTGGGTCCAGTCGCGCAACATGTCGCTAAAGTTAGCCAGATCGAAAAAATAATGTACCGAATCCTTATCAACGGGTTTGGCGCCTGAAATCGCCGAAACCGCGTTTTTCAGTTCGGTCGGCGCATAGGTTGCACCGCACGCTTCGCAGCTGTCGCCGTATTGATCGGCCGCGCCGCATTTGGGGCATTCGCCTTTGATGAAACGGTCGGACAAAAACATGTTCTTAACCGGATCGTAGGCTTGGGTAATGCTGCGCGAGCTGATGTGTCCGGCATCACGTAAACGCTCGTAAATCAGCGATGACAGGGCTTTATTTTCTTCGGAATGAGTGCTGTGGTAATTATCGAAGGCTACGCCAAATTCGGTAAAATCGGCCAAATGCTCTTTTTCTACCTGGGCGATAAGCTGTTCCGGGGTAATGCCTTCCCGATCCGCCCTGAGCATGATCGGCGTGCCGTGGGTGTCGTCCGCGCAAACGTAATAGCAAAGGTTGCCGCGTTGTTTTTGGAAACGCACCCAAATGTCTGTTTGAATATATTCAACCAAATGACCGAGATGAATGGGACCGTTAGCGTAGGGCAGAGCACTGGTGACAAGAATTTTTCTATTTGACATAGTGTAAAGTTCAATCAATTCGAAGGCAAAATCAGCTGGCTATTATGGCATAAAATATACATAACCTGCGATTATCGACCATCTAAAAAGTGCAATAAAATAGGGTAATCGGTAGAATAAGCTCTATCTTGAGTTAAACGCTTGGTTATTGATCAGGCACAATTTACTGACAATTATGGAGCATGGGCATGGCGAGCATCGAAAAAACTGATGTAGAAAATCTTTTGCAAACATTTATCGACCCCAACAACGGAACCGATTTGGTTTCCGCTAAATCGGTTAAGGCCATCGCAATAGATGGAGGCAACGTCAGCGTTAAACTGGAGCTGGGCTATCCTGCCAAAAGCTACATAGCTGAATTCAAAGCTGCGGTTGAAGAGCACCTGAAAACACTGGCCGGCGTTGACAAAATCAGCGTTGAAGTCAGCGTAAAAATTGTTTCCCATGCCGTGCAGCAGGCATTAAAACCGCTGCCCAACGTCAAAAATATTATCGCCGTGGCATCCGGCAAAGGCGGCGTCGGCAAATCGACGACAGCGGTTAATCTGGCTCTGGCTCTGGCCGCTGAAGGCGCTAATGTCGGTATTCTGGACGCGGATATTTACGGCCCCAGTATCCCTACGATGCTGGGACTTTCCGGTTACCCGGAAAGCAAAGACAATAAAACCATGCTGCCTAAAATCGCTTACGGCGTGCAAACCAATTCTATCGGCTATCTGGTGGAAGCCGATCAAGCCATGATCTGGCGCGGTCCGATGGTCACCACGGCATTGCAACAGTTGCTTAAAGACACCAACTGGGACAACCTGGATTATCTGGTTATCGATTTGCCGCCGGGCACCGGCGATATTCAGCTAACCTTGTCCCAGCAGATTCCGGTCAGCGGCGCGATTATCGTCACCACGCCGCAGGATATTGCGCTGATTGATGCTCAGCGCGGCCTTGGCATGTTCGAGAAAGTCAACGTGCCGGTGTTGGGTTTGGTTGAAAACATGAGCATCCATATTTGCAGCAACTGCGGCCATGAAGAAGCTATTTTCGGCGAAGGCGGCGGGCTTGCAATGGCCGAGCGCAACAGGATCGAATTTCTCGGCTCTTTACCCTTGGATATTAACATCCGCAAATTCGCAGACTCCGGCAGCCCGACCGTAGTGGCCGACCCGGACGGACGGCCTGCGCAAATTTACAAGCAAATCGCCCGTAAAACAGCGGCCAGACTGGCGTTAAAGGCTAAGGATTTCACCACGAAATTTCCCAAAATCGTCGTCCAGAACACCTAATATAGAAAGCTTTTCACCACGAAGTTACGAAGGTCACGAGGCAAAATAAACCTTCGTACCTTTATGGCGAACAAAAGACTTTTAATCATCTGCTTACCGTCGTTTCACACTTAATTCTTGCGCTTGTGGGAAATGAGAAGTTATGAACTTCTGTGTTAAAATTCGGTTTTTTAAATCAACCGGGTAGCAATACTTCATGAGCATTAAGTCGGATAAATGGATACGCCGTATGGCGGAACAACAGGGCATGATCGAACCGTTTGAAAGCGGCCAGATCAGGGATTCGGGGCACGGACGGGTCATTTCCTACGGCACCTCCAGTTACGGCTATGATGTCCGGTGTTCAGACGAATTCAAGATTTTTACCAATATCAATTCCGCGATAGTGGATCCTAAAGACTTTGATTCAAACAGCTTTGTCGATGTTAAGTCCGATATCTGCATTATTCCGCCGAACTCATTCGCCTTAGCCAGAACGGTTGAATACTTCCGCATTCCCCGCGATGTGTTGACGATTTGTTTAGGAAAATCGACTTATGCAAGATGCGGCATTATTGTAAATGTAACGCCTTTAGAACCTGAATGGGAAGGCCATGTGACACTGGAGTTTTCCAATACCACGACACTGCCCGCAAAGATCTATGCCAATGAAGGCGTCGCGCAAATGCTGTTTTTCGGCGGTGACGAGGTCTGCGAAACCTCTTACAAAGACAGAGGCGGCAAATATCAGGGACAAACCGGGGTTACTTTACCGAAAGCATAAGCGCTAGGGTTTAATCATTCACCACGACGAACACAATTTTTTACCTTCACTTTTTTCGACAATTGCTCCTGCATTGTTCTACCTCGGCAACCGCTCCCTGCGTTGCTAAACCACAGGGATGTGGCGAATGCAGAAAACGCAGGGAGCGGTTTTCTGCCTACCTCCTGCATCCGTGCAAGTCGTTCGTGTTCTTCGTGGTTTATGCTTTTTCTCGGAATTATTGAATTTTCAACGGCGCCGGCATAGTGATCGGCGGCATCTGCACAAAAAAACCTTTCGTCCTCAGGCTGTCGATCACTTTCCCAGCGTCTTCCTTGGCCAATTTACGTTCCGGCGCCAGCTCCAGGTCCATCACAAATTCCATTTTGCCGAAGCTGTTGAAAAGAGCTTCCGGCACTTTCGAAAAGTCGTCTTTTTTATCGATATACAAATAAAGATGTTCTTTTTTCAGGCTTTTATAAATAAAACACAGCATATTGTCAGTCGCAAGAATGAATCAAATCGATCATTCTAACCATTTTTGATTAGAATGCCCTTTTCTTAAGTGCATAAATTAATACCCATGGCTAAATATCCTATCAATCACGATGATTTTTTTAAAAAAGCCTGTTTTTTTGAAGCAGCCATGATTTTAGTTGCGGTGTTTTTAGGTTGGATCGCGAATATAAACCCTTTCGCTGACCTGCATTTTTCAGAATCGGCCATCGCTTACGGCATAGCAGGAACAATGCCGTTATTTTTAATGTTTTTGACTCTGGAGCAGATAAAGGTAGAGTCGATAATAAAAATTAAAAATGTATTGCTTGAGACTTTAGGCCCCAGCTTACATCGTTATCACTGGACTGATTTATTGATCCTGGCATCAATTGCCGGGCTATCGGAAGAATTGCTGTTTCGCGGCGTTATCCAGCCTTGGGTGGAATCTTCCTGGGGGATGACAGCCGGCTTGATCGGCGGCAATATTATTTTCGGCTTGGCTCATGCGGTAACGCCGCTTTATGCCGTACTGGCAACTTTAGTAGGTATTTATTTAAGCTTATCGATGGATTACGGCGGCGACAGGAATTTATTAGTACCGATGGTTATTCACGGCCTCTACGATTTTCTGGCGTTTATATCGCTGATGCGCGCCTATCGGTCACGCCGCTTAACCGAATGACAGATGCTGCCTTGCTTGCTGTAAAATGGCCATGATTGAAAAGAAAGGGAAGATGACGAGTTTTAAGCAAAGACAATATCCGGCTTCGTTACCTTTACCCGGCATTAATGTTGTTTGAATGGATAATCGAATGATTTTAACGGATAATGCTCGCCTATTTACTTGATCTAACCTACGCAGTGAAGCAATGAAAAAAAAGATAGAGGAACTTATCCTGCAAGCCGTTCAAACACTTAAGACTGACGGCGTTATCGCTCAGGAAATCACCCCGAACATTACGATTGACCGCACCCGCGACCCGCAACACGGCGATTTCGCTTCTAATCTGGCATTAATGCTGGCGAAATCGGCCAACACCAACCCGCGTCAGTTGGCTGAAAAACTGATTGCCGCGCTGCCTCAAGATGCGGCCATTGTTAAAGTCGAACTGGCGGGTCCCGGCTTCATTAACTTCTTTATCGACCCCACAGCCCAATACCAAATTATCAAGCTTATTCACGACCAAGGCCGGAAATTCGGCTTGAGTAATGTCGGCGCCGGTAAAAAAGTCCAGGTCGAGTTTGTTTCCGCCAATCCTACCGGGCCTTTGCATGTAGGCCATGGACGTGGAGCCGCCTACGGCTCAGTGGTTGCCGATTTATTGCAGGCAGTCGGCTTTGATGTGCATCGCGAATATTACGTCAATGATGCCGGACGGCAAATGGACATACTCGCCACCAGTATTTGGCTCAGATACTTAGAAGAATGCGGCGAAGTTGTGCATTTCCCCAGCAATGGTTATCGAGGCGAATATGTCCGCGAAATTGCTAACGACATCCATAACAACGCCAATAATGAATATCGCAGACCCGTTGAGCTGGTGTTTGAAGATATACCGCTTGATGAACCGGCGGGCGGCGATAAGGAAGAACATATCGATGCGCTGATAGCCCGCGCTAAAACCTTGCTCGGCCCATCGTTATATCAGGACTTTTTTCAAATAGGCCTGAACAACATTCTGGAAGACATCAAAATCGACTTGAGCGAGTTTGGCGTCGACTACCAGGAATGGTTTTCGGAACGCCGGCTGATGGATGACGGTTCCGTGGAAAAAGCACTGCAACGCTTACGTGCCGCCGGCTATCTTTATGAAAAAGACGGCGCGACTTGGTTTGCCTGCGCCCAATTAGGCGACGAAAAAGACCGGGTGGTGATTCGCGATAACGGCCAATCGACTTATTTTGCGTCCGATATTGCCTATCACATGAACAAGCTGGATCGTGGTTTCGACCTGATTATCGACATTTGGGGTGCCGATCATCACGGCTATATTCCCCGAGTCAAAGCCGCTATTCAGGCCTTGGGCGCCGATGTATCCAAGCTAAAAGTGCTGCTGGTGCAGTTCGCCTCGCTGTATCGCGGCGAAGAAAAAGTACAAATGTCGACCCGCTCCGGCGAATTTGTCACCTTGCGCCAATTACGCAATGAAGTCGGCAAAGATGCGGCGCGTTTCTTTTACGTGATGCGAAGATCGGAACAGCACATGGATTTCGACCTGAAATTGGCGACCTCCAAATCCAGCGAGAATCCGGTATTTTATGTCCAGTATGCCTATGCCAGGGTATGCAGCGTATTACGCCAATTGGATGAAAAAAACGGGGAACGCGATTTGCTGCTGGGCATGGCAAACCTGACGCTATTGACCGAAGAGCACGAAACCAATCTGCTGGGAACGTTGGCCCGCTATCCTGAAATGCTGGAACGTGCCGCGTTGCAGCATGAACCGCACCAACTGATTCAATACCTGCGCGAGTTGGCTAACGAGTTCCACACTTACTACAATGCGCATCAATTCCTGGTTGACGATACTAAAATTCGCAATGCGCGGCTCAACCTGATTTGCGCGGTAAAACAGGTATTGGCGAACGGTTTGGGCTTGCTGAAAATCAACACACCTGAAGCGATGTAAAATGGCTAAAGACTACAAGCACAGAACGCAGAATAAGAATAGCGCGTCATACCGGCAGAACCGCCAAAGTCTTAGTATGTGGCGGTGGATGCTGATTACGGCATTGATTATTTCGTTTGTAGTCTTTCTGGTTTATTTGCGCAGTAGCGGCTCGAAACAAGCGCCTCCACAACAGGCGGCGACTAAGCCTGTTGCGGCAAAAAACGAACCGCCGAAGCAGGAAACAAAACCTGAACCGGGACCGGGACCGGTGTTGCCGCAATTCGACTTTTATACCATCCTGCCTGAAAAAGAAGTGATCGTTCCCGATTACGAAATTAATACGCGCGCCAGGGAAGAACGGGTTGGACAGGCAAAAAACGCCAGTTATATTTTGCAGGCCGGCTCGTTCAGGGAATTTAAAGACGCCGACGGCTTAAGAGCCAAGCTGGCTTTAATGGGCATCGAATCCAGAGTTGAGAAAGCAAAAGTCGGCAATGTGGTCTGGAACCGCGTCAAAATTGGGCCTTATACTCAAATGGCCAGCGTCAGCACCATTCGAGCCAGATTGAGGGAAAACGGCATTGATGTGATCGTTACGGAAGTTGGCAATCAATAAAGATAACTACCACGAAGAAAATCAGCTAGGGGGTGCATGACGCCCCTTTTTGCTGTCTATGTAGTCGGAAATAATGTGCGCTTACGCCCTACCAGACTCACCCTAAAGGGAAAATCGGCAGACATATTGCCTAGTGGCGTGCCCAACCATCCGATCACGAAACAAAAAACGCGAGAATCCTCTATGAAAACCTTCATCCATGCCGATTGTGGCGCCAAGCATAAAGATCAGAACACTGTTCCGAACCGGCAGAATGACGCTAATGATTCTCTTGATATTGCCAGTACCCTGCTGAATATATCAGCCATCGATAACTTATTTTTCCGTCACAATACCGAATACTTTTATTCCCTGACGCACAATTCCTGATGCCGGCACACTTTCCGAAATGACCGCTATGTCTCTACATACTCAAATCCGCCAACAATTACTCGGCAATCTTGCCCAACCGCAGCCCGACGAAGCCGCTCAACTCAATAACGCGCTACGCCTGGCTTCCAAATGGCGTAGCACACTGATCCAGAACACTTTGTTACAGCACCAAGGCACAGTGGTGATGGCTGGTCCACTAAAGGGACTTGATTTTCTGCCCCAGTCGACCGAGGGTTGCCATATTCCGAAACTACTGGGCTGCTACGAACAACCGCTACTCCCCCATATCGAAACGGCGATTCAGGAGGGCTATGCCACCCTTCTCAACATCGGCTGCGCCGAAGGCTACTACGCGGTAGGCATAGCCCGGCGAATGCCGAATACCCGTGTGCTGGCTTTCGACTTGAACCCGAAAGCACAGCAAGTATGCTCTAGTCTGGCTGCGAAAAACGGAGTCTCGGATCGCGTCAGTGTTGGCGCCCTGTTTAAAGCCGAAGACTTTGCCGCTCACACAGACCGGCGTGTGCTGGTGTTGTGCGACATCGAAGGCGCGGAGCGTGATTTGCTCGACCCTTCGCTGTCGCCAACATTGGCCGGGATGGATGTGATTGTCGAAGCGCACGAATGCTTGATTCCCGGCATCACCAAGCTGCTGATCGAGCGTTTTTCCGCAACCCATGATATTACCGTGGTAGAAGATAACGGTCAGCGCCGGCTTCCCGATGTACCTGCGTGGTTCAACAACCTGGCTCATCTCGATCAGTTGCTGGCGGTATGGGAGTGGCGTTCCGGACCGACGCCTTGGCTGGTTATGAAAGCAAAGGAGGGTAAGCGATGATAACCACCCTCTACTTCTACCCCGAAGCTTACGCGACCAGTGGTCCTAAGCTGATGGGGCGCAACGCGGCCGGTGAATCTTTCTTGCGCGGATTTTTGACTCACAGCTCCGCCAATGAATTCTGGGCGCAGGTACAAGACCTTGAACACGCCAAGATTTTTGCTCAAGCTGTGCTCGCAGCCGGGCGTAGCGAGCCGGTCAAGGCGGTAGATAAAAACAGGTTAGCGGCCTTGGCCGAGTCCGGCATGGTCTATTTTCCCGGCCCCGGTATTGGTGAGCAAGCATGGCATCGCGCCGCTCACGGCCATGGTGCATGGAGTTTGTGCGGTCTTACTCATACCACGTCCTCGATCGGGTCCATGGACGCACTGGCGGAACTCCTGATCGCTCCGGTGCAACCCTGGGATGCCGTTATCTGCACCAGCACGGCGGTCAAGGGCAACGTCACTCGTCTGTTGCAGATGCAGACTGATTACCTGCAGGCCCGCTTGGGCATACAAAAACTGGTATTACCTCAGATGCCGGTGATTCCGCTGGGTATCCACACGCACGATTTTGTCTTCACTGACGAGCAAAAAACCGCTGCCCGTGCTGCTCTGGAAGCCGACGCTAACACCCATATCGTGCTGTTCATGGGCCGGCTGTCCTTCCATGCTAAAGCGCATCCGCTAGCCATGTATCTGGCGCTGGAGAAAACAGCCGCCACCTTACCGGCTGCGCAGAAACTGCTGCTGGTGGAATGCGGCTGGCACGCCAACGAACCCATCAAAAAGGCTTATGCGGATGCGGCGCAGCTCGCCTGTCCAAGCGTACGGGTGGTGACACTGGATGGCCGCAAGGCCGAAAATCGGCAAATCGCTTGGGCCGGCGCCGATGTGTTCTGCTCACTCTCCGACAATATCCAGGAAACCTTCGGCATCGTACCCATCGAAGCGATGGCTGCCGGCCTGCCGGTAGTGGTTTCGGATTGGGATGGTTACAAAGACACCGTGCGTGACGGCATCGACGGTTTCCGCATACCGACCTTGCTACCCGGTGCTGAGCTGGGCGGGGATTTGGCGCTACGTCATGCCTTGACTATCGACAATTACGACATGTACTGCGGTCACAGCTGCTCGCTGGTAGCCGTAGATGTGGAAGCGGCGGCACAGGCGTTTACGCGGCTGTTCGCCTCGGATGAATTGCGTAAAACCATGGCTAATGCCGCCCAACAACGCGCCAGGGAAGTCTATGATTGGGCGGCGATTATTCCTCAGTACGAAGCCCTGTGGACGCAATTGACCGACATCCGCCATGCCCAAGCCAAAGACTTGAAGCCTCTGGCCCAACCTTGGCCGGCGCGTATGGACCCATTTTACGCTTTTGCCGGTTATCCGACCCAAGCCTTGACGCCACAGACCGTGCTTGGCCTGGTGGATGTTGATGTGCAAACGGCCTTCTTGCGCGCGGCCGACTACCGGCAACTGGCGATGGTCGACTTTGCCAAGATAGTATTGCCGACGGAGGCCGAAGTGCTGGCAGTGCTCTTTAGAGCTAAATCCGGCCCCCAATCTGCTATCGACTTGGTTCAGGCTATACCTTCAGAAAGGCGGGCTTTTGTATTTCGCAGCTTGGTGTGGCTGGTTAAACTGAATATTCTAAAGGTATGTGGCTAACGGGGTAGAAAGTTTAAATTACCGTCCGGATTTTAGCGCCATGGCGGATGGCTGCCTCGCTGCCTCGCTTCTTGCAAGGCTCAAAAGATAGCGGCAGCGCCAAAACGGCTGGACCGAGATTGCCCCCGTCCCGCCAGCACGCAAAATGTAATCCCCTCTTCTCAAGCTCCCAGCCGAAAGGAAATCCGCAAACAGACCGAAGCCCCAAAATAATACCCGGAGCATATGCGCTGTGTTATGCTTTTTTCAGTCAATACCGGTCTGCATGAAATCCACGAGGAAACTGATATGGCTTTAGCATTAAAAGATACTCGACACCATTGCTACGGCGATTATCTGGCTTGGCCTGACGATAGCCGCTATGAGCTGATCGATGGCACTGCCTATGCGATGTCTCCGGCTCCCGATCTGGCGCATCAGGATGTGGCAGGGGAAATTTATCGGCAGGCGGCTAACATTTTAACCGGGAAACCTTGCCGCGCTTTCATTGCGCCGGTCGATGTTCGCCTGCCGAAACAAAATGAAGCCGATGAAAGTATCGATACCGTTGTACAACCGGACCTATTAGTGGTCTGCGACAGCGGCAAACTGGATCGGCGCGGAGTGCGCGGCGCGCCGGACTGGATCGT
>JAUGSS010000179.1:0-1902 GCA_044426515.1 Methylococcaceae bacterium | reverse complement strand
TACGTCTCTGGCGTCACTCAAACGCCGACGATGCTCACGGTTCTTCCGTACGGTGAAGCGATGGGGTCAGGTCTTCAGCGTTCAGTGGCATCGAGTGGCGGGGGATATACGGTTGAGCCAAATCCTGCAGAGCTTCTCTCTAGCGTCATTCCTAACCTCGTCATGGCAACGTTCTTCCAGGCACTGCTCGAATCGAGTGCATCGGAGCACGCATCTCGAATGCTCGCCATGAAGAATGCGAGTGACGCGGCACGGGACATGATGGATAGCCTCACCTTTACGTATAACCAAGTTCGGCAAGCCGCTATCACCCAAGAAATCGCAGAAATTAGTAGCGGTAAAGCAGCGCTCGAGTAAGAGAATTTTCTTCATTCCGTTTCTTTCCGTCATTGCGAGAAGGTAATCCGACGAAGCAATCTAGGTTCAGATGAAACTAGATTGCCACGTCGAAAGAGTACTTTCTCCTCGCAATGACGGAGGTGAAAATGACGGAGGCAAGAAAATGGAATGAAACAAAAATACTCAACAAATATCTTTATGAAAGGAACCATTGCACAGATCATCGGAGCAGTTGTCGACGTACGGTTTGAGGGAGAGATGCCGGCTATTTTGAACGCCCTTGTCGTCAAGCACAATGATGCAGACTTGGTGTTTGAGGTTGCACAGCACCTTGGGGGCGGAATGGTGCGTGCCATCGCTATGGGAGCCACAGACGGATTGGTTCGTGGAATGGAAGTGAATGATACCGGACGTCCAATCAGCGTCTCTGTCGGTCCTGCAACACTCGGACGCATGTTCGATGTGACAGGAAACGTCATCGACGGACTTGGCGAAATGAAGGGTGTTCGCGCTGACCCAATTCACCGTTTGGCGCCAGCGTTCGTCGACCAATCCACTAAAGCGGAAGTTTTTGAAACGGGTATTAAAGTCGTCGACCTCATCTGTCCTATTTTGAAGGGAGGAAAGACGGGACTTTTCGGAGGAGCTGGTGTGGGAAAGACGGTGCTCATTCAAGAATTGATTCACAACATCGCAAAGGAACACGGAGGATACTCGGTGTTCGCTGGAGTTGGAGAACGCACACGTGAGGGAAATGACTTGTACATGGAAATGAAAGAGTCTGGCGTGTTGGACAAGACCGCACTCGTGTTCGGACAGATGAACGAACCTCCTGGTGCTCGTGCTCGTGTGGCATTGACCGGTTTGACGCTTGCGGAGTATTTCCGTGATGACGAAGGACGCGACGTGCTCATGTTCATCGACAACATTTTCCGTTTCACTCAAGCAGGATCCGAGGTTTCCTCATTGCTCGGACGCATTCCGTCCGCCGTGGGATACCAGCCAAACTTGGCAACAGAAATGGGTGCACTGCAGGAACGTATTACGTCGACCACTAAGGGATCGATTACGTCCATTCAAGCCGTGTACGTTCCAGCTGATGACTTGACGGACCCAGCTCCAGCAACAACGTTCGGTCACTTGGACTCCACCGTGGTGTTGTCTCGTGGACTCGCTGAGCTCGCAATTTATCCTGCGGTTGATCCACTCGACTCATCGTCAAACATTCTCGACCCAAACATCGTTGGTGAAGAGCACTACGCAACGGCTCGTGGGGTACAGAAGGTATTGCAGCGCTACAAGGACTTGCAGGACATCATCGCAATTCTCGGTATGGACGAATTGTCCGACGACGACAAGCAGACCGTGTCTCGTGCCCGCAAAATCCAGAAGTTCTTGTCTCAGCCATTCAACGTTGCAGAACAGTTCACGGGAAGCAAGGGAAAATACGTCACCCTCGCAGAAACGGTGCGTGGCTTCAAAGAAATCTTGGAAGGAAAGCACGACGACAAGCCAGAGCAAGCGTTTTACATGAAGGGTGGGATTGATGAGGTAGGAGCGTAG
>JAUGSS010000186.1:0-5347 GCA_044426515.1 Methylococcaceae bacterium | reverse complement strand
GCCGGTTTATTTCATTGCGATTTTGGATTTTAAATACGATGAACAAGAAGAAGAGCGTAAGTTTCGCCGCGATGTCTGTTTGAAGGACCAGGATGGCGATGTGTTTTATAACAAATTGCATTTCAAGTTCCTGCAAATGCCCTTGTTCACCAAGCAAGAACATGAATTGGAAACGCATTTTGATAAGTGGGTGTATTTTCTGAAATATTTGGAAGATTTCGACCATATTCCGGCGATTTTGAACGAGCCCATCTTTCAAAAGGGCTTTGACATCGCCGAAGTGTCGCATCTTAGCAGTGACCAATATGACGCTTATCTCAAAAGCATTTTAGAATACAACGAGGCTAAAGCGGCGCTGGATACGGCCTTTGTCGAGGGTAAAACCGAGGGTAAAATCGAGGGTAAAATCGAAAGTAAAATTGAAATCGCAAAAATAATGCTTGCCGAAGGTTTCGAGATGAGTGTTATCGCAAAAATAACCCAGTTAACACTCGAAGACATCGAAAATTTACACTAGCCGAAGTCGGTAAAGCGCTATTTGAAATGTCCTTTCCCGATGGCTATACAATCAGGAAAATCAAAGAGGTCAGCCATATCGGGTTAACGATAGCCCGATATGGCGGCTTCGATGTGTCGGATTACGCAATTGCCGAGAGGGCTTGGCACTGCTTAAACCAACAGTAAAAAACTAAATGATGACAAAATCCGCAGGGGTCAGCGCTAAGTTCACTCCCAACAGCGCAATTTGCACTCCTGCACCCGTGCCGCTACCGTCCGCATCATAAGTCACGGCGCCGGTAGCCGCGTTATAGATAACATAATCATTGCTATCGTGCGCTGCGGCGGCTTTGACAAAATTATCGGCACTTAGTACCCCGGTTTTGGTGAGTTTGGTAAAAATGCTGTTTTCCAACTGAATCGTGTCATCGGCTACGACGAAGTCGGTGATCTTATCGGTATTGGCCGCTAATGCGCTATCGAATTTAAATATATCCTTACCGGTCCCGCCGCTTAAAGTGTCATTGCCTGTTCCTCCCAACAACACATCATTACCTGAACCGCCGAATAACGAATCGCGTCCTACCGCACCGTTTAACATATTATTGCCGTCGTTGCCGGTTAAGGCGTTGTCGCCGGTATTACCTGTGAGACTGCTGGCTCCGGTGCCTGCGGCAATCGTGCCTTGCTCAATCCCTACCGGTAAGGTGTATTTGCTTAATTGGTAAGGCATGATGACAACATCCACATCCGTTGATGCGCCTTGATCGTCAATCACATCCGCAGTATCGTAGCCCAAATAATAGGTATCGTTGCCTGCGCCGCCGATCAGGGTATCCACCCCCAAACCACCGTCCAAGGTGTCGTTACCTGCACCCCCTTCCAGATAATCGGCATCTTGTTCGCCGTAGAGTGTGTCATTACCATCATTACCATAAACACGATCATTACCGTAGCCGCCATAAAGATTGTCATTGCCTTCATCGCCGTATAGCTTATCGTTCATATTTAAGCCATAAAGACTGTCATCTCCATTCATTCCCATGAGCACATCCGCTTTGTTGCCTCCTTGATCTCCGTAAATGTCAAAATCTGTGAAGTTTTTAGTCACTATGGATGTTGCATGACTACTGACCGTTTCCCGTGTATTGCCCTTATCAACGTAACTTGCCGTTACAGTTATGGTTTTATCGACTTCTGCGCTGGTGAGCGTGTAATTATCGCCTGTGCCAATATTGGTTCCGTTTGCTTGCCACTGATAATGGATAGTACCAAAACCATCGGTATCATCTAAACTGCTCGATACCGTTAAGATTTCACCTCGTTTAGCTATACCAACAATACTGACTTCGCCAGTAGGTAAATCATTAATATTAAGTACCGAGGTTGTTGCAGCGCTACGTATATTTTCTGCCGTATTCTGCCCATCAATGTAGTTTGCGGTTACAGTAATAGCCTTACCTACTTCGGCTTGTGTCAGCGTGTAACTCGTACCTGAACCAATGACAGCATCTTTAATTTTCCATTGATAGGAAATGCTGCCTAACCCGTCAATATCGTCTAAAGTATTGCTGGCGGTCAAGCTCTCGCCTTGCTTTGCTATGCCTGTGATAGTGACATTGCCCGTCGGCACGTCATTCACATTAGATACAGCAACTGTTGCGGCACTGGTCTTGCTTTCCAATGAACCATAGCCATCAGCATAGCTGGCGGTCAATTTGATTGTTTTACCCACTTCTGCTTGAGTTAAAGTATAACGGCTACCTGTGCCTACAAAAGTATCATTAGCGGTCCATGAATAACTCATTGGGCCTAATCCATCAATATCCGATAAAGCATTAGCAGCGCTTAAAGTTCGTCCTTGAACAACCCTTCCAGAAATGGCGATATTGCCATAGGGTAAGTCATTGGTATTTAATACAGGGGCTGTTGCAGTGCTACTTGTATTTTCCTTCGCGCCATACCCATCGGTATAGCTGATTAAAACGGTAATGTTTTTGCCGACTTGATTTTGACTTAAAATTAGAGTGGGTCTAGTGGCTTTATTAATGTTGATGCCATTAGCTTGCCATTGATAGTGCAGAGTGCCTAAACCATCAACGTCATCAAAAGTGTTAATAGCAGTCAGGGTTTCGCCTTGTATAACGGTGCCTGTGATTGTTAATATCCCTGTTAACTCGTCATTGATATTAGACACAATGTCGCTGGCACTGCTGGTCGCGCTTTGTTCATCGGCATAGCTAACAGTAGCAGTAATCCTTTTTCCTACTTCATTTTGAGTCAGAAGATATGTAGCGTTTGTAGCGCCGCTGATCTCGTTTCCATCAGCTTTCCATTGATAACTGGCGGTCAAATTATTCACATTGGTAAAACTGTTAGCAACAGTCATTGTCTCGCCTTGGATAGTCGCGCCAACGATGGTTACAGCTGGTCTAAAGACATCATCCGTATATATATTGGCAAAACTGGCTACATCGATGTCGCCATTGAGCTGTGCCGAGACTGAACTGCTGTCGCCGCCATAGTCCCTACCCCCCCATGTGACCACCGAACCATCGCTGCGCAGGGCGGCAAAAGCACCACTTGAGGAATAGATTTGCGTGACATCAATGTCGCCATTGAGTTGTGCCGAGACTGAACGGCTGTCGCCATAGTCACTAAATCCCCAAGAGACCGCCGAGCCATTTGCTTTAATTACCGCGAATGCGCGATTATTCGCCCACTCGCCTGAAGTATGGCCGAGGATGAGTAGCTGATTATTTTTTGATATTGTTACAGTATAGTTTGTCGTCATGATAGGTCTCGAAGTGGATAAAGAACAGGGTTAAAGAAAAATTCACCTCGTTCCCACGTAGCACGCCACTGCCATTCAATGTGAATTAAGAGCTAAATAGAAGCCAGTTCACAGGTTGGGCTAGACTATTGGAAAAGACATGACCGTTCGCAGTAACAGCAGTAAATCTAGCGGGTTAAAGTCCCGTCCAAGGAATTGTCCGTACGCCTTGGTAGTATGAGGAAGCGGCATCGTGGCAACACGGTGTCGTGAGTTTCCAAACAGCAAAAGAGCAGGCCGTAACGCAAGTGAACCTATACGTAGCCTCGTAAACGAAATTGGAGGAGCCGACCCTGTGGTCAGAAGGGGAAGGCCGTTGGATGGATGCTGAAATAACGGAAGTGGCATCCATCGACTTCCGGGGTAGCAGGGTCGGCATGTTATTAAAGATTTATTGCCCAGTGCTGGAGACCCGTTGCGGTGGTGGGGAGGCCATCGACTATTGCGTATAAGGAAACGAAAGCGCAACAGGCCGTAACGGGAGTCGGAGGGGTTCATAGTACCGTTTGAGGTCGAGGGACAACATAACCCAGACCGAGGGAAGGAACCCTGCTTTGTTCATGTAACCGAAGAGTGAAGGAGAAGGGGATTGCCATGTTGCTAATAACCCCTGATGAAATCAGGACACTACAGAGGAAGCTCTATATCAAGGCCAAGCAAGAACCGGCCTATCGCTTCTATGCTCTATATGACAAGGTATGGCGGGCAGACATCCTCATGTTTGCTTACCGCCTTGTCCGCGCTAACAAAGGAAGTCCCGGCGTTGACGGGGTCAACTTCGAGGACATAGAGCAGAAGAGTGGGATAGACAGGTTTTTGTCGGAATTAGCTCAAGACCTGAAAGACAAGACGTATCACCCCAGTCCGGTACGGCGCGTCATGATTCCCAAAGCGGACGGTAGTCAACGTCCGCTGGGCATCCCGACGATCCGAGACCGAGTAGCCCAGATGGCGGTAAAACTCGTCATCGAACCGATATTTGAAGCGGATTTCTGCCCGAACTCCTATGGATTTAGGCCAAAGAAATCCGCCCACGACGCGGTTGATGAAATAGCGGAAGCGTTACATCAAGGCTATACCCAAGTCATTGATGCCGACCTGTCGCTTTACTTCGACAGCATCCCTCACGCCAAACTGCTGGCCGTTGTCGCCGAGCGCATTGTTGATGGTGCGATATTGCACGTCATCAAGCTATGGCTCAAAGCACCGGTCATCGAAGAGGATAAGGATGGCACCAAGAAGAATGTGGGCGGCGGCAAAGCAAACAGCAAAGGCACGCCGCAAGGTGGAGTCATTTCGCCGTTGCTGTCGAACTGCTACCTGCACCTACTTGACCGGATATGGGAGAAACATCAGCTACGCCGGAAATTGAAGGCGCGCATCGTCCGTTATGCGGATGATTTTGTCGTGCTGTGTGCAGGTGCAGTTGATGCACCCTTGACCATGGTACGGCATGTGCTGGATTGTCTTGATCTCACCTTGAGCGAGACAAAAACCCGCGTGGTTGATGCCAGACAAGAAAGTTTTAACTTCTTGGGTTTTTCAATCAGGGTGAGCAAGGGATTGAAGTCGGGCAAAAGTTATCCGCATGTCTGCCCGGCACCGAAATCGCTTGCGAAAATCAAAGACCGTATAACGCAATTGACCGCACGGGAACGTACGCCGATACCGTTGGAAGCTATTGTAGGAAGTATGAACGCCAGTCTTCGCGGTTGGTCAGGCTACTTTCACTATCGCAATTCCAATGGTGTACTGGAAAAGGTGAAGACGCATGCGGAAGAATGCTTGCGAAAACATCTAATGAAGCGCCACAAGGTCAAGGATCGTGGGATCGGCCTCGGTCGATTCCCGAGCCAGCAGCTTTATGCGAAATATGGGCTATACAAGGTTCCGACAAAGGCTGGCTGGAAAACAGCGCATGCCTTGGTGTGAAGAACATCGGAAAGCCGTGTGCGTTAATAGCGCATGCACGGTTTGATGAGGGAGGGCTGGCGAGAGCCTGTCCTCTACTCTACC
>JAUGSS010000003.1:0-89570 GCA_044426515.1 Methylococcaceae bacterium | reverse complement strand
CATCAATTAATTTAAGCAATTACCACGAAGAGCATGAAGGACATGAAGACTTAAATCCTTCATGCTTTTCATGTTCTTCATGGTTTAAAAATAAAACTTGCTCAAGTTATTTCATGCACGACTACTTAGGGATGATGCGTTTTTCAAAATACCCTGTTTTTTCGAGATGCTGGACCGATCTGTTTCGCAAAAATGCCATTATGATGGGATTTTTAGGGCTGCGGCATCCCTTAGTTCTACTTTGTTAAATACAATGGAACACGGCTAAAACCCATGAATGGGTAATCCATTGACTCTTTAAATCCGTCCAATCAGTGTCGCCTCGGCAATTGCTCCTGCATTGCTCTACCTCCTGCATCCATGCAAGTCGTAGAGGCGCCTACTTTCGGCATCCGTGCTCCATTATAAAATCAGCCCTGAGCCTGGTTACTCTTATCAAACATAAGCAAATCCTAACTTACAAAGACATAATTAAAATTTGTTTTAACTCAATTTTCTGATATTTTAAAAAAGTAATTAATTCCTTACCCGGCGTAAGCTTAAACTTAAGCTAACACCGTCTACTTAGCCGCAGATATTTTTTATTCCATGACAACAAGCTTAAAAATATTAGTGTTAGCTGGATTTAATGCTTAGCTTGATGGTAGTTCAGTTGATGGCTTCTCTTACAAGAAAATGCGCGCTTTACTCGCTTATCTCAATGGAGCAAGGAAAGGATCGCAGCCGGGAGTTTTTGTCCCCGCTGTTTTGGGCCGGTAATTCCGCTGAAACGGCTCGTGATAATCTACGCCGCGCTTTGTCAAAGTTACGCGGCTTACTGGAGGTTCCAACAGGTCAAATCATATTTACATCGACTAGGCACACTGTTGCGAGCCAGTAAACTGTCCTGAGTAATAGCCCCTTAGTTCAAGGAACTGTGCCACCATGATCTCACCTTTATCGCATTACCGGTCTGTTGCCGCACGTCAGCTCGCATTAGCATCTTGCTACGCGTTGCTGGCCGAATTTGTGTTGGCTATATTCCCTGCCGGCAACAGCATTACCGTTGTTTGGCTTCCCGGTGGATTGGCACTCGCTGCGTTATTATTGGGCGGCAATAAATATATCCTCGGTGTTTTCATCGGCGCATTCGCAGCCGGCGTATGGGTCGGCCATTCGTTCGGCGTATCGGTTTCGATAGCGCTGGGTAATACCTTGGAGTCCTGGCTGATTGCCTGGCTGCTATGGCGTAATCGCCATTTCCACAATTTACTGATCCGTCCCTGTGATTACTTGTGGCTGCTGGGTATGACGGGCATCGGCGCCTGCGTCAGTGCGCTAATCGGCCCCGGCACTTTCCTGCTGGCCGGTTTTCTATCCCCCGCAGCTTTTTTACCCAACCTGTTGCACTGGTGGATGGGCGATGTGCTGGGTATCGTGTTGGTAGCGCCGCTGCTATTGGTGTGGCAACGCCCGCCTCAAAACGGCTTCGATCCGAAGCATGCCTGGGAAACCTTGGTCTGTTTCGGCTTGGCTTTATTAGCCGGGCAAATCGTCTTTTTGGGCTGGTTTCACGAATTTTTCGCTCCGTTTGCCAATGGCTTCTTAATGATTGTCTTTGTTGCTTGGAGCGCTCTACGCCTAGGACGTCACGGTGTTTTGGTGGTGATTGGCATAACTGCGGCACAAGCGCTGTTGGGTGCTGTCTGGGAAACAGGTTACTTTGCCCATGATCTTACCGATACCGGATTGCTGAATTTTTGGTTGTACATCATGGTGCTTACCCTGGTCGGAACCATTCTGGCGTCAACTATAGAGCAGCGTCAATACCTGATGGATGCCCTACAGGATAGAGAATCCATGTATCGATTAATCCTCGATGCAACGCCCGATGCCATGATCATTAGCGATGCTCAGGGCATTATTGTGCTGGCAAATCAGTTGGCCAATACGATGCTGGGTTATCAAAACGGCGAATTGATTGGTCAATCCATCGAAAACCTAGTGCCGAAGCGTTTCCGCGAGAGGCATAAAAAGTTACGCCTCGGTTATACCGCCAAACCGGTTTTCAGGCCAATGAATTCCGGAGCGGATGTGGTGGCATTGAGGCATGACGGCAGCGAATTTGATGTGGAAATCAGTTTAAGCCCCATTGAAACGAAACAGGGGTTATTGGTTGCCAGCGCGTTTCGCGACGTTACCCGGAAGAAACAAGCCGTGGACGCGCTACGGGCAAGTGAAGATCGGTTTCGCCGGCTGGCCAATAGTTCATCGATTATTATCTGGATTACCGATGCTAAAGGGGAACCCGTTTTTGTCAACCAATCCTGGTTTGATTTCACCGGTATTGACTCGATACAGACACTGACGCATAAAGATTGGATCCACACGGTTCATCCCGATGACAGGGAAACCGCTTTCGCGACGTATTATCAAGACACTGCTGCTCACAAAGCGATTACCACAGAGTATCGCCTACGTAATGCGGCAGGTGACTGGTGCTGGATTTTAGATAAAGGTATGCCGCTTTATGATGAAAACGGAGCCTTTACCGGTTACATCGGTTCAGCCATCGATATAAGCGAACGTAAGAAAATACAGCAAGCCTTGCAAGACAAGGAACAAATGTTGTCCGAATCGCAGCGCATTGCCCATGTCGGCAGTTGGTCTGTAGAACTGACGACCGACTGCGTTAACTGGTCGGATGAAACCTATCACATTTATGGGGTAAGGCCGGAGACCTTCAAACCCTCCGTGAAAACCTTTCTCGACCTGATTCACCCCGATGATCGCGTTGCGATGAAAAGGTGGGTCAGTGACTGCCGTACGGGGAAAGCGCCGCCGGAACTCGATTTCCGCGTGATGTTGCCGGATGGCGCCGTTCGTTACATTCGCGGCAGCGGCGGATTGCAATACGATGAAATGGGCAGGCCGCTAAGAATGGTGGGCTGTGTGCAAGACATCACCGAGCGCAAGTATGCAGAAGATGTTTTGCAAAATTCTGAAGCTAAGTTTCACGCTCTCTACGATTCAACTTGCGACGCAGTGATGCTGCTGGGCGAGGAAAAGTTTTTCGATTGCAACACGGCGGCATTGAAGCTTTTCGGTTGTGCGACATTGGCTGCGTTTTGCACCAAGACCCCGGCTGATTTGTCGCCCCCCAAGCAACCGTGCGGCACAAGTTCCATGGCGCTGGCTAATCAGCGCATCGCCGTAGCGAAGGACAAGGGAAGCCTCCGTTTTGAGTGGATGCATAAGCGCTGCGACAGCGATGAAATATTTCCGGCTGAAGTGCAGCTCAACGTCATAGAATTAGATAGAAAACAGGTTATTCAAGCCTCTGTCCGTGATATTTCCGAGCGCAGGCAGGCTGAAAATAATCTTCGCGTTGCCGCGGTGGCCTTCGAATCGCTGGAAAGCATGATGATCACCGATGCAAACAGTGTGATTCTACGCGTGAATAAGGCGTTTACCGAGACAACCGGCTATGAGGCCGATGAACTTATCGGCCAAACGCCGAGCCTGCTCAAATCAGGTCGGCACAACGCCGATTTTTATGCCGAGATGTGGGAAACCCTCCTGCGCACCGGAACTTGGCAAGGAGAAATCTTCGATAAACGCAAGAACGGCGAAATCTATCCCAAATATCTCACTATCTCCGCGGTCAAAGGCAGTGACGGCGCGACCAGCCATTATGTCGGAACGCATTTAGACATCACCGTAAGCAAGGCCGCTGCGGCGGAAATTGAACGTCTTGCTTTTTACGACCCGCTTACCCGCCTGCCTAACCGGCGCCTGCTTCTGGACCGGTTAAAACCCGCCTTGGCGTCAAGTCACCGCAGCGGCCGAAAAGGCGCCCTGTTATTTATTGACATGGATAATTTCAAGACGCTAAACGACACCCTCGGCCATGACATGGGCGACTTGCTGCTGCAACAGGTTGCCCAACGTCTTGAGTCCTGTGTCCGTGCAGGCGACACCGTTGCCCGCCTGGGCGGTGACGAATTCGTGGTGATGCTGGAGGATTTGAGTGAGCAAGCCGGCGAAGCGGCAGTACAGACTGAAATTATCGGCGAAAAAATCCTGGCCATTCTAAACCGGACATACCAGCTTGCCTCGCACAGTTACCACAGCACCCCCAGCATCGGCGCCATCTTGTTCAACGATCATCAGCAAACCATAGAAGAGCTGATGAAACAAGCCGATATTGCCATGTATCAAGCCAAGTCATCAGGCCGCAATGCCCTGCGCTTCTTCGATCCGCAAATGCAAATAAGCATCGCTGCCCGTGTCGCGCTGGAAGGAGACTTACGCTTGGCATTGGCGGAAAATCAATTCATCCTTTATTACCAGCCTCAGGTTTATCACAACTACCGGATCATAGGCGCTGAAGTATTAATCCGTTGGCAACATCCAACGCGTGGTTTAGTGCCCCCTGTTGATTTCATCCCGCTGGCCGAGGAAACCGGTTTAATATTGCTCATTGGACAATGGGTGCTGGAAACGGCTTGCGCTCAAATCAAGACCTGGGAAGGCAGTGAGCATACCCGGCATTTACTGCTTGCCGTCAACGTCAGCGCCAAACAGTTTCATCAAGCCGACTTTGTCGAGCAAGTGAGCCATGCACTGCATCATAGCGGCATCAATCCCGATAAGCTCAAGCTGGAATTAACCGAAAGTCTGGTTCTCGATAATATCGAAGACACTATTTTCAAGATGAATGCACTCCGTGAAATTGGCGTGCGCTTTTCGATGGATGACTTCGGCACCGGCTATTCATCGCTATCCAGTCTGAAAAAACTCCCCCTCAGCCAACTCAAGATTGATCAAAGTTTTGTCCGCGATCTCACAATCAACCCGGATGATGCCGTCATCGTGCAGACCATTATAGCCATGGCCAATAACTTGGGCATCGGCGTCATTGCCGAGGGCGTGGAGACGGAAGCTCAGCGCATCTTCCTTGAACTGCATAATTGCCCGCTGTTCCAGGGTTATCTGTTCAGTAAGCCGGTGCCGATTGAGCAGTTTGAACAATTATTGAAAACTACCGATAAATGCGTGTTTGACGAAAAGTTTTAAGGTCTATTTAGACTGTCGGCCGACGTAGCCTACAGCCGACACTTAGAAGTTTTACAAAATTAATCGAAGAAATGTGGTTTAGCTTAAAAATGACTTTCAAAAACAGCTCCCGAAAAATTTGGCTGACAATGGCGAGCTTGCTTGCGCTTTTTGTTTTTTTTGGGATTTACGTCTACAGCGAAAAGCAAATTGATCGCGCCAATGAATTGCGGCAAAGTTCTTATCAGCTGGTGGATCAATTGCGTCAAAGTTCGGATGACCTGACCCGGATGGCCAGAACCTACGTGGTGACGGGTGATCCCCGCTACAAGCAATACCATCGGGACATACTGGACATCCGTAACGGCAAGCAGCCTCGGCCGGAGGGGTATTTTTCCGTCTACTGGGATCGGGTACTGGCAAACGCTCAATTACCGCCCCCCGAAACCGGACAGGCCGTCGCCCTGCTGGATTTAATGCGCCAGTCAGGTTTTACCGGCGAGGAACTTGGCAAACTGGCTCAAGTGAAGGTGAATTCGGACGCGTTGACCGCCTTGGAATCCGAGGCCATGAAACTGCGCGAGTCTGTCGGCGCGGACGCAACAGCCAACCGAGCGAAAGCGCTGTTAATGCTGCATGATGAAAATTTTCATCAAATGAAGGCAAAGATAATGACTCCGATCAACGAGGTTTATCTGCTGATGGACAAGCGCACCCTTGCTGCCGTACATACGATGGCAAAGACCGCCTTAATGTTCCGGCTGATATTCATCGTAACCGTGCTTGGGGCAATCTTGATGCTCTGGCGAACTTATGCCGCCTTACGCACAACGCTGGGGGCATCGGCAGACGATGTGCACGCGCAGTTGCTCAGAATAGGGCGCGGCGATTTTTCTACCGCCATCACGCTTGTTTCCGGCATGGAAAATAGTGTGCTGGCCGGCCTGTACAAAATGCAGAACGATTTATATGCCCATGAGGCCGAGCACAAACGAATCCAACAGTTGCTGAAAGACAGCGAAACATATCAGTACGCAATCTTCGAGGCCACGCCGGACGCCATGCTGATCAGCAATGAACAAGGCATTATTACCCAAGTGAATCAACAGGCCGAGCGCTTGTTGGGTTATTCGGTTAATGAACTGATCGGGCTATCCATTGATGCGTTGACGCCACAACGCTTTCGCGCGGGACATCCGGCTCTGCGCGCGCAATACGCGGCCTCGCCGGTAGTCCGGCCGATGGGAGCAGGACGGGCGGTCATGGCGCTGCGTAAAGACGGCCGTGAAGTGGATGTGGAAATCAGTTTAAGCCCGATTCAAACCGCGCAAGGCTTGTTTTTCGCCAGCGCCTTATGCGACATCACCGAACGGAAACATGCCGAAGCGATGCTGCAGGCAAGTGAAGCGCATTTTCGCCGTATGGCCGATTGTTCGCCGATGATGATCTGGATTACCGATGCCTTGGGGGAACCCACTTTCGTTAATCAAACCTGGTTTGATTTTACCGGTCTGGATCCGGCACAGACTATGACGCATGAGAGCTGGATCGGCACGATTCATCCCGATGACAGGGAAGCCGCGTTCGCAGCTTATTATCAACATCCCGAAGTTCACGCAGCCATTACCGCCGAATACCGCCTGCGCAATGCGAGCGGTGAATGGTGCTGGATTTTAGATAAAGGCATGCCGCTTTATGATGGCAGCGGCAGCTTTATCGGTTATATGGGATCGGCAATGGATATTACCGACCGTAAAATCGCTGAGGGGCAGATCAAACAACTGGCCTTTTATGACCCGCTGACCCAGCTGCCCAACCGCCGGCTGTTGCAGGAGCGATTAAAACACAGCATTAATATGGAGCGGCGCGATGGCAAACAATTGGCATTGCTGATGCTCGATCTGGATCGCTTTAAAGCGGTTAACGACAGCCTGGGGCATTTGGCGGGCGATGAATTGTTGCAGCAAGTCGCTGCACGGATCACAGCACGATTACGCGATGTCGATATGGTGGTTCGCTTAGGCGGGGATGAGTTTATCGTCTTGCTGGAGGATATTGCACAGCCGGAAGATGCGGGCCGGGTGGCTGAAGAGATTATCACCGATTTAACTAAATCCTTTTGTCTGAGCCGGAGCGACAATGTTCAGATTGGCGCCAGCATTGGCATCAGTCTTTACCCGCAACACGGCAACAGCCCGGAGACGCTGATGAATCATGCCGATGCCGCGCTGTATCAAGCTAAAGACGCCGGACGCGGCTGCTTTGCCTATTTTGCGGAAGACCTGACGATTATTGTCCGTGAACGCATTGAGCTGGAAAGCCGATTACGCCGGGCGGTTCAACAACAAGAACTGCAGCTTTTTTATCAGCCGCAAGTGGATATTGCCGGCGGCCGGATCGTCGGCACCGAGGCCTTAGTGCGTTGGCAAGACCCTGAAGGCGGTCTGGTTCTGCCTTCGTGCATTATTCCGATTGCCGAGCAAACCGACCTGATTGTGGAGATCGGCGAATGGGTGTTACGCGAAACTTGCCGGCAAGGCCGGCTGTGGTTGGATGCGGGTTTGCCGGAATTAACCTTAGCGGTTAATGTGTCCCCGCACCAATTCCGTCGCGGCGACATTTGCGCCGTAGTGGCTGCTGTCCTCAGCGAGACCGGTTTTCCGCCCGAGCAACTGGAATTGGAAATAAGCGAAACCGGGTTGATGGAGAATCAGGACAACGCAGTGGCCATTCTTCATAATCTCCGCGCTCAAGGCGTTCGTCTTGCCATTGATGATTTCGGCACCGGTTTTTCATCCCTGGGTTATCTTAAGCACTTTCCGCTGGATGTACTGAAAATCGACAAGAGCTTTATTGACGATATTCCTTTTCATCAAGATGGCATGGAGATTGCCGCCACTATAATTGCCATGAGCCATATTTTGGGCTTTAAAGCGTTGGCCGAAGGGGTGGAGACGCCGGAGCAGCTGGCGTTTTTGCAGGAAAAGGGCTGCGATAGTTATCAAGGCCATATCAAAAGCCGGCCCATACCGGCGGAAGGGTTTACTGAGTTATTGCGTGCTCAACAGCGGGGGAGATAAAAGTAATACTCAGGATTGGCCGATTCAGCTGTTTTGTTAAACTTATGCCCCAATGCATGAAATTCAGGGCGATTATCTGCTTGAACATCTGCCTGATGGCATGGTCATGTCCGGCCGATGCGCGCGAACTTGCCGGACTTTGGTATCAGTCGCCGGTGGCTTGGCTCTATCAGGGACGGACGCGGCAAAACTTAAGCAGGATCAAAACTCTTCCCACACTCTATTATCCTGCTTCGGCATTCTAAATGAGGCGATCTTAACGACTTTTGGCGCTACTAACGGCACTACCGGCGCTCTGCTGCGTTCGATTGTTTTAACCGGGGTGGAAGCCCCCTTTGAACTTACGTTAAAGAAACTGAGTAACTGGGTCATATTGGTTGACTGCTCACTCATGGCGATACTGCCGGCCGCCGCTTGCTCCGCTAAAGCCGCATTTTGCTGGGTAATATCATCCATTTGAGCAACCGCCTGATTGACTTGGTCAATACCCGCCGTCTGCTCCGCACTAGCATTTGCAATTTGAGAAACAATTTCACCGACTTTCGTGACACTCTCGACAATTTCAGTGAGCGCAGCGCCTGTTTCGTTTACAAATGCGGTTCCCGCACGAACTTTCAACACACTGTTCTGAATCAGTTCCTTACTTTGTTGAGCGGCATTTGCACTGCGTTGAGCCAGGTTACGCACTTCTGTTGCGACCACTGCGAAACCTCGACCTTGATCTCCGGCCCTGGCCGCTTCTACGGAGGCATTCAACGCCAGCAGATTGGTTTGGAAGGCGATTTCATCAATCACACTAATAATTTCGGCAATCTCATTGCTGCTGTCATTAATTTCCTGCATGGCTGCGATTGCTGAATTAACGACATCGCCGCCTTTTTGCGCGTGTGATATGGCGGAGTTAACAACTTTATTCGCCTGTTGGGTGTTATCGGCATTATTTCTTACGGTGCTTGCAAGCTGTTCCATGCTGGCAGCGGTTTGTTCCAGGCTGGCCGCTTGTTGTTCGGCGCGATTTGACAGATTGTTGTTACCGGATGCCATTTCCTGTGACGAGCTATCGATAAAATCAGAGGCATCCCGGATTTGAACAATAAAGTGGCTCAATTTCTCCATTGTGGTATTGATACTGTTCTTGCATTCGGCGTAAACACCTTGATAGTCATTAGTAATGGCGGCGGTTAAATCGCCCTCAGCCATATTTTCCATCACCCTGTTAACATCGCCAAACACGCTTTCTATGACATCCGTTAATTCATTGATCCCGGACGACAACATCTTGGCGAACCCTTGTTTATCGCTTAAGTTAATGCGAGTGCCCAGATCTCCTGCCTTTACGTCCTGCACCAAGTGCTTGATCTCATCTTCAATTAAAACTTCCTTGGTTCTATCGTCCCATTCCGCGACATAACCGATACGTTCGCCGCTGTCGCTATTAACAGGACTGGCGATAACGGTAAAATACCGATTGGCAATCATGAGTTCGGACTTGTAGGAGCCTTGTAGTTTTTCCAATAGGCCTCGCTGAAGACCCGGACTCTTGTGATAGCAATCAATATTTGAGTTCATCAATTTATCGACGGTAAAATCAGGCAATTGTTTGCGAATATCATTCTCCGCCGTCTTGAAAATCTTCTTAACGCTATCGTTCATATAAATGATGTCAAGATTATTGTTTGCTACCATGACACCGTTTTGAACATTATCCAGAGCTTGGGTAATCCGTTTTGATCTTGCCGCCTCTTGTTTAACATCGGCCAAATCCATGCCCAGCTTGACTTCCATACAATACAAACTACGCAAGAAATCGCCCAGCTGATCGTTTCGATTCAAGTCCAGCTTATTTCCGAAACCTCCACTGCTCAGCCGATAGCAGACAGTAATGGCCGCTTCCAGCGTTTGGGTTATGACCCGGATCATCGAAATATTGACTATCGAGACTATCATGGCCAGTAAAGCCACGCCCGCCAACAAGTCATGCTCCTGTATCATGAACAACCGATACATCAAATAAATGATGGGCAGCCAGAGGCCTGTCAGCACAATAGCATTGCGTATCTTTATTGGCGTTTCGCTTAAAATTTTAAATACCGCCGCCAAGCCGGTCGGTCTTATTTTTATTTTTCCTGCATTAATATCTTTATACAATAGTTCGACCGCCGGAATCCTATCCCGCTCCGGGGGGTGCCGGACCGAAAGGTATTCATAGACTTTTCCATCTTTAAATAACGGCATGGCGTTTGCTTCAACCCAATAATAATTGCCGTTTTTACAGCGGTTTTTTACCAATCCTTGCCAGGGCCTAAGCTGTTTTAAAGTCATCCATAAATCTTCATAAGCCGCCGCCGGCATGTCAGGGTGCCGGACAATATTATGCGCCTGGCCCATTAGCTCTTCACGGCTAAATCCGCTGATTTCAACAAATGCGTCATTAACGTAGGTTATACGTCCCATCAAATCGGTTCTTGAAACCAGGATGGTCCCTTTTGTTAGAATAAGCTCGTTGTTCGTTATCGGCATATTAATCTTCATGCTGTATTTCCTCTCAAACTATAACTTACGACAGCATTTGCAATTTTTGAAACTGCTGCATATTAAAAATAATTAATTTTCTTCCTGTTAACCTGTCGGTTTATATTTCTCAAATACAAACCGACACCCGATAATTCCGCTCAACCAAATAAACTCAAACACTTTTTATACAAACTGTCTTTATGTTTGCGGATGGAGTGATTGGGACAAGCCGCTTCACATAGGAGTTCTTCATAACGTTCCACACATTCGGTACACAATGCCGGGTCAATGACATAAGCATCTTCAGTCCGGACAATGGCGTCATTCGGACACTCAGGCTCGCAGACGCCGCATCGGGCACATTTATTTTCATCAATAATCAGAGTCATACTGTATTAGACCTAAATTTGTTAATTAAACAGGGGGAACAAGATCAGGGACAAAACCAGACACATATCCATTCACGACGGACAAGCTGGAAAAATAAACTCATGCGCTCAAACAGATCGGCTGATGAATAAAATCAATCTTTAATTCACGATGAGTCGCGTTAAATTCTTGATTCAGTAACAGCTCGGCAAACGCTTCGGCAGTGACGGGGGGGCTTTTAATATAGCCTTGATAGGTATCGCAGTTTTTTTCCCGCAAGAATGCCAGTTGTTCCGGCGTTTCCACGCCTTCGGCCAAGACTTTAAAACCCAGAATATGACCCATGGCAATAATCGTGGCGGTAATTTCCATGTCATCTTTCAAGTACGGGATATCATCGATAAAGCGTTTGTCGATTTTCAATATATCCAGCGGGAAGTGCTTAAGATAAGCCAGCGATGAAAAACCGGTGCCGAAGTCGTCGATGGCAAGACGGACACCTTGAGCACGCAGCTTGTGCAGCAGTTCGGTAACGTTGTCCAGGTTTTCCATCAGCCCGCTTTCGGTCATTTCCAATTCCAGGTACTCGGCGGGAAATCCTGTTTCGCTCAGTACTCGTGCAATCAAGGCGCTAATATCGCCGCGACAAAACTGCCTTGGGGAAACGTTGACGGCCAATGTTATCGGCGCTAAACCGGATTCCAACCACTGGCAGCCTTGCCGGCAAGTCTCTTGCAACACCCATTCGCCAATTTCGAAAATCAGCCCCGTTTCTTCGGCGATGGGTATAAAACGTATCGGCGACACCAAGCCTTCTACCGGGTCCAGCCAGCGTATCAATGCCTCGGCGCCCACTATGCGGCCACTGACTATATCGACCTGCGGCTGGTAATAAATGCGCAGCTCGCCTTGCTTAAGCGCACTCCGCAGCCGTGTTTCCAAAGCTATGCGCTCTCGGGCGGCGAGCGTCTGGTCTTCGGAAAAATAGGCGTAGCAGCCGCGTCCTTGGTTCTTGGCTTGATACAGCGCGGCATCGGCGCAACTCATCAGCGTGCCATAGTCGCCGCCGTGTTCCGGGTGCAAACTGATACCGATGCTGACGCCAATATTCACATCCGTGTGTTGGCTTAATTGAAAAGGTTTGCCAACAACAGTGATGATTTCATCAGCCAACCGTGCCGCATCTTCCAAGTTAGCAATATCTTCCAGCAACACGACAAATTCATCGCCGCCCAGACGCGCCAGCATGTCTACGTCACGTAATCTTGCCAAAATGCGGGCAGTGACCTGTTGCAACAACTCGTCGCCGGCCAAATGCCCCAGGCTGTCGTTGACCGATTTAAAGCGATCCAGGTCAAGCATCAGCAATGCCAGTTGCTTGCCCTCACGCCGGTCCATTTCGATGCCGTGTTTAAGCCGCTCCTGCAACAGCCGGCGATTAGGAAGCCGGGTCAGCGGATCATAAAAAGCTAATTGCCTGATCTCGTCTTCGGCAGCTTTGCGCGAGGAAATATCGGAAAACGAGGCAACATAATTTTTGACCCGCTTACTCAGATCATAAGCTTCCTTACTTGCCGTGATAATAAGCCATTCAGGGTATATCTCGCCGTTTTTGCGCCGATTCCATATTTCACCCTGCCATGCGCCGGTGCGATTGATGGTCTCCCACATGGCAGCGAAAAAATCTTTATCATGGTGCCCGGAACTGAGCATATGAGGCGTTTTACCAATGGCTTCCTCGGCGCTGTAACCGGTGATTCGGGTAAATGCCTGGTTGACATTGAGGATCACCTTGTTCGCATCGGTGACCAACATGGCATCCTGCAATTCAAAAGCGGTTGCGGCGATACGAAGATTGACCTCATCCTGCTTTTGCTTGGTGATGTCGGTAATGAAACCGTGCCAAAGTACGGAACCATCCGCCTGCTGTTGCGGGAGCGCATTGCCGAACAACCAACAGTCGGATGCCTCGTTAAAGTTCAAACGATATTCCAAACGCCATGGCGTTAAGTCCCGCGCCGAGACCCGAAAGGATGTTTTAAAATTTTCCAGGTCATCAGGATGCAAGCTTGCAAATATCTTGCTCGCATCTTCGCTGACTTCCTCCGGGCTAACCCGGTAGATAGTGCGAATAGCCTCATTGGCGTAAGGAATACGGGAGCTGCCGTCGGGAAACAGCTGAAACTGGAACACCAGCCCAGGCACTTGACCGGCGATTTTCTGCAAGCGGTCCAAGGCATCCCGGCTAGTCTGCTCGGCCTTTTGCCGTTCGGCCGCTTCTCTCGCCAACTGCATAGTGCGGGAAGAGAGCGCATCGAACATAGAAAGCATGGTTTCGATCAGCACCCTCATCGCCCCGCTCATCTCTTGCTCGGCTCGTTCCTTAGCCTGCTTTAACGGTACATCCGATTGCACCGCCAACAGTACCTTAGCCATACGCATGTCGGTATCCAGAATGTGAAAGGCCAACCATTGGGTCAGAAATCTAAGAATATCCTCAATCACCTGATCCGAGGGACTGATGTCCTGTTCGCCCATGATTGTGTTGACTTTAGTCAGAAACCTGCTGTGCTCGCCTTTATGGTTTGTTTCCCAGGCATCTTCAGGAAAGACCGTATGCCAAATCGTTTCTTCCGCCTGAAAGTGATAAACAGTGTACTCAACCAACTCATTAAAAACGCTAGCCAAAGTCGGCATGTCGGCTTGATGGACCAAATGACCGGCCAACACATTTAATAATTCGACCAACCGTTGGTGCTGCTCATCGATCAGCGGCACTCCAACCTCGAAATTTTTATTCCATGGAAAAATTTCAACTGAATACATAACGATCAACCTGAGAATTACTATGTGGAAGAATTGGTTTAAATTTCATGGTTGGCCTTTATAAAACAAGTAAGCAAACCCTAACTCACAAAGGCATAATAAAAATATGTTTTAAAATCAATTTTCTAATATCTTAAAATTAAAAAGTAATTACTTTCTTACCCAACGTAAGCTTAAACTTAAACCAATACCGTCTACTTATCGTCTAATTACCGGCAAATATTTTTTTAATAACTATTCCGCCTATTAATTAATTTAAAATCAATCATTTCATTATCATTACAGCCCTATTAAAAGAACAAAATAATCATTAATTTTCAATATATTGCAATTTAATGTATTACAAATATGTTGAATGCCTCATGAGTGTCATTGAAACCTGTCGCCTGCCTCGGTAATCACCCCGGATTTATTTAGCGGCGGCGATTCGTCAGCGACGCTCCGGGTTTCCAGCTCCCAGACTTCCGGGTAGATTTAAAACAAGGGACCTGAATAATTACAAACTATTTTGTTTTCAAGTCTGTAAAAAAGACACGGCTAATTCCCTGGTTAACGGAAGCTAAAATAGAAACTAACCCGCTTTCTATATCTCATTGCCGATTGATAATGGATGAATTGTTGACACCACGTAGGAATTAACCTACATTTAATTTCTTATAAACCTACTAATTTTATAGTGTTTCGCTGATTTCCAGCAGAAATGTTTTAGGACATACTCGTCCTTTTTTATAGGCTTGATCAAGATAACGCGGCAATGTTAATGGGTGTGCAACCTCAGCCAACGATATGGAATATCAATGAATCCACATGCTGTGTTCGGCGACAAAGCCCCTATCCGATCGGCGACAACTCTGTTCAAAAAGTGCGTCGGCAGTCCTTTGCAAGTTATCTAAATCCCCCCTCTCTCATCGTCTAATTTTCACCGCATGACAAAAGAGTTAAAAATAACATTATTGGGTGGTTTTAATGCTCAGCTTGATGGTAGGTCAGTGGATGGCTTCTCTTACAAAAAGCTGCGCGCTTTGCTCGCTTATCTTGCAATGGAACAAGGAAAGGATCACAGCAGGGAGTTTTTGTCCGAGCTGTTTTGGGGCGATAATTCCGCTGAAACGGCTCGGGATAATCTACGCCGCGCTTTGTCAAAGTTGCGCGGATTACTGGAGGCTCCAACGAGTCAAATCATCTTTACATCCACCCGGCATACCCTCCGATTTAGTCCAGGCATCTATGTCGATGCAATAAAACTTACCGAACTGACGCCGACTCCGCAGCATAACTGCAACTCCACCCTGCATCATAAAGAAAACCTCATCGCTCTCTACCAAGGAGAATTCCTGAAAGGCTTCTCCTTGCCTGACTGCCCCGATTTCGATGACTGGGTTCAGGTACAACGCGAATCGCTGCACCTGCGCGCGCTCGCCTTACTTGAACAAGTGGCCGGTCACTACCAAGCAATGAATGACTGCAGTACTGCGCTGAACTACGTTTTACGCCGTACCGTGCTTGAACCCTGGGACGAAGACGCCCATCGCATGGCAATGAACCTGTACTCGTTGAATGGACAGAACCGTGCGGCCATGAAGCAATACGAAACCTGTTGCCGCATACTGAAAAGTGAGTTGGGCGTATTACCCGACAAGAAAACCCGGCAACTCGCCGAGCAAATCCGTAACGGCATCTTACCGCGCAGCTCGACGGATAGTCCGTTGCAAGCGCCGCAGCCGCAAACCATTCCCCCTTCGGGTCAAGAACGACGCAGCATAGAACGCCGCAATTCGAAGCCGCTCAGCAGCGCGCCCAAAGAACGGCGCCAGGTGAGCGTTCTGTACTGCGAACTCATAATCCCGACGATTGACGACCCCGACGAAGCGATGGAGCTGATAGGCCCGTCTCAGGCATTCTGTGCGGAAATAATCCGGCAATTTTGCGGACATATCGTGCAAACGCATGGCGGCGGCTTGCTGGCTTATTTCGGTTACCCGAAAGCCAATGAACACGCCGCCCATCGTGCCGTGCGGGCAGCCTTGGCAATTACGCGCGAAACCCACTTGAACATTGATATTCGCACATCTGTTCACACCGGATTGATCATCACCGAGGGTTACTCGTTTATGCCGGATATTACCGGCAGAACATCAAAGTTAACTATCCAGTTACGCCGGATTATCGGGCACAACAAAGTGGTTATCAGCAAGGACACCTACGATATGGTGGCCGGGCATTTCGATTGCATCAGTCTTGGCGTTCAGTCTTTACCTGAATTCGGGCAAACTTTGGGAATATTCAAAGTGATGCAGGAAAGCAGCGCACGCCCCCTCTTTGAAGCGAGAGCTCAGTTAACGCCGTTGATCGGGCGAAAAATCGAGATCGCCAAGCTCATGAAGTTATGGGAACAAGCCGAGCAAGGCAAACGCAATGTTGTGCTGGTTCAGGGCGAGGCAGGCATAGGCAAGTCCCGCCTGCTGCACCGCATAAAAAAGCGGCTGGCCGACAAAGCACACGTTATACGCGAATTTCGCTGTTTCCCGGAGTTTAGTCACTCGCCTTTTCATCCGTTGATCGCGATGTTCGAAGCCAATATGGGTTTCGAGCCCGATGATACGCTTGAGCTAAAGTTCGGCAAGCTGTCGGATTATATCGAAGCGCATTATCCTTCATGGACGCAAGATGCCGTCCCCATATTCTGCAATCTGCTTTGCCTGACTCCGCCTGAACAGCAGCACCACTCCGCTTTATCGCAGCAAATTCAGAAGGAAAAGACGATATCCATCCTGCTTGCCACCTTGCATGCGCTTTCACAACAACAGTCCGTGTTGCTGATCGTGGAAGACCTGCACTGGATCGATCCCTCCACGCTCGAACTTCTGACCCGGTTTGTTGAGCAACAAACAAGCGGGCGCATTTTAGCGATACTCACGGCCCGGCCTGAATTTAATCCGCCCTGGCGGAATGTCCTCACGTCAACGCTTGCACTTGAGCCGCTTTCCATGGACGAGGCGGCCCAAATGACCGCTGCGTTATCCGAGGAGCTTACGGCCGAGGCCATCCGCCGTATCGTGAAACGCGCCGACGGTATACCGCTGTTTATTGAAGAGATAGTAAAAATTACCGCGCTCGACAATCAGGCAAACCTGCCGACAACATTGCACGATCTTCTGGCGGCGCGCCTGGATAACACCGGTGAAGCGAAATGCACCGCGCAGTTTGCCGCCACTATCGGACGCGAATTCGATTTGAATTTGCTGCGCAAAGTTTTCCCCTACGGCCCAACTCAACTGGAGTCCGGTTTAAACGTATTACAGGACAGCGGATTGATATTACAGGCGAATGAAACAACCTATCAATTCAAACACGCCTTGATTCAAGAAGCCGCTTATCATTCCCAAACCAAATCTGTCCGGCAGGCCGTGCATCAACGTATCGCACAAGCACTGCAAAGCGACTTCCCCGATGTCGTTGCAACCCAGCCGGAACTTTTGGCGCAGCATTTTTCCGACGGCGGGGAAATACGGCAGTCCATCGACTATTGGATCAAAGCCGGGCAACGAGCCGCACGGCACTCAGCCAACCTGGAGGCGATAAGGCATTTCAATTCCGGTCTGCAGCTGTTAACGAACTTGCCTTCGGAGCAGGCCAGAGATAGGACGGAATTCAACATACTGGTCAGCCTCTGTTCCGTATTTTATGTTGTTAAAGGCTACGGTTCAGAGGAGGTCAAGCAGACTAATGCGCGCATTTCCGCGTTGAGCGGACTGGCGGCTGATGGTTTGGAATTGTTTCGGGCAAAATGGGCGCAGGTGATGAACAGCATTACCAATCCCTGTTCCCGTGAAGATGACGCGCTGGCTTCCGCGATGCAGCTGTTGAACATGACCTATGATGACCCTCTTAGAAAGCTGGCAGCCCACTTTCTCGTAGCCAAAGCCTATTTCTGGCTGGGTGATTTTCAATCCGTGAGTTCCCACAGTGAACAGGCTATCGCGCTTTACGATACCGATCAGCTGCCAATGATGCTGGAACAATTCGGCACGGACTTGTCTGTATTCTCGGCCTCATATTTGATCAGTGCGCTTTATTTCCTTGGTTTTCCGGATCAGGCGCAACGGGTTTGCCGGAGGATGCTCAAACAGGCGCGCGAGTTGGCGCATCCCCATACTCTTGCGCAGGCTCTCAGCAGCTCTGCTTTATTGCATCGTTGGTTGAACAAGCCCCCGGAAGCCTTGGCCTTGTCCGCAGAGGCTGCCGCAATCTCGCGGAAGCATGATTTCTCGCTTTGGCTGGCTTGCAGCGAAATGACACACGGCTGGGCGCTGGTCATGCATGGGCAGCACGAGATGGGGATCGCCGGACTCCAGTCGAATGTTGCCGGGATGAGAGCGGCAACAGGCATACTGTCGGTATTTTTCATGTCCCCTCTGATTGAAGTCTATGTGCATCTGAAACAGCCTAATAACGCGCTCGAGTTGATTGCAAAAGCGCTGGCTGATAATACGGTAAGCGCTTGCGGCCATTTCAGAGCCGAGCTTCATCGTCTCAAAGGCGTGTGCCTGCTGGAAACTTCCGCGTCAAACATGAAACAGGCCGAAGCCTGCTTCAGTCAGGCAATCGCTATCAGCCGCCGGCAAAATGCGAAAGCCCTTGAACTGCGGGCGGCGGTCAGTATGGCGCGGTTATGGTGCCGTCAAGACAAGCGCGAAGATGCACTGCGTATGCTGGAGGACATTTATAATAGGTTCACAGAGGGACTCGATAGCCCCGATCTTCAAGAAGCGGCTCGTTTAATGGCTCGAATAAATCTTTGATATGGATTGTCTTAAGGCTATCATTAGCGGTTACGTTTATGGCGGAGTTGAACCGGTACATTGTTACAGGCACAAGTGCCGTTAATACTTAACAAAAAGCTCTATAGCCAAAACAAGAGCTTCTTATATTTCACAATCAATGAATTTAAGCAAAATATACGGCATACATTCGGTACAGTCGGCTTTAGATTATTCCCCGAAAAAGATCAATAAAGCCTGGATTGACAGTCAACGGCAAGATAAACGATTGACTCAATTGGTCGAGGATTTATTGGATTTGGGTATAGAGCCGGAAAAAACGGACAGGAAAAAACTGGATCGTTTTGCGGAAGGCAACAATCATCAAGGCATCGTTATCGAAGTTGAAATGCCTGCCGAATTATCGGAAAGCAATCTGAAGGACGCTGTATTAACGCTGTCGGGAACGCCTTTATTTCTGGTATTGGATAATGTCCAGGACCCGCATAATTTCGGCGCCTGCCTGAGAACCGCCGACGCCAGCGGCGTGCATGGCGTGATTATCACCAAAGATAATGCCACCGGCATTACCCCGACGGTCTGTAAAGTGGCCAGCGGGGCTGCGGAAACGGTACCGGTTTATCAGGTGACCAATTTATCCAGAACTTTGCGCTGGCTCAAAGACCAAGGCATCTGGGTCATGGGCGCGGCGGGCGAAGCAACGCAGACTGCGTATCAAACCGATTTCACGGTGCCCCTGGCTTTGGTCGTGGGCGCCGAGGGCAAGGGCTTAAGACGGTTGACCAAGGAACAATGCGATGTGCTGGTCAAGTTACCGATGCTGGGCCAAGTAGAAAGTCTTAACCTGTCTGTTGCAACCGGCGTACTGCTTTATGAAACCGTACGGCAGCGATTGCTTGCCGGTTGATTTAATGCAAACAGAATTGATGCATTCTCTTGAAGGTTCGGGTTTAAGCTGCATCCGCGATGACCGGGTGTTGTTTGAACAACTGGCTTTTGAATTGGTTTCCGGGCAGATTTTATTGTTGGAAGGTAAAAACGGCAGCGGCAAGACGTCGTTATTGCGCATTTTATGCGGATTTCGGGAGCCGGATGCCGGAGCGATTCGCTGGTGCGGCGACGCGATAAAAGACAGCCGGTTTTTTGCCGAGATGGCTTATGTCGGTCATTTGGACGGCATTAAAAAGGAACTGACGGTGTTGGAGAACTTAAAAATGTCCTTGGCCTTAAGCAGTCCCGGCCGGTATTCCATTAATGACGCTTTAACCAAGGTTCATCTGTCGGGTTATGACGATGTTCTGGTACAGACTTTATCGGCGGGTCAGAAAAGACGCTTGTCTTTGGCAAGATTGCTGATTAGCGAAAATGTGTTGTGGATTCTGGATGAGCCTTTTACTTCATTAGATAAGCAAGGTATTGCCCTCATCGAAATTTTAATGACCGAGCATTGCGCTAACGGCGGAATGATTGTTCTCACTTCTCATCATGACATAGACTTACATGATGTCGATGTCCAGCGTATTAATTTATCCTGATGTCTTTATCCCGTGCGTTTTTTGCCGTTATTCGGCGCGATCTGGTTTTGGCTTTGCGGCGCCGTTCGGAGATAGCCAATCCGTTGCTGTTTTTTATTCTGGTGATAACCCTGTTCCCGTTGGGGATCGGTGCGCAACCGCATTTATTGCAAGCCATTGCACCGGGAATTATCTGGGTCTCCGCGTTACTGGCGGCGATGCTGTCCCTGGATAGCTTGTTCCGTTCGGATTTTGACGACGGCTCGCTGGAGCAGATGCTATTAAGCCCGCACCCGACATCGGTACTGGTGTTAGCTAAAATCGCCGCCCATTGGTTAGTCACAGGTTTGCCGCTGTTGATTGTGGCGCCGCTGCTGGCGATTTTTTTAGGCATGCCCAATCATTCTCTGGGCATCTTGTTGCTGACCTTGCTGCTTGGAACGCCGGTATTAAGTTTAATCGGCGCTATCGGCGTTGCGCTAACCGTAGGACTGCGCCGGGGCGGTATGATTTTGTCGCTGCTGGTTTTACCCTTGTATGTTCCTGTATTGATTTTCGCCGGTAATGCCGTACAAATGGCAAGCGGCGGATTGCCCGTTGATGCGCAAATCAATATCCTGATTGCCATTTTATTGCTGGCTTTAGTGCTGGCGCCTTTGCCGGTAGCGGCAGCATTAAAAATGAGTATTAATTGATAATATCTCGTAGAATAATCGGTCATATTATCGACTCTGGAATAAATGATCATGGCATCGGCTAAATATTTGTCCGTTTTTGCACCGGCGACTCCGCAACAAAGAAAAGAAAATTTCGATAATTATTGGGTATTTACCCAGCAGCATGGTGGGGAGTTGTTGGAAAGCGAGAAGAATCTAGTTAAGAAACGCGACCGATTGCAATATTTCCAGGACAACCCGGTTAAGTTACGTAAGCCGCTGGCCGATCCCGAGGTTTTTTATCGCAATTATGTGGATATGCAAGACGACCCTAAGTCGTTGGATCGCATGACGCTGATGCTGACCGGCATCTACAAGTTTGCCCGGCATGAATGGGTAGGCATTAAAGGCGCTTGGGATGCGGTACCGGATATGGCTAATTCGCATAGCGTGGAAGATAAAATCAGCCGTGTGCATTTGGCTGAAGAATTCTGCCATGTGCGCCTGTTTGATGAAATGCTCCGTACTTGCGGTTTGGACAAAGTGGAATGGGTGCCTTTAGGGCCGATCAAAGAAAAAATCTACCAGCAGTTTCCCAAACTACCCGGTTTTTTAATGGACACGCCGGCTTTCGTTACCGAATTAATGGGAGTGACTTTCTATTGTCACTTACATCGCCTGTTTGATGATGTGTTGGCCGATGAACCGGAAGTCCGTGACCGCTTAAAAGAATTGCTCGATGAAATTACCATTGACGAAGTGGCGCATGTCGGACAACGAAGAAACTTTATCGGCCCGATAGGCATGAAAGTTTCAAAAGCGCTGGTTAAGCCTTTTTATACGCTATTTTTTAACGATATTCCTGAGGTCGGGCAATTGTTTGACCTTGAGCAGATGATTAAAGACGGCATCGCTTTTGATTTTAATGAATTGCCCGAGTATATGATTGAACGCAGTTGGATTCCTTCCTACTGCAAAGCCTAAAAAACAGACTGTCCTTGTACCTTTCCTGATTTACTATGTTTTTAATTCCTGATCCCGTAGTTCGGTTCTTTCACCGCATGGCTTCTCCTCCGCATTTTTATGCGCTTACCGAGCGATTAATGCCGTGGCTGGTGGTTATTTTTCTGCTGTTAACGGCAGCCGGTTTATACGGCGGCCTGTATTTAGCGCCTGCGGATTATCAGCAGGGCGATAGCTATCGCATTATTTATATTCATGTGCCCAGCGCCTGGATGTCGCTATTCATTTATGTGGTCATGGCGGCTGCCGGTGCAATAGGCTTGGTCTGGCGTATTAAATTGGCGGAAGTGGTGGCTATCAGCAGCGCACCGGTCGGCGCAAGCTTTACCTTTATCGCGCTGGTGACAGGTTCCTTATGGGGCAAACCGATGTGGGGAACCTGGTGGGTCTGGGATGCGCGGTTAACGTCCGAATTGATATTGTTGTTTTTGTATCTCGGCGTCATCGGGCTTTACGGCGCAATAGACGATAAGCGCACCGCCTCCAGAGCCGTAGCTATTTTAGCCTTGGTTGGCGTGGTCAATATCCCGATTATTCATTACTCGGTCGAGTGGTGGAATACGCTGCACCAAGGGCCGACGGTCACAAAAATGGACAAGCCGTCGATACATGTCAGCATGTTGATACCGCTGTTGCTGATGGCTTTATCATTCAAGTTTTATTACCTGATTGCGATGTTGCAGCGGGCGCGTGCTGAATTGTTGTTGCGCGAACGCAATGCGCAATGGGTCAAGAACATGATTTCGGAGTTTAAATAATGACGATGCAGGAATTTTTCGCCATGGGCGGTTATGCCTTTTATGTCTGGACCTCTTACGGTCTGACTTTAATCGTGCTGCTCGTCAATATTATTATTCCGGTGGCGCAACGCAGACAATTTTTACGTTCCTTGGCGCTCAAGCAAAAACGGCAATAAATCATGAAACCAGCCAGAAAACAGCGATTAATACTGATCGGCCTGATGGTCATCGGAGCCGGTTTAGCCACGGCGTTCGCGCTTAAGTCCTTTAATGATAATTTGATGTACTTTTTTTCGACCACCGATGTCGTCGAAGGAAAGGCTCCTAAAGCTACCTTATTTCGCTTGGGTGGTATGGTCATTAAAGGCTCCGTCTCAAGGCCGAATGACGGGTTGATGGTGCGTTTTAAATTGACCGATTTCAGCAAAGAGGTTACCGTGGAATATACCGGTATTTTGCCGGATTTGTTTAGGGAAGGTCAGGGTATCGTTGCGCATGGCAAGTTAAATGCGCAGGGCGTATTTATCGCGGAAGAAGTGTTAGCCAAGCATGATGAGAACTACATGCCGCCGGAAGTGAAAGATAGTTTGAAAAACCAACCTATGGCAGTCGATGGGCAGCAGTAATCGGTATAAACAGGAGATCAACCATGCATGCTATTGAATTTGCAGCGCAAACATACGATGGTGTTGTTAAAATACCAGTGCAATATCAAGCTTGGCAAAATAAGACGGTTCACGTTATTTTATTGGAAACAGTAGAAAAGCCGGCATCAGTGGATACACCCCGATTTACTGCGGCAGCACTTAAAACTCAAAACTATCGTTTTGACCGTGATCTGGCTAATGAGAGCTAATGTATTTTTTTTCCACCACCGATGTCGTGGCAGGTAAAGCGCCGAAAGATACCTTATTCCGTCTGGGCGGCATGGTCATTAAAGGTTCTGTAGAAAGACCGAATGACGGCATGATGGTGCGCTTTAAGCTAACCGATTTCAGCAAGGATGTAACGGTTGAGTACACGGGCATTTTGCCTGACCTATTCAGGGAAGGCCAAGGTATCGTTGCGCACGGCAGGTTAAATGCACAGGGCATTTTTATTGCCGAAGAAGTGTTGGCCAAGCATGATGAAAACTACATGCCGCCGGAAGTGAAAAGCAGTTTAAAAAACCAGCCAGCGCCCGTTACCGGACAGTAGTAAACGGGGAAAATTTCATGCCGGAAATAAGCAGGTTTCTTGGAATTGTAATCTACATGTATTTCAATGAACATAATCCTCCTCACTTTCATGCTGAATACAATGAGTTTAAAGCGTCGATCTCTATCGAAAACCTGGGACTGATTGAAGGAAAACTACCCTCGAAAGCAATGAGTCTGGTTGTTGAATGGGCTCAAGAGCATCAAGAAGACTTGCTGGAAAACTGGAATAGTATTAAAGCAACAGGAAATTACCATAAAATTGAACCACTGGCATAAAGAGGTCTGAAGCGATGTTAGCTGTAAATGAAGCGCAGTATTCCGGTAATTACTGCATTAACCTCACGTTTAATAACGGTAGAAAGGGTGTGGCAAACCTGAAAGAAACGATATTTCACGACCAACGGCCGATTTTTTCTACGCTAAAAGATGAATCTAACTTCAAAAATTTCAAGGTGGAACATAGCACCGTTGTTTGGTCTAATGAAATAGATTTAGCTTCTGAGTATTTATTCTATCTTGCTTTTAAAGATGACCCTGATTTACAAGACCAGTTTAAGCGCTGGGGGTATCTTGCTTAACATTACGCCCAACTGCTGCGCGGCCATTTGGCGCTTCATCTTAAAAACCGAAGTAAGTCCACAAAAGACACGAAAAAAATACAGTCTACAGTTAAGCATCTTGTTGGACATTCTCGTGCTTTTCGTGGATAAAATGATTTTCTTAGATTCACTGATGATTTTAAATATTGCCATGCTTAAAACAATAGCACATCAAAGCGATCGCATAGGCCAAAACTAATGATTGCAGAACTCGGACATTTTTCGCTGATTCTGGCCTTATGCATGGCCGTTATTTTAGGGATGCTGCCGATTATCGGCGCTTCTCGATCTATATCCGGCTGGATTGCTATAGCAAGACCCGCCGCGTTTGGGCAACTGTTATTCATGGCGGTTTCATACGGCTGCCTGACTTACGGTTTTCTGACCCATGATTTTTCCGTGGCTTATGTCGCCGGTAACTCCAATACCGCATTGCCGGTTTTGTATTTGATCTCCGGCGTATGGGGAGCCCATGAAGGCTCGTTATTGCTTTGGGCGCTGATTTTATCCTGCTGGACCGGCTTGGTTACATTGTTCAGCCGCACTATTCCCGACGCTACCGTAGCCCGCGTTTTAGGGGTGATGGGCTTAGTCTCTATCGGTTTCATCCTGTTTTTATTGCTGACTTCCAATCCGTTTGAGCGCCTGTTTCCAGCGCCGCTGGAAGGACGCGATTTAAACCCCTTGTTACAAGATCCCGGCTTGGCGATACATCCGCCGATGCTGTATATGGGCTATGTCGGCTTTTCCGTTGCTTTTGCTTTTGCTATTGCCGCGTTGCTCGAAGGCCGTTTGGATGCGGCTTGGGCGCGCTGGTCAAGACCCTGGACCAACATCGCCTGGATGTTTTTAACTATCGGCATTGCGTTGGGCAGCTGGTGGGCTTATTACGAACTGGGCTGGGGCGGCTGGTGGTTCTGGGACCCTGTCGAAAACGCCTCATTCATGCCTTGGTTGGTCGGCACCGCATTGATCCATTCGTTGGCCGCCACCGAAAAGCGCGGCGTGTTTAAAACCTGGACCGTGTTGCTGGCGATTTTTGCTTTTTCGTTAAGTTTGCTGGGTACATTCCTGGTGCGCTCCGGCGTATTAACTTCGGTACATGCCTTTGCCAGCGATCCGGCAAGAGGCTTGTTCATTCTGGTATTTTTGGCCGTTGTGGTAGGAGGATCTTTATTGCTGTATGCGATAAGAGCACCCTACGTTAAAAGCAGCGCGACCTTTGAACTGGCGTCCAAAGAGTCGGCGATATTGCTGAATAATGTACTGCTGGTGGTGACGGCTTCGAGTATTTTGCTGGGTACCTTGTATCCGTTGGTCATCGACGCGTTGGGGCTGGGCAAGATTTCGGTCGGGCCTCCTTACTTTAACGCCGTGTTCATTCCGCTGATGGCGCCATTGGCAATTGCGGTGGGTCTGGGTATGTTATTACGCTGGAAAAGGGACAATATCAACGCCATTGCCTTGCGAGTGCGTTGGGTTGTATTGGCTTGCGTCTCCGGCGGCTTGCTGATTCCGTTGGTCATGCCGTTTTATTCTTGGGGCGCGGTATTGGGCTTAACGCTGGCGTTGTGGACGGTTGCCATTACCGTGATGTCTTTTGTTGACCGCATGGGACCTCAGGGATTCTCATGGCAACGCTTGCAAACCGTGCCGGCCGGTTTTTACGGCATGACCGTGGCGCATCTGGGCATTGCGGTATTTGTGATAGGCATTACCCTGACCTCCGTTTACAGTGTTGAAAAAGATGTCCGCATGATGCCTGACGACAAGCTGGATATGTCCGGCTATATCTTCGAATTCCACGGCGTAACACAAACCCAAGGGCCTAACTATATTGCCGAACAGGCGTTTGTGACCGTCAGTTACGATGGCAAGCAGGTCGCCAAACTGGAGCCGCAAAAGCGGGTTTATCGGGTACAAAAAATGCCGATGACCGAAGCGGCTATCGATGCCGGATTGTTTCGGGATTTGTTTGTTGCGATAGGCGAGCCGCTGGGCGACAAAGGCGCATGGAGTCTTCGGATTTATTACAAGTCGTTTATCCGCTGGATTTGGCTGGGGGCGCTGTTTATGGCGGCTGGCGGTTTAATCGCCGCTTGCGACAGGCGCTATAAAATAACAGCTGCAAAGGTGCCGGTTAATGCTTAAGTACATCCTCCCCTTAATATTATTTATCGTTCTCGCGGTATTCCTGGCGCTGGGCTTAAACCTTCATCCCAACGATATTCCATCACCGTTGATCAACAAACCGGCTCCGGCATTTTCCGCGCCCAAGCTGCAAGCCCCGGCAGAGAAATTATCCCAGACCGATCTAAAAGGCAAAGTCTGGCTGTTTAATGTATGGGCTTCGTGGTGCGCCTCATGCCGTTCCGAACATCCGATACTCAACCAATTGGCTCAAACCAAAGCCGCCATTATTGTCGGCTTAAATTACAAGGATGAACCGGAGGCCGCCTTAGGCTGGCTGGCGCAATTGGGCAATCCTTACGATGTCAGCATCATGGATCAGGATGGACGCATCGGCATAGACTGGGGCGTTTACGGAGTGCCGGAAACCTTCGTTATCGATAAACAAGGCGTGATTCGGTACAAGCATACCGGCCCGGTTACGCCCGAAGATGTGCAGCAAGTATTTTTACCTTTGATCGCCAAATTACAAGCTGAAAACTAATGAAGCATTTATCTATCGTTTTTCTGTTGATACTGTCCGGCATCGCTTGCGCCGGTGTCGAATACCGGGAATTTGCCAATCCTGAGCAACAAGCGGCTTACGAAAACCTGACCTCGGAACTGCGCTGTCTGGTCTGTCAAAACCAAACCATCGCCGATTCCAATGCGGAGCTGGCTGCGGATTTGCGCAGACAAGTGTACGAAATGCTGCAACAAGGCAAATCAAAACAGGACATCGCCCAGTTTATGACCGATCGGTACGGCGATTTCGTTTTATACAATCCGCCGTTTAAGCTCAAAACAGTCTTACTTTGGCTCGGGCCGGTGGCGTTCTTGTTAATTGGTTTGATCGCGGTGTTTTTGTTTACGCGGCGAAAAAAAACCGTTGCAACTGTTGAAATCAGCACTGAAAAACAGCAAAAAATCCGCGGCTTATTGGAAAAAGGTGATCAGTCTTGAATATGCTATTTTTGCTTATTGCCGGCGTAATGGTCTTAATTGCTTTTCTGATTGTGCTGCCGCCATTGTGGCGAAAACAGCCGATTACAGCAGCAGACCAGGATCAACGCAATATCACTATTGCCCGGCAACGACTGGCCGAGCTTAAAGAGCAACTGCAAGCAGGTGCATTAACTCAGGCACTTTATGACGAGCAGCTTGCCGAGCTTGAACTGGCCTTAAGCGATGATCTCGATATACAGAGCCATGTCAAAGTTTCATCGTCGCTCGGCAACCGCTCCCTGCGTTGCCCTACCTCCCGCATAAACCACAGGGATGTGGCGAATGCAGATTTTGCAGGGAGCAAAATATCTGCCCATGCAGTCGAAGGCCGATGGATGGCGCCGGTGCTGGTGTTGCTAATTCCTTTCGTAGCGGGTTCGCTTTATTGGACATTGGGAAACTATCAGTCATTAACGCAGAACAACCAAACTGCGGCAGCAAATCCGGCAGCGCCCGACCTGGACCAAATTAACGCTATGGTTGCCGGGCTTGCCGAGCGCCTGCAAAAACAGCCGGATGATGCGTTAGGGTGGACTATGTTAGGCCGATCCTACAAGTATTTGCAGCAAAATGATAAAGCGGTGGCAGCCTTTGAGCACGCCTATAAATTAATAGGTGATCAGGCCGAAATCATGCTGCTTTACGCCGATGCTTTAGCCTTCGCCAACAATGAACAATTGGCCGGCTTACCCGCCGAATTGGTATTTAAAGCCTTGGCGATGGAGCCCGACAACACAACCGGCTTGTGGCTGGGCGGCATGGCCAAAGCGCAAACAGGCGACTTTGTTGCGGCCATGGCTTTGTGGAAAAAACTTGAAGCGTTATTACCGCCGGGTTCGGAAGCTCAGCAGGAAGTGCAGGGGCTGTTGGCTAAGCTCGCAACCCAGATGCCCGAAAGCGCTGCTCAAGCCGAATCAGAACCGGCTAAAACAGTGAGTATCGATGTCCAAGTAAGCTTAGCGCCTGAATTGCAAAAATCGGCCAACCCCGGCGATACCGTTTTCATTTACGCTCAGGCATTATCCGGCCCGAAAATGCCGCTGGCTATCGTGCGTAAACAAGTGTCCGAATTGCCGTTAACCGTCAGTTTGACCGATGCGATGGCGATGATGCCGACGATGAAATTATCGAATTTCGAGCAGGTCAAACTGCTGGCGCGTATCTCCAAATCCGGCGATGCGATGCAACAGCCCGGCGACTTGATCGGTGTTATCGAGCAGACGGCCTTATCCGACAAAAAAAACCATAAAATAGTCATTAACAACCAGATAAAATGATGGATCAATCTATAAAATTCGATTTAGGCCTGATCAACCGTTACGATAAGGCCGGTCCCCGTTATACCTCTTACCCGACCGCGCTGGAGCTGCATGAAGGCTTCGGCGACCGGGAATATCGTGAGCACATCGCAAAATCCAATGCCGCAGGCGGCCCGCTGTCGTTGTATTTTCACATCCCTTTTTGCGATACCGTTTGTTTTTATTGCGCCTGCAATAAAATCGTCACCAAGAACCGTAACCATGCAGAACCGTATTTAGCGAACCTCTGTAAAGAAATTACGATGCAGGGCGATTTGTTCGACTCCAGCCGGGTGGTCAATCAATTGCACTGGGGCGGAGGAACGCCGACTTTTTTAAGCTACGAGCAAATGCTTACCTTGATGGCGGTAACCCGCGAGCATTTTCACTTAAGGGATGACGACAAGGGCGAATATTCGATCGAAGTCGATCCGCGGGAAACCAATGACCGGACCATAAAACAATTGCGCGAACTGGGCTTTAACCGGGTCAGTTTAGGCCTACAGGATTTTGATCCGGCCGTGCAAAAAGCCGTCAATCGCCTGCAAAGCGAAGAACAGACGTTCAGCGTTCTAGAAGCCGCCCGTGCCGAAGGTTTTCGCTCAACCAATATCGACCTGATTTACGGCTTGCCGCTGCAAACGGTAGATACCTTTGCCCTTACCCTGGATAAAATTTTGGCGGTAGCGCCGGATCGCTTCTCGATCTTCAACTACGCCCACATGCCCGCACGGTTTAAGACCCAGCGCCAGATTAACGATGCCGATATGCCGACTCCCGACGTCAAGCTGGCAATTCTACAGATGGTGGGTCAAAGACTCACCGAAGCCGGTTATGTCTATATCGGCATGGATCACTTCGCCAAACCCGATGACGAACTCGCCGTCGCTCAGCGCGAGGGTCATTTGTATCGCAACTTCCAAGGTTATTCCACGCATTCGGATTGCGATCTGGTGGGCTTGGGCATCACTTCCATCGGCCGGGTAGGCGATGCTTATATCCAGAATGTCAAAGAGCTGGACGAATACGACCAGCTGATCGGTCAGAATAGATTGCCGGTATTTAAAGGCGTCGAACTGGATGACGACGACAAACTGCGCCGCGCCGTAATCACCCAACTGATCTGCCACTTCGATTTGAACTTTGCCGCTATCGAACAGCAATTCGACATTAACTTTAGCGCTTACTTTGCCAAGGAACTTGAGGCATTAGCACCGATGCAAGCCGACGGTTTACTGATGCTGTCGGCAGAAGGTATTAAGGTTTTATCCGCCGGCCGCTTGTTGATCCGCAACATCTGCATGGTATTCGACAAATATCTGGCGCAAAAACAACAGCAATTTTCAAAAGTTATTTAACTCGCCTTATGAATGAAGATCGAATAATCGAATTGGAAATAAAAGCCGCTTATCAGGACGATTTGCTGCAAGAATTGAACAAAATAGTCAGCCGGCAACAGCAACAGATAGACCGCTTGGAAGCAACATGCAAAATGCTTCATGAACGAATTAAAAGCCTGTCTACCGAAAGTAGCGCTACTGAAAGCATTGAGGAAGTTCCACCGCATTATTAACGGTGACAAGACTGGCTAAATTTTTACAGCAGACTTAAATTGGGAATGACTGCCGGTTTCCCAGCCCAATAGACTAATCACCTTACAATTGATACAATCAGCGTGATTTTCGGAAGCTTTAGGGCTATCCGTTTTTGTAAGTTTTCATTTCACCCATCAGGAGAATATCTATGCCAATTAAAGTTGCAATCAATGGTTATGGCCGTATTGGACGTAATATCGTTCGCGCGTTATATGAAGCCGGCCGCACCAATGAAATTCAAATTGTTGCAATCAATGATTTAGGCGACGCAGCAACAAATGCTCACCTGACTCAATATGACTCAGTGCATGGAAAGTTTCCTTTCGAAGTGAGTGTTGATGGTGACTGCCTCGTTATCAACGGCGATAAGATTAAGGTTTTCTCTGAAAGAGACCCATCAAAACTGCCTTGGGGAGAGTTGGGTATCGATGCCGTTCACGAATGTACCGGCCTGTTTACCAGCAAAGCCAAAGCATCCATGCATATTACAGCGGGCGCAAAAAAGGTTATTATCTCTGCGCCCGGCGGCAACGATGTCGATGCAACTATTGTTTATGGCGTAAACCACAACGTCCTGAAAGCATCGGATACTGTTATTTCCAACGCTTCATGCACAACCAACTGTTTGGCGCCGCTAGTTAAACCTTTATGCGATACCATCGGCATTGAAAATGGTTTAATGACCACTATCCATTCTTATACTAATGACCAGGTTCTGACTGACGTCTACCACAGCGATTTACGTCGCGCCCGCTCAGCTACGCAATCGATGATTCCTACTAAAACCGGTGCTGCTGCAGCCGTAGGCTTGGTTTTGCCTGAATTGGTCGGAAAAATGGATGGCTTCGCAATGCGCGTACCGACTATCAATGTCTCTGTTGTCGATTTAACTTTTGAAGCATCCAGAAACACCAGCAACGAAGAAATCGACCAAATCCTGAAATCCGCATCCGAAGGCCCCTTAAAAGGCATCCTGGACATCAACACCTTACCACTGGTTTCAATTGACTTTAACCATAATTCAGCATCGTCAATTTATGAAGCTTCATTAACCAAAGTCATGAACGGCAAATTTGTCAAGATTCTGTCTTGGTACGACAACGAATGGGGCTTCTCAAACCGTATGCTGGATACGACAATTGCTTTAGTTAACGCAAAATAACGGATTTCCAACATAATGTTAAGAAGAACCAAAATTTTAGCAACGTTAGGCCCCGCTACAGACAAACCCGGTGTACTGGAAGGCATGTTTGCCGCGGGACTTGACTTTGTTCGCATGAACTTTTCACATGGTTCCGCTGAAGACCACATTAACAGAGCCAATGCCGTTCGTGAACTTAGCTTGAAAACCGGCAGGCTGGTAGGCATTTTAGCGGATTTGCAAGGGCCTAAAATTCGCATTGCCCGTTTTAAAGATACCAAGGTGTTTTTAAAGGAAGGCCAGGATTTTGCTTTAGATATCAATCTTGATCCTATGGCGGGCGATAATACTCAAGTGGGTATCACTTACGAGCCCTTGGCTTTAGAAGTCAAACCGGGCAGCAGGCTGTTACTGGATGATGGCCGTATCGTGCTTGATGTAGTCAATGTTGAAGACATGCGCGTTAACTGCACTGTCGTCGTTGGCGGTGACTTGTCTAATAACAAGGGTATCAATCTGCTCGGCGGCGGTCTTTCTGCGGCCGCGTTGACCGACAAGGACAAGGAAGATATTAAAACCATCGCAATCATGAAATGCGATTATGTCGCTATTTCTTTTCCACGTACCGCTGAAGATCTTCATGAAGCGCGCCGCCTATTGGTTGCTGAAGGTTGTCATGCGGGCATCGTAGCCAAAGTGGAGCGCGCTGAAGCCTTGGATGTTATCGACGAAATCATCTTGGCATCGGATGCGGTCATGGTTGCTCGCGGCGATCTTGGTGTCGAAATTGGTGATGCCAATCTGCCGGCCGTGCAAAAAATGTTAATTAATCGCACAAGATCACTCAACCGTGTTGCGATTACCGCTACACAGATGATGGAATCAATGATTGATAATCCGATCCCTACTCGCGCCGAAGTTTTTGATGTCGCTAATGCGGTTTATGACGGCACCGATGTGATCATGCTATCCGCCGAAACAGCATCGGGTAAACACCCGATTAAAGCGATTCAAGCAATGCATCGCGTTTGTATTGAAGCGGAAAAACAACCTAAGGTTCGTGTCTCAAGGCATCGTGTTGAGCTTCAGTTTGAGCGCGTCGATGAAGCTATTGCAATGTCCGCAATGTACATGGCTAACCACTCTAAAATTCACGGTATTGCCGCGTTAACCGAATCAGGCTCTACACCATTATGGATGTCCAGAATCAGCTCGGGTATTCCAATTTTTGCATTCAGCCGTCAACAAGAAACGCTAGGCAGAGTCACTTTATACCGTGGTGTTTTTCCGGTTCTGTTCGTTCATGACCTTAGCGATCACGCCGAAGTCAATAGAGCGATCATTGCAGAGCTGAAAAGACGTGGTGTTGCTGTGGAGGGTGATACATTCATCATCACTCAAGGCGACCTGGAAGGGATACCGGGCGGCACCAACGCTTTGAAAGTTATCACTGTTGGACAAGACTTAACTCATTGAAGCCTTTGTTGACTAACTATTGATAGCTTTAAAGCAAAACTATCATTTTAATGGCCTGAATATTACGTTAATTTCAGGCCATTATTTTTTACCCTTGCATTCAACTCATGGCCGGCGTTATGCGCACCCAAATGAAAAATCGGCTATAACCACCTATTTTTACTGACTCTTTGCCTCTAGCCAGCTGTTGACTTCTTGCAAATTCTCCTCTGCGAGCGAGCCGATGGCACGCATAAAACGAATACGGTTTTTGATATAGCTGTACTTAGTTTTCGCGAAATCTTTTTTCGCCAAAAATTCGCTTTGCTGTTCTTTGATAACATCAGTAATGGTAACGACGCCATAGTGGTAGCCACGCTCCATCGCTTCGCGTGATTTACCTGCAGATTCGACTGCTTTTCGCGAGGCCTTAATATGCCGCGCATCGGCATTCGCACTAAGAAAAGCATCACTGGTTTCTTTAATGATCGCGCGAATAGCCGCTTCGTTGTCGTTTTTGCTGATTTGCAGGCTGTGTTGAGCTTCAAACATTTGGTGGGTGGTGGTCCCCCCTGAAAATAAGGGCACGGTAACATTGACAGCCGCAACAGTGGTTTGTTGTTGATTGGTTTGGATACTCTGGTAACCGACGTCGGTATCGTAGTAGGTAAGCTGCAGATCAGCAACGGGCAAATATTTTGACTTTTGAGCCGTCACATTATTTTCAGCGGCTTGTATGGCAATTTGTTTTGCCGAAAGAGCTGAATTTTGACTCTGCGCCACTTCAATCCATTGCTGAACATCGCCCTGAATCTCCTGATAATCAACCACATCCCGAAGTTTATTGAGTGTAGTCGGAGTAATGCCTGTTAACTCCCTAAGGCTCTCCTTGACGGTTACGCGCTGGCTTTCTGCTGAAATCTCGTCAGCAATAATCTGATCAAACCGAGCCTCTACCGCATAGAGATCGGTAACTTTTAGTAGTTGCTTAGCGTATTGTTTTTGTATCTGCTCAAGCTGTTTTTGGACCGCCTGTTTTTCTGTTTTGATAAAAGTGAGTTGATCTTCCGCTTCCAGCTCGCTGAAATAGCGATCCACCACATTGAACATCAGTAGATTGCGGGCTTCGATAGCTTCGGCGGCATATTGATCTTCTATTTTCGCCGCACGCCGCCATGCCCAAAATTTGCCAAAATCAAACAACGTTTGACTGAGAGAGATGTTGTAACGGGTACCTGGATAATGCCGTTTTGAACCTCTATTAGCAGCAGTTGTTGTCGTGTTTTTCGACCAGTTACCGCTGGCAGTGATTTGCGGCAGCATTTGGCCCAAGGCTTGGCCTTTTTGCGCCGAGCCAATTTCGACTTTAGCTTCGGCGCTGTTTAGCTGCGGGTCGGATTGTAGCGCTTGCTGGTAAACAGTAAGTAGATCCTCGGCTATCGCGGTTTGGGTCCACGCAAAAATGATTAGCGCGAACCAATACCTGAATGTGTTCATAACGGTTAGTCTTCTATGAATGAGTGCGCAAAAGCATCGGTGATCGGTCTGGTTAGATATTCAAACAGCGTTCTTTCGCCGATATTAATCAAAACCTCTGCCGGCATGCCAGGCAATAATTGCAGATTGCCAAGATCCTTACTACTTTCCGGAGTAAGCTCGACCAGGGCTTTATAATAAGAATTGCCGGTCTTCTCATCGGTGATACGGTCGGCGGATAAATAAATAACCTTGCCATTCATTTTCGCCACCTCTGCCTGTTTAAAGGAGCTAAACCGAATTTCCGCCATTAAACCAACAACAACTCGATCAATATCCGTGGGCGAAACCTTGGCCTCGATAGTTAACTCGGCATCCTGAGGAACAATCTCAAAAACAGCCTGTCCCGGTGGAATAACACTGTTTTCATTATGCACCGACAAGCCCATCACCACACCACTCGATGGCGCAGTGATCACTATGCGGTTAAGTTTGTCTTGACTGGCCGCCACCCGTTCTGCGGCATCGTTAAACTGAGCTTGAGCTTCACTGAGTTTACCGGCCACCTCTTCTTGAAACTTTTGCTGCACTTGTAAAATCTGCAAGCGGGTTTCGCTAATCAGCATTTGGTTGGTGGCAATTTCAGAGTAGAGTTCGGCAATTTCACCGCTATGTAAGGCACGGTTACGTTCTAAGTCCCGCAAACGGAGTTTGTCGGCAAAACCCTCGGCCAGCAGTTCTTTCAGATCGTTAATTTCTTCAGTAAAAGAGACGACTAATTGTTTTTTGCTATCGATTTGACCTTGCAAGCCTTTTATCTTGCTGGAAATTTGGCCGATACGCTCATTCAATACCGCCATTTCACCATCATGAGCTTTCTTGCTGGAGTAAAAGACATTGTTTTCAGCTAATTTGGCCTCTACGATTCTTGGATCGGAGTCGTCATCAAGCAATTTGGGATAGTCAACTTTGTTAAGCCTGTCTCTTTCGGCACGCAATCTCGCGACCTGAGCAGCCAGCGTGATATTTTGAGTCCGCGCTATTTCCAGCTGGGCTTTGATTTGCGCATCGTCAAGCACCAGCAACGGCTGGCCTTCTTTTACCAGCTCGCCTTCTTTAATCAGTATCTTGGCAACAATACCACCGTCAAGATGTTGCACTGATTTTCTGTGGGACTTTACCACCACAACACCCTCTGCTAACGCCGAACTATCAAGAGGAGCCCAAAAGGCCCAAACGGCAAAAACCAAAAAGGTTGCAAAGAGGATTGCTATTCCGATATTACTGATTGGTTGTTCATTGGTATATAAAGCTGTGGGGGAATCGTTTTTAACTGCAGTTTCTTTGGTCATAATGCTTCAATGTTTATGCGGGCTTCGCGGCCATAGCCGCTTGTTGTTGCAAATGAGCGACAACTTGATCTCTGGGCCCATAAACAGCTAATGCGCCATCCTTGAGGATCAAGAGCTTATCGACTTTCGACAACACGCTATTGCGATGGGTAATAATGAGTACCGTGGATTTTTTTTGCTTGAGTTGTAGTAGCGCTCTTTCTAAGGCGGCTTCGCCTTGCTCGTCAAGATTGGAATTGGGTTCGTCAAGCATTACCAGTACCGGATTGCCGTAGAGCGCTCGCGCCAAGCCAATACGCTGTCGTTGGCCACCGGATAAGTTGCCGCCACTGGCTCCGATAATGGTATCGTAACCTTCGGGAAGTCGCAAGATGAGCTCATGTACATCGGCCATCTTTGCGGCTTCAACGACTTTTTCCGGGTCCATGTCGCCAAAACGGGCGATATTCTCACTGATAGTGCCTTCAAACAGTTCAATATCTTGCGGCAAATAACCGATAAAACCACCGAGGTGTTCACGATCCCAATTGAAGATTTCAGCGCCATCCAGGCGCACGGCGCCATTGGAAGTGGGCCAAATCCCCAAAATGGCTCGCGCCAAGGTAGATTTGCCGGCACCGCTAGGGCCTATAACACCGACAATATCGCCTTGTTCAATCACCAGGTTAATACCTTTGATTACCGGGACTTTACAGCCCGGCGGGGTGACTACGGCATTTTCCAATTGAATGCGGCCTTGCGGATCAGGGAGCAGCATGTGCTCTTTATCCGCCGGAATTTTCAACAGAAGCTCATTAAGGCGTCCGTATTGGCCGCGGGCTGTGATAAATCCTTTCCATGTGCCAATAATTTGATCGATAGGAGCCAGCGCCCTACCCATTAAAATGGAGCCGGCAATCAACGTGCCGGGCGATATTTCACGTTCGATGGTCAAATAGGCTCCCAGACCTAAAATCAGAGACTGAGAAGACATGCGGAGAACTTTGGATAGCGCCGTTAACAAACCGGCACGGGAACTGGCAAGCGTCTGTAGATTCAGCACCTTGACCGAACCGTCCAACCAGCGCCGTCTTATCCTGCCTAACATGCCCATTGACTCAATAACTTCAGCGTTTCTGAGATTGTTACTAAGAGTGCCTCGCGTTGTCATCGCGACATTATTGGCTTCGCTAAGTATTTTGCTGGTGAATTTATCATTAGCCAGCGCAACAATGCATATCAAGATCGCTGTAACTATTGAAAACCAGCCATACCAAGGGTGAAAAAAGAATAGCAGCGCCAAATAGACAGGCATCCACGGCGCATCAAAAAAGGCAAATAGGCCGCTGCCGGTCAAAAACTGACGTAACCCCGTCAAGTCATCTAACGGTTGGGTCGTTGCCCGCTGCCCACCGGAATACAGCGACTGCTTAAAGGCTATTTGAAATAACCGCTGATTTAACAGCATTTCCAAGCGGCTACTGACTCTGACCAGGATTTGTGAACGTACCCATTCCAGTGCAGCCATGGTGATAAATAATGCCACCACGATCAGCGTCAGCATCAATAAGGTTGACTTATTGCCGGTGGAAACTACCCGGTCATATATCTGCATCATGTATACAGTGGGTGTGATCATCAATAAGTTGATGATCATGCTAAAGCCAGCAGCGGATAGGAAGGCGCCTTTACAGAGCTTCAGCGCTTCCTCTAAATCGGATTTAATAGACACTTTCATTCTAGATAACAACAATCTCAAAGGGTATGTATCTTTACATATTTGATTTTGAATTGATAGATAAACATCATTTAATACAGGATCGAAGATGATTAAAATAATAAAAATTCCTAACAAAATTAAGCAATAGCAATTAAATTTCTCCAACATAACGCCAAGCATCATTTGCTGTTGCAAAAGGCGGCACAAACTACCAGCTCGATATGATCTCAGCTTTCCACTGTCAAAAAACAAGCCATTTTATTCGTTTCTGAATGATGTAACAGTGCGGGATTGCCACAACATCCAGCCCCATCGGCAAGTTTTTTTCCGTCGTACTTTGCTATTCAAGTTGCCCGGCACGATGATTCAATAACAATGACAGACATATTCGGGGTATTGTCATTTTTCAAGCTTATCGCTTTTTAGCGACGGTTAAATTTCCTATAACAGCCGCCGTATTGCTTTCAAAAAGCTCTTTCTGGTTTCCACCCGATTGAACGCTTACAAATTCAATCTCGCACCAAACCACGCGTACAGATAGAATAGGCCACTTTCACTCCTAGCCATTGAGAAAGCTTGCATGAAATTTAATGCTTTATTTATCAGTCTGTGCCTGTTTGCCTCGTGCAACAGTTATGCTGCGGAAAAAACCATCATTCGCATCGGCGTTCAGGCTTCCGGCACGGTCGATTGGGAACTGGCGGCGGTACAGGATAATACGCCTGCCGATTTTCAACTGGAGATACAGCATTTAGCCAACGCGGAGGCCGGCAAGATTGCGCTACAGTCCGGCGCTGTCGATATGATTGTATCCGATTGGATTTGGGTTTCCAGACTGCGCGCCACCGGCTCCGATTTTACCTTTTACCCTTATTCAAATACCTCGGGCGCCTTGGTTGTGGCAAAAAACAGCCCCATTCATTCGATAAAAGACCTCAAAGGCAAACGGCTGGGCATTGCCGGAGGCGAACTGGACAAGAACTGGCTGTTACTACAGGCCTTGGCCGGACAAGATCAACTGGACTTGAATGCTTCAGTGGAAAAAGTCTTCGGCGCACCGCCGCTGATCAACGAGCAAATCAAGCAAAACCGCGTGGATGCCGTCCTCACTTATTGGCACTTTGCCGCCAGGCTTGAAGCTCAGGATTATCGCCGGATTATCGACGGCAAAGGCATCTTAAAAGGCTTGGGCATTCAGGAAGATGTCCCCAGCCTCGGCTATGTGTTCAAGCAAAGCTGGGCAAACAATCATAAACAAGCCGTCAACAGTTTTTTTAACGCCGGCAAGCAAGCTAAAAACCAGCTGTGCACGTCTGATGGCGTCTGGCAAAAAATTATCCCGTTAACCCAGGTGGATGATTTATCCACACTAGCCAAATTACGCCAACGTTATTGTGAGGGCGATATTGATCATTGGGGCGAACCGGAACGGCTGGCGGCAAACCGCATTTATGCGATGCTCCGCAAACTAAGCAACAATCAGTTAACAGGACCATCAGAGAACCTGCAACCCGGCACATTCTGGCCGACTGAATGAAAAATTCATTTTGATTAGCCTTAAGCATTTTTTACCAACTCTGTCCTTACTGGCTTTTTTAGCCCTTTGGCAAGGGTTGGCTGTCTATTTAAACAGCAACACATTACCGCCCCCTGCGGCTGTAGCGGAGGTTTTCCGGCAAGGCTGCGTATCAGGACAACTCCCTTTTCATCTGGGTGTTACCCTACTCCGACTGGTGGTCAGTTTCACTATTGCAATGTTGCTGGGCTGCGCCATCGGCATAGTGCTGGGGCGCAATAAAAAACTTGATGCGTTCTTTGACAACTGGCTGGTAATTTTCTTAAACATTCCGGCGCTGGTCACCATTATCTTGTGCTACGTCTGGTTTGGCCTGGTTGAATCAGCAGCGATACTCGCCGTGGTTATCAATAAATTGCCCAATGTCATTGTCACCATCCGGGAAGGCACGCGCACGCTGGATCAGGATTTACTGGACATGGCGCGCTGTTATCATTTCGGCAAGCGTAAAACCCTGGTTCACGTTATCTGGCCGCAACTGCATCCGTTTGTGATGGGCGCAACCCGCTCGGGCTTGGCCTTAATCTGGAAAATCATTCTGGTAGTCGAACTATTAGGCCGCAGCAACGGTATGGGTTACCAGTTGCATTTATTCTTTCAACTGTTTGATGTCGCAAATATTCTGGCTTACAGCATCGCTTTTGTTGCAGTTATTCAGCTGATAGAGCTGCTGATTTTAAAACCGTTGGATAAAAAAGCACTACGGTGGCGTAGATGACCGACATCCAAATTAATATCAAAAACAAAACCTATCCGACTGCGGCAAGTCCAAATATCGTCAACCTTAGGCTGTCGCTAAATTCAGAGGAATTTATTTGCCTGGTCGGCCCGTCCGGCTGCGGCAAAACCACGCTGTTAAATATTATTGTCGGTCTGGATAATGACTACGATGGCGAAATTCTGGTTGGACAGCAACACACGCATCCAAAAATCGGCTACATTTTCCAGAATCCGCGCCTGCTGCCCTGGCGAACGGTCAGGGAAAATATTGAACTGGTACTGGATGGACGCCAATCTCCCGATGTCATTGATGAGCTGCTTGAAGTCATGCAATTAACTCAAGCACAACATGTTTATCCTGAACGGCTATCATTGGGCATGAGTCGCCGAGTTTCAATCATCAGGGCGTTTGCCGTTGACCCTGAAGTGTTGCTGATGGATGAACCGTTTGTATCGCTGGATACACCAACCTCGAGACAAGTCAGGGAGTTGTTGCTGAAACTGTGGCAACAACGTCCGCACACGGTTTTATTTGTCACTCATGATCTGCGCGAGGCCATTGCCCTGGCTGACCGACTGATATTTTTGTCGGCAGCGCCGATGCAGGTCGTTAGCGAAATCGTCGTACCTATCTCCCGAAATGAGCGCCATAATGAGCTTGCGGTTGAATCATTCAGACAACATTTGCTGCAAAATCGCCCCGAAATAAAACAGCTTTTGTGACCGCTTTCCGGCTCGAAAAACAGTTGCGGATTAACCTAAAATACCCGATACTCTTTGGCCTTAAGCCTTGTTATAGGGGATTCACGCAGGCTATCCTGCCTGACGCCCTTCGGGTTAATGCAAATCGGCTATCCTGCCGATTTGTCCGGCAGGGCTTACTGTGCAAACTACCCAAGGTTAATATCATATGAAAAAAACAATTATCTTAGGATTGACGACTGCCGTTATTGCATTAGCGTCATTAACCGCATCGGCCGGCAGCGACGACCAATACCCGGCCGCAAACTTTCAGCCTAAAGTCATCTATATCGACAAAGATTCAGTCAAATCCTCGCCTAAATGTCCAGCCCAAAAGCCGGCAGAAAAGGTAACCGAGTTCGACCCTAAATATCCGGCTGCCAACTTTGAACCGAAAGTCATTTATCCATAATCCTGCTCTTTAAAAGGTGCGTCCTTAAACCGGACTCACCTTTTTCCATTTATCCCAAAGCAAAAAATCCGTCAATCGTTAATTGGGCAGAGCTGATAATTTTTGTTGAACTTGGGCAGTAACATCAATTTGCTCACTGGCATAGATAACGCCATCCGTAAGCAATAAATCAAAACTTTGATCTTTGGCTATAGCTCGAATAACTTCAACAATACGACTTTGTAATTTACCCAGTTCTTCATTACGACGAATAGTAAAGTCCTCGCTAAATTTCTGTTGCTCTCTTTGCGCATCTCTCTTCCGGTTTAAAACTTCATTTTCCAATTTAGTCCGCTCGGACTTAGTCAGTACAGAAGTCTCTTTGGATATTCTTGTTTCCATACTGTCGATTTCTTTTTGCTGAGCAACCAGTTGCTTATCCCGCGGCGAGAACTCTTGTTCCAGGCGCTTTTTGGCCTTTTCCGCTTGAGGAGCTTTTTCAAGAACGGCAGGTATATTGACAAAGCCAATCTTTAATTCAGCAAAACTCACATTGGTAATAAGCAGCAATCCTACAAATAGGGCAATTTTCGATTTCATGATCAAACACATCTCTGGTTATAGTGAAATAAGTAGGGAATAGAAAATTTGGAAGTTCTGTTGAATTATAAGAGGTAAGCGTCTTCCATGCGTTGCCGACATAGCCCTCATGGATGTGGTAAAGCATGACGCCATGGTTGGCGCGTAGTGGAGTAGCGCACCCGAGGAGCAGTACTGTCCGTGCAGTTGCAAAACGCCTACTGTCAACCGGGTTAACCCGGCCTTTTTTGAGGCATAAATTCCGGTTCGCCAAAAAGATGGCGACCTACGCTATACAACCGTCATGATTACAGTTAAATGGCCTCTGGCTTATAGCAAAAATGCAACTCAAGCTCTATTAGGCTAAAGCGAGCTCATGCTCATCTAATGCAGTTCGCGTTATAGTGGCGTCGTCGGCTACTTCAGTCTGTTGATCGGGCTCATTTTGAGCATACAACAAACCCATAATTTCGGAGCTCAACGCAAAATCAAAGCTGACGCTAAGCTCATCAAGCCCTGCATCTTGTACCGGCAAAAACTGCTGTGCTTTTGCTGCAACCCAATCGATAATCATCAGAATCCTTTTTCGTTTTGTAAATTAAGCCTGATTATGCAGCATCATGATTAAATTTATATGACAGTTACAAGACAATAAGATGACACCGGATTCACCTTTATGGAAAATGATATTAATCCACTAAGCTTGAAAAATGGGCAAACCTTGAATTACACGCTATTTACAATGTGCATATAAATCCGATTCAGACAAAAAATACTAAAATTTACCCTAAACGCTTCTCCCCAGTATGACCACATCCAAGGAAATCGAATCATGGCTATCGAGATAGAACATAAATTTTTGCTCGCTAACGATGACTGGCGCAAACATGTCAGCCGCTCGGTAAAATACCGGCAAGGTTATTTAAGCTCTCAGCCCACCAGCTCAATCAGGGTGCGAACCAGCAATGACCATGCCTGGTTGAACATAAAAACGGCAACTGTCGGGACTCACCGGCATGAGTATGAATACGAAATTCCGCTGGCTGATGCCAACGAGATATTAAATAATCTTTGCAAAAAACCCTTAATCGAAAAAAACCGCTATTTCGTCACTGATGATGCCAATCTTTGGGAAATAGATGAATTTGAGGGCGCCAATCAAGGCTTGATAGTTGCCGAAATTGAGCTGGACGAAACAGGACAATCGTTTTCAAAACCGCTCTGGTTAGGATCGGAAGTCACTAGCGATTTGCGTTATTACAACAACAATCTTGCAATACATCCATATTCGGAATGGCGCGAAGATTAAATATTTCATACACATATTGAAATATTATGAGTTTTGTTCTATATTTCGCGCATGAAAAAATTAATTTTTGTTGTTTTATTGCTACTATCAAGTCAATGTTTTGCAGAGGAGCTTAAAGACTCTTTAAAAAACATTGAAGCCGAATGGGCATCTATTTATTACAGCACCCCCAAAAATCAACAGGGGGCTGCTTATGTTCAACTGCTCGATAAGACCGCTAACTTGGTCCGGCAATACCCGAACGCAGCTGAGCCTATTTTCTGGCAAGCCGTGGTAAAGGCAACTTATGCCGATCAGCAAGATGCTTTTTCGGCGCTTAACGCCATTCATGAAGCCCGTGACTTACTGATCAAAGCCATTAAAATCAATCCGCAAACCATGAGCGGATCAGCTTATGTGACCTTAGGCACACTCTATTATATGGTACCCAAATGGCCTATTTCATTTGGCGATGACGATGCCGCCCAACAAATGCTGGAAACCGCGCTCAAGATCAATCCTGACGGCATTGATACCAACTATTTTTACGGTGAATTCCTGCTGTTACACAACAAGCCTAACGATGCGGCCGTTTATTTCGAAAGAGCCGCCGTCGCTCCGGCACGCGCTGAACAACTTTATGCCGACAATCAACTTAAAACGGAAGCAAGACTTGCTTTAAAAAACACCCAAAATCGAAAAATTAGCGGCGAAAAAGGCCTGCTTTTGTCTTTATTTAATTCAGCAAGCGCAAAATAAGTTTTTCCAAGTCACTGTCTCCTTGGTAAAATCGTCAGCCACAGCTAATCCGACTAACTGTTGCCTTTAACAAACTCGGCATTCAATCGTTTAATGCTTTCTGTTAGAATAATATGTTAATTAAAAATCAACTTTCCAGGTAATAATTATGACTTTTGTAGTCACCGAAAACTGTATTAAATGCAAATTTACTGATTGCGTAGACGTATGTCCTGTAGATTGCTTTCATGAAGGCCCTAACTTTCTGGTTATTGATCCCGATGAGTGCATTGATTGTACGTTGTGCGAACCTGAATGCCCTGCCAACGCAATCTTTGCAGAAGATGAATTACCCGAAGGACAGGAAGTTTTTATCGCATTAAATGCAGAACTGGCTAAACAATGGCCTTCTATTACGGATGTAAAACCGGCGTTACCTGATGCTGATGAGTGGAATGGTAAAGAAGGCAAAGTCAATTTATTGGAAAAATAACACGTTCTACTCGGCGATGAAGCCCCTTGTTTCCAAAACAAGCGGCTTAACGTGTTAATCCAACAGGGTTATTTATGTCGTATTTGCCGGCAGCGTAATCAGGGAGGCTGCCCGAGAATAGAGTTCGCTCGAGAGTAGTCCTAATTTTTTAGAAACCGCTCATATTGGATTTGGGAAACATGTCTCCGCTTACAACAGAGAGACCCAATGCTCGACCGCGCCGCCTGACGTTATGATGCACGAACGCAAAAAACCTTAGGTAAATCGGCACTTTTCTCAGGGAATGTCCCGGTGCGGGCGTAACCGGGAGCGTCCAGCCCTCCCTACGTACAACATGCATTTTCGCCATTCTTAGCAAACATATTCTCTTTGGCCTGACAAACGCTCTTGCGCATATGCCCCTCCGGCCAAACGTCATAATATTCGTCAGCATTGACCACCCTGCCCGGTTCGGTGTTTTTCTCTATAAATATACAGTCAAAGGTTTCCGTTGCACGTTCCCGGCATGATAATCCACACACCTCCGCCACCCGCCTCAATCATGCTGAAGACCGGTAATTTTTCCTTCTCAAGCGTATCCCACCTTTGAACCAACCGGCTGCGCGCAATCCGCCTTTTGTCAGGATTACCTTTGTATCAGCCAGCCATATAAAAATCCCGCTGCATTAAACCAGCGGTAGAAGGATGGATTGTAGAACAAGATCTTATCCCCTCTCCCAACCCACTTCCGAAAGGAGAGGTAGAACAAGTCGTTGAAGCTATTTCGTGCGTATTCCTATAAGCCGCAATACTAAACGACTGAGCTAGCCGATAGATAACCGTTTTCTCAGCTTGACAAAGCGTAACGTGTAAAGTACTTTAAATAAAAAATGAAAGCTGACCGGACAACCGGAAGCCAGTGAGCCCGCAAGGGCCACTGGCTTTTTTTTGGCCAAAATTCGGCGCCGGCCATTAGCTTACGGCTCACATAGGAGATTTTTATGTCAAATTGGTATGAAGACAATTCCCACTCTATCGGACAAACCCCGCTGGTGCGGCTTAAGCGCATTATCGATGGCGCACCGGTCACCTTGCTGGCAAAAATAGAAGGCCGCAACCCCGCTTATTCGGTCAAATGCCGGATCGGCGCGGCGATGATCTGGGACGCCGAGCGTCGCGGCTTGCTGGGTTCAGGCAAGGAACTGGTGGAACCGACCAGCGGCAATACCGGTATTGCGCTGGCGTTTGTTGCGGCGGCGCGGAACATTCCGCTGACGTTGACCATGCCGGAGACCATGAGCTTGGAGCGCCGCAAGTTACTGATTGCTTACGGCGCCAAGCTGGTGTTGACGGAAGGCGCTAAAGGCATGAGCGGCGCGATAGCGAAAGCCGAAGAAATCGCCGCATCGGACCCCGAGCGTTATGTCTTGCTACAGCAGTTTAAAAATCCGGCCAACCCCGCTATTCACGAGCAGACCACCGGACCCGAAATCTGGAACGATACCGATGGCGCTATCGATATTCTGGTTTCCGGCGTCGGCACCGGCGGGACGATTACCGGCGTTTCGCGTTATATCAAGCACACTCAGGGCAAAGCTATCATTTCGATAGCGGTTGAACCTGTCGCGAGTCCGGTACTTAGCCAGCATCGCGCCGGGGAGCCGCTAAAACCCGGACCGCATAAAATTCAGGGCATCGGAGCGGGTTTTGTGCCGGACGTACTGGACCTGTCGTTAATCGATGAGATCGAACAGGTCAGCAATGAAGAAGCCATCGCTTTCGCGCGCCGTCTTGCCAGAGAAGAAGGCATACTTTCAGGTATTTCCTGCGGCGCTGCGCTGGCGGTGGCAGCGCGTGTCGCCAAGCGGCCTGAAAATACCGGCAAAACCATTGTTGTGGTGTTGCCGGATTCCGGTGAACGTTATTTGAGCTCGCCTTTATTCGAAGGCGTTTTCGATGCCGGCGGTCTTGCCGCATGAACGGCTCCAGCTATCAAAGCATCAAGCAGGATTGGGGCGTCGATGAACTGGTAACGAAATTGCGCCACTTACGCGTGCAATCGCTGGAAATCCGGCATCGACTTGAGCGGCCGCCCAAGCTGCCGTCACGCAAGGAACTGCAAAATATTCTCGACGGCCTAGGCGCGGTGTTGTTTCCAAACCGGTTAGGGCTGCCCGATTTGAACGATGAAGGTATCGATTACTTTGTCGGGCACACACTCGACACCCTGTTACGCGAGCTTTACAAGCAGATCCGCCGCGAACTTCAGTTTATTTCCGGCCAACAAGGCATCGACAATGCGGCTCATGAACAAGCCATCATGATTACCCGCGAATTTGCCGCGCGCTTGCCTGAGGTCAGGGCGTTGCTCGATAGCGATATTCAGGCCGCGTATGAAGGCGATCCGGCGGCAAGAAGTTCCGACGAAGTACTGGTTTGCTATCCGGGCATCACCGCGATTACGCATCACCGGCTTGCACATGTGCTTCATCAATTGGGCGCGCCGCTGGTTGCCCGCATTATTTCCGAGCTTGCTCATTCAGCTACCGGCATTGATATTCATCCCGGTGCGCAAATCGGCGAGAGTTTTTTTATCGACCACGGCACCGGCGTAGTCATCGGCGAAACAGCGGTTATCGGACGGCATGTCCGTGTGTATCAGGCTGTGACTTTGGGCGCCAAGCGTTTCCAGAAAGATGAGGACGGTGTTCTGGTCAAAGGTAATGTCCGCCATCCTATCGTTGAGGATGATGTCGTCATTTATGCGGGAGCGACGATTTTAGGGCGCATCACCATCGGCCTCGGCTCGACCATCGGCGGCAACGTCTGGCTTACCTATAGCGTGCCGCCCGGCAGCAACATTACGCAGGCGCATGTTCGCAGCGAGTTCTTTAATGATGGCGGGGGAATATAGGGAAAAAGGCCTACTAGCCTCCAGGGTTTCTCTCAAAACTTTATCGTTCCCATGCTCCGCAGCATTGGAACGATATTAAACAACTATTAATTACACCAACCACACTAGGAAAAAGTCATGTCCGATATCCATGAAGGTCAAAGCCATACCGCGTTAGGCGATGTTGCCGCGCGTACCCTGGCCAATGCCACCAAAACCGTCCCTATGTTGTCAACCATCACGCCACGATGGTTAGTTCATCTGTTGCAATGGAAACCTCTCGAAGCGGGTATTTATCGCGTCAACAAAGTTAAAAATGAAACCGGCCTGTTGGTCGATTGTTCCAGCCTCGATGAAAAAGAACTGCCGCAAACCTTTGTCGATTACGAGGAATGGGGCCGCGAATACCGCTTGAATGCCGTTAATACGGTACTTGACGTGCATACCCGTATTTCCGATTTATACAGCAGCCCGCACAATCAAATCCATGAACAGCTGCGTTTGACTATCGAAACCATTAAGGAGCGCCAGGAAAGCGAGTTGATTAACAACGCTGAATACGGTTTGCTTAATAATGTGGCCCCAGGGTTCAAAGTGCAGCCCCGTACCGGCGCACCCACACCTGACGATATGGATGAATTAATTTCCAGGGTCTGGAAAGAACCCGCGTTTTTCCTCGCGCATCCACAGGCCATTGCCGCGTTCGGGCGCGAATGCACCCGCCGCGGCGTACCGCCCGCTATTACCACCTTGTTCGGTTCGCAGTTTTTGACTTGGCGCGGCCTTCCTATTATTCCATCCGACAAGCTGAAAGTGATCAACGGTAAAAGTAATATCTTGCTGTTACGCACCGGTGAAAGCCGTCAAGGCGTGGTCGGTCTTTATCAACCCAACCTGACCGGCGAACTGAGCATGGGGCTTTCAGTCCGCTTCATGGGTATCAATCATAAAGCGATTGCCTCTTACTTGATCTCGCTGTATTGCTCGCTGGCGGTGTTGACTGACGATGCGCTCGGCGTGCTGGAGAATGTCGAAGTGGGCAAATACTATGACTACAAGTAGCTTTGAGCCTGCCCATTCAGCTCAACAAGATTTTGCACAAAACGCATCATTGCCCGATATAGAGCAACTGACCCAACTGGCCAATGAACTGTTTACGGCGTTGCCTTGCGACGGATCGCGCATCGGTATCGCCGCTTCGTCAGCGCCGGGCGGATTGACACCCTCTTTGCCGGCTGCCGATAAATCGGGAATAGCGCAAGGTTTCGGCCTGCCGGGGGAAGCGGAACTGCAAAAGTTGTTTGCTCCGCGTCAACCGTCCTTAGCCGCCGTCCCTGACAGCCTCGATACGGGATCGGTTTTCAGCACCCCGTCTTCGACGACAGCATCGTCGTTGGCAGGTTTGGACAAATCCGTGTTGTCGGGGATTTTGCCGCACGATTTCGGTTTGCCCGATGAAGCGCAATTGCAAAAGCTATTGGTTACACCGCCGCCTTCCGGGAGCGTTACGAAAAGTCCGGCGGATAGTTCGGCTCCCGGTTCGACGGCAGCGTACGGTTTGGCCGCCTCCCTGGCTGATATTGATGCTTCGTTGATAGCCGGGCTTTCACCGCAGGTCTACGGCCTGCCGGGCGAAGCGGAATTACAAAAACTTTTCACGCCTTCAGCAAGTATTCCTGCCGCTGCCGAGTCGGGTTCATCGTTTTATTTTCTCGATGAATTGAAAACCGGCGGATTTAACGCGCAAGCGCCAACCTTGGCTTCCGCTCATCCGGCTTTTGATGTGCAGGCGGTGCGCCGGGACTTTCCGATACTCAAGGAACGGGTTAACGGTCAGCCGTTAGTCTGGTTCGATAACGCGGCAACCACCCAAAAGCCGCAGGCGGTCATCGACCGGGTTGCGTATTTTTATCAACACGAGAATTCCAACATTCACCGTGCGGCGCATGAACTGGCGGCGCGGGCGACCGACGCTTACGAAAAAGCGCGGAATACCGTGGCGCGGTTTATGAATGCCTCGTCTTCCGCGGAGATCGTTTTTGTGCGCGGTACCACCGAGGCTATCAACTTGGTTGCGCAAAGCTGGGGCCGGCAAAATATCGGCGCGGGCGACGAGATTGTGATTACTTGGCTGGAGCATCACGCCAATATCGTGCCTTGGAAACAACTGTGCGATGCCACCGGCGCAAAGCTGCGCGTCGTGCCGGTGGACGATGACGGTCAGGTATTGTTGGGCGAATATCAAAAATTGCTGAATTCGCGCACCAAGCTGGTGTCCTTCACCCAGGTTTCCAACGCATTGGGTACGGTGACGCCCGCCAGGGAAATGATCGAGATGGCGCATCGTGTCGGCGCGCGTGTTTTGCTGGACGGCGCGCAGTCGGTTTCGCATTTGCGCGTCGATGTGCAGGCGCTGGATTGCGACTGGTTTGTCTTTTCCGGGCATAAAATATTCGCTCCCACCGGTATCGGCGTGCTATTCGGCAAGACCGAGTTGCTGGAAGCCATGCCGCCGTGGCAAGGCGGCGGTAACATGATCGAAGACGTGACTTTTGAAAAAATCGTCTATCAACCCGCACCCGCCCGCTTTGAAGCCGGTACCGGCAATATCGCCGATGCGGTAGGCCTGGGTGCTGCATTGGAGTATCTTCTGAAAATCGGTATCGACAATATCGCACGTTACGAGCATGAGTTGCTGGTGTATGCGATGGCTGCGCTGAGCAGCATACCCGGCTTGCGCTTGATCGGTACAGCGGCTGAAAAAACCAGCGTCTTATCGTTTGTGTTGGCAGGACACAGCAACCAGGATATTGGTGTCGCATTAAACCGCGCCGGTATTGCGGTACGCACCGGCCACCATTGCGCTCAGCCTATCTTGCGCCGTTTCGGCCTGGAAACCACCGTGCGTGCGTCACTGGCGTTTTACAATACGCATGAGGAAATCGATCTATTGGTCAGTACCGTGAGACGGATTCAGAGCGCTAAGGCGTTTTAGCAATACGGGAGCTTTTTGCAGGAGGCATCTATGATCTCCGGAACTATGAACATCCCGTAGTTACTCATTTTTACTCAGCACAAAGACATGAAGGACACGAAGAAATAAAACTTCGTGTCTTCACGGTGACAATTTTTTGACCTGTACGATTAGAATAAATCTGGAAAAATCATTTCGTCCACGAAAAGCACTAAAACATTCAAACAAGGCTTCCGTTTTTAGATGGGGCAGCAGTAGCGCCTTCTCCGGGGGTTAAAACACACCTGCTTCGTATTTAAACCTTTTGGCGCGCGGCACGCTGCTTATTTAATACAACAAATTGATTTATCTATACATTTATTGGATAAATCGCTTTTTTAAGTTAATCGTACAAGTCGCAATTTTTTAAATGTAATCAAGATAGGCAGGCCGGATCCCTTTCCCGGCCTCCCCGGTAATTCGCCTATTTCAACTGAATTTCCAGGCCGCCTGTTGTAGCATCGTTGGCAACCGGAACAATATCGGCATGCGTGCTGCCGCCGTTATTATGAGTTAACGCTACGACAGGATTGCTGGTATTGAAAGGAACGCTTGCCGTAAACCCGCGCGGATCCGCCGTAGTTGCGAAAATACCGGTTTTGCCCCAGGCTTGCGTGGTATTAACCGCGTTAGCAACCGTCGGACTACCCAGGTCATCGGCAAAAGCTTTCAGCAGTTTTGTCTTGAGCACCCATTGTGCATCGCCGGCCTTGTTGGTACGGTAAATAACCGAACCTTCCGCCCAATGCGGATAGACGCCGGCTGCTACGTTTTCCAAGGTCGGCGCATAGCCGTCGATCCTGATATAGCGCCAAGGATCGCCGCCGGTACCGTCTGCAGTAACCGAGCTGTTACGATCGGCGCTATTGATCGCGATACCCCAGCGCTTGGCGTAGCTTAAACCATCCACCACATTGTTGTATCCGGTTGCATTGGTGCCGTTTTGCCAGTCTTTCAGCAAGTTGCCGGTATCGGCAGCGCCGCCGGGCGATTTGACGATCGGCAATGTGGCATCTTCGTCCACCGCATTATCAGCCGTTTTGGGCGCCGGCGGGAAAGCCTTTAATGTTCCGGGATAGTTGAGAAACTTGGCATAAGCAACCGCGCCAATCGCCGCGCCTTTATTGCGTTTGCCTACCGCAACCGGCGTCAAGTTGGCGCCGGTGGTTGATTCTTTATAAGGCTCAGAAACGCCGGCATCATCAAGAATAGTGCTGTCAAGCAAGGTTTTTGCGCTATTGCCGTCTGTTTTGTCGATAATTTTAATTTGCTCCCAAGCGCCGATTTTGCCGGCCAGCAACGAGGCTATGACGTTGCGGTTAAGATTAGGCAGGCTGTCTTCGTCATAACTGCCTATAACGACGCTGCTTGGCAGTGTGCCGGCCCTTTTCTGCGCCGCTTGCAGCACTTTATATAAATCCAGTGTGACAGCCACACCGTAAACCAGTCCGCCCGTAGAAACCACGGTAAAGGGATTGGAGCCGGTTTTGGGTATTACTTTTAATGTCGTTGGCCAGTTGACTTCAGGCAAGCCGGAGCTCAATTCGTTTACTTGCCCCGGATAATTTTCCGTGCCGGGTTTCAGCAGAATATCGGGATCAACGCCCAGAAAACCGGCATCGGAAACTTTTTTGATCAAGTATTGACCGGCATTGCTACCGTCAATGGTTTTTTTCCATTGTTGTGTACCGTTGGTATCCCAGTCGCTTTGAGGCTGTCCTATCACTTTCAGGTGTTCCAGAGCCACGTTAGCCACTAAAGGAACAACCCCATAGCCTGCGGCGCCGTAGGAGCGTTTTTCCAACAGAATTTTCTTGCCGGCCAGTCCCGAGCCTAGATTGGCATTTCCGATGAAATAATAGGCCGTCCAGCGCGAGCCCACCGAACCCGTTGCAGGATCGACATCGCTGAAGCTATCTACGCTGCCTGAGGCTGCCAGCGTGGTGGCGACAACCTGGCCGTAAGCCTTGTCCTGTGCGGCTCCACCTGATGTATAAACAGTAATTTCGGGTTTACCATTGGTCCACGGGGTCAGTGCATAAGCACTTGGCGCGCCAACCAGCAAAGAAACGGCCAACGCCAGTGTGTTTGATTTTTTCATAAATAAATACCTTCTTTTCAAATTAGTAATAATCAAAGAGTTTGCAGCTTACAAGTCCGAAGACCTGATACTTGACTTCATAGCGCACTTATTGTGCCAATTATTAATAATATGATTTATATAGACTTTATTTATTATTAGGGCGAACGTGTGTTGCCATGGCAGCAATAGCTGCTGGTCCTATGCTGCTATATCAGCAGCTTTGGCAACATACCTATTTTCGGCTTAACTTAATGGCAGTACCACGGATAATGAATATACCTAGCGTAGGCCTGCCAACCGAGCGAGCTAATTTAGCAATACCGGTTTTTGCTTTTATTTAGAAGCCGCTTGTAAGCCCGCTCTACACTATTGCTTTGGGGCGAACGGCCTGTTTAGCCTGATACATACCTTGATCGGCCTGGTGAATCAGGGTATTGATTTCTGTCGCATCATCGGGATAAAGACTGATACCGATGCTGGCGCTGATGGTGACAACTTGATCCTTGACCGCACAAGGTTGGCAAATCAAATCCTGCAACTTATCGGCAACTCTTTGCGCGTTTTCAAGCGAACCTATGTCGTGCAGAATAACTAAAAATTCGTCTCCGGCCAGCCTGCCGGCATAGTCGCACTCGCGAATGGCTTGCGGCAGGCGCTTTGCCACGGTCAGCAGCAGTATATCGCCCGATTCGTGTCCCAGCTTGTCGTTAATCGCTTTAAAACCGTTTAAGTCGAGAAACAGGATTGCCAGTTTGATTTTTTGCCGTGCGGCAGTCGCCAGCGATTGTTTCAGGAGATCGAGAATCAATGCCCGGTTCGGCAGTGAAGTCAGGTTGTCGTAATGCGCGGCTTGCTCAAGCTTTTGCTCTAAGCGCCTTTTTTCGGTGATGTCGCGCGCCATGCAGATGATGAAGCTTGATTGATCGTGCTTGTCCTTAAAAGGGGCATTCAGCCATTCGCATAGAATTTCGCTGCCGTCTTGCTTGAGGTTAGTGTTCTCGGTGTGAAAAATGCTGTGTTCTTTATGCACGGTTGCCAGCACTTCTTCCACTTCCCGGCGTTTTGCCGGCGGAACTATTATCGAGGCGTTTTTTCCCAGGATGTCTTTAGCGCGCCAAAGAAAAGTTTTTTCAGCTTGGGCGTTCCAGCTTTGAATCCGGTTTTGATCGTCCAGAACGATTAAGCTTAGCGGCGCATAATCGAACATGGTGTTGAGCCGGGCTTCGTTGATACGCGCGGTCCGATAGAATCTGAACAGCGTTACCGACAGCACAGCCAACAGCGACAAACCCGCCGCCGCGTAATAAAGCCTGATTTTGAGTTTTTTCAGGTCGATTGCCGAGTTTGGAAAATACAGCATCGGCTCAACATCGAAACGCTCCGGCAATAACCCAAGCTGATGGTAGGTTTGGGCGATATGCTGCCAGCGCCCGATATTCATATAACCGGGATCGATCAGTTCCGGCTGCATCAGCTCATGCATCGCTTTCGCCTCAAACTGCAGATGGTCGATGCTGTGGCGCTGCGAATAGCGGCCGTAAATCAGTTGCACGATTTCGTCGGGATTTTGCATCGCATAACGCCAACCGCGCAGTGTCGCCTCTCTAAATGCTTTGACCCGTTGCAGGTGCTGTTCCAGTTCGGCTTCCACCGTAAAGAAGTTGTCGCCGTAAAAATCGATACCGCTCATCCTGGGACTGAATTGCGTGTAGGTCCGCCCCTGTTGCTTAAGTGTATAGAGCTCGTCGGTCACATACACCGACATCGCATCGGTTTTACCGGAGAGTAAATCGTTTAGATCGAAGCTGTGATGCTGCAAGCTGAAGGCTTTGGCGGTAAAACCTTCCTGAAACAGGTAGGCAAACAACTCCGCCGAACTCGGCTCGATCATTACCTTGCGATCGATTAACTTATGGACATTGTCGATCCCCGCATCGGTCAAGGTAATCAAGCTCAGCGGCGAATGTTGAAAAATCACCCCGAGCACAACTACCGAAGCGCCGCGATAGCGGTTCAGGATCAGCTCGCTGGTGCCGACGCCGAACTGGGCGCGGCCGGCAATCACTTCTTGCGCGGGATCGACGCCGGGAGCCGCTTCGACAATACTGACATCGAGCCCCGCTTCTTGGTAAAAGCCTTTTTCCTTGGCGGCGTAATAACCGGCGAATTGAAATTGATGCTTCCATTTCAATTGCAGGGTGACGGGTTCCAACTCGGCCGACCAAGCCGGAGTAATGCTAAACAACAGCCAGGCTATCGAAAGGGTTTGAATAAGGTATTTAGGCACAAGTGCATTCGCCGATGTCTTCAAACCAAATCTGCGGCGATTGCTCGATAAAATGTTTCATCAGTGCGATACACTCGGCATCGTTCATTTCAACAACTTTTACCCCGGCGTCTTTAAGCCAATCCAAATGGCCTTCGAAATTGACCGATTCACCGACCACCACCGTGCCGATATTGAATTGCCGGATCAGTCCCGAACAATACCAGCAAGGCGCCAACGTCGTTACCAAAATTTTGTCGCGGTAATTGCTTTGACGCCCCGCTTTACGAAAGGCATCGGTTTCGCCGTGGACGGACGGATCGTTGTCCTGCACCCGGCGATTGCGGCCGCGTCCGAGCAGATTGCCGTCAACGTCGAACAGCGCCGCACCGACCGGTACGCCGCCTTCATCAAAACCGGCTTGCGCTTCGGCAAACGCCACGGCCAACATGTTTGCATAATTCATCAAGACTTCCCCTTATCGTTACAAGCTGGTTATACGGAACTATTCAGCTACAGAGTGGCACGGATGCACACTGATGAGCCGATTCAAATAATCCGGATATTTTTCCTATCATAACATTTTACTTAACTGATTTTTCTAGGATAAACAGCGAAAAGCACGCTGTTCAATCTGTGGCTGAATAGTTACGAATATCCTATGTGTTGGTTACGCATTCGCCATTATGAAACAACAGGTAAGAACCGGCTTTCATTTTATGCCAGTGTTCGTTGCCGGTTAACGGCAGCGTGGCAATCACGGTAACAACATCATTAGGCGTGGTTTCCTGATAAAAATCGATCTCAACATCTTCATCGATCAATTTGGCCTGTCCGAACGGGGCGCGCCGAGTGATCCAGTGCAAGGAGCTGCTGCAAAAACAGAACAAATAATCGCCATCGGACAGCAGGATGTTGACGATACCGAAATGCTGTAACTGCCGCACACATAGTTCGCCCAGGTAACGGAACATGGCTTGCATGTCGGCGGGTTTTTCAGGATGTTTTCGATCCAGTTGGTTGAGCAGCCAGCAAAACGCCGCTTCACTGTCGGTATCGCCGACGGGCAGGTGTTTGCCGGGTTGCAACAGGTCTTGGTAATCGCTTAATTGACCGTTATGGGCAAAAGTCCAAAAACTGCCCCACTGTTCGCGGGTGAACGGATGGGTATTTTCCAATGCAACAGGGCCGCAATTAGCCTGCCGAATATGGGCGATAACGGCGCGGCTTTTAACCGGGCAAGCTTGTACCAGTTTGGCTATCGGCGAATTATAGCAGGGCGCGGGGTCTTTAAAGGTGCGATAGCCCTTGCCTTCGTAAAAGGTAATGCCCCAGCCATCCTTATGCGGGCCGGTGCGTCCGCCGCGTTGCATCAGGCCGGTAAAGCTGAAACAAATATCGGTCGGGACATTTGCGCTCATGCCCAATAATTCACACATGGAAACTCCTCAAACTTATGATGACGGTAGTTGCCATTATAAGCCATCGTTTTACAGCTCAGCAGTCAGAAAAATAGAGCACAGACGCCAAAAGTAGCGTCCTATGCGATTAGATTAAAAAAACCCACGAAAGACCCGGAAATAAATCGGTATGTTGTATTACACAGGCCGTAGAGCGTGCCGCGCGCGCCTTTTCCGGAGCTTAAAATACACCTTTAAACCCTTTGGCGCGCACGGCATGCTACGGCTGCCCCAACTATGAATTCAATGGATTAGCCATTCGCGCTGCGTACTTCGGCATCGGAAAACTCCGGCAGAAATACCTTTGCCGAGGAGCGTTCATAATAACTGCCCTGCACCAGCTCGAAACCGATATTGCGCGCCAGCAACTCGGATTTTTTTTGGTCGATTTGCTGCAAGATGCTTTGCCCGCCTGCCGAAGCCACCAGCGCTCTTAAATCGCGCAGTTTTTCCAACAGAGCATTGTCCCGCGTTTGGTCAAGATAGCGGGCCGATAAACTGACGTAATTCGGAGACAGCTTGGTAATCAGGTCGAACGATTGGCTTTCCTGGGCAACGTAATCGAACTTAAGCGCGATTTGATAACCTCGATACCGGTAATTATCCAGGCCGGTAACCAGTTCTTGATAATGCCGGGCATAGTGGCTGTTTACAGCCATAATGATGACGACATTTTTGGTTTCCAGGCCGCACTGACCGATGACTTCTTCAAAATAGGCGCCGTGATCCTGTTTAATGCCCAATATATGCCGAGGATCGACTTCCACGAACAATGAGCCCTGCAAATGGGTTATAGGCAAATAATTGAGCATATGAACGGTACGGGATAAGCGATCGAAATTGATGATCGATTCAAAATCGCCGGCTTGGTGCGACTGGTTGCTCAGCAGATTTTCAATTTCATCTGAATACAGATATTGAACGTCATGAGTGGAAACCTTCAGTTTCGCGGCATGACCGATGATCTCGGCCGGTTTTAGGGCGAGTCGTATGGGCGAAAAAACACTGCTGATTTTGATCTGGCCAAACAGGGCGCTTATGGTGCCTTCTTCGAGAATAAAAGGACGAAAACTTGAGCGATGCTCCTGGCCGAATCGGTCATTGAAATAATCAACTAAATTTTGTAATGGCATAAATTAACACCCCAGGTGAGATAAAAAGTTTGTATTCATCGGCGGCTTTCCCGCTTCCGGTTGCTTGAATGACTGTATTGCCGTGGGTTCAAATCGTAAAAAAACCGTCTCTTTCCCGATAAAAAAAGGCGGGATAAAACGCCAATACTGTTGACTTAAGTCATGCGCCTCAGCCGGCGCTACGTTAGTTAAATCAACACTATTGAGTCAAAACCCGCTCAAAAAACGATCCTTGTAGAGGAGGCACGTATAAGCGACAGTCAGACACACATTGCAAACAGCGCCGTACTGTTTGTTACGGCTGTTTGTTGTGGTTGGCTATAGCTTAGGACGCTTTCTATTTTAAATAAAATGATATTATTAGAATTTAATATCCATTAAATAGATATTAAAGCGGTCGTTCATACGCCTGACTCAATAGATATAGCCGGCCTAAAATTGAGAACGAACTAACATGCAGAAAGCTTACATTGTTTTGCAGTACAAAGCTGTCTCCGGCTGAGGACATCGCGTTCTGCAAGCCATAAATATCTGTTTATAAGATATTGAAATCTAATAATATCGTTTCTTTATTAGGCACATGCTGCGCTAAGCTGTTTTCCAGCAATAAAATCGATCGGAGACGGGCGCATGCCGTTATTAAAAAAAACAGACTATTTCAATACCAGCCTGGAACGAGAGATGAGTTCAAGTTTCAGACAGCATAGCCCATTTGCTATCGGCTCCATTCAATTAAACCATGCGTCATCGTCATCCCAAATAGAACCGACACTGTATCGGTGTTTTTTCGAGCATTCATCGGATGCCATGTTAATCGCTGATGCGGATTGTAAAATCCTGCATGTCAATCCGGCCTTTGTCGCTATTACCGGCTATTCGCTTGAAGAATCCATCGGGCAAACGCCTCATTTGCTGGCTTCGGGTGAACACAAGGCATCGTTTTACGATCGGCTCTGGGAATCCCTTAATCAAAAAGGACATTGGCAAGGCGAGTTACTGAATAAACATAAAAACGGTGACTTATTTCCCATTTGGCAAAGAATCAACATCATTGAAGACGGGAACCGCCAAGTGCTTTACTACATCTCCGCATTTAGCGATATTTCGATCATTAAAAACACCGAGCGAAAACTATGGCAAATGGCGCACTTGGATTCATTGTCCGGTCTTGCCAATCGCGCGTTATTTGAACAACGCTTGTTACAAGAGATTTTCGCCGCCAAGCGTTCCGGGCAATTCGGGGCGGTTATTTTTCTGGATCTGGACGACTTTAAAAAAATCAATGATTGCTTAGGCCACAGATGCGGCGACCTACTGTTGCAAGAAGTCGCCAAACGCTTGCAAACCCATTTACGCACCGAAGATACCGTGGCGCGCTTAGGCGGCGATGAATTCGTCATTTTGCTCTCAGACCTGACGCATAAGCGGGACGATGCGGAAAAAACAGCAGGCAGCGTGGCTCAAAAAGTGCTGGACGCATTGCTTCAGGTTTATCTTATCGACGCTCAAGAACTGCAAATATCCGCAAGCCTGGGGATTACTCTTTTTTCCACAGGATTTGACGAAAGCACCGAAAAACTGCTTCGGCAAGCGGATATTGCGATGTACGCGGCGAAAGCCGAAGGCAAAGGCATCTACAGTTTTTATCATCCCGGCATGCTGGAACAAGCCAATAAGCGGCTCAGCACTGAAACCGAATTACGCTTTGCCTTACAAAATGACCAGATCATCTTGTTTTATCAACCGCAGTATGACTCTGCGCATCGGTTTCTGGGTTTTGAAGCCTTAGTTCGCTGGCAACACCCGGAAAAAGGCCTGATTTCACCGGCCGACTTTCTGCCTGTCGCCGAAGAAACCGGCATTATCATTGAGCTGGGTGAACGCATTTTATATCTGGCCTGCCAACAACTCGCCGCCTGGCATACACAAGACTTCACTGTGCCGCATCTGGCCATCAATATCAGCCCGGCCCAATTTAATCATTGCAATTTTGTCGATGGGGTGGTGTCTACATTAGCATCAACGGGGGCCGACCCTCGCGCCGTCATGCTGGAAATCACTGAAAACATGATCATTAAAGATATTAATGAGGTCATCGAAAAAATGCAGCTGTTGAAACAAAGAGGCATCCGTTTCTCCATTGATGATTTCGGCACCGGCTATTCTTCGCTGTCGTATTTAAAACGGCTGCCTATCGATCAACTCAAAATTGACCGTTCTTTCGTACAAGACATTCCATTCAACAAAAATGATGTGGCGATTGTCAACACCATCATTTCATTAGCCAACAATCTGCAGCTGGAAGTCATTGCCGAAGGCGTCGAAACCCTGGAACAGGTGAATTGCCTTGTCGACAGCGGTTGCAACGCTTTTCAGGGCTATTGGTTTAGCCGGCCGCTACCGGCTTATCGAAATTAGCAAGGTTATACACAACCGATCGGCACATGATCAGGAAGCGTCATGAGCAACTGGGACAGGGCGTCTGAAACCATTACCTCATTAACGGCTACCGGCTTAAAGCGAAACAAATCGGAGTACAGCACTGTCCCGCCTTAAATTGCCAGCCTCATTAACCGGCAACTATACAATCGAAAAGGAAACATCATCATGTTTAAGAACCTCATCAAGCGGTATCAATTAACCATCAAAATGCGTTTTATAGTGATTTTAGGCACATTGGTTATCGGCTTTTCGCTATTCGGCATTGCAACCTTCAAGGCCATGACCACGCTTAATATTAATGGCCCGATTTATCAGCATATTGTGCAGGGCAAAGATGTGATTGCCGATGTGCTGCCTCCGCCTGAATACATCATCGAATCCTACATGGTGGCGCTGCAACTCACTGTTGCCGAAGATTTTTATGATCTGAAGACTCAAGCCTTGGTATCGCGGTTTAAAAAATTGAGATCGGCATACGATACCCGGCATAGCTTTTGGTCGACTCAACCGTTGGATCAGGAACTCCATGATTTATTGCTGGAACGTTCTTACCGGCCTGCGCAAGCCTTTTATACCGAGGCCGAACAGAAATTTTTGCCTGCGATACAAGCGGGAGATCGCGACGGCGTGCTCGCCGGTTTTCAGGACATGCGCCGTTATTATGAGCAACATCGCATAGTCGTTGATGAACTGTTGCGTTATACAACGACACGCAACGCCGAGGACGAGAAGCAAGCGCAGGCTATGACCCATCGATACAACATCGGCTTGCTGAGTATTTTCTCCCTCAGTGTCGCAATGGCAATAGCATTGACCGTAGTGATCAGCCGCGGTATTTTACACTCGCTCGAAACCGTCCGACAGGTCGCCGGAGCCATTGCCGAGGGCGATCTGGACTCCGGCATCGATATTCACCAAAGGAGCGAGATCGGGGATCTGTTGCGCTCGATGAATACCATGCAGCAGCAACTGCTGGAGCGCATAACAATAGAGCGCAAGACTGCTGACGAAGCCCTACGCGTTAAAGTTGCACTGGATAATGTCAGCACCGGAGTGATGATTGCCGATAACGACCGCAACATCATTTATGTCAATAAATCGGTGATCCGTTCGCTGGGCAAGACCGAAACAAAAATTAACCGGGGCTTGATCGGCGCCAATATGGATGATTTCCACGAAAATCCCTCGCATCAGGCAAAAGTGCTTGCCGCCTTAACCGGCAGCTTTAAAGCCGACGCCCTGCTAGGTGAGCGTTCGATGGTCATCATCGCCAATCCGGTAATCAATGAGCAAGGCCAACGGCTGGGCACGGTGGCCGAATGGCATGATCGCACCGACGAGATTATGGCGGAGAATGAGGTGGCCGCGATTGTCGAAGCCGCCGCGATGGGCGATTTTAGTAGGCGTTGTGAACTGAAAGGCAAGGAAGGGTTCTTGCGTCAACTGGGAGCCGGTATCAATCAACTCATGCAAACCAGCGAAACCGGGCTTAATGAAGTCGCACGATTACTTGAAGCGCTGTCCCGCGGCGATCTGACCGAAACCATTAGCAACGATTATTCAGGCACTTTCGGACAACTCAAGGATGACTCCAATATCACCGTGGAAAAACTTAAATATATTATCAGCCAGATCAAGGTTGCCACCGACAGCATTAATACAGCATCTAAAGAAATTGCCTCCGGCAACAATGACCTGTCGCGCCGTACCGAGCGGCAAGCCGCCAGCCTGCAACAAACCGCCGCCAGTATGGACGAATTGACCTCCACCGTGCAGCATAACGCGGCTAACGCCCTGCATGCCGGCCAACTCGCAGTTGATGCCTCGGACATTGCGGGCAAAGGCGTTGCCGTGGTTAATCAAGTCGTCAAGACGATGGGCGAAATCAATGAATCCTCGCATAAAATCGGGGATATTATTGCGGTAATCGACGACATCGCTTTCCAAACCAACATTCTCGCTCTTAATGCCGCCGTAGAAGCGGCCCGTGCCGGCGAGCAAGGCCGGGGCTTTTCCGTTGTCGCCATAGAAGTGCGCAATCTTGCGCAACGCGCCACGACGGCTGCCGGAGAAATCAAAATTTTGATTAATGATTCGGTAGATAAAGTTTCAGGAGGCAGCAAGCTGGTGACCCAAGCCGGATTAACCATGGAAGAAATCGTCAACGCCATTCAGGGCGTGACCGGCATCATGGCCGAAATCACCGCCGCTTCCGCTGAACAAAGTTCGGGCATCGAACAAGTTAATATAGCCATTGCCCAAATGGACGACGTAACCCAGCAAAATGCCGCCTTGGTGGAACAAGCCGCAGCGGCGGCGGAATCGCTGGAAGAGCAGGCGCAAAACTTGGCTGTTACTGTGGGCGGTTTCAAGCTAGATGGGCAATCCAGCCTTAAAATACAGGAAATCCGGCAGGGCGGAGTCGAGGATATAAGGAACACGGTATTCGGCATGCACGGTAACCACTCGCGCCATAGTCCGGAAAATAAAGCGCTAGCCAAACAAAAGCCGCAAAGAGCGGCTGTTGTTAATGCTGATTGGGATGAATTTTAGTAAGGCAACGCATAATAAGCAAACTACCTGTAACCCAAAGATTGCGAGCCGTACGATTAGAATCAATGAGTCCACGAAAAACACAAAATTAGACGAGGTAGCAGCAGGGCGTGCCGTGCGCGCCTTCTCCGGGGCTTAAAATACGCTTACTTCGTATTTAAAGCCTTTGGCGCGCGGCACGACGCTGTTGACTTGCAGCGTTTTCATATGCAAACAAGGTCGATCAGCCCTGCGTTAACCTGACCTCCGCTTCGCGGTATTTTGCCGCGCAGTACTCGGCCACTTCGGCGGGTAAATGCGGGCCGGGCGCAGTTTTATTCCAATCCAGAGTTTCCAGGTAATCGCGAATATATTGCTTGTCGAAGCTCGGCGGACTGATGCCCACCTGATATTGATCGGCAGGCCAAAAGCGCGATGAATCGGGCGTTAGGGCCTCATCGATCAAGTATAAAACACCGTCATTGTCGACGCCGAATTCAAATTTGGTATCGGCAATAATGATGCCTCGTTCTTTGGCGTAGGCGGCCGCTTCCTTGTACAGCTTCAGGCTGGCATCGCGCACTTTTTCCGCCAAGTCCTGCCCCATCAATTCGACGGTTTTGTCAAAAGCAACGTTTTCGTCATGCTGGTCGACTTCGGCTTTGGTGGACGGGGTATAAATGGGCTCCGGCAATTGCTGCGCCTGCTGCAAACCTTCGGGCAGTTTAATGCCGCAGACCGCGCCGGTTTTTTGGTAATCTTTCCAGCCGGAGCCGATCAGGTAACCGCGCACTATGGCCTCAACCGGCAGCGGTTTTAACAATTTGACCACGATAGCGCGGCCTTCAAGCTGGGCACGCTCGGCGGCATCGGGAACAACCTGTGCCAACGGAATATCGGCCAAATGATTGGGCATAATATGCTTCATTTTTTCAAACCAGAAATTGGATACGCTGGTTAAAACACGGCCTTTACCGGGAATCGGATCAGGCAAAATCACATCGAATGCGGACAGCCGGTCGGTGGTTACAATCAGCATGTGTTGATCGTCAATATCGTAAATATCCCGCACTTTGCCGCGAGCGCGGAGCTTTAACGACGACAGGGTTGATTGGTATAGAGCTTCTGGAGCGGTCATAGGTTCTCGCGTGGGGTCAAATAGAGTGATTTTACCAGTTTATTAAGCTAATAATCCGTTTCCGACAATTCCATGTCATCGTCGCCGAAATGGCCGGTGCTTTCGGCGCCCAGCTTGATCATCAGGCGAACTTCGTTTCTGGAATCCGCTGAATTCAGCGCATCTTCGTAGCTTATTTTTCCGGCGATATATAAATCGTAAAGCGATTGATCAAAGGTCTGCATGCCTTCCTCATGCGAATCTTTCATTAATTCTTTGAGCTTGTTGACCTCGCCTTTACGTATGTAGTCCTTGGCTAACGGCGTGTTAATCAATATTTCAATCGCCGGATAACGGCCGTTGCCGTCAGAGCGTTTGATTAATTGCTGGGCAACAATACCGCGCAGATTCAGCGATAAATCCATAAATAACTGGCCATGCATGTCCTCGGGGAAGAAATGCAAAATCCGGTCTAAAGCTTGATTGGCGTTGTTGGCATGCAGGGTAGACAGGCATAAATGCCCGGTTTCAGCGAAGGTAATCGCATTCTGCATGGTTTCCCGCGTCCTGATTTCCCCGATCAAAATCACATCCGGCGCTTGGCGCAGGGTATTTTTTAAAGCCACTTCATAAGATTCGGTATCAATCCCCACTTCGCGTTGCGTGACAATGCAACCCAGATGCGGGTGTTGAAACTCTATCGGATCTTCAATGGTAATAATGTGTCCCGAACTGTTTTGATTACGATGCTTGATTAAGGCCGCTAATGAAGTTGATTTACCGGTGCCTGTCGCCCCCACAAACAGAATAAGGCCGCGCTTTTCCATGATTAAGTCTTTTAACACCGGCGGCAAATGCAAGGCATCGGCATCGGGTATGTCATTTTCAATCCGGCGCATGACCATGCCGGCGGCATCGCGCTGGGTAAAAGCGCTGACTCTGAAGCGCCCCAAATCCTGCATGCCGAAAGCATACTGGCATTCCTTGGTGTTTTCAAACTCATCCTTCTGCCGCTGATTCATAAGGCTATGCACCAACATTAACGCCTGCTCGGCAGTCAGCGGTGTCTTGGAGATTTCAACCAGTTTGCCGTCGACTTTGATGGTCGGCGCCCTGCCTGCGGTTATAAATAAATCCGAGGCTTTCTTCTGCACCATCAGTGCCAGTAGCGCTTTAAAGTCCATCGTACCTCCTAGCGGAACATATCCTTATTGACCGCTTTCTCCATCGCCATTTTGGCGGTAATAAAACCTTTATCGACCATCTCTTTCATATTCTGATCCAGCGTCTGCATGCCGTCCTTGCGCCCGGTTTGGATCGCAGAATACATTTGCGCCACTTTGGCTTCCCGAATCAGGTTTCTGATCGCCGATGTGCCGACCATGATTTCATGCGCGGCAACACGGCCGCCGCCGATTTTTTTCAGCAGGGTTTGCGAAATAACCGCCTGCAACGATTCGGAAAGCATCGAGCGGATCATTTCTTTTTCTGCGGCAGGAAATACGTCGATAATACGGTCGATGGTTTTGGCAGCCGAAGTGGTATGCAAAGTGCCGAAAACAAGGTGACCGGTTTCCGCCGCCGACATGGCTAGACGGATGGTTTCCAGATCGCGCATTTCGCCGACCAGGATAATATCGGGATCTTCCCGTAGCGCCGAACGCAACGCCTCATTAAAGCCGTGGGTGTCGCGATGGACTTCACGTTGGTTAATCAGGGATTTTTGGCTCTCATGAACAAACTCGATAGGATCTTCTACGGTGAGGATGTGGGCGTAATCGTTGCAGTTAATGTGATTAATCATAGCCGCCAGCGTAGTCGACTTACCGGAACCGGTAGGACCGGTCACCAGAATCAGGCCGCGCGGTTTTTGGCATAGTTCTTCAAAAAACTTAGGCGCCTTCAAGTCTTCCAGACTCAATATTGTCGAGGGGATGGTTCTGAATACCGCGCCGGCGCCTCGATTCTGATTAAACGCATTAACGCGGAAGCGGGCAACTCCCGGCAATTCAAACGAGAAATCGGTTTCCAAAAACTCTTCGTAATCTCGGCGTTGCTTGTCATTCATGATGTCATAAATCAGCGCATGCACTTCCTTATGGTCCAATGCCGGAATATTGATGCGCCGAATATCGCCGTCAACCCTGATCATAGGTGGAAGTCCCGCCGACAAATGTAAATCCGACGCTTTGTTTTTAGCTGAAAAAGCCAGTAATTCGGCAATATCCATAACATCCTCTTGAACACAAAAATAAAATTGTTCTTATACCATAATTCATCTTTTTGTTTTTTGAATGTGTGTTGTTGTGTTAGTTTTTACAGATTGTGCCCGCTAATAATCGACAACTCACTGACAACGGATAAGGCATGACCACCATCATTCAAAGACTTAAACAAATACGTAGCCAAATCAGCGATGCAGAACGGGCCGGCAACCGTCAGCCCGGCTCGGTGCTGTTACTGGCGGTCAGCAAAACCAAGCCGGCCGAAGATATAGCCGCCGCCTATCAAGCCGGGCAGCGCCATTTCGGCGAAAATTATTTGCAGGAAGCCTTGAGAAAACAACAGGAACTGGGCGCTTACGCTATTACCTGGCACTTTATCGGACCTATACAATCCAATAAAACCAAGGCGCTGGCGACGCATTTCGATTGGGTACACAGTGTGGACAGTTTAAAAATAGCCAAACGTCTTAGCGAACAACGCCCCGCCCATTTGCCGGCGTTAAATATTTGTCTGCAAGTCAATATCAGCGATGAATCCAGCAAGTCCGGCATCAGCCTGGCCGAGTTAGCGCAATTGTGCGAACAGGTCGCCACACTGCCCAAGCTGAAACTGCGAGGCGTAATGGCCATTCCTGCCCCGCAACAGGATTTTGAGCAACAACGCCAACCTTATAAAACGCTTTATCAGGCCGTTGCAAAATTGGGGCGCACCGAGCTGGATACCTACTCATTCGGCATGACCGGGGATTTAAAGGCGGCGATTGCAGAAGGCTCGACTATCGTCAGAATCGGCACTGCGTTATTTGGCGAGAGGGATTATGGCTGACAAACGATGTGGCGGTGATGTCTTTATTACCGGCAACCAATAAAGTAAGCCGCAAAAAATACGAAATAAACCAGCCTGTTGTATTGAACAAGCGCCCGCAACATAATTTTAAGCTCAGGCAGTATTCCGGCTTAAATAGCTGGCCCACCATTGCAATGCAACCCGGATTCTTAACATAAAAACGTCCCATTAAGTCAAGCGGTACAGCGTTTTGGCGTCTGTTTTTCCAGCCCCTCCCCCGATGCAGATTTCGGTATCGCTGTATTTTTTCTGCGTATTCGGCAACATGCCGTAAAGCCCCAGCTTATGCCTAAGTACATTACGGCTGATGTCCAACAGCCGCGCGGTCTGGACTTGGTTTTCCTCGCAAAAGTCAAAAGCGGCTCGAATAACCGTCTCTTCTATAATTTCAAATAGCTTGGGCGGTGCTTGCTCGCAAAGGCGCTGTAATGCGTTTTCTAAAGACGAGGTTGAAACCGATGGCCCATGTTCCGAGACCCGAACTCCGGATAGTTTGAAATCCTCAGGGCGTAAACGATTACCGGGACACACCAGAAGCGCACGGTGAACGGCATTTTCCAGTTCGCGGATATTACCCGGCCAATCGTAATTCAATAGAGTCAATTCGGTTGCCGGCGACAGCTTGATTTCACCATAGCCCAAACGGTCGCCGTAAATTTTCAAAAAATGTCTTGCCAAAGGCAGAATGTCGCCCAGCCGCTCGCGCAAGGGGCTTAGCTGAATAGTCGCAACATTGAAACGGTAATATAAATCGGCCCTAAAGTGCGAAGCCGCGACCGCCTCTTCCAGATTGACATTGGTCGCCGCAATAATTCTGACATCGACCGGCACCGGTTGCCTGGAGCCCACCTTAACGACTTCGCGCTCCTGCAGCACACGCAATAATTTGGCCTGCATACCGAACGGCAAGTCCCCCACTTCATCAAGAAACAGACTGCCTTTATTGGCGGTTTCGAACCATCCGTCCTTACTTGTCAAGGCTCCTGTAAACGAACCTTTCTCATGCCCGAACAATTCGCTCTCGATCAGATTTTCACTCAACGCCGCGCAGTTTAATGCGCCAAAAATATTTTTGCTGCGCTTACTGAGAGCATGAATATGACGGGCCACAAGCTCCTTACCGGTTCCGGTTTCACCGATAATAAGAACGGTTGCATCGCTGGGCGCAATACGCTCGATCTGTTCCAACAATCGGCGGGACACAGGATCTTCAAAGACCATAGCGGTGGCCCGGACGGATAGCGCCAGTGATCGTGACTGCAATTCATCAAAAGCCAACAGTGTCGAGGTGCATTCCTCTTGGTTATCGGCGAGATTGCGGCCTATAAATGTATCCATAATAATGTACTCGCTTGCTTTAAAAAGTTGACAATTCAACCCTTTTCAGGATCGTCATCCAGGTTTAAATCAAATCGATATAGCAATCCCTGACATGAGACAAAAAAAAGCCAATGGCCCTTTAAATAGGCTCACCGGCTTCCGGTTATCCGGTCAGTATCAATCGCGTTTTAGTTATCGTTCATTTTTGTTGTGGCTTAATGCCGTTAAAAACAGCTTAGTTCATTTCATTTCTTTAATAAAACTATATATTTAGATATGCATATCTATATTGAAGATTAACAGGCTCCTCGTCACACGCGGCGCCACCGGATGCCTAAGCTTGTGGATCCGCCGCAACTGCGACAGGCTGTCATCGGCGGTTGCGTTGTGACGGTAACACTCGCTGAGTAGCTCCGAATCCACTTTTGAGTCAAAAATACCGTGACCTTATAGGGTGTGGAAAATTTTGCCATCGCACTGGGTTACAATACAGAACGCCATCAAGATATTAAGTAAAAATCAGCAATGAAAGACCAGGATAAATATAAACAGCACAGCGATTTGGTTTGGACAATCGCTAATCTTTTGCGCGGCCCCTACCGCCCGCCTCAGTATCGAAGAGTGATGATTCCGCTCACCGTTTTACGCCGCCTGGACTGCGTGCTGGAAGATAGCAGGGACGAAATCGCCCGCCCTGTATAAAAGGCTCAAGGAAGCCGATGACGCCAAGCCCGTCGACAAGCGCATGGGCGACGAAAGCATCGAAAAAATTGTGTTTCAAAAAACCGGACTCAGCTTTTTCAATAAAAGCGGTTTGTCGTTTCTTACCATCCTGGCCGACCCCGATCATATCGCCCGAAACTTGAGCTATTTCATATCAGGATTCTCGACGCGAGCGCGCAGCATCCTGGAAAAATTCAAATTCGAAGAAGAGATCGAAAAACTGGATGAATCGAACCGCCTGTACGAAGTGGTCAAAGCAGTTGCCGGCGTCGATTTTCATCCCGAGCGTATTTCCAATATCGCGATGGGCTACATCTTCGAAGATCTGGTCGGGTGTTTCAATGAGCAAGCCAATGAGGAGGGGGCTTTTCATAATGTCATCTATAAAATTATGGTCTCAATGCCATCTCAAGATAGCGGCATAAACTGTTGCACTTTAGATTTATGAGCAGAATAATAAAAATTAATTGACTGAGTTCGGCCAATAACAGGCGTTCATCACTAGAGCTGTCACCGTCTCTTGTTTTTACTGAAGCCGACTTTCAGCTTGCCGACAGCTGGTCCAGATCTAATCGGTCGCTGCCGACATAATCCGAAGCTTTCATATCCTCTAATCGACATACAACAGCCTGAAGGTCATATTTCTCTGACTGCTCGAACAAGGAGAGCCACTTATCAATGTATTGGGAAATGTCGGTAGTAGGTGATGCTTCTTGAGGATGCAGAATAAACCATAGAAAAATGTTGATATTTCCCGCGTCCCAGTTGGGTGAGGCGGTAACTCTGATTTCACCGATTGAATTTATAAGAAATCCTTCATCATTATTTTTGCGATGAATTTTCTTTAAATGGTTTTTAACTGGCATCATGCACACATTAAAATCATCTGAGAACGCTGAGCGATTCCTATGGCGTGCAAGCGCCTCGGCAAAAGCTCTACGTTCCGAATCATCGTTACAACCTCTAATGGGGCTGTAATTACTCAGGATAGATTTTTCGACGGTGATTATCCGATCAAGATCGGCGATTAGATAGTGAACAGAGGCGCCTGGGACGTATGCAAAGGCAGGTCGACGGAGTAGTCGTGTCTCTTTTAGCGTCGATTCATTTGTTGCAACTAATGGGCTTAACTCTACATAGCTTCGAGCTATACAGTCCCGAACAATGTCGCAAGTTTGAGTGATAACAATGTAACCGATCACTGTACTTGCAATCCCTTCAACTTCTAGCGCATCACCGTCTCTCAATCGCTCATCAGCGATTTCCGAAGATTCGTTTGTCAACGGACGCTCTAAATCAGCCAAGTGAATGAAGAAAAGATTCTCGGCGAGAAAAAAGTCTCCTTGCCGCCATTTCTTTATCGCCTCATTTATCTCGGCGATAGCGTCTGTCATCGTCCCTATCATCAGCTCGATTGGCGATTAAGGCGGATACTTTTTTTCGAAATGGCTTTTCCTGCTGATATTGGGCGGTCCTGAAGAGCATCAAGCAATAAAATTGGAGACTGAGTAGAGTAACTAGTTCCTTCTGGCGATAATGAGGGAGGCGAGTATTTGCGTGGCTCGTTTTCGACTAGAAATAGTTCCTGAAAAGTATCGAACTCGTCGTTAGAAAGTAAATCAAAAAAGAGTATTCCTGGCTTAGCACTGGTCATCAGCTTCTCTCTAAGCATCAATGGACCAATATTCTGATAAGAGCGGAGAATACCAAGCACTCTGTTCAGCTTTCGTTCTTGATCTCCTGAAGGATGGCGACCGTTTGCCCATAAATGAACAGTACGGCGAGTCACGCCAAACACCTTGGCTGTCTCATCCCAAGTTAGATTAGCAATCTGCCGAATTGCCATGATGCCACGAGCAGTAGAAGAAGTGTTTTCTGACGAGTCTGGCAAATTCCCAACGTTATTAGGAGCGGCAGAAGTTCTCTCAATGGGAATCTGAGTTGGATATGCATTACTGGTTGCGGATGCACCCAGCATCGAAGCTACAACTAAATCACTACTGATAATTATTACAATACCGTTAGTTCCGGTTCCTGATGTTCTGAAAGCTTGAATATTCATATCGTACCTCCGAAAGTGCGAATAAACTCATCCTTAACCATCCAACGAAATACCGTGTAAAGTCGTCCTGCATAAGACCTGAAAACTTCGGACAATTCTGCTGCATCGAATGACATTTGTTCGCTTGAAAACATATCCAAATCAAGTACCCAACTTTTACCTTCGGGAGGCAAGGGAATGCCAGGATCGTGAGTAGCGCCAGGAGGAAGTAACCCCCAACGGCATTGAATCTGTCCTTCTTCTGCATGTAACAGACACTCTGTCATATTATATTCGGCGGCTTTGCCTAGCTCTGTCTTATGGATACCCAATACTGTAGGTTGAAAAAGATCTTCAAGCTGTTCAATATGAGGCGGCTTAACGCAATTAATATATCTAACACCTACTCGTAGTACAGCAGAAGGCGCATAAGTGGATTGCACAGCAGCTAAGACGTTCTCAAGACGGGTGGAAAAATCTGCTCGATTTAAATACTGGAATGCTTCAAGGGTTACAAAGTCAGGCGCAAGCGTGATTCGCCAGTGTTTCTTCAAATCCTGGAATCTCCATATCACCTCAGGGCGTACTTCTGGAGGAGCGGAGGGTGAACTTATAGTAATATTGAAATTCTGCTCGCGTTCCAAAATTGGATAAACGGATCGAATCTTTTCCTGGAATGCGGCAACCTCACTGTCATTGGTACCAATGGCAAGAATTTTCGGGAATTTGACCTGTGCTAGAACCATGACAAGAGGGGGTTCCGAAAGCGGAATTTCGGTCGTCAGAATGCCAGCAAGAGGCGTAGTAGGAATGCTATTCATTGCGTCATCTCTGTCTAATAGTGAACTTTAATGTGAATTAAAGTGTGAATTATAGTGTGAACTATCGATAGAATCTATGTTTATTTGTATGCAGAACCTCTTAAATTCTTTTAGAGGGAATTTGCAACTCGCGTATGCTTTCATACAGTAGTTGACCATTGAATATGATGGGTGTTTTTTAATAACTAAAGTTTCGGAGTTCATATTCTTCAGTAAGTAATTGTTATAAAACAATAAATAACTTATTTTACTTGAAAATACTGTAATAAACATTCTAAACGAACGCTTCGGTACCGATTTCACGCATGCGGACCAGTTATTCTTTGACCAGATTCAGGAAGAAGCCGTCGCTAACGAAAATTTGCGTAAAGCCGCTTCGGCTAATTCGGTCGATGACTTTCGTTATGTCTTTGATAAAGCCTTTGAAGGCTTGGTGATCGATCGCATGGAAGGAAACGAAGAAATCTTCAACAAACTGATGAGCGATAGCGAATTCAGAAAAATAGCCTCCGAACATTTGCTTCATAAAGTGTATCACGCGATTAAAGCGGATGAAGATTCGGTATAGGCTTGTCATGAAAACAAGCTGCCGCAGTCTGCCGATTGGACAAGGCCGCGGTTTGATCGATGCTTTGCGTCCTTGCCCCCCGAATATTCGGCAAGCACTGCCCTTACCGGAACAACGAAGATTTTTGCGGCACCTGCGGCCTTATTGGGATAATCACCGCCATAGGCTTTCCCCTATTACGGCCGAGAGTCTCAAAGCAATAAAAAATAGCAGCCAACTTCAATATCACACAAGTCGAGTTGAAAATTTCCAGTTCTCCAACGAGAAAGTTGCAGGATAAAAGATAATTGAAATATAAGCTAATTGGTATCCGAATCAAGTCAGACAAACGCCTAGCTCTAAAAGCCGGAATTGATGTGGCGCGTTCATAAAAAAATGCCTTGCTGGGTTAGCCAAGCTTTGATAAAGGTAAACAACAATCCAGTCGCGCCGCAGCCGGCAATAACCGGGATAACACCCGCTTTGTATCGGGTCAGTGCCAACAAGGCGCACAGGCCTATGAATGCGGAAACGCCATCGAAACTTCCTGCAAAACCTTGCGGCCAGAATACATGCCAAGCGAAAAACACGGCAAGATTAAGAATGACCCCGACCACAGCTGCGGTAATTCCGGTCAGCGGAGCGGTAAACTTCAGCTTGCCGTGGGTGGATTCCACCAGCGGTCCGCCCGCCAGGATAAACAGGAAGCTGGGCAGGAAGGTGAAATAGGTCACCACCGATGCCGCTATCACACCTGACAGCAACAGCTGCTCGGGGCCGAAAATTTCCTTTGTCCATCCGGCCACGAAACCAACAAAAGTCACCACCATAATCAGCGGACCCGGCGTGGTTTCACCCAAGGCCAAGCCGTCGATCATCTGGTGGGGCGTCAGCCATTGAAAATGCTCTACCGCGCCTTGGTAAACGTAGGGTAATACCGCATAGGCGCCGCCGAAAGTCAGCAGTGCCGCCTTGGTGAAAAACCAGCCCATCTGGGTTAAAGCGCCATCCCAGCCATAGCGGGCGCACAGAAAACCGATCGCGCCCCCCCACAGAATCAGGCCCGCCAGGATCACTTTCGACAAGCCTATCCAGCTGAAGCGGGCATGATCCGGCGTCGGCGTATCGTCATCAATAAGCGCCGGTCCGAAGCTCTGTTTGACCGCACCATGTCCGCCGCCAACCGCGAATTTCTGCGGGGCGAACTTACCGCCTATAGCCCCAAGCATCGCAGCGAAGAGCACGATCAGCGGGAATGGCGTATCCAGTAGAAAGATGGTCAGGAAAGCCAAAGCGGCCATAGCCCATAGCACCCAACTTTTCAGCGCCCTTGAACCGATTCGATACGCAGCGAAGATCACGATGGCGGTCACCGCAGGCTTGATGCCGTACAACACACCGGCAACGGCGGAGACATGGCCGTAAGCCAGGTAAATCCAGCTCAGCACGATCAGCAGCAGTAACGACGGCAGCACAAACAGGCTGCCTGCGATAACTCCGCCCCAGCTGCGATGCATCAGCCAACCGAGATAAATCGCTAATTGCTGCGCTTCAGGTCCCGGCAACAACATGCAGTAATTCAACGCATGCAGAAAGCGTTTCTCCGAAATCCAGCGCCGTCGCTCGACCAATTCCTGATGCATGATGGCGATTTGCCCGGCAGGCCCCCCGAAGCTGATAAAGCCGAGTTGTAGCCAGAAGCGGAAAGCTTCCGATAAACTCACCGGATCAGGCCGGGTTAAGGCGTTATCGGTTGAGGATTTTTCAGATTGTTTCATTCGGAACTGACTCCTTTATCAAAAGCCGCCAGCAAACTATCAAAAACAGCACCGGCGGATACTAACAGTTGATCATCGTTGCCGACGGTGTCGCGCAATCCCGCCAATACCGTTTCAACGCCAATCGCTTCGGGAGGTTGGATACCGCCGACATCAAGGTAATGCACCAATAATCCCAGCCGTTTTAAGCCTGGATGATCCAGCGCAAAACTCGCCAGCAATACCTCGAACGTTACGCGAGAACCGATGTGACTAAAGGTCGCGCCATCAAAATCAAAGCCCAAAGCATCCTTAGGACAATCGGCGATTGACTCCAACCAAACAAAGCGGGCTTGCGGATCGATAAAGCGGCGGATTAACCAAGCGGAAGCCAAACGATCCACCCAAGGACGCCGACGGGTTGCCCAATGCCGTGCTTGATAGTCGCTAACGGATAAAGCGGGCACGACCGCATCGGTCGCGTGAGGCTCATCCGGCGCCAACACTCGGTTAACCTTCAATTCCAGTTCCAGCAAAGCGGTATCGGCTTGTTTTTGCGCTTCACCAGGGAAAAAATCGATTTCAACCAATCCGGTGAAGGTCTTGCGTAGCTTTCGCAGCTGTTTGAGCGCATCTTGAGCATTGTTGCCGGCAACCAGGACTTCAACGGTTTTACCGATCTCAATCAATAGCAAAGCATAGGCCTCGTGACGATCGAAGAGACCTGAAAAATCGCTGCCATCCAATGATTCAACCCGCATTAGGCTGGTAATACCGCCGCCTGATTGCACATCAGCAGCGATGGCATTAAATGACAAACGGCAGTTATCCCGTTCCGGCAATAGATAAACGCCGTCGCGCAACACGGCCGCGCCTGAAGCCTTAACAGCCCGCCATACCCGCATACGGATCGTTGCGTTTTCAGTAGGCAGGGACATAATCAAAATAATCCAATTCATGTTACGATAATAACATTATTGTCTTATACATAACACAATTAAATTATAAGTCCAGGTTCTGTAACCTTGCCGTTTAGGAACGCTCTCCGGATACTGAGTGAGTCATTGGATTTCCTGATTAGCAAGATGTTTCAGCTAGCACTGCCATATCGACATGAACGCCTAGATCGTAGGGACAATCCCTTGTGGTTGCCCAGTGGGCAGGCACAAGGGATTGCCCCTACAACACCCTGGCTGAAACATCTTACTAATCAGGTAACTTAATGACAGTGACTACTTAGTGACACTCAGTTCTTTGGCCGCAACCAGCAGCTCGTCGATAAAGTGCTGGGTATATAAAGGCAGGTAGTTGTTTTTTAAATAGGCGATTTTGGTTCTTGAGCTGGGGATAAGATGCGACAAGTCCCGCGCCACCAGATCATGATCCATCGCCGGATCATACGCCATGCCGGCAATGATGCCGACGCCCATGCCTAGGCGAACATAAGTCTTGATCACGTCGGTATCGGCGGCGGCCAGGATAATATCCAGTTCCATGTCGGTGTTTTTAAATGCGGTCTCGATATTCGAGCGTCCGGTAAAACCGAAGCTGTAGGTCAATATCGGATAAGAGGCGAGCCGCTTAAGCGAAATTTCCCCCTCGCTCAGCGGATGATTTTTCGGCACCATCACCGCGTGATGCCATTCATAGCAGGGTTTGACCACCAAATCGTTATCTTCGCCGACTTTCTCGGTACAAATGGCGATGTCCGCTTTGCGGGTGTGCAGTTTGTTGATCAGTTGTTCGGGCGACGCTTCAACCATATAAATCCTGACGCCCGGATATTTTTCTCTAAAGCGCAGGATGGGTTTCGGCAAAAAATACTTGGCCTGGGTGTGCGTAGTCGCAATATGCAGAACCCCCTGATTACTGTCGATAAAGTCGGCGGCTATGGTCTGGATATTTTTTTTGGCCATGTTGATGGTTGCGACTTCTTCCATAATGCGCCGACCCAACGGAGTCGGGCCTATCAGTTTTTTACCTTGCCGTTCGTATAAAGGGGAACCCAACTCAGCCTCGAAAAGCTGCAATTGCCGGCTGACCGCCGATTGCACGATATGCATTTTTTCCGCCGCTTTTGAAAGACTAAAATCATTTTCCTGAAGAACGCGAAGTAGTTCAATTTGGCTTAAATTCATTTTTGGAGATGTTCCTTGTTTAAAATATCCGGTAGTGCGCTCGCTAGGATGTGATACGAGGTACGAGCCATAACCGAAAAATACGAAAGCGTATCCGAGGCTTCGTCAGTTCTGGTGCCTTATCAAAATGAACCACAAACTCACCGAATGAGGCAATTTTTACTAAATAAAAGCCGGTATTAACCGGCTTTTATTTTTACGTTATTACTCTAATCTTCAATCCTTACCCATCCAGGGTATGATTCCGGTTTTGGTGTTAAGGAACTAACGTTAAATCACCACAAAATCAGCAAAGGTGAGTGCAGGATGTGTGCCGAGTACAGCAATTTGCACCGCTGCATCTGCACCGTTACCATCGGCATCATAGGACAATGCGCCTGAAGACTTGTTATAAATAAGATAGTCGTTATCATCAACAGCATCGGCAGCGCTGACAAAATTACCGGCGTCTAAAGCGCCAAACGTTAGTTGGGTAAAAATTGCACTGTCTAGTTGGATGGTGTCATTAATCGGTTTAAAGTCGGTGATTTTATCAATACCATTTTCTGTAAGGGCCGTATTAAATAAGAAGCTGTCATCACCAGCACCGCCGATTAGTTTGTCATTACCCGCGCCGCCACTTAATACATCGTCGCCTGAGCCTCCTATTAATTTGTCATTGCCGGCGTTGCCCCACAAAATATCGCCACCTGCAAGGCCCTTGATATGGTCATTGCCATCCAAGCCTTGCAGAGTATTAGTTTGATTGTTACCTGTTAAAGTATCACCTTGATTACTTCCGTCTACACTGTCTATGTTGACTAATGTATCCTTGCCTGAGTTTTTACCGAATGCCTTACCTGCGAGCAAATTAACGGTTACGCCAAAAGTGTCGTCGGTATAAGAGGCAATATCATCCATGCCGCCATCACCGCCATATAAGTAATCATTGCCTTGACCGCCATATAAGTAATCATTGCCTAAACCGCCGCTCAGATAGTCATCGCCAGCGTTACCATATAAATAATCTGCTGTGTCGCCGCTGCCACTACCCCCCTTTAAATCATCATTACCGAGACCACCTTCCAGAATATCTGCACCTAAACCGCCGGTGATGATATCGTTACCGCCCAAACCGCGCAAAATATTTCCTGCGTCATTGCCAATCAAGCTGTCGTTACCTTTGCCACTGTCAACGATTTCGATATTGCTAATGGTATCGTTGCCTATGCTACTGCCGGATGCCATCCCAGTTGCTAAATCAACCGTAATATCGGCCGTTTCGTCAGTGTAAGACACACCATCCAGGCCGTCTCCTCCATCTAACGCATCATCGAAAGCACTGCCGACAATGATGTCATCACCTATCGAGCCAAGAATTTCATAACCGTCTACATTTGAACGATTTTCTCCATCATTTAGCAATAAATCAGCATCCGCTGTTCCGTTAATTATTACTTTAGCCATTATTTTTATTCCTTAAAATTAAAACATTAAAACTGTGAAATATTTTAAAAAATCACAGTGCTCGAAGACGCTCTTAAAGATGCAAAAGTGCTTAATCATAAAAACATCGAAGGTCGATGCTATGCTTTATTTTTCAATAAAACAATACTCATTTATTGTTTAATTCAATTCTGTTGATTACATGTTATTTTGAATATTATTTCTCGTTCCCAAGCTCCAACTTGGGAACGAGAGCAATATCATCACATGCACCTTAAATAATCTTCCGACAATTTGTCGTAATAACCGCCCTGAACCAGATCAAAATCCAGCTCTGAAGCAATGGCCGCCTGTTCTTTCCGGTTAACCTGTTGCAGGATGGTTTGACCTCCGACTAATCCCTGTAAGTCTTTTAATGCGCTTAGCGCCGAAGGCCAGACGATTTCCGTATCCGGGTTGCCGGTATCGGGCATATTCACCCGCAAGTATTTCGGCGACAATTTCGCAACAAAGTCGGCCAAGCCCTTTGCCGAATGCAGATGGCCGATATTAAGGGCTATCTGATAACCGCGTTGACGATAATTACTCAAACCTTCCAGTAACTGAGCATGATGCAGCGCATAGAAACTATTGACCGCCATCGAAATAACAATGTTTTTCGTTGCCAGGCCGCATTTGACGATGATTTCTTCAAAATAAGCGCCGTGATCCTGTTTAACACCGACAATATGCCGAGGATCGACATCCAAAAACAGCACGCTGCCGCAATGCGCATAAGGCAGGTAGTTCAACATATGTACTGTGCGGCACAGACGGTCAAGGTTGATAATCGATTGAAAATCGGCGGGCTGCTGTATCGTGCTTAACAAATGACCCAGCTCACCGACTTGTTCATCTTGTAAGCCGTCATTATAAGGTGAAACGGACAGTTGCACGGCATGGCCGGCTATCGAGTCGTTATTGGCAAAATGGCGGATCGGTAAAAAAACGCTGCCGATACGAATCGGCCCAAACAGCCCGCTCACCAAGCCCTTCTCCACAATAAAGGGCCGAAAGCCGGAATGATGCTCCTTTTCGAAGCGATCGTTAAAATGATCCACTAATTGTTGTAACGGTATAGCGCTTTCTCCTTCTAAGCCGTTTTTCAAGCTAAAAGGGCTAAAGCCGGCCTGCTGTTCTTGTTCGAACCGCTCATTAGAACGATTCACTAATTGGGGTAATGGCATAAGTTATCTCCTCGATGGTGTAGGCTCGTCACTACTCAGCAGATGCCGGTTTTATCAGAACACGGATAACACTGATTGGACGGATTTTATTTTTATCGCGCGTAAATAGCTTTCTTTTGAGCGGCGGTTTTTACCGAAACGTAGGGCGTGCCGCGCGCCTTAGCTCCCAAGGCGCGCGGCACGCCCTACAGATGATGACCTTAAGCGGGAGCCGTTACTGTCGTTAATGAAACCAGTGCGCATGGCGTATCCGTAAATCAACCTTGTCGCCCTTATTCAGATGCAATCGCCTGAACTGGTCATTGGGCATTTCCGCATAAACGCTTGCCGTCGGCCCGTTGCTGCCGTTCTTGACCAGTTCGATACGAATCAAAGAGCCCAGATGCTGCCAGTCTTTCAAGGTCACAAACGCATCGGTTTCGGTGACCGATTTTTCAATGACAATATCGTGCGGGCGAACATGGGCAATCTTGCCATGCTGGTGCGCAGTGGATAATCCTGCTGTTTGCAGCCAATCGGCGTCTTGCTCTTCCAGGTAGAAAATATTGGTGTGACCGATGAAGCGGGACACGAAAGCGTTGGCCGGGTTGTCGTAAATATCGCCGGGCGAACCTTGCTGTTCGATATGGCCGTGATTAAGCACCACGACTTGGCTGGCGACTTCCATCGCTTCTTCCTGGTCATGAGTCACAAAAATACTGGTGACATTCAGGTCGTGGTGCAAATTACGCAGCCATTGCCGCAAATCCTTGCGCACACTGGCATCCAGCGCGCCAAACGGCTCATCCAGCAACAGCACCGAAGGCTCTACGGCCAAGGCGCGAGCCAGCGCGATACGCTGGCGTTGGCCGCCGGACAATTGATCGGGATAACGGTCATGCAGCCAGTCCAACTGCACCAACTCCAGCAAGGCATGGACTTTTTTAGTGATCACATCGTTGTTTGGCCGTTCGCGGCGGGGCTTGACTCTTAAGCCGAAGGCCACGTTCTCGAATACCGTCATGTGCCGAAACAGCGCATAGTGCTGAAAAACAAAGCCGATGCCGCGCTGACTGACATCATGATCGGTTCTGTCCTGGCCGCTGATCAACACCCGTCCTTGATCGGCGCTTTCAAGACCGGCAATGATGCGCAGCAACGTCGTCTTACCGCAACCGGAAGGTCCTAATAGCGCCACCAACTCGCCTTCCGGGATTTCCAGGTTTATATTATCCACCGCGGTAAAGGTACCGAATTGTTTACTGATATTGGAAAGTAAAATACTCATAGGGATGCCTCAAAAACAAATAACGACTCAGCGCTTGAATGCAATGGAACGCAGATGGCGCAGATAATTATGATTAAATAAGATTTTTATTAAATCATCTGCGTTGATCCTACTCATCCGCGTCATCTGCGTTCTATTTTTTAATTATCATTGTGCTTACCGGTTGGCTTGCCGCCACTCCAAAGCCGTTTTTAAAATCAATGTCACGACCGCCAAAGCGGCAAGAATCGAAGCGCCGGAAAAAGCGCCGACTATGTTGTATTCGTTATAATTGACCTCCACATGCAAAGGCAGTGTATTGGTCAAGCCCCGGATATGGCCGGAAACCACCGAAACCGCGCCGAACTCACCCATCGCCCTGGCGTTGCACAACAATACGCCGTACAACAAAGCCCATTTGATATTAGGCAGGGTCACCGCCCAAAAAGTTTTCCAACCGCTTGCGCCTAATGACAGCGCCGCCTCTTCTTCCTGGTTGCCCATTTCCTGCATCAACGGAATCAACTGCCGGGCGACAAAAGGAAAGGTAATAAACAAGGTAGCCAGAATAATGCCGGGAATGGCAAAAATGATTTTTACATCGCGCGCTATCAGCCAATCGCCGACCCAGCCTTCAGCGCCGAACAACAGCACGAAAATCAATCCTGAGATAACCGGCGACACTGAAAACGGCAGATCGATCAAGGTGATCAACAAACTTTTGCCTTTAAATTCAAAACGGGTAATCGCCCAGGCGGCCGCAACACCGAATACCGTGTTCAACGGCACGGTGACCAATGCGGTCAACAAGGTCAGCTTGATAGCGGCCAACGTGTCGGGTTCGGATAACGCCGACCAATAGGCTTCCATGCCTTTAGACAAGGCTTTAAAAATAACCAGGCCCAGCGGCAGGCAGATAAACAGACCGATAAAGCTCAGCGCAATGGCAATCAAGCTCCATCTGACCCAATCCGCATCCTGCAGAGCCGGTTGCCGGCGCTCGACCAACTTGGCCGGGTTTACAGCTTGAGTAATAGCGTTCATAGTCGAATCGTCCTCATAATTGTCCCGAGCGCTTGCGCACCCAGTACTGCAGCAGATTAATCAGCAACAACAGCAGGAAAGAAATAACCAGCATGGTCAAGGCGATGGCCGTAGCGCCTTCAATATCGAATTGTTCCAGCTTGGTCACAATCAATAGCGGCACAATTTCCGATACGTAGGGAAGATTGCCGGCAATAAAGATGACCGAACCGTATTCACCCACGCCTCGGGCAAAAGCCAAGGCAAAACCGGTTAATAATGCCGGGAAAACATTCGGAAAAATGATTTTGCCGAAGACTTGCCAACGCGTGGCGCCCAGACTCGATGCGGCTTCTTCCATTGATGTCTCAAACTCCAGCAATACCGGTTCGACGGTGCGCACGACAAACGGAATGCTGATAAAAATCAGCGCCATCACGATACCCAGCGGTTTAAAAGCGACTTGTACGCCAAAAGTATCGATCAGCAATTTACCCAGAAAACCGCTGGGCTGAAAAATAGTCGCCAACACAATACCGGCAACCGCCGTCGGCAGGGCAAACGGGAAGTCGATCAAGGCATGAAAAAAACGTTTGCCGAAAAATGAATAGCGCACCAATACCCAAGCAACGATAAAGCCAAAGAAGCCGGCAACCAAAGCGGCGATCAGCGCGGTGGAAAAACTGACCCGAAACGACGACAGCACACGCTTGTTGGTAATGATATGAACATAATCATCCCAGCTCAGCTGAAAACTTTGAAAAACCAGGGTGCTTAGCGGAATTAAAACCACCAGACTTAAATAAACGACGGTGAACCCGATAGTCGGGCGAAAGCCCGGCATAATGCTACTTTGCGCCATTGGCTCTCTCCACGGATGCTCGCCTACTTCGTACAAATGGCGCGGGGCCGACAATAGATAACTGTGATTTCATTAGTGTCCTCAAAAAATTAATTCCTGTCGGTCGGGTGCCATCCCCCAACAGGTCATTTTAGTTCTATCCCATCGACGGCTTTAAGCACACGCCCGTTGACTGGATAACTTGCTTAACTCATTCCTTTTTATAAATCTGGTCGAATAATCCTCCATCGGCAAAGTGAATGCGTTGTGCGGCAGCCCAACCCTCCGGGATGATGTCAGTCACTGAAAACAGCTCCAGTTTGGCGAATTCATCGGCATGACGAGCAAGAATTCCGGGATTGCGCGGACGATAATGATGCTTGGCGATTATTTCCTGGCCGGCATCGGTCCAGAGAAATCCAAGATAAGCTTCGGCAACCTTTCCGGTGCCTTTTTTACTGGCGACCGGTTCAATAAGCGCGACCGGATGATCCGCTTCTATACTGGTTGAAGGTATAACGACATCAAACTTATCCGCACCCAAGTCATTGGCAATCAAGAAGGCTTCGTTTTCGAAGGTCAGCAACACATCGCCGGTATTGTTCTGAATAAAGGCGTTGGTTGCCGCGCGGCCTCCGGTACTCAAAACCGGGGCATGCATGAACAATTGACCAACAAATTCCTGTGCTTTTTGTTCACTGCCCGATTTGCGCAAGGCATAACCCCATGCCGCCAAATAGCTGTAACGGGCATTACCCGAAGTTTTAGGATTGGACAGGATAACGACCTTACCGGGCTTAATCAGGTCGTCCCAGTCCTTGATGTTTTTAGGGTTGCCTTTACGCACCAAAAATACCGTGGCCGAAGTGTAAGGTGCGCTGTTATCAGGGAATCGTTTACGCCAGTCTTTACCGGTCAAGCCCTTGGAAGCAAGCTTGTCGACATCTATTTGTTGGTTCATCGTCACTACATCCGCATTCAAGCCCGCTATCACAGCAGCCACCTGCTTGCTGGAGCCATCGTGCGATTGCTGAATCGTCACCTTATCGCCGGTTTGCTTTAGCCAATGCTCGGCGAATGCGGCGTTGACATCTTTGTATAGCTCACGAGAAACATCATAAGAAACATTCAGTAGCGTGTATTCTCCAGCACTCGCGTTGAACGTAAAAAACAGCGTAAGCAAACCCAGTGAATAAAGCGCATGACGAATAAATCGCGTATTAAAAATATGAGTCAGCATAATTTTCCTCATTTGAAAAAATCCCGCTAGTTTCCAAGCTCAAGTTTCGAGGTTCCCAATCCGGAGATTGGGAACCGGTGCGAACTATTTTCCCGGTCCGTAAATCTGGTCAAACACGCCGTCATCGGCAAAATGTTTTTTCTGCGTAGCGTCCCAACCGCCGAACTGGGCGATTGTGACCAACTCCAAGGGCTGAAATTGTTTAGCGTACTTGGCGGCTATTTCAGGGTCGGTAGGACGGTAGAAGTTTTTACCTATGATTTCCTGCCCTTCCTTGCTGTATAAATATTTCAAATACTCTGTCGCCACTTCGGTGGTGCCGTGTTTACGCGTCACATCCTCAACGATGGCGACCGGCGGCTCCGCCAAAATACTCAATGAAGGCGTCACAATTTCAAACTTGTCCGAGCCGAACTCACGCAAAGCCAAATAAGCTTCGTTTTCCCAGGCAATCAAGACATCGCCGATTTCCCGTTCGATAAAAGTGGTGGTGGAACCACGAGCCCCGGTATCCAGCACCGCAGCGTTTTTGAATAACTGGCCGACAAAAGCTTTAGCCGCCGCTTCATCGTTATTGTTATGTTTAAGCGCATAGGCCCAAGCGCCCAAATAGTTCCAACGCGCTCCGCCGGAGGTTTTCGGATTCGGCGTCACGATGCTGACGCCGGGCTTGACGAGGTCATTCCAGTCCTTAATGCCCAACGGATTTCCCTTACGCACCAGAAATACGATAGTGGACGTATACGGTGAGCTGTTGTTAGGCAACAGGCTTTGCCAGTTTTCAGGAATCAGCTTGCGCTTTTGGTAGAGCTGATCGACGTCATAGCCTAGCGCCAGCGTAACCACGTCGGCTTCCAAGCCTTCCAGTACGGAACGCGCCTGTTTCCCGGAACCGCCGTGGGATTGATTGATCGTTACGGTATCCCCGGTTTTGGCTTTCCAGTATTTGGCGAAGGCGCCGTTGTACTCCTTGTACAGTTCGCGTGTCGGATCATAAGATACGTTGAGCAACTTGATCTCCGCTGCGCGCACCTCGCCGGCGGCCAAAACGCTCAATATGGCCGCAAAGACAATGTTGGTAAATTTGTTTTTCATCGGTAGAGCCTCTTAGGTCAGGTTGTTTAAAACGCTAATTGGAAACGTGTTGCGAAGATTTGCTCGTTAGCCAGGTCTTTACCTTTGGCCGCACCGCCGGCAAAAGATACATTTTCGTAATCGGCCCGAATGATCGCGTTGCTGTTCAGGAACCAGTTAGCGCCTATCGTCCAGGCTGTGGCCTTGGTAGCTGACTGGTTCGGATCAACAATGCGGAAGGTCGCATCATCCACATCCAGTTCGCTATAGCGTGCGGCCAGCTGCAAGGCGCCCCAGTTGCCTTTCAGCGGATCGAAGTTCCGGATCGGTTTGACGCCGGCAAAACTATTGTCTTCGCCGGTGACGACATAAGAAGCCAAAAACTGCCATGCCGTATTCTTCTGCTGAATATCCGTTTTTCCGCTAACCAGATGCTGAGACGAAACAACGTATTCGCCAATAGCGCCAAACGGACCGGCATACCAGTAAGCCTGCGGATAAATGCGGTAGGCGGCGCCATCGGATGTCGGTGCGGCAAAACCGGTATTAAGCTTGGTATAGTCAAGGTACGTGGATCTGCCCAGCGGCGTAGCCTGAGCTTTCAGCGCCTGTTTGTTCGGGTTGCCGACAGAGCCGGCCACACCAAGCCCCAAACCTTCCAACCAGGAATAACCGGTGTGCTGGAACGGATGGGCAAACAAACGTCCGTTCACTTCTTTATTGTCATCGGTATCGGGCGAATTGTTATTTGGGCTGCCGTCGTCTCCGGAACCGTTGGAAACGCCGATCTGGTAGATAAAAGTATTTTTCGCATCTATGGGTCCTGCTACGGTCTCCGCCTTATAGCCCGGTTTGGAAAATGCGCCATGCAGTTGTATACCCACGTCACGATTGCTCGCCAAATAAGTAGGAAAAGCGCGTTCCAGGAAAGTACCGTCCGAGTCGCCCTGTAAACGTTCAAGACTGATTGCGGGTTTGAACTTACCGACTAACAGGCTGGCCGCCGGATGATAAGCGTAATCGAGGTACGCATCAGGCAAAATGTTACTGCTTGCAGCAAAGTCGGGCATGATTTTGAAATAAATGTCTTTAAAGAAATAACCTTCCAACCAGACACGGCCTTGCTTGAGTTCGAATTTATCGGTTCCCGTAAAACCGTTATCGTCAATATAAAAGCGCCCGTCGGTTTGTACTGCGCCGCGTATCCGCAGTTGATGTTTTTTATCCGAAGAAGAGATCTTGAATCCGCCCTCGCCCGCCTCGAATACAGGCAACTTTTGGAGAGTGCCGGTCGTCACTTCATCCTGCACTTCCAATTTACGTTCCAGGGTATTTACTTTCCGGCTCAGTTTTTCCACTTCTGGAGACGCTGCTGCGGGTTTATTGGCTAACGCCCCGGCTTGATCCAACTTCTCCAAACGGCTTTCCAGTTCGCGAATCCGCCGTTCCAAAGCTTCGGTATCGGCATGGGCATCGGGAATACCGAATAAAGCAAGGTTAATCACGCCGGCTAAAGCGGTGCGTTTAAAATGTTTCATGGTGTTAGTCCTCAAAAAAATCTACATCCGGTGGTCCGGTCGGGTTGCTATCTCGGGTATAGCCTCATTAATCGCCGTTTTTTTTACGCTAAAAAAGGGTAATTATTTTTTGTTGTCAAAGCGTAATTTCTCCTTACGCTCGATTTGTACGACCTTGCTTTCGTGAATAGTGATTTCAATCGAACCGAACTTGATGTCTTGCAAAATATCGGCAATCTGATTTGCTATTTCAGCCGTTCGCGGTTCTCTCTGTGTTTTTTCCAATTTAAGCGCCATGAAAATGCTCCTGAGAAATCATTAAAGTAAAGCCTGTCGTTTACGTTGGAATGAAGTTTAAAGAGAATTTTATATTTAATAAAACGACATTATTAGATGCACATATCTAATTAAGAGATATTAAACTTGTCGGCATGCGTTGCACGGCATTTGTAAAACGTTAAAACTGAGTTGCCTATCCCGCCACGCATGGGGTCACGGCCATTAAGGAACGTGCATGAAATAACTTGAGCAAGTTTTATTTTAAACCATGAAGAACATGAAGGATTTAAGTCTTCATGTCCTTCATGCTCTTCGTGGTCATTGCTTAAATTAATTTATGCATGTTCCTAAGTTAAGCGTTGTAGGAGCGGGCCATGCCCGCGATATTTGGGCCGCAATTGCTAAGTGCCGTCATCGCGGGCATGGCCCGCTCCTACAGCATCATTGTGCTTAACTTAATGGCAGTGCCGCATGGAGTAAGTATTCAAAGACATCGGGTATTTTCGGTAAGATTAGGTCGAACAACAGCTTTATCGTTGTCCGGCTTTTCCGCCTTCAAAAAACAAATCCACCGTCTGCTGCGGCCTAAATCTCCATATTATGGGCAATACCGTGCAATGAACAAATCAACAATACGCCCATAGCAATCAACGCAATCTGCTGCAATGATGTTTTCATGTCGGTCTTTTTATGCAATGACGGTATCAAATCGGCAACTGCAATATAGATAAAGCTTGAGGCCGCCAGCGCCAGAAAATACGGCAAACTGTCATGCAAATCCTCCAACCCGAAATACGCCAACATACCGCCCAAAACAGTGGTTAGGCTGGCAAGTACATTGTAAACAAGCGCTTTGCTTTTGGAATATCCGCTGTGCAGCAAAATCGCGAAATCCCCAACTTCTTGGGGAATTTCGTGCGCTGCAACCGCCAGACTGGTGACTATCCCCAATTGTACATCGGTCAAAAACGCCGCGGCGATTAACACCCCATCAACGAAATTGTGGATGCTGTCGCCCAAAATAATCAGCGTACCGGCCGACTTAGCGCTGCCGTGACGACTGTGACTATGCCCGTGACCATGATCATCGTCATCGCCGTGCGCCTCGCAACTGCCGAAATGGCAATGCCGCCAGATCAACAACTTTTCCAGAACAAAAAATCCGAGTATGCCGGTTAGAATTGTCCCGGACAAGGTTTGGAACTGTTCCGGCTTAACTTGCGCAAATGCTTCGGGAATCAAGCCCCAAAAAGCCACCGCCAATAATGCGCCAATAGCAAAACTAATCCCGTGCGGCAACGCCGCATTCCGGCGATGATCCGGCAACAATAAAAAAACGGCGGCCGCCATCACGCTTAATACGCCGCCAACCGCCGTAAAGATGATAATTAATAACAACAAACTCACTCTGTTATGCTCTCCATATTAGCGTAGCCATACGCCCTGTTTGTTTATCCCGACGATAAGAATAAAAACGTTCATGTTCGGTGACGGTACAAAAACCGCCGCCGTAAACCTTATCGACACCCAGCATAGCCAGATCGATTCGGGCTAACCGATAAATATCCGCCAACCACTTAGCGTTGCTTTTATGCTTAAAAGCAGGGCCGAATGCTGCCGATTTGTCGACAAAAGCATCCCGCACGTCAGCGCCTACCTCAAAGCAGTCCGGACCGATTGCAGGCCCCAGCCATACCAGAACATCTTGGCTTTTCATCGCAGTCAAGGTATTGCCGATCACCCCGGCCAACAACCCTCGCCATCCGGCATGAATGGCGGCCACTTGGCTTCCGTCAGCCGCACAAACCAGCAGCGGCAAACAATCCGCCGTCATCACCGCACAAACAACCCCGGCCTCGGCCGTATAAACGGCATCGGCTTGTTGCAAGGGTTCGGTTGTTATCGCCTGTACCGCCCGATTACTGTGTATTTGATCCAGCCAAACCGGATCGCCGGGCAAGCTCAGCCATTCTTTAATAATCCGCCGGTTTTGCTTGACTTTATCAACGTCATCGCCGACATGCATGGCCGGGTTAAGACTGGCATAAGCGCCGCAACTGGCCCCTCCGCTACGCAACAGAGTCGCCGCGTGGATATTGGCCGGTGCCGGCCAATCCGGGACCAGCCAGTGTTTAATCGCGCTCATTTTCCGCCAATGCTTCCAGCAATCGGGTCATATCCTCGGGCAAGGGTTGTTCCCACTCGCAATATTCATCGGTGACCGGATGCTGCAAACCCAATTTTGCCGCATGCAAGGCCTGACGCTTGAAACTGCGCAATTCTTTTTCCAGCCGTTCGCTGCAATCCGGCGGCATTTGAAAACGTCCGCCATAGACCTGATCGCCCAACAGCGGAAAACGGATATGCGCCATGTGCACCCTGATCTGATGGGTGCGGCCGGTTTCCAGCTTAACCTGAACCAGGGTATGGCGGGTAAAGCGCTGCCCCACCCGGTAATGGGTCACTGCAGGCTTGCCGTTCTCCCTGACCGCATAGCGCTTGCGCTCGGTAGGGTGCCTGCCGATAGGTTCATCCACCGTACCGCCGGCTGTCATCCGGCCTCGGGTAATGGCCTGATATTCACGGGTAATGTCCCTGTCCTGTAATTGTTGCGTCAGACTGTTATGGGCTTGCAAAGTTTTTGCAATCATCAACAGCCCGCTGGTTTCCTTATCGATCCTGTGCACAATGCCCGCTCTGGGCAAAGTTTCCAGGTTGGGGTCATGATTCAGCAGGGCGTTTAACAATGTGCCGTGCCAATTTCCTACCGCCGGATGCACAACCAAACCTGCCGGCTTATTCACAATCAGGATGCTTTCATCTTCAAAAACAATATCCAAAGGAATGGCTTCGGCTTCTGAGGTCACCACGACTTCCGCTTCGGCGTCCAGCATAATCACTTCGCCGCCCTCAAGCTTGTCCCTCGGTTTAAGCGCCAAGCCGTTGACTTGCACCCGGCCGGCTTTAATCCAGGTTTGCAGCTTGCTGCGCGAATAATCCGTAAACAGTTCGGCAAGCGCCTGATCCAAACGCATACCGGCCATTTCAAATGGCACTTCTTCCGTCATTCTTGTCATAACAAGTTCTTCTGATTAACCCATTGTTAAGTTATACTCGCGGGATACTCAAGTCATCTCAAGTATCGCAGTTATATCCGGCGAGAAAAACCCCTAATGTTACAACGTGTCGTTAGCACTATGCGATTAATTTTAATTAAATTTTTATTTATCTGTTGTTTAGCCCTGTCTGTTCAAGGCTGTGAGACGCTTAAAAGTCTCACCTCCGGCGATTCCGATACGGTAGACGAATATGCCGATTGGAATGCCGAAAAGTTCCGCAGCGAAGCCAAAACAGCGCTGGACAGCGGTAATTACGACAAGGCGATTAAACTCTACGAGGCGCTTGAATCCCGTTATCCTTTCGGCGATGAATCAGCCCAGACCCAGTTGGATGTTGCCTACGCTTATTACAAAAACAGCGACTCTGAGGCCGCAATCGCCGCCGCTGACCGCTTTATCAAAATCAACCCGCGCAGCTCCAGCGTCGATTATGCTTATTATTTAAAAGGCCTGGTTAATTACAATCGCGGCATTGGCTTTATCGATCGCTTCCTGCCCACCGATACTTCGCAACGCGACCCCGGTAATGCCCGCGATGCCTATGACAATTTTGCCGAGCTGATCCGTAGATTCCCGGCCAGCAAATATGTGTCCGATGCCCAACAACGCATGATCGCGCTTAAAAACAACCTAGCAATGTATGAAGTCCATGTCGCCCGCTTTTACATGAAGCGCAAAGCTTATGTTGCCGCCATCAACCGGGCCTCGACCGTGGTTGACAAATACCAGCGCACCCCTGCGGTACCTTATGCGTTGCAAATCATGCAGGAAGCCTACGCTAAACTTGAACTGCCGGATTTAGCCAAAGATACCACCCGAGTCTACGAACTCAACTATCCGAACGGCCCGCCGGTGCCCGAACATAAAGACTCGACTTTTTCGCACAAAGTTTGGGATTTTATTGGGTTGGAAAAGTAGTCTCGGCTTTTTTCCAGTTAAGAAGTTTCACAATAGTCCAGAACAATAACAAGCCAAAATAATAAAAATCAACTTATGAGATTACATCGAAACGTAAAACTATTGAGTAATCAACGTTGGTGATTTCTAAGCCGACATTCCGCACCCCTATGTTGCATTTTTTTATTTTATTTAATTTATATAATTCAATTAGTTAATATTTTTACGATATTTTTGAGATTCATCAAAGCAACCTACGTCAGCTTAAACTTGACTAAAAATAATTGGGAAA
>JAUGSS010000117.1:0-24498 GCA_044426515.1 Methylococcaceae bacterium | reverse complement strand
CATTCTGGCAACTTGAACAGCGATTCTGGAAAAATCCATAAAAGTGTTCAGCTTGAAACCAGAATCGGTGTTCAACTTGAATCAGAATAGGTGTTCAGATTGATCCAGAATGGGTGTTCAGGTTGGGCCAGAATATGCAGTTAAGCACCTAAACAGAATGCGCAATAGAGGTACAACAAAATGCGTAATTGGCGATGGGGAAATAAGTATTGGGCATAATGGCGATGTGTACCCTTGTCACATGGTTCATCTGCCTGAATTCCTAGCTGGTAATATAAGAGAGAAAAATATATCAGATGTTTATTCCAGTTCTGAAGTACTTAAAAGCGCAAGAAAACTCCATATTGACGCACGTCCTGAATGCTCAGAATGTTTAGTTAGACTATTTTGCGGCGGCAGCTGCCGTGCTAGAGCTTTATATATGGCTGGTGACATAAATGCTTGTGATGACTTCTGTGATTATGAGTTATCTGCATACATTAATGGGCTATTTGAAGAAGCTCAACTCAAAAATATAAATGACTTTAACTCGGAACATAAGCAAGATTGTGGCGATACATGCGGCGTTTGCTGAAAAGTGGCGTTAAGCTTTCGGTGCTTTTGGGTATTAATTCACCTAACGATATTAACGCACTTAGAGATGGACTTGAGTTAATTGTCATTCCCTTTTTTCGTCGCCTTACCCTTAGCCTTACTCTCATAAACCGTCAATAACCGATCCCCAAACTTAAGCCTTAACTTCTCGTAGGCTTCATCCAATTCAGTATCGGGCATAATCACCATCAACTCAGAATGCGGCTTTTCCTTAACCCGGTAGCAATAAACCCGAATTGCCATCGCCGCTTTATGTTGATCTGCTGCCTTTAGCGTGGAATTTGTATTTTTCGTTTCAACTTTCGTTTTTTCTGGGGGAACCTGGGGAACCCAGGGAACCGCCCCGCCATTCGTGGCCTGTAGCGGTTCCCTCTGGGTTTTAGGTGAGGGAACCGGGGGAACTTTTATTATTGGCGGTGTCGGTGTTGCCAGTTGAGAAAACAAGCCTTCAAGCATGGTCGCTGCCGTCTGAGGGCTGAATCCAATACAAACTATGCTTGCCGCCGCCGGTTATCGCGGTCTTTTTGGAGCGTTTCCCGTGGTCTTTTTCGACTATCCAGCTGGCACTGTCCAGCGCATCCAATGCCCGGTTAAAGTCGTAACTGCCACCCGCCTCTTTCAGTGCAGCACTGCTGAACAAATAAACTCGCCCATTGGGTCTGTCGTCATACCATCCTGCCCGGTCTGCCCGTGGCTTATCGTCCGGCCTGCGCTTATCGGTAAATTTGGTATCGCCATGCTTAAGCAGGTAGTCGCTGATATTTTGCAAAATCTGCTTGTGTTCGGTTGCCCCGGTTCCGCGCATGGCCTGCCATTCAGCAAACATCAGCTTGCAGGCTTCCAGTGCCGAACCCTGTTTCCAATTTACAATACCCGCCTCAATCGCCAGTTCTCCCGCCATCGCATATAAGGCAAAGCGTGAGGCCGCTCGCGCCGCTTGGCTGTCGCTGTAGGTGAATTGCTGTTCAATCGTTGCCAATGTTGCGCCGAAGTCGGCGTTACCCTGCTTGATGATATGCTCGATAAACTTAACTCCAGCGTGGCCGTAATGTTTGGCGCACTCGGTCTTAAAGTAATCCGCCATTTCCCGGCCATCAACAAAGTGGTGCAGGTCATCAAATACGCCGAACTGTCGCGCCGCCGGAATATTGAGCAGTCGCACTAATTGCCCGGCCTTGGCCTGTTTGCCGCCTTCCTGCATCATGGCGGTTATTGACCTCTCGCCGGTCGACAATAACGACAGTCGCCAGCGGTGTACGCTTCGTGCCGAACCGATCCGCGTGGCTCGGGTCTTGCCGGTGCCATTGCCCAGGCTGTAGACGATTGCCCCGACTTCGCGCGGGTCTGCCTCGTTGATCTCATCCAGACATAGGCAGGTATCGGACAGCAACGCCGCCACGCCCTCCAGTCCGTTTGATGTGGCTCTCCAGGTGCGCTTGAAGTCATCGCCGCCCCATACCGACGCGCCGACACAAAGCGCGGTGGTTTTGCCTATGCTGCTGTCGCCCAGCCAATGTATGCCGCCGGAATCACGATGCACCTTAACCAGCAACGCACCCGCTAATGAGGTGCATATCGACACAATCAACACAAGATTACCAGCGCATAACCCCGCCATCGTCTGCCATTGGCGATAATCTCCGCCCGATCTCGCCGCCCCATCTGCGGACAAGCTCTCGCTTTGGAAGTGGACTTCCTCATTGCCGATAATCCGGTCATGCAGGACAAAAGCCCCGCCTTTTGAAGTCCAGCCGGTGCGGGTGGCTGCGGTAATTACCTTTTTGGGGGTATTCCATTGCAGGTATTCAGACAACCGCGCCCGGTTGCGCTGGTCGATCTCAACGCCCGCCGCCAACAACTCGCCGCGCAATTCATCGCCCGCACCGCGCAACAATTCCATCGGCATCGCCCACTTGCGCCATTTGCCTAACGTGTCCCGAAACCGTAGCAAGCGCCCGAAAAACTGCCCGTTTTCGGTATTGGTCACGCCGTCGATATAAAGCGGCGAACATATTCTTAAGGCAAGCTGTGCCGGTGGCTTTTTCTCGGTGCCTGCGGTTTCGTAGCAGTACCACACGCCCGGCTTGCGCTTTCCTCCAAGGTCGAACCAATCATCCTCAACCAAAAAAACCGGCATCTTTAAATCATCGAATGACAGCTTTTTGATCTGGTTGTCTTCGGCATCGTGTAGCGGGTCGATAGCATCATCCAGGCTAAAAGTTCCCTTGGTTCCCTCGGTATTTTTCATGGGGGAACCACGGGAGGCCGCGCCGTTGTTGGCGGTTCTCTCGGTTCCCCCGGTTCCCTCTGCTTTTTCCAAGTCTGAGTTTGGTTTTTTATTCCGCTTGGCCTTTTTGGGATTGCTGGAAGCACCCTTATTTGTGTTTTTATGTAGCTTTCTAACTTCCTCCAATTCAATATTCAAGGGAACCTCAGCCGCCATAATGACTGTGGCAGGTTTATTTTGTGCCGCGCCTTCTTCATCCAGCATGGCGAACAGGTCTTGTGTCGACTCATCGATTTCCCAAGTTCGCATTAAGCCGCCTCGTTTAAAGAGTCGTTGAAGTCATGCCCCACGGTGGCCGGTAAAATGTACTTGCCGCCCACGGCTACCGCTGCCGCTCTGGCTGCTTTTATTCCAACGGGGTCATGGTCGCCACAAATGACAATCTGACCATGTGGGTATAAGCGTCGGAACACCAGCGCCACCATTTCCAAGTTGCCGGCATCCAAGGCAACGACGGTAAAGTGTCCGGTTGATTCGTGCAGGCTTGCCCCGGTTGCCCAGCCCTCACAAACCTGAATTAAGCTGTCAGTCTCAGCCTTGCCGATCACTGCAAAACAGCCTTTTTTCCTGCCGCCGGATAAAAACCGTTTCGTGCCGTCCGGCTGGATCATCTGCAAATTAACCAGGGCTTTGTTTTCATCGTAGATAGGGATAACCAGGGCATCATCACGATACAGCCGCGCACCGTGAGGCTGGATATTCTTTTTAATCAAATACGGATGTTGGCTTTGATCTGTAACCGTCTTGGAGTTCGACCAAATGAAACGCGCCTTATCCGCTGCATCGTTATGGCGGTCTTGCTGCTCGATCTGTCGCCGTTCCCGGTCAGCCTTGATCTGTTCAAGCATTGCCTTGGTCATCGGCTCTCGTTTGCCGGATAGCGTCCAGTTGCCGGATATGCCCGTTTTGAAGTGCTGAAACCAGCCGGACGGGTTGCCATCGGCATGAAGGATATATGCGCCGTTCTTAGTGCCGCGCTTGTCCCCGTCAACGTGGACGCGGTGCAACACGCTATCGGCAATCAACGGCCTGTCAGTGAATATCACCCCGGCATCGGCGGCATGATTAAAGAATACCGCCTCGATTTCGTTTATTGAGTGCGTCATTGGCTTACACCATCGCCAATAACACGTAGGAGGCCACACGGTGCTTGGCTTTGCCGGTATCGGCAGTTGTCCAGTGGGTAATGATGTTGTGGCCCTGGTTACGAAGCTCTTTAATGCGCATCGCCGGATGCATAATGTCCAACTCTTGGCGGGCTTGCAGGGTCGTAATAGTTGATGTTAATAGCCATGCCAATAGTCTTTGGCGCTGGCTTTCTGAATTTGTTGAATAGTTGTTTTCGGTCATCGGATTGTTTCCAGAGCCGGTATGCATTCGTGCCGCCATAGGCTAAAATAGCCCTGCGTATGGTGGTAATGGATTGCCAAGAACCGGCGATTGATTAAGTCAGTCGTCGGTTTTCTTATTTTTGATTGATTGAATCAATTAGGCTTCTAACGTCTTCAACGCGCCACGCTACAGCACGTGAGCCTTCGCCACCCAGTTTAACTGGCTGCGGATAAGTACCATCCTTAACACGACTCAAAAAAGTTGACCTAGAGACGGGTAAAACCGCCGGGATATTTCGCTTCTTATCACCAACTATTTGCCAAAGCTTGCAGAAGCCCGTTTCCGGTAATGAATTGAAATTAGTTTGATTAAGCGCTACTGCGCTGGCTTGTGTTTTTACTGCAATTTGTGTTTGTGTTTCTTGATGCATTATTTGATACTCCTTTGTATCTTATTAATAATGCTCACGTATGATAAACACATTTTTAGCGTTGTCGTCCTAAACAAGTCGGCATAAATTTTTTTATTTTATTGAGGGTTGTTTAGGACTGCTTATAACGTAGCTGCCCTGCACAATGTGTCGCAAGTGAACAGTTGGTTTACGTTCCAATACTTCATCAAAAAAAACAGACATCTTGTGTTGCTCTGACATAAATCTAACAACATGAGTTATTTGGCAAAATTCCACCTCGCCATTTTTTGCACGTTTGTTTAACTCGGTTATGCAAGCTTCAATCTGTTTTTCTGAAACGCAATAACGTTCACTCAAAAACTTTCTTTTTTCCTCGCCTGTCCATGAGACATTTAAAACATCTAAAATAACTCTATCTTTCATAATTTCGATGTTCCTTTCGTATGTTGAAAGTAGGCGGGGTCTGCCATTTTTCTTTGGTGGAGATTTTGCCTTCTTTGGCCTGTCACGCTTCATTTTTGGCTTTGGTTGCGAAAGCGCATTAATTTGTTCTTCAGCTTCCGCCTGCGAAATAACGCCGCTACGTAATTTGGATAAAATTTCTTGCATAGTTTTAGGTTACCTCGTCAAAGTGATAAGCCGTCCTGAAAGGGAATAACCGGAAACGGGGGACGAATCCCGCTTGTTGCTCCGTCGAGCTATCCGGTCGATTTGGATTATAGCAGCTGTGTGATTTTTAGCAGCTTACACAAACGGATTGATAATGCTTATTCGCCCCTCAATAACTTGCCCATGCTGCATATCCTCAGAATAAAGTGTTGTGCAGTCTGCTTGTAATGCAGCGGCAATAATTAAGCTGTCGTAATGCGAGAAACTGTAACGCTCGGCGATGTCCAGCGCCACGTTAAGCGTGGTTAAGTTAATCGGTTGCAGTGAGCTGCATTCTTGGCTAATACGATTGACAACTGTACGGATAGCGGCAATGTCAAAGCCCAGTTTACGCCTCATGACATTAGCCGTTTCGCTTAATACCTGCACCGACATAACCGGCTTATTTGCCAGTAATGCGAGGGCTTTATCCTGTTTATGTTCGTCTTTGCTCAGACTGTAAAGAACGATATTGGTGTCAATAAATTCACCGGGCATTTACATCTTCCCGATCAAATTTAAATCCGCTCATGTCCTTTTGATACGGTGCAAAAAATGCTTTCAATTCGCGTTGTTTTGCCTGTTCGTTGCGATGCTTTTCAATGAGCCGTTCAATAAATTCAGCGCTGGTAATATGCTCCTGTTGCGCCATGTCATTAATATGGTTTGCGGCTTGGTCACTAATCTGTAAGTTTTGCATGGCGCTATTCCCGGTTCGCTATTAAATAAGAATTTTGAGCGGCCACAAAAGGGCTTGCCTTCATGGCCGCGTCTATTGGTTGATGCTGGTTGTTATTGTACTTTAACTCGGTTATACGGCGGTAATAAGTGACGAAACAAAGCGCAATTTGTAATGTGTAACGGATAGGAACCTTCTGTTATATTGCTTATGCCGATCTAGGTCGCGCCAAGTCTATGTTTTACTGTACCATTTGCATTTTTTCCGGTTCCCTCTGGTTCCCCGTGTTTTTTTACTGGGGGAACTCTACAGGCCATGCCGCTGTAGGAGGTTCCCTGGGTTCCCCCGGTTCCCCCGCAAAAAACAGAGACCAAGGTGAAAATTAACATATCGCCATAAACAAGCAATGGCTATTATTGAAAATGCGTTTACTCGGAAGTATTCAATTTTAAAAAAAGGGGAACCCAGGGAACTCTTTTTTTATATTTATGTCTAGCTTTCTAACTTCCTCCATCTCCATTTTTAGGGGAACCTCAGCGGCCACGGAAACGAAAATCTTAGCCGGTCTTTTTAAACGGTATCACCTGAGCGCCGCCTTATTAATCGGCACTACATCACCGCTCAATCTTGGTGTCTTGCAGAACCGCGCCCATTCTTCCATTAGTCGGCTGCGCTTTTCCAGCAAATCACCGCGCCGATATGCGGCTTCGGTTAGGTTCTTGATGGCATGTGCCAACGCCATTTCCACCGCTTCGCCAGGGTATGCCGTGGACTCTGCCGCCCAGTCTCGGAATGTAGACCGGAAGCCATGCACGGTAATATCTGCCCGATCCATGCGCTTTAATACTGCCAGCATTGCCATATTGCTCAAGCCTTTTTTAGTGCCGGGAAAAACATAATCATTCAGGCGCATTACTGCCATATCATTGAGGATGGTTAAGGCGTGTGCGCTTAATGGAACCCGGTGTTCCCGTTCTGCTTTCATCCGAACCGCTGGAATAGTCCAGGTTTTTGTATCGAGGTCGATTTCATCCCAAGTTGCGCCGATAGTTTCCCCGGTTCTTGCGGCCGTCAAAATAGTGAACTCTAGGCACTTGGCGGCTATGCCATCCTGTCGGTGCAGCTGCTCAATAAAACCATTGATCTCGAAATAGGGGAGTGCCTTGTGATGTTCGGTTTTTTGTACCTTTGACTGTTTAGCCAAAAGCTTATCAAGATGACCGCGCCAACGTGCCGGGTTTACGCCCTCCCGGTAACCGCGCACGGTCGCCCAATCTAAAATAGATTCAATGCGCCCACGCACCCGCCCGGCTGTTTCATTCTTGGTTAACCAAATCGGTTCAAGGCATTTTGTGATTAATCCGGTATCAATGGCTTTAACGTCCAAATCCCCAAAAACCGGGAAAGCGTATTGTGAAAGGGTATTTTGCCACTGTTGAATATGCTTGGGGTTTTTCCATCCGGCTCTATGAGCGCTGATATAAGCATCAGCACATTGCTGAAAGGTCATAAACTTGGCTCGTTGCGCTTTATCCTCACTGGCTTGGCGCTGCCTTTCACCTAGTGGATCAATGCCGGTTGAAAGTTGTTTCCGTAGTTCTGCGGCCTTATCTCGCGCCTGTTCCAACGTCATCACATCCACTGATCCTAAGCCCATCTCGACGCGCTTACCGTCCTTTTTGTAATAGAACGCCCATGTTTTGCTTAAGCTCTTAGTTATCCTTAGATACAGGTTTCCGCCGTCAGAATAATAACCCGGTGCTTTTTTCGTTTGGACGGTTCGCGCTGTCAACTTATTTTTAACTCTGCTCATACTATCCCCAAGATTCTCGCCCCACCTTTCGCCCCACCTTTGGCGCTGGATTACAGTGTATTATGTTGAATCTCGCTGAACAAACTTTTTTATAAGTTACTGTTTATTAACAGTGGTTTAAGGCGTTATTGAATCTTACTGAATCTTAGTTGGGCGGACTCACTCTCCGCCATTATGTGTGCATAAGTCATTGAGTTTATGCAAAGCATCAATAAAGTTTTAATTCTACGTTCCCCCGTACCGTACTTTCAGTTCTGAAAGCATAAATCCCAATATTTTTATTTTAATTTGCGATCTCTGCCGATTACGTTGGTCATCGGTCAAGCTGTAATCGACTTATTACCTTGGGCGGTTATCCCCAAATATGCTGCACAGTTGCGTCATGCTGCTTTCATCCTGTTAAAAGCTTTGACCTATACTGCTCTCACCCCTTTGTCTGGTTTGCAACGGTGTGCTGGTTTCGGCCGCCAAAATGCTTTCGAACTTTTTAGCACAAGCGCATGATGAAAAAAATCCGCAACAGCCTGGCGGTTTTTCTAAATAAAACCGTGTTGGGTTTTAATTGCTTTTAAGCCAAAAAATAAAATAATCAAATTGTTTGAAGTATAATTCGGCAAAAATTAGTGGGGAAAGAGGCCGGAGCCTATGAAAAACGTTGAAAAAGATCATAGCGCCGGGCATAACCTACCTCCCCTTCCAGCATCAAAAGTTCTCATAGTGCGTTGATAGTACCGATTCACCCAATTCGGTTTTTTAATCTCCTCCCAGGTCCCGCCAGTAGGATAAGGGGGCAAGCGGCCGAGTTTGTTGTGCGACGAGCATGATCAAATCATGGCAATAGAAAATTTAGAGGTTTAGATTATGGATAAGATCAACGTGGTTAAAACTGAAGATCGAAGAGGTTTTTTCCGAATTGATGATGAAGTTAACCTGTTTTACAAAAAAATAGATGAAAAACTGGTGCACGAGCCGCACCATGTTTCCGACAATGTTTTGAATAGCTGTTCATTGTCAACCGCTCTTGAAATGGTATCGCAGGAATCGGCATTGCTATTGCACAGGCTGGAAAAAAACTTACCGGATGTCGCCGATTACTTAAGGATAATTGAGACTAAAATCGATCTTCTCGGCCAAGCGATCATGATGCAGGGGTTTCAATTTAAGGAAAACGAAACCCGTAACGTTAACATCAGCGCAACCGGCATTGCTTTTAATTGCGAAGAGGAGCTTAAACAAGGCGATTACCTGGAAATCAAAATGCTGCTGGTATCCAGCATGGCGGTTATCGTGACTTACGGCAAGGTCGTTTATTGCAGGCACAGCCAACCAAACGACAATCAGTATCCTCATTTTATCGGCGTTGATTTCATCAATATGAAAGATGAAGACCGGGAAATGCTGATTAAATATGTAGTTAAAAAGCAATTGCAGCAGATCCGGGATAAAAAACAGGTTGGCAACAAATTTTAAGCCGGTTATGGATATTTAAGTGGTTGTGAATATTTCAGATAAGCAAAAAAAAATCCTTAGCCTGCTGGCTGACGGAGAATTTCATTCCGGTACTGAATTGGCCGATGCTCTGGGCATTAGTCGATCAGCCGTCTGGAAACAGCTGAATGGCTTGGCCGAATTGGGCCTCTCTCATTCGGCAGTCAGCGGCAAAGGCTACCGACTGGACAACTCGTTAGAATTGTTAGAGCTATCAAAAATCAATGCAGCCGTTGACGAGCAGGCCGGCGCATTAATCTCATCGCTCGAAATTCATGATCAAATCGATTCCACCAACCGTTATTTAGTCGAACGCTCCCAAAACAACGCACTTTCAGGTGCCGTCTGTTTCGCCGAATATCAAACAGCCGGTAAAGGCAGGCGGGGACGACAATGGGTTTCGCCTTACGGATGCAATATCTACCTGTCGATACTCTGGCGCTTTCAGCAGGGGCCTGCGGCCATCTCAGGCTTAAGTTTGGCTATCGGCGTAGCGGTTATCAGAGCTTTAAAACAACATCAAATAAACGATATAGGCCTTAAATGGCCTAATGACATTTACAGTCAAGGTAAAAAATTGGGCGGGATTTTGGTTGAAGTCTCGGGCGAGACGGACGGCCCCTGCTGTGCAGTCATCGGTTTGGGATTGAATTTGTTTGTACCGGAAACAGAAGCCCAAAGCATCGATCAAGCCTGGACCGATTTAAGCAAAATCACCGGGCAAAATCGGCTGTTCAGGAACAAATTGGCCGGCACCTTATTAAACCATCTGCTGCCGGTAATTGCCGAATATGAAGGTGCCGGTATTAAAGCCTATCTTGATGAATGGCGGAGCTATGATTGCCTGACCGGTCAAGCCGCAACCTTATTTGTCGGTCAACAACAATTTGAAGGCAGAGTGCAGGGCATCAACGATAGCGGCATGTTGTTGATTGAGCGTCCGGATGGCAGTGTGCAGACCTTTGCCTCAGGCGAAGTCAGTTTTAACGGTTAGAGGTATTCATGAATTTACTGATTGATATGGGTAATACCCGGTTAAAGTGGGCAAGGTCGCATCGGTTTCCTACCGATTGCGACACTTCCGCCATCCCTGGCAGTCATCAAATCATTACCGGACAGCCCCTGCTTAATACCGAGGTTAATCGGCAGGGACTTATCGACGCCTGGAAAGTTATACCTCCACCCCAGCAGATTGCCGTTGCCTGCGTCAGCGCCAACCGGCTGCTCGAACTTGTGCAATCGGTAGCCTTTGAACTTTGGCTTGATGTAGATATTACCGTGGCTAAGTCGCAAGCACAGGCGCTTGGCCTGACTAATGCTTACCAGCAGCCGGAGAAGTTGGGCGTTGACCGTTGGTTGTCTTTAGTGGCCGCTTGGCAGCAATATCGCAAGCCGGTTTGTATCGTCGACTGCGGAACGGCGATTACCGTGGATTTAATCGATGCCGACGGCAAACACCAAGGCGGCCTGATCGGCCCCGGCTTGACGCTGATGAAAAAATCCCTGGGGCTGGGAACAGAGGCGTTGCCGTATAGCGAGGCCAGTTATACACCCGGCCCGGCTAACTTTACCGAAGCCGCAATCTACAGCGGCACCTTAGCGGCAGCCGTTGGCTTGGTTGAGCATGTGTTGGCAAAACAACCAGAAAATACGCAACTGGTTTTAACCGGCGGCGATGCCGAACTTATCGCCGGACAGCTTGATGCGGCGTTCATCGTTGATCCGGATTTGGTGTTGCGGGGGTTGTTGTGCATTCTGGAAGAAGATGAGTGAAGGTTATGCATTTTAATGCTCGCTTAAAAAACTCACCACGAAAAGCACGAAGAAAATAAGACCTTCGGTAAATCAAAGATTTTGCGCCAGCTCCCAAGCTCCAGCTCTCGTTTTTATACACAAGTGTTCGCGAGACGCCGTTATTCCCGCAGCAAAGCGACTAGTGCCTTCTCCGGTGCTTAAAATAGGCCTACACTTCATTTTTAACCACTTTGGCGCGCGGCACGGATGTTGTCATTGTCAAATTATCAACGTGCTTATTTGCCTTGGATACCAACCGGCTTCCCGTTTCGCAAAGCTCGCGCTTTGCTTTGCCTTGGAAGTTTCCAATCTGAAGATTGGAATCAGCATAAAGACGCACCTAACCCAACAGCCACAACTTAATCATCTATCGTGCTAAATATCATCTGGATCAGCTTTTTTCTCGCCGCCTTTTGCACCGCGCTATTCAAGCTGGTTTTCTTTGGCGACCAGCAGGTTTTTGCGCAAATCATGGAAGCCATGTTTGCGTTGTCGAAATCGGCTTTTGAAATAGCTTTAGGCCTGACCGGCGTACTGGCCTTATGGCTGGGCATTATGCGCATCGGCGAAAAAAGCGGCTTTATCCAGCTATTAACCCAAAGCCTGACGCCGTTATTCAGCCGCTTAATGCCCGATGTGCCCAAAGGTCATCCTGCTTTAGGCGCTATCGTGATGAACATTTCCGCCAATGCGCTGGGCCTGGACAATGCCGCAACGCCTTTGGGCATCAAAGCGATGCAGGAACTGCAAACCCTTAACCCGACCCCCGAAACCGCCAGCAACGCGCAAATCCTGTTTCTGGTCATCAACACCTCCGGCGTTACGCTGTTTCCGGTGACGATTTTCACCTACCGCGCCCAGCTGGGGGCCGCCAACCCGACCGACGTATTCATCCCGATCCTGATAGCCACCTATATGTCCACGCTGGCAGGCTTGCTTGCGGTCGCCTTTGTGCAAAAAATCAACCTGCTGGATAAGGTGATCGTGGCTTATCTGGGCGGTTTTACGCTGGTAGTCGGCGGCATATTGGCGTATTTTTCCAGCCTGCCGCAACAGCAGATGCTTGAGCAGTCCGCAATTATCAGCAATTTCATCCTGTTCTCTCTGGTCATTACCTTTATTCTCGGTGCGATTAATAAGGAGATTAACGCCTACGACGCTTTCATTGAAGGCGCCAAGGAGGGCTTTCAGACCGCCACCACCATCATCCCTTATTTGGTCGCGATGCTGGTTGCGATCGGCGTATTCAGGGCCAGCGGTGCGTTGGACTTACTGGCCGATCTGGCGCGGGTTGCCGTACATTATTTTATGCTCGACGACCGCTTTGTCGACGCCTTGCCTACCGCATTGATGAAGCCGTTCAGCGGCAGCGGGGCCAGGGCGATGATGATCGATACCATGAAGACCATGGGCGCGGATTCGTTTGCCGGGCGCTTGTCGTCAATCGTGCAAGGCAGTACTGAAACCACCTTTTACGTACTGGCGATTTACTTCGGCTCGGTCGGCATCAAACATATCCGCCATGCCGCCGCCTGTGGGATAATAGCCGACTTCGCGGGCATTGTTGCGTCCATATTTGTTGCCTACTGGTTCTTTGGATGATTGGAAATGCGCACTACTGATATTAATAATGGAACACGGATTAGACGGATCTAAACGGATTTTTCTTTTCTTCTTTATCCGTGTCGATCAGTCAAATCCGTGTCATCCGTGTTCCATTTTTTCTAATTGCTGTTATACGTTAATGAAAGTTCACCTTAAAACCCTCGGCTGCCGTCTTAACGAAGCCGAACTGGAAACCTGGGCGCAGGCTTTCCAAAAATCCGGTCATCAAATCACCAAGCAAGCCGAAGCCGCACAGCTTATCGTGATTAATTCCTGCGCGGTGACCCAGGATGCGGCCAGAAAATCGCGCCAGCTGATACGCCGAATCCATCGCGACAATCCGCAAGCTAAACTCGTGGTCAGCGGCTGTTACGCCACATTGAATGAAGATGAAGCCGCATCTTTATTGGGTGTCGACTTGGTGGTCAGCAACAAGGACAAAGACCGGCTGGTCGAAAAAACCCTGACTGAACTGAATATGGACAGCATGCCCGCCCTGTCTACCGAGCCGGGAGAAATATCGCTGTTCACTCGCGGCAGGCAACGTGCTTTCGTTAAAGTGCAGGACGGCTGCCGTTACCGCTGTACCTTTTGCATCGTCACCGTCGCGCGCGGCGAAGAAAGCAGCCGTCCGGTGCAGGCGGTTATCGATGAAATCAATGCCTTGCATCGTCAAGGCATCACCGAAGTCATTTTGACCGGCGTGCATTTGGGCGGCTACGGCAGCGATTTGGGTAACAATCTGTCCGATCTCATCAAAGCTATTTTGTCCGAAACCGACATCCCGCGCCTTAGATTAGGTTCGCTGGAACCTTGGGAATTACCGGATGATTTTTTCGAGCTGTTCCGAAACCCGCGCCTGATGCCGCATTTGCATCTGCCCTTGCAAAGCGGTTCGGATACCGTGCTGCGCAGAATGGCAAGGCGTTGTAAAACCGAGGAATTTGCCGCCATCGTCAACCAACTGCGCACGCAAATCCCGCACTTTAATATCACCACCGATATTATCGTCGGCTTCCCCGGCGAAACCGAGCAGGAATGGCAGCAGAGCTTTAACTTTATCAAGCAAACCGGTTTCGGGCATATCCATATCTTTACTTATTCCAGCCGATCGGGCACTAAAGCCGCAAGCCTGCCTGATCAGTTGGGCAATGAAATCAAAAAACAGCGCAGCAGGCAGTTGCACGAGTTGGCTGAGGAAATGAAGCTAAAGTTTTTTGCCGATAATGTAGGCCATGAATTCCCGGTGTTATGGGAAGGCTACAGCGAAGCTTTGGACGAGGACAAACAACGAGTGTTCGGTTATACGCCGAATTATCTTCGGGTCGGCTGTGTGATCGGCAACGATGTGTCGGTGGAGAACCAAACGCTTAACTGCGTAGTGACAGCGGTTGAAGAGGCCGGTGTTGTTGGGGAGCTTGTGGGATAACTGATACTCCCATGATGACTAAGGAATAGGCACGAAATAGCGTCACCAACTTGCTCCCTCTCCCGGCATAGGTATCAACACAAGTGTTTAGCCCTTCTCCTTTGAGGGAGAAGGTTGGGATTAAGCGCCGTTATTCATATAACGTCTTCATGGACAACAATGCCGCCGTCTGTCAGCAGCCTTACCGCATCCAGAATCACCAGCCGGTCCGCGCTAATCCCTTTTAAATAATTCTCGCGGACGCCGGTGAGCGTCGGTAATCCGGACTGAATTTTGTTTAGCGGGATACGCCTCACATCGATAACTGCATCCGCCAGAATGCCGAATTCCATGTGACCGTCGGATAGAATAATGACCCTATTGAGATCAGTCAGCCCTTGTTCCGGCAAGCCGAAAAACTTTTTGATGTCGATCACCGATAGCACTTGGCCGCGCACATTGATGATGCCGGAGACGAAGGCCGGCGCACACGGCAACGGCGTGAGTTCTTTCAAGGGCTGGATTTCACGCACCCAGACAATTTCGATACCGTAGGTTTCGTAGGCCAGTATAAAGGTCACTATTTCAATATATTCCATCGCCACCGCCTGTTCCAGCGGCTGTGCAAGCGCTTGAGCCCTGGCCTTGAGAATGCTCGGCCATTGCTGCGGCGGGGCTGCCCATGACTGCTCGACCAAGCTTTCGCTATCGGTTCCGTTAAGCCGCTCTTTCATGCCGCATTCTCCAGATCGCGCGTAGTGTGGATAATTTCCGCCAAACGCCCGGCAGTCATGCCTTCCGTCTCCGGCAGGAGCTCTTCCGGCGCGTGGGCGTCAAGCAGCCGCAGCGCATCGTCGAAATGTTTCTCGGCTTCACGGCGCCTGCCTTGTTGCCGGCACAGGTTGCCTAGCGTGAAGTGAGCAAGCACGAAACCGGGATCCAGCTCCAAGGTGCGCTTGAGTTCCTGCCTGCTGCCATCCGCCCCCTGCTCCAGCAACACAATAGCCATTAGATAATGTCCAAGCGGATCCTGTGGCTCGCCATCGATCATCTGCCGGCACCATTGCCGAGCCTTAGCCAGATTTCCCTGATTGGCGTGGATTCGTGCAAGAAGACACATCGCTTTCACCTTGCTTTGCGAATCAGCCAAAAGCTTGACGGCTTGCGCCGCAGCTTCGTCATAACACCCTTGCTGATAGAGGGCGAGAGCTTGCTGATAGTCCGATGATACGGAGGCTATCTTACCTGCCGCTACCAGTGGTTTTTGTGCGGGTTGTTTTGTCGTCTTCACCGGACTGACATCAATCGGTTCGGCCGGTTCCGGCGATGCAGGAAGCGGCGCTATTGGACACGATGCCGCATGGGTAGCGTTTTTGCGATACAGGATGACGTCGGAGAAATTAACCGTTTCCATCGTTCCGGTCATGACCTCGACAATGGCCTGGACCTCCGCCGGACTGACAATCAGCCAGCCGCCGTCCACCAACGACAGACAGTGTCTGCGTACCACTTGAGCAACCAGGGCGGGTTTGAAATACATCAGTACATTACGGCAGAAGATGATGTCTATCGCATTGGTGTTGTTTATCATCGACGGATAGGTTTCGTCCATCAGGTTGAGGTAGGCAAACGTTACCATCTTGCGCACGGAAGGAATGATTTCGTAATGTTTTTTTTCGGTTACACGAAAATAGCCGGATTTCAACCAACCGGGAGCATTACGGAAAGACCATTCGCTATAAATACCGGATTCCGCTTTGGCCAAAGCATGCGGGTTGATATCGGTACCGAGAATGGCGATGTGCCATTGCCTGAAATCAGGGATTAATCGCTGTACCAGAATGGCGAGCGAATAGGCTTCTTCTCCGGTCGCACAGCCTGCGCTCCAAATTCTGAGAATCTTTCCGTACTGCCGCCGGCACTGGATCAGGGCGGGCAGAATATGCATTTGTAGCGCGTCGAATGCTTGGGCATCGCGGAAGAAATACGTTTCTCCCACCGTCAAATGACAAGCCAGGGTTTCGATCCGGTTGCGATCCAGCGGTGTGGATAATAGCCATTGCATGCACGCTTCAACATCCTGAAAGCCGAACTCGCGTGCGGCCGCCTTTATCCCATTCACCAGATCGGGCCAGCGTTCCGGGGAAAAATGCAGCCCTATCTGTTGCGCTAAGAACTCGCTGAATCGGGATAACAGCGAATGCTGATGTGTCCGCTCCGCATCCATGATTATAAAGTTCCCAAAGCCTGTTCCAGCGCCGCCTTTTCTTCAAGCAAAAGAAAACGGGCCAGATCATGGATCAAAATCATGCCGTCCTTAAGCCGGACTACCCCATCAACATGCTTTATGCCGGGCACAATGTCGCTTGCCGAAGTAATGTCATTACCGGAACACTCGATGACACCGGTGATCTCATCCACGATAAGCGCGGCCGGCCGGCCGGAAGCGCGAGCGATGATAAACAGGTCATCCGGTGTCAGGATTTTGCTCGGCAGGCCAAAGCGCAGCCGGATATCGACAACCGGGACTATGACGCCGCTGATATTGACGATACCCAGAACCACGTCCGGGGCAGCCGGCAAAGGTGTGATGGCGACGGCACGGTATGTTCTTTCGACGCAGGAAAGTTCCAACGCACAGCGCCAATCATCTAAGGTAAAAACCAGTAACATCATACTTCGGCACCTCCGAGGCGGGACGGGTTATAGGCACTGCCATTAAGTTAAGGAAACGCCATTAAAAACAAAGCTTTTTACCTTTATACAAATTGAACAGCGTGCCGTGCGCGCCTTTCCCGATGCTTGAAAAATCTTGCTATCCCTTTGCGGCGCACGGCGCCTCCTACTCGAATAACATAAATATTTTCTTCTTAACTTAAATGGCAGTGACGGGTTATGGGGCATACCGGCTGACAACGCCGATCGAGAAATCAAACAGGAACAATTCGCAGCAAAACTGTGCATATCGATTAATCAGTAGACGCACTTTAACCGCAGCATTTCGGAACAACTGGAAATCCACCGACCGATGTGAATAGCCGGAAGACGTGATCTAAATAAAATGCAGGATACTGAAAGTGCCATAGGTATCCCTTTTTGATTTTTTATGACGACTACTCAGAAAAAATATCGGCGTTGCCGATTAATATTGATATATATGCTAATTGTTTTACCGGAAATAGAAATACGTGAAATTGCGTATTAGAAAGGGACTTGGGTAAAAAAGATGGACGCGATCTCAATCACGCTTGTAACGACTTAGCAGGGATAATTTTATAATGGAACAAGGATGACACTGATTGGACGGATTTAAACAAGCCGCTATCAATACGAAAACGCTGCAAGTTGATCTCGATGAGGCGCTAGCCGTAAGCCAAACTATTGCTTGCACTGCGCTGTTTCATGCAAACGTTGGCGGCTCGAACTATTTCAATAATCGATAGTTCACTGTATTCTATACAGTAACTGATGTTACGCAATCATCGTTCCTATGCACCGCTCCGGCAGCGCTGGATGGAGCACCTACAATGCCATTCCCGCAGCTTCCGTGGGAGTCGTACCATAAACTAAAAGTTGGAATCTATTAAATAATGACTAGCGAATCGCCCCGACCTTCTTGGCAAAGTTATCTTCAGCTATGCAAACCCAAAGTGGTTGCCCTGATCGTTTTTACGGCTATGGCGGGGATGTTACTGGCCGTTCCCGGAATGCCGCCGGTCGGCCTGTTTATCTACAGCAGCTTGGGCATTGCCTTGGCCGCCGCCTCGGCCGCCGCGATCAATCATTATATCGATCGCGAAGCCGACGCGCTGATGGATCGCAACAAACATCGCCCCTTGCCCAAAGGCGAGTTAAGTTCCACTAATGTGATCACTTTTGCGTTGGTGCTGGGCGCTATTTCCATGGTATTGCTGATAGTCCTGGTCAATGCCTTAACCGCATTGCTGACTTTTTTGTCGGCACTGGGTTACGCCATTATCTATACGGTTTATCTAAAAAGAATGACTCCGCAAAATATCGTCATTGCGGGCGCTTTCGGTGCAACTCCGCCGATGCTGGGCTGGTGCGCGATGACCGGCGAAGTGCATCCTTACTCACTGTTGTTGTTTTTGATTATTTTCGCATGGACGCCGCCGCATTTTTGGCCGCTATCTATCGCCAAGCGCAAGGAATTCGCCAAAGTCGGCATCCCGATGTTGCCGGTGACGCACGGCGTAGAACATACCCGTTTGCAGATATTGCTGTATTCGCTGCTGCTGTTCATTGTTACCCTGCTGCCTTATCTGACCGGCATGAGCGGCCTGATTTATTTGTTTGCCGTGGTGCCGCTAGGCCTCGGCTTTATTTATTTCGCTATTTTGATGATGCGCCGGAAAGATGACAAAACCGCGATGCGAACCTTCTTTTATTCGCTGATGTATCTAACCGGTGTGTTTATCGCCCTGTTAATCGACCATTACTTTAAATTGACTTTATGACTTTCACTCATCACGAACAAACGCCGCACCCCGAACATCCTTTTGCTGAATTCATCCGCATCTTGGGCAAGGGCAAAAAAGGCTCAAGACCGCTAACTCAGGATGAAGCCTACCGAGCCATGAACATGATTATGTCCGATCAGGTGCTGCCCATTCAGCTGGGCGCATTTCTGGTGCTGATGCGTGTTAAGGAAGAAATCCCGGAAGAATTGGCCGGTTTTGCACAGGCGGCTAGAGAATCATTCGATATTGCCGATAATGCCGTGAAAGTCGATTTGGACTGGTCGTCTTATGCCGGAAAACGCCGGCATTTGCCCTGGTTTTTGCTGTCGGCTTTGCTGCTGGCCGAAAACGGCATTACCGTTTTTATGCACGGCGCCGGCGGCCATACCGCAGGCAGACTGTACACTGAAAATATGCTGGGTTATTTAGGTCTTAAATGCGCAAGTTCTATCAGCAATGCCAAACAGCAACTTGAACAACACCATTTCAGTTATTTATCGCTGGAGCATTTTTGCCCCAAACTGCATGAAATTATAGAACTGCGTCCAACACTGGGCTTGCGCTCACCGGTTCATACGCTGGTGCGTTTGTTAAATCCGTTTAATGCGCAATACAGCATTCAAGGCATTTTCCATCCCGGTTACCGCCCGGTGCATCAACAGGCCGCAGCCCTTTTAAACCAACCGCACATGTCGGTATTAAAAGGCGAAGGCGGCGAAACCGAACGCAATCCCGATATGGAATGTCTGGTGCAAAGCGTGCACAACGGTGAATTATCCGACGAAAACTGGCCCGCTTTATTTACCCACCGCCACGTCAAACCCGAACTGCTCGAACCGGAGCAACTGCCGTTAATCTGGCAGGGAAAAATTGAAGACGAGTTTGCACAAGCTTCCGTCATCGGAACGGCTGCGGTTGCACTTAAGCTATTGGGCAAGGCCGATACCCAGGAACAGGCGCAGCAACTGGCGACTGATTATTGGCTGAGCCGGGACAAGCAAAAATATGCAGGCGTTTAGTAACTTCTCATTAATAACAGGCAAATCCGGAAAAACGCGCTAAAAAAATTTCGCCACGAAGGCACGAGTTTTATTTCTTCGTGTCCTTCGCGGCGAATAAAAGACTTTAACATACCGCCTGTGATTAATGAGACGTTACGGTGTTCAACGTTAAGCATATGATTTATTAAGCGTAATCTAAATTCGAAAATCATCTCTTTGCCCCGGATTACGCTTCACTTTATTCGGGCTACTTACTGCAAATCCAGCTCCTTTACCCTCCGTTGATTTTTTGACACATTCATACCACCCGCTCAAAACACATAACATTAATTATATAACATACTGTTCTTAATTAATTTAATACTAATTGGCTAAATACTTGCTTTAACAGAAAGCAGTAGTTTTGAGAATAAAGCCAAAGTTGCGGCAATGAATGAATAAGTTCAATCAGCGTCCTCGAAAAATACTCAACTACAAAACACCTCATCTGGTTTTTTCTGAACGATAGAGCAAGAAGCCGCTTGAGTACTTGGATTGCACTTGGGGTTAAATCCACGTTTAAATGTAAGCAAGCTTACGTTTTCAGATTAATGGTTCAACAGACCTTTGGTTATAAATTTTATTCTTGGGTGATCCGAGAGATTTTGGAGATACGGTTATGGCACTGCAAATTAATACAAACCTAGGAGCATTAAACGCTCAACGCTCTTTAAACAAGAGTTCCATGAGTCTTGCCAGTTCAATGGAGAGGCTGTCTTCAGGCATGCGGATCAACTCTGCAAAGGACGACGCCGCGGGTTTGGCGATCAGCGACAGGATGACTTCGCAAATCCGCGGACAGACAGTGGCGGTAAGAAATGCTAATGACGGCATATCTATGGCTCAAACAGCTGAAGCCGCAATGGGTTCAATTACCGATACCCTGCAACGGATGCGGGATTTGGGGGTTCAGGCGGCTAATACGGGTGGAGTAAATAGTGCTGACCGCGAAAAAATGCAATCGGAGTTTAAACAATTGGGCTTTGAAGTTAAGCGTATTATTGATAACACCACATTTAACGATAAGAAAATTCTAGCCGGCTCGTTACAAGGTGCTAACTTTCAAGTGGGCGCTGGCACATCAACAGACGCGGGTAATCAAATTTCCATTACCATTTCCACCTTCGCGGCAATTAGTGGTTTAAGCAAATTATTTGGCAGCACAACAGGAGGGCTTGGGGTACAAGGAGGAACAGCTGTTTCTATCGGTTCCGGTGCGGGCTCAGTCGCTGTAAGGTCAGCAATAGACAACATTGATATTGCGATTAAAAACGTTAATAGACACCGAGCCACTTTGGGTGCGGTTCAGAATCGTTTTATAACGACCATTTCCAACCTGCAGTCGTCTATCGAAAATCAATCAGGTGCTCGGTCACGGATCATGGATGCTGATTTTGCCACAGAAACAGCCAACCTAAGCCGTAATCAGATTCTGCAACAGGCAGGAACGGCAATGTTGGCGCAAGCGAACCAATCCGGACAAGGCGTGATGAGTTTACTCAGATAAGGCTATAGTAGCCGAAGTTGGTGAGGACATTCTAAAGAGCGCAATTCGTGACCGTTTGCAGCAACAACCCTTGCCTCTTAACGGAAACGGTCAAAATATCGGTTTTCACAGTTGCGTGCGGTGGGCAACGCTTTTTTTCTGCCCACCGCTTTCCACACGATTTACAACACAAAATCCGCAGCCGTCAGGCTACTGACTCCAGTCAACTGGATGGAGAAATCCGCCCTACTGTCCTCATCGTTATTGCCGTAAAGAATATGCGCGGTTTTATCGAAATAGAGCTCGCCCGGATTGGCAAACACCCCCGAAAAAGTACCGCCTACCGTGGGCGCTGCAAAAGCATTATTGCCTGCAAACGCCGTATTCGCGTCAATAGCCGATAGATTGATTTTATCTCTTTGACTGTGGCTGAAATCAACGATGCTGTCGCGCGTGGCGGTGCTGATGCCGGTTTCGGCTTCAGCGTTAAACTTGAATTGGTCGGCGCCTAAGCCGCCGGTAAGCGTGTCAGCGCCGCTTCCACCGCTCAGGATGTTGGCGCCCGCATTACCGGTTAAAGCATTATTGAGCGAATTACCAGTGCCGTTAATCGCCGCTTTTCCGCTCAGGCTAAGGTCTTCCAAGTTAGCTCCCAATGTGTAACTGATCAAGCTGTTCACCTTATCGATTTCAGTCGCCAGAGTTGAGCTTTCAGTCACCACATCGCCGCTGTTTTCGACACTATAGCTATCATTACCCAAACCGCCCAGCAGGGTATCGTTACCTGCACCTCCGGCGAGAGTGTCATTACCGGTAAAGCCTTCGATCACATTATTGCCGGAGTCACCGCTCAATTTGTCGCCTGCCTGGCCGCCGATGATGTTTTCTATGCTGTTCAGTTTGTCATTATCGATTTCCGCCCCACTGGCGGTGCCCAGTGCGAGGCTGACCGTAATACCCCTGGTTGCGCTGGCGTACTTAACGGTATCAATGCCGGCACCGCCCATATAAATGTCGTCGCCAATACCGTTACCGCCGACAATTTCATCGTCGCCGCCTCCCCCATTGACCGAGTCGTTGCCGTCGCCGCTTTCCAAATAGTCGCCCCCTTCGCCCCCGTCGAGAGTATCATTATCCGTGCCGCCTAATAACTCGTCATTACCGGCACCGCCGAATAATGAATCCCTGCCTACTGCACCGTCTAATGTGTTGTTGCCATCGTTGCCTGTCAGGCTGTTATTACTGTCGTTCCCGGTCAGACTGCTGGCTTGCGTGCCGGGAGCAATTGTGCCTTGTTCAATGCTCGCCGGTAAGGTGTAACGGGTCAACTGATACGGCATGATCACCGTATCAACGTCAGCGGCCAGACCGTTATCGGTGATGACATCCGCCGCATCGTAACCCAAATAGTAGGTGTCGTTGCCTGCTCCGCCTATCATCGTGTCTACGCCATCACCTCCATCCAAGGTGTCATTACCCAGACCGCCATCCAGATAATCATTTTCCTGCTCACCCAGCAACTTATCGTCGCCTTCATTACCGAACAGATTATCGGCGCCATAGCCGCCATACAGGGTATCGTTGCCGATACCGCCCGATAAATTGTCAGCCATATCCTTGCCATGCAAAGTGTCCGCACCGTTGCCGCCTTTTAGAACATCGGATTTTGAACCGCCTTTATCGCCGTATAAATCCAATGCCTTGTCTAAACTGTCACCGGTATTGGTCAAATTGAACGCATTGAGGGTTAAAACCTTATAAAAAACATCTAACGTGGTCACCTTAGCGGTAACTAAATAGGGGATATTGCCATCGTCTAAATAATCATCGACGCCTTGCACCGTCAACGTTTGCGGTGTGGCGTAATTAGCCGAAGTGAAGGTTAGAGTAGGATTGTTAACAATACCTTCGCTGGTATCACTACTGGTGAAAGTTAAAACTACATTTTGATTAACCGCCGGTGCGGTATTGAGCTGAATGCTGTAGTCGGCAGTCGCACCATTTTCACCGGTTTTTTGCGCCGTTGTCGGGTTAATGGTAAAGCCTGGAGTAGTAGGAGCTGCGACCGCACCGGTGCCTGCACTAATTACACTTTCGGCATGACCTAAACTATCGGTGTAGAAGGCCGTAGCGGTCACGGTTTTACCGACTTCCTTGCTGGTTAAAGTGTAGCCGGCGCCTGTGCCGATATTTGCACCGTTTGCTTGCCACTGATAGCTAATTGCACCTAAGCCGTCAGCATCGGCCAAGTTGTTTGATGCCGTTAAAACCTTACCTTGTTTAGCTATGCCGGTAATCGTGACGCTGCCGGTAGGCAAGTCATTCGTATCAAGCACGGCGGCCGTCGCAGCACTGGCCTTGGTTTCTGTTGTGCCCTGGTTATCGGTGTAGCCGGCGATGGCAATAATGGTTTTACCGACTTCAGCTTGAGTCAGGGTATAACTGGCGCCGCTACCGACATTGACGCCGTCCGCTTGCCATTGGTAAGCGATAACGCCTAAACCGTCGGCATCGGCTAAAGTATTGGCCGCCGTCAAAACCTCACCCTGCTTGGCTATGCCGCTAACGGTGATGTTGCCGGTGGGCAGGTCATTCACATTAAGCACAGCGGCCGTTGCAGCACTGGCTTTGGTTTCTGTTGTGCCCTGGTTGTCGGTATAGCCGGCGATGGCAATAATGGTTTTACCGACTTCGGCTTGAGTCAAAGTGTAGCCGACGCCGCTGCCGACATTGACGCCGTCCGCTTGCCATTGGTAACTAATAGCGCCTAAACCGTCGGCATCGGCTAAAGTATTGGCTGCCGTCAAAACCTCACCCTGCTTGGCTATGCCGCTAACGGTGACGTTGCCGGTGGGCAGGTCATTCACATTAAGCACAGCGGCCGTTGCAACACTGGCTTTGGTTTCTGTTATGCCCTGGTTGTCGGTATAGCCGGCGATGGCAATAATGGTTTTACCGACTTCGGCTTGAGTCAAAGTGTAGCTGGCGCCGCTGCCGACATTGACGCCTCCCGCTTGCCATTGGTAACTAATAGCGCCTAAACCATCGGCATCGGCTAAAGTATTGGCTGCCGTCAAAACCTCACCCTGCTTGGCTATGCCGGTAATCGTGACGTTACCGGTGGGCAGGTTATTCGTATTAAGCACAGCGGCCGTTGCAGCACTGGCCTTGGTTTCTGTTGTGCCCTGGTTATCGGTATAGCCGGCGATGACAACAATGGTTTTGCCGACTTCGGCTTGAGTCAGGGTATAACTGGCGCCGCTACCGATATTGACGCCGTCAGCTTGCCATTGATAAGTAATAGTGCCCAAGCCATCGGCATCGACCAGCGTGTTGGATACCGTTAAAACCTCATTTCGCTGGACTATACCGGTAATTGTGATGCCCCCCGTGGGCAGGTCATTCACATTAAGTACAGCGGTAGTTGCCGT